>JBGTEJ010000095.1:0-14209 GCA_041747855.1 Acidimicrobiia bacterium | reverse complement strand
GACTCTCACGGTTCAGAGAAGCCGGGGGTGCTCGCTCTCCGACCACTCCCTGCCGAGATGCTCGTAGGCACGCGCCGTTGCCATCCTGCCCCGGGCCGTCCGTTTGATCAGACCGGACTGGAGGAGGAACGGCTCGTAGGCGTCCTCGACGGTCTCCGGCTCCTCCCCAACTGCGATCGCCAGCGTCGACAATCCCACCGGCCCCCCACTGAATTTGTCGACGATGGCCTCCAGTATCTCCCGGTCGACCTTGTCGAGACCGAGACCGTCGACTTCGAAGACAGTGAGAGCTTCCCGGGCCACCTCGAGGTCGATGACGCCAGAGGCACGAGCAACTGCATAGTCCCTGACCCTTGCCAGCAGCCGGTTGGCGATCCGGGGTGTCTGACGACTCCGGGTTGAGATCAGTTCGGCTGCCTCATCATCGATGTCGACATCGATGATCATCGCCGACCGTTTGATGATTTTGGCCAGGTCTTCGGGCTCGTAGTAGTCGAGCTTCTCTTCGATCCCGAAACGGTCACGGAGCGGTGCGGTCACCTTGCCTTTGCGGGTGGTGGCGCCGATCAGCGTGAACCGGGGAAGGTCGATCCGGATGGATTGTGCAGTGGGGCCTTTCCCGAGCACGACATCGAGTTGGAAGTCCTCCATTGCCGGATAGAGCACCTCTTCGACGGCACGTGGAAGCCGGTGGATCTCGTCGATGAAGAAAACGTCGTGTGGTTGGAGGTTGGAGAGGATGGCGGCGAGGTCACCGGGCCGCTCGAGGGCGGGGCCCGATGTGACCCGGAAGGCGACGTCCTTCTCGGCGGCGATGATCCCGGCCAATGTGGTCTTGCCCAGGCCTGGTGGCCCGGAAAGGAGGACGTGGTCGAGGGGACGGCCCTCCTTCACCGACGCCTCCAGCGAGATCCGGAGCCGGTTCTTGACCTTGGGCTGGCCGATGAACTCGTCGAGTGTCCTCGGCCGGAGTGTCAGCTCGGCCTCGTCAACGACGGTCGGACTGAGGAGGCTGTCTTCTCTCATCGGCTATCGCCTCCCCAGACTCTGGAGGGCTGACTTGATCTGGTCAGCCAGCGGCACTTCAGGGTCAACATCGCCCATCACTTCGTTGATCTCGGCGGGTGAGTATCCCAGCCCTTCGAGGGCCTGCCGCACCGACCCGAGACTGCCGGTGGTCAGATCGACCTGACGCCCTGTGAGTTTTGGGGCCAGTTCGAGGACGATCTTCTGCGCTCCACGCTTCCCGACACCTGGTGCGACGGTGAGGGCGTCGGCATCTTCCGACACGATGGCCCGGACCAGATCGCCTGAGGCCATGGAGCCCAGCATCGCCATCGCCACCTTCGGTCCCACGCCACTGGCAGTGATCAGGACCCGGAACAGTTCGCGATCGGTGTCCGAGGCAAACCCGTAGAGACTGATGTCGTCCTCACGCACGTTGGTGTGGGTGTGGACCACGATCTCCTCGCCGACCCCGGGAAGGGAGGCAAGGTCGCGGGGTGTCATGTGGATCTCGTAGCCGACACCACCGACATCGACACACACTGTTGTCTCACGGGTCGACACCAAGACGCCTCTGATCCTCCCGATCATGACCTTTGCGCCTCTAGGGGGGCGACACGCAGATGACACAACGCGATGGCCAGTGCGTCGGCGGCGTCAGCGGGCTTGGGCGGTTGGGCGAGGCTGAGGAGACGGGCGACCATGGTCTGCACTTGCACCTTGTTAGCCGATCCGTCGCCGGTCACCGCCGATTTCACCGCGGTGGGCACATACTCGAACACCGGAAGCCCGGCCCTCGCCGCAACCAACAGGACCACACCGGATGCCCGTCCCACCGAAATGGCGGTCTGGAGATTGCGATTGGTGAACACCATTTCCACGGCCACGACATCGGGCTTGGAGTCTTCGATCACCCTGGTCAGGCCGTCGTAGAGCTCGGCCAGACGGACAGGGGTCTTCAGCTCGGGATCGGTTCGGATGACACCGGCCACGATCGCTTTCGGGGGATGAATCCCCTCGACCAGGCCATAACCGGTCGTGGACAGACCCGGATCGATACCGAGGACGAACATATGTTCTAGAGCGTAGTGATCGGAATCGACCACGACCAGCCTTTCGATGTCGACCTTCCCCGGGCATGCCTGAATGGCGTCGTGACGCCTGTTTACCTGAACTGTGGGAGGGAGTGGAGTTGTGGTGGTGAACGCTGGCTGCCGGGGCCGACCCTCGTAGGGCCGCCCCTAGGTTTGTCGGACCAACTCTTTCAGCCGGGGGTCCAGTGCTTCCCATCTATTGGGATAGGGCCGCCAGTCGGGTTTGCGGAATGTCGGCGTGTCGGGCGGCCCGGTTATGTGCCATCCATGCTCATGGACGAATCGATGGTGGTATCCGCAGATCAGGATCAAGTTGTCGAGGTCGGTTCGGCCGCCATGTGCCCAATGCTGCCGATGATGGACCTCCAGCCAACGGGTGTGATGACACCCGGGGAACCGACACTGGTTGCCGTCACGGTGGTAGACCAGTCGTCGTAGCCAACCAGGGATTGTCCTGCTGTTGCGACCTACACCCATCACGACACCGTCCTTGCGGACCACGCCTTCCACCACTGCGTCGCAGCAGAGCCGACGTGCGGTTTCATTGGGGACCAACGCTCCGCTGAACAGTTCGGCCACTCCGTCGCCCTCGGAAACGAGAGCATCGAGGTCGACATGCACCGAGACCTGGGGCGGTCGGGGCGAGCTACCGGACGTGGTGGCCGCCATCTCCACCAAGGCATCGGCGAGCCGAGTCGAGAACGCATCGAACATGCCCGTCGCAGGGTTGGGGCCGTACCGGTCCGCCCTGGACTCGAGTGCATCCTGGACGATCTCACCCTGGGTCGCCGGGAGGTTGCCGTTGAACTTGAGCTCGGACTGGTCGAGATTCCACTGCATGAACAGCGACCGCCGTTGGTGGGAGCGGTGCTCATCCAGCAGCTGTGGCGGGTTGGCCCGGCGGGCCAGTCTGTCGAGTGCATGATTGGAAAGTCCCAGCGCCTCCTCGATGAGTGACTCCTCGGTGTCGGGATGGGCCACCCGGCTGATGGCATCGACCTGGTCGAGCGAGAGGTCGCCCGCTGCAAACCGCTCTGACACCAGAGGAAGGTCGAGTAGGCGTCGGGCGATCCTCACCAGATGACGGGCGGTCTCGGTTCGCGTCCGAAGCTTTACCGACACCCAGTCGTCGAGTGACCTTGCACCGTCACCCATCCAGTGCTGGGAGATGTCGGCTGCCTGGATCAGTTCACACAGCACAGCCTCGCTGGCGGAACGGAGCCCGGCAAAGCGATCGAATCCCCGGTCGATCTCATCGGGTAAAGCCTGAGACCAACTCATAGCCCGAACATACGTTCCTACTGGGACAAAAACAACCCTCTTACACCACTATCTAATGATCATTCTTCGTATAGTCACCGGTGGCTGCGTGCCGCATAAGTCTGTGGTTCGAAAACGTCCCACCCAAGCTCAGCCTCAAGCCTCGGAGAGGACCTTCTCCATCACATCGTCGTCGATGTCGTAATTGGAGAACACGGCCTGAACATCGTCGAGGTCGTCGAGAGCATCGATCAGGTTGAGCAGCTTGCGGGCGTCGCTCTCCCCCACCGGCACCCAGGTCGAGGGTCGTTGGGTGATGTCGGCGGACTCGATCGCCACACCGGCGGCATCCAGGGCATCCCGGACCGATGACAGGTCGGAGGGAGTCGTGACCACCTCGAAGGTCCCGTCCTCGTTGTCCAAGACGTCCTCGGCTCCCGCCTCGAGGGCGGCGAGGAGAATCTCATCTTCGCTACCAGACGCCAGGATCAGGCCTTTCTGACTGAACAGATACCCGACGGAGCCAGGCTCACCAAGATTCCCATTGCGCCGCGTGAATGTGGACCTGACATCGGACGCCGCACGATTGCGGTTGTCGGTGAGGATCTGGACATAGAGCGCCACACCTCCAGGCCCGTAGCCCTCGTACCAGATCTCCTCGTAGACGGCACCTTCCACCTCACCGGTGCCCCGTTTGACTGCACGCTCGATGTTGTCGTTGGGCATCGATGCGGCCTTGGCCTTGAAGATGGCGGTAGCCAGTGTCGGGTTGAACTCCGGGTTACCCCCACCTTCGCGTGCCGCGATCTCGATCGCCTTGGCGAGCTTCCCGAACAGCTTTCCACGGGCCGCGTCCTGACGACCCTTGCGATGCTTGATGTTCGCCCATTTGGAGTGACCGGCCATGAGAACTTCAGATCATCTCTACGAGCATCTGATGGATCCTGCCATCGCCCGTCAGTTCAGGGTGGAAAGAGGTCGCCATGATCTTGCCTTGCCGGACCATCACCGGGTGGTCATCGACAGCTGCCAGAACCTCGACTTCGGCTCCGACCTTCTCAATCCAGGGTGCCCTGATGAACACGGCGTGGAAGGGGTCGTTGAGACCGTCGATCTCGATGGTGGCCTCGAAGGAGTCGTTCTGTCGGCCGAAGGCGTTCCGCTTGACCAGCACGTCGAGGGCTCCGATCAGGGGCTGATCGCCCTCGGTCACGGCGCCGGCGAGGAGGATCATCCCGGCACAGGTGCCGTAGGTGGGAAGACCACCGGCGATGGCCTGCTTCAGCGGCTCGATCAAACCGAACCGGACCGCCATCTTCCCGATGGTGGTCGACTCCCCACCGGGCATCACCAATGCGTCGACGGAGCCGAGCTGTTCCGGTGTCTTGACCTCGACAGGTTCGACTTCGAGAGACTCGAGTATCCGCATATGCTCCCTGACGTCGCCCTGAAGGGCCAGGACGCCGACGCGGGTCATCTCACCAGCCTCGCCCGGCCAGCTTCTCCGACTCGCTCAGCGACCCGATCTCGATGCCTGGCATGGCGGTGCCCAAACCGCGAGACACCTTGGCGACCACGTCGGGATCATTCCAGAAGGTGGTGGCCTCGACAATGGCACGGGCGAAGCCCTCCGGGTCGGAGCTCTTGAAGATGCCGGAGCCGACGAAGACACCCTCGACACCGAGACCCATCATCAAGGCTGCGTCGGCCGGGGTGGCGATACCACCGGCGGCGAAGTTGACCACCGGGAGTTTTCCGGTGGAGGCGACCTCTTTGACCAGGTCGTATGGTGCAGCAAGGTCACGAGCGGCAGACATCAGTTGCTCATCGCCCATGGTGGTCAGAGCACGGATCTCGTTGGTTACGGTCCGCATGTGACGGACCGCTTCGACGACGTTCCCTGTCCCCGCCTCGCCCTTGGTGCGGATCATGGCTGCACCCTCACCGATGCGACGGAGAGCCTCGCCAAGGTTCCGGGCCCCGCATACGAACGGTGTGGTGAAGGCCCACTTGTCGACATGGTGCTCCTCGTCGGCCGGGGTGAGGACCTCGGACTCGTCGATGTAGTCCACACCCAACGACTGAAGGACGAGGGCTTCGGCGAAATGGCCGATCCGACACTTGGCCATCACCGGAATGGTCACTGCGGCCTGGATCTCCTCGATTTTGGTGGGATCGGACATGCGGGCCACGCCCCCGTCCCTCCGTATGTCGGCGGGCACGCGCTCCAAGGCCATCACGGCAACCGCGCCAGCCTCCTCGGCGATCTTGGCCTCGTCTGCGGTGACCACGTCCATGATCACGCCGCCCTTCAGCATCTCGGCGAGGCCACGCTTGACCCTATCGGTACCTGTCTCCACCAATGACTCCTTGTGTATGAGCAGATTCTACCTGCTGTCGGCGCCGGAGCCGATAGCCCGGCGATACATGATCTGATATCGGCCGGTGATCACACCCCAATCGAATCGCTCCACCTCTCTACGGGCGCGGTCGCCTAGTCGACGGGCGCGGTCCGGGTCCTCGAGGAGACCGGCGACCGACGCTGCGAGGGCATCGGGGTCGCCGACCGGGACCAGCTCGCCAGCTTCGCCGATGACGTCCCGGAAGGCCATCAGGTCGGAGCAAACCACGGCACATCCTGCGGCCATGGCCTCGGCGATAACGATGCCAAAGCTCTCCCCACCTGTGTTAGGGGCGACATAGACCTGGCTCGACGCAAGGAGGCGGTTCTTGTCACCACCGGTGACCTTCCCGAGGAACTCCACGTCTTCGATGGTCTGCTCGCGTCGCGCTCCCATCACCTTCAACTCTGCCTGATGGACCCTCGATCTGATCGCCGGCCAAGCTGAGAGGAGGACGTCCAGGCCCTTGCGTGGATCGTCGCGACCGAGAAAGACCACCCTGCGCTCGAACCTCCGCACCGGAAGATCGAAGGCGGCAACATCGATGGCGTTGGGCACAATCTCGACACTCCCCCAGGAGCCCGGGATCGCCGATGCGGCCGTTGGGCTGACGGCGGTAACTACACCGCTACGGAAGAGACTTCCGAGGCCCGGGATGAACCGGTAGACGCGTCTCGCCCAACGCGGTGGATCAGCATGGAAGGTGTAGACCTTGGGTCCTCGGAGGGTCATCGCCACCCAACCCACCAGAGGGACCAGAGGCTCGTGGATGTGCACCACGTCGGCGTTCCGCAGCGCGCGTCTCACTCGCCCCCACGAGAAGGGACTCAGAGTGAGCGGGACCAGGGACTGGTTGGCCCTGATGGTGAAGCTCTTTCCCACCTGGACGGTGGAGTCGTCGTGACCTGGTCGCGGGTGTGCGTAGCGTCCCGCCCCGACCAGGACGACCTCGTGACCACCGGCCCGAACCGCCTCGGCGAGCTCGCTGGTCAGCTGCTGGACACCGCCGGGCGCTGACAGGTCGTAGGGGCAGACGATCCCGACCTTCATGTCACACCCGATCTGAAGGCCAATTGGGCACGACCAGGTGCCATTGATGAGGGTCCTGTCGGATCAGCGCCTCCATCTCGACGGCCAGGGCCTGGGTCATCTCACGGACCTGCTCGGCCCGGGATTCCGCGACAGGGACCGGAATCGCCGGTCTGACCACGACACGGTGACTGGCCCCATCGAAGAAGGAGGCGACCGGAAGAAGCGGGGCGTCCATCTTGATCGCCAATGTGGACGGCCCCGGTGGGAGTGTCGTCGTCTCACCGAAGAAGCTCACCTCCACTCCCCTACCCCGCAGATCACGATCGGCGAGCAGTGCCACCGCCCTTTTCGCCGCCAATGCGGCCTCAAGTCGACGCATCACCTCGGCCCGACCGGTGGCAAGGATGATCTCGATCCCGAATTTGGCACGCATCGCGGTGAACCATTCTGTAATCCGACGGTTCCCCAACTGTTCGGCGACGGCGACGACCGACAACCCGTGAGAAACGGCGACCGGAGCAGCAGCCTCCCAGTTGCCTGTGTGAGTCAGCGCAAAGACCATGCCCTTTCCACGATCTCGGGCATCGAGGAGATGTTCGAGACCCTCGACTGTGGTGGTGGCGAGCATGCCGGGCACTCTTCGTTCCCTTGCCCAAAGAGCCTCGGCCCAATAACGACCATAAGACTCCATGACGGCTCGGGAGTCTGATCTCGACGCCTCCCCGAGAACGCGGGACATATGTCTCCTCGCCATTAACTGTCTTCCCCGGTCGAATGTGTGCCAAACCCGGCCGGCGAGACTGCCAAACGATCGGGCAACCCCGGCGGGGAGCATACCGACCAGGCCCACTCCGAGACGCAGACCGAGATATCCGACGAGATCCCTCACGGAAATGATCGGTAGGTCTTCCAGAATCGGCTGAAGGCGGTCAACCAGACGAGTATCACGAACACCCAGAGCATCGGCTCCACATACCCGGTGATCAGACCAGTGCAAAAAAGAAGAATCCGTTCGGCCCGCCCCATCATTCCCCCACGACCGTCCAGGCCGGCGGCCTCGGCTTTAGCTCTCATGTAGGGCACGAGCATGGCACCACCGAGGGCGAGAACGATCAGCAATAGGATGGTTGGGCTCCCATCCATCGCAAAGGCCAACCCTCCGAAAGCGGCCACTTCACTTATCCGGTCGGAGGCGGCATCGAGAAAGGCCCCTCTTTCCGTCACCTTGTTCGACGCTCTTGCGACAGCGCCATCCAATCCGTCGAGCAGCGACCCCAGTAGGACCACGATGGCCCCTCCACGTAGGTTGCCGAGGGCGATCCACGCCGCACCACTGACACACACTGCCAGTCCCAGCACGGTCATAACCGTCGGTGTCATTCCGATTCTGGCCAGACCTTGACCCAGCGGTTGGATGAACCGGGTCACGCGTGGCCGGATTCGCATGTCGATCACAGCGTGAAAGTAGCAGTCTGCCGGGAGACCAGGGAGTTCCCCGGCGTTAGGATCTGAGCAGGTCCCTAACTGAGGAGGTCAAGTGGTTCCCGAGAATGTTCGCAACGTCGCCCTTGTCGGTCACGGGGGCAGCGGCAAGACCACCCTGGCCGAAGCGATGCTTTTCGTCGGAGGGGCAACCACCAGGATGGGCTCGGTAGACCAAGGCACGTCGACCTTCGATCACCAGCCAGAGGAAATCAGCCGCAAGATATCCCTGAGCCTCGGAGTCGCCACCGTGGAGTGGAACGGTCACCGGATAAACATCATCGATACACCGGGATCGTCCGACTTTGTGGGCGACGCACGTTCCGCATTGAGGGCCGTTGACCTCGCTCTGTTCTGCGTCTCTGCCGTGGACGGTGTCGAGGTCCAGACCGAACAACTTTGGAGGGCGGCTGGAGAGGAAGGCATCCCACGGGCGATCGTCATCACCAAGTTGGACCGGGAGAGGGCATCATACGAACGGACTCTCGAACAACTCCGCGAGTCGTTCGGTAAGCAGATCGCCCCAATCCAGGTACCGATAGGAGAAGAGGCCGACCTCCGGGGCCTGGTCCGAGTGGCCACGGAACGGGCCTACGAATACACCGGAGACTCACCGAAGGCAACCCAGATCGATCTACCGGCGGAGATCGCCGACCTCGTCCACAGCGCCCATACCGGGCTGATCGAGACGGTCGTCGAAACCGACGACGAAATGATGGAGGCGTACTTCGAAGGGGTCGAACCCACCCGAGATCAAATCGTCGCCACCGTCCATAAGGGAATCGTCGCCGGACAGATCCATCCCGTCCTGGTCACATCCGCCGCCAGGCTCATCGGTATCGACACCCTCTTCGAGTTCATCGTGGACTATGGACCCAACCCGCTCGAGAGAAAACTGCCCCCACTTTCCGCCGGTGAACCGATCACACCCGCCGAAGACGGGCCATTTGTCGCATATGTCATCAAGACGATGTCTGACCCCTTTGTCGGAAAGGTCTCGTTGTTCCGGATCTTCTCCGGGGTTGCCAAGGCCGATCAGGAGCTCGAAGTGGCCAGGGGTGGTCGGGTAAGACTCCACAACCTATTCAAGCTCCAGGGCAAGGAGCATCGCGACGTCAGTGACCTCCCGGTGGGAGGAATCGGAGCCATCGCCAAGGTTGAAGCCCTGAAGGCAGGGGACACCCTCCGTACCCCGGGCAACGCCACCGTCATCGAACCAGTCACCTATCCGCGACCGGTGGCTGAAGTGGCCATCACCCCGCGGTCACACCAGGACGAGGAGAAGCTTTCGACTGCGCTTCACAAGATCGTTGACGAAGACCCAACTGTCGGTATCGAAAGACGGGTCGAGACCGGTGAGACCATCCTCGCCGGCTTGGGTGACAGCCATCTCGAAGTCACCATGGAACGAATCCATCGAATGTTCGGGGTCGAAGTCGACGCAGAGCTCCCCAAGGTGCCGTACCGGGAGACCATCACGGCCACCGCCGAAGCGGAAGGCAAACACAAGAAGCAGACCGGGGGGCGTGGCCAGTTCGGGGTCGCCTTCGTCCGGTTCGCTCCTCTCCCGAGGGGTTCGGGCTATGAGTTCATCGACTCGGTCAAAGGCGGCTCGGTACCGCGGAGCTTCATTCCAGCGGTCGACAAGGGGGTTCAGGAGGCACTGGTCCGGGGCATCCTGGCCGGCTACCCGGTGATCGACCTCTCGGCCGAACTCTTCGACGGGAAGTACCACACCGTCGACTCCGATGAGATGTCGTTTCGCATGGCGGGGATCCAGGCATTCAGAACGGCTGCCGACAAGCTCCGTCCGGTGCTTCTCGAACCGGTGATGCGGGTGCTCGTCACCGTGCCCGAGGACTATCTGGGGGATGTCATGGGGGACATCAACTCGAAACGGGGAAGGGTGCTCGGGATGGATGGTGACGGCAACCTCAGGATCGTCACCGCTGAGGTGCCTATGGCCGAGATGCGGCAATACCCCGCGGAGCTGCGATCATTGACCTCAGGTCGCGGCACATTCGAGGTCGGATTCGATCATTACGCCGAGGTGCCCCAGAGCGAGGCGCAGGCGGTGATTGCGGCTTCCAGGTCACAACAGAACTGAGCGAGGAACAGATGTCAGAAGTGGTCGTCCGTTACGGAGACAAGGAGGTGACTCTCCCTACATATGTCGGCGCCCACGGGGACGCGGCCGTCGACATCTCCCGACTCAGAGCGGAACTGGGAATCGTCACCATCGACAACGGATTCGCCAACACGGCCGAAGGGCGATCGGCGGTGAGCTTCATCGACGGTGAGGCCGGCTTGCTGCAATACCGGGGATACCCGATTGAGGAGCTTGCCGAGCACGCCGGATTCCTCGAAGTGGCCTATCTGCTTCAGTACGGGGAACTCCCCAACAAGACCGAGTTGGAGTCTTACGAGGAGTCGATCACCCGTCACACCCTGCTCCGGGAGGACATGAAGCACCTCTTCGAGGCCTTCCCCAACGACGCCCATCCGATGCAGATCCTGGCGTCAGCCACCTCAGCCCTTGCCAGCTACTACCCCGACGCCCTGGATCCTAAGGACGAGGAATCCCTGGACATCAGTTCCAGAAGGCTGATCGCCAAAACGCCAACGATGATTGCCTGGTCGTACAAGTACTCCGTGTACCAGCCGTACATCTACCCGGACAACGACCTCGACTATGCGACCAGGTTCCTCAAGATGATGTACTCGGTGCCAGCCGAGGACTTCATGCCCGATCCGGTTGTGGCCAAGGCCCTCAACTTGTTGCTCGTGCTCCATGCCGACCACGGTCAGAATTGTTCGACCTCAGCAGTTCGGCTCGTGGGGTCGAGTCAGGCGAATCTTTTCAGCTCCGTGGCGGCGGGCATCCATGCTCTGTCAGGCCCGTTGCACGGTGGTGCCAACCAGGCGGTCCTCGAGATGTTCGAAGACATAATCACCAGGGGCGAGGATCTGCAGACAGTCGTCCGACGGGCCAAAGACAAGAGTGATCCGTTCCGACTCATGGGTTTCGGTCATCGGGTCTACAAGAACTTTGATCCAAGGGCCCGAATTCTCAAGAAGTCGGCCGAAGACGTCCTCGAAGCTATGGGTGTCGATGATCCGCTCCTCGATCTCGCCATGCAACTCGAGGAGGTGGCGCTGTCCGATGACTACTTCGGGGAAAGGAAGCTGTACCCCAACGTCGACTTCTACTCGGGGGTGATCTACCGGGCCATGGGTTTCCCCACCGACATGTTCACCGCTCTTTTCGCGATGGGCAGACTCCCGGGGTGGATCGCACAGTATCGAGAGCTTCTAGGGGACCCAGAGACGAGGATTTTCAGACCCCGTCAGCTCTTCGTCGGTGAAGTCGCACGGGACTACGTCGCCTTGGACGATCGCTGACTTTCAACCCACTACATGGCGGGATTTTAGGGACAGTCCCGCCTCAGACCGGGGCTATGGCCTCCACGTACGGTTCCTCGACGACCTCACCTGACACCGCGTCGACAACCACCAGACCACGGGCATCCGGGGGCTCGCTTGCCGAATAGAGAACGACCGACCAGCGCGGGCGGGAACGCCATCCTTTGAATCGCACCGATGCGGAGGCGTGACCCACAGGGAACGGCATATGAGACCCGGCGACACGAAGTGCTTGGTGCTCGTCCACCTTGAGGGGCCATGCTGAAACCGCCAGCCATCCGGCGACCGCGAGGAAACCGACGGCGACCCACCATCCGCCCGGAACTACCCAAAGGGCGATGGGTGCGAACGCTGCCAGAACCCATGCGTAGGTCCGTCGCCGCTGAGGAGAGGGAAACGTATAGACACCCTCTACGTTGGAGTCGAGCTCCTCTTCGATGTGGAGCTGGTCGGCGAGATCCCGATCGATGTGGATCCCTTCACGGTCGAACTCCGGGTTCCGGTCGGTCATCCTGGACGCTGCGCCATCTCGACTAGACGGTTGGTGGCTTCGATGAGTGCAACACCTCTGGTGTCATGCTCTTCACCGTAAAGACGAAGACCGACGGTTTGGTTGGCGGCGTCATCGTCCCCAACCACCAGGACAGCAGGGTGCTTCTGGGTCAGGGCGCGCCGGATCTTGTCTCCCACGGTCTCATCAGAGATATCGAGTTCGGCCCGAACTCCTGCGTCCCGCAAACGGGCTACCACAGAACCTCCATACTCGTGATGACGGTCGGCGACCGGGACCACCGAGACTTGGACCGGCGCCAGCCACATGGGGAAGGCCCCTCCGTAGTGTTCGACGAGCACCCCGATGAACCTCTCCATGGAACCAGCCTTGGCGCAGTGGATCATGTACGGACGCTCCGAAACGTTGCCTGCGGCCGCATACACGAGGTCGAATCGTTCCGGGTTGTTGAAGTCGAGCTGGACAGTTCCCATCTGCCAGCGTCTCCCGATGGCATCCTTTATGTGCACGTCGATCTTGGGCCCGTAAAAGGCACCCTCGCCGGGGGCTACGCGGTAGGTGACCCCTTCAGCTTCCAAAGCCTCGGCCAGCAGCTTCTCGCTGATTTCCCATCGCGATTGCTCACCAACCGACTTCTCGGGCTGGGTGCTCAGTTCGGCTTCGATGTCGGCCTCGTTGAAACCGAACCCGGTGTGCCACTCGAGCACAAACCGCAAGTGATGCCGCAGCTCGTCGGCGAGTTGTTCCTCGGTGCAAAAGGTGTGTGAATCATCCTGGGTGAACCCGCGTGCGCGCATGAGCCCGTGCACCACACCGGACTTCTCATATCGGTAGACCCCGCCCAACTCCGATAGCCTTATCGGCAGCTCACGGTAGGAACGGGCTCGGCTCTGATAGATGAGGATGTGGCCGGGGCAGTTCATCGGCTTCACCTGGTACTCGACCCCGTGGTCCATCTCCATCCTCGGATACATGTTCTCCTCGTAGTACTCGAGGTGACCTGACGTCCGCCAGAGGTCCGCCTTCATGAGATGGGGGGTGTATACGAAGTCGAAGCCGAATCGTTCGTGGAGTTCCCTGCTGCGGTCTTCGACGATCTTGCGAAGGAGACCTCCCTTTGGATGCCACACAGCCAAACCGGAGCCCAGTTCATTGGGGAAGCTGAACAGGTCGAGCTCGCTCCCGAGCCGGCGGTGGTCGCGCTTCTCAGCTTCCTCGATGCGCACGAGATAAGCGTCGAGATCAGCCGGTGACGGCCAGGCGGTCCCGTAGATGCGCTGCAGTTGATCCCGCTTCTCGTCACCACGCCAATAGGCCCCACTGCTGCGAAGGAGCTTGACTGCGGGGATCCTCCCTGTCGACGGAAGGTGTGGTCCCCGACAGAGGTCCACGAACTCATGATTTCGGTATACCGTCACCGAGTCGTGGTCGACACCTTGCGCGGAATCGACGGTGTCGATCAGCTCCATCTTGAACCGGTGGTGGGCGAACACCTCACGTGCCTCATCGCGGGAAAGGACGACCCGCTCGAAAGGCTGGTCCTCGGCGATGATTTGTCGCATCCGAGCTTCCAGACTCTCCACGTCTTCGGGTGTGAACGGAGAGTCCACCCCGAAGTCGTAGTAGAAGCCATCCTGGATTGGTGGCCCGATGGCGAAGGTCGATCCGGGAAACTCGTCGAGCACAGCCTGGGCTAGGACATGGGCCGAAGAGTGCCGGAGGATGAAAAGTCCGTCGTCGTCGGCAAGGGTGACCACACTGAAATCGCCACCCTCGTTGATCGGTGTGGCCAGGTCGATGACTTTTCCGTTGATTTTCACGGCCACGGCGGCAGCGGCAAGCCTCGGACCTATGGTCGCGGCGACCTCGAGACCGGTCACGCCCTCAGGGTGGGCGACGACGGTACCGTCTGGATATCGAAGCTCTAGTGACACCGGTTTATCCTGGCTAGCCTTATCGGCGCAGGGTAATTCGCACGCAGGGGCTACAAGCCGGATTTC
>JBGTEJ010000094.1:0-17607 GCA_041747855.1 Acidimicrobiia bacterium | reverse complement strand
GGACGCCCGGGGAGACCGACGAGGAGTATCGGTCCCGTGTTCTGCAACAGATGGACGACTCCAATTTTCGATCGATCGTGGTCGCCCTCAACGAGTTGGGGTACGAGATGGAGCCCATAGAAGTGGTCATCAACGGATTGGTCGACGGGGTGCCAGCGGCCGCGGTCCTCCAGTTGGGTGACACCATCATCGAAGTCCAGGGGACTGCGGTCACCTCCATCGCCGAAATCGCCTCCCTGGTGCGGGATTTGCCGGTCGGTGAGGTGATCTCCGTCACGGTGAGACGTGAGGCCGAAGAGTTGGACTTGCGGTTCGAGCTTGCTGAGCGGGAGGACGAGCCGGGGGTGGCCATGATTGGTGTGATGCTCGGCGAGATCGTTGAGGCCCCTTTCGAATTGAGCATCCGGACCGGCAATGTCGGTGGCCCCTCGGCAGGCATGATTCATACCCTGGCCATCATCGAAGCCCTGACAGAGGGGCAGCTGACCAACGGTCATGTGATCGCCGGCACGGGGACCGTCAACCCTGATGGCACGGTTGGCGCCATCGGCGGGGTGCGTCAGAAGGTGGTCGCCGCCGAGGCGGCGGGTGCCAGTTACATCCTGGTTCCGGTCGACAACTACGAGTCGGCCCTCACCGCGCAGCGGGAGCGGATCGAGATCATACCGATTGCAAGCATCGACGAGGCCCTCGAGTTCCTGGCAAACCTGGCATCCAGATAGGGCAAACCCTCTTACACGGACCGATCGCCGGTATCTTCTAGTTCTGGATGGCACTAGAAACCACTCCTGACCAAATCAGGAACACCCAGTTCCGTTCCACTGTGTGGGGTCTGGAGCGCGCCCAGGTGGAGGAAGTCCTCAGGGCAGCTGCAACCAGGATCGAAGAACTCGAGGCGAGTCTGGCCCGAGCGGCGGAGGCAGCCGCGGTCGCTGACAACCCTGACATGAGGTCCGAATTCGACACGGTAGGCCAGGAGGTGACAGCCATCCTCCAGACAGCCAGAGAGGCGGCGGAGGCGATGCGGGAGAGGGCGAGCATGGACGCCGCCCGCTGGAGGTCCGAATCGATAGCCGAGGCGGAGGAGCGTCGACGGGAGTCTTCCACCGACGCCGAGGCCCTGCGTCGGGACGCCTGGGCGACCGGAACGCAGTTGATCGAACAGGCGCAGACCTACGCCGTGCGGATCAGCGAACAGGCCGATAGGGATGTCCTGACCGTGATGGGAGAGGCTGAACGCGAAGCCCATCGTCTTACCTCATCGGCGAGAAGGGATGCCGAGGATTTGGTGCGGAACGCCTCAATGACAGCTGAGAAGATGACGGCCGAGGCGACACGACGCAGAGACGAGATCCTCGACGCAGCCGCCCGCCAGGCTTCTGTTTCCCAGGAACGGACCCATGCTCTGGAGAAGAGACGTGACGAGCTGTTGGAGGAACTGGAGCATGCCCGGTCGACTCTGAATCTTCTCGAGGCCTCTCTCGAAGTGAAGAGGGATTCAGTGGACTCAGGGTCGACCGTCAGGGTGGTCCCGGCCCCACCTTCTGAGAAGGGTGGCAACCTCTGGGTGTCGGGCGAAACCGTTCGAGTGGTAAAACCTGAGCCCAGACGTCATCCCGGCGAAGAGGCTGCGCCTGCCGCAGTTGTCGAAGTGTCCGCGCCACCCGAGACGGTTCGGGTGATCCCTGCCGAACAGATGCGTCAGGAATCTTCGCTCCCGTCGACCCCGGAACCGGTTCCTCCTCCCGCCCCCGAGCCCGAGGTTCTCCCCGAGCCGGAACCCGCAACCTCACCAGAATCAGCCTCACCCGACCCGGACGTAGCGGTGGTGTCAGAGCCCGCGGTCAGCGTCGAATCTGGGCCCGAGGGCGATTCAGAGGTCGACTCCCTGTTTGCCTCCCTCCGGGGAGGCGGTCGGAGCAAGGCGGGCGGTGTCGATACTGCTCCTGAAGCTCCGGCTGCCGTGTCTCCGACTGCCGATGACACAGAACCCGTACCCCAAACGGAAACGACGTCTGATGCCGAAACCGGCGAGGTCGGCAGCGACTTGGGCGGCGGGCGGGATTGGATCGAGGAACGCGATGCCAGGTTGCTCCCCATTACGAACCGGGCCCTGCGAGGTATCAAGAAATCGATCACCGAACTGCAGAACATTGCTCTAGATCAACTACGTACCGATCCGGATTGGCGACCCGAGCCAAGTGCGGACGCCGATCTTCTCGCTGCCGATCTGATAACCCTGTGGGCGGAGAGTTTCGCCTCCGGGCACAGTGTCGCCGAGGTCATGTCGGACACACGTCTCAAGCGTCCTCCCACACCTCACTCCGAAACTCTCAACCAGTTCTCGGCAAGTCTGAGTTCGGCGGTTACCGAGTCGCTGGACGCTGCTGGCAGTGGGCAGAGGGAACGTCAGTCGGCGGCTTCACGGGTTTATCGGGTCTGGCGATCCGACGAGGCCGAGCAACGGGTGAGAGAACTCGCTATCCGGGCATATCAACTCGGTGTAGAGCTCTCCAGCTCGGGTGAATAGCACCACCCGAACATCCTGAGCTCCGGGGGCTAGTTCGGTGAGTCCGGTTGGACAGGTCACCAGTTCGGGCGAGTCTTACTGGCGGCTTTCCGTAGACTCGGCTCGAGATGTACACCAGGGCGCCCACCACGATCGGTCGACGACGTCCCCTGACGTTCGTTGTGTTGATTGGGCTCGCCGCATATCTGACACTCTCCGCGCTGGGGACACTGTGGACGGATTATCTCTGGTTCGACTCTATGGGATACCGGGTGGTCTGGGTCCGCAACTGGTCGTGGAACCTACTCCTCGGGGTCGCCGGGGTGGGGTTCGCCTTCCTGGTTTTCTGGGTCACCCTGTCGATCGCTGATCGGATGTTCCCCCGCTGGGCACCTTTCGAAGATGACGACGTGATCTCTGAGCGGTTCCGGGATTGGATCACCGAGAAGTCCGACCGGTTGAAGATCGTTGTCCCACTCGGCTTGGGCCTGATGCTCGGACTCGCAGTTCCCATGTGGAGAGACCAGGCGTTCCTTTACATGAACCGTCAGCCGTTCAATAGCGGCGATCCCATTTTCGGGCTCGACCTGGGCTTTTATGTCTTCGAACTGCCTTTGATGGCGACGGTGGTCGACTGGCTGTTCAACCTGCTGGCTATGGCCACCATCCTTGCCGCCGTCGCCCATTACGTCCGCGGTGGTCTCCGATTGAACGGGCGACGGCTCTCGGCGGCGCGTGGCACGAAGATCCACCTCTCGGTGATGATGGCCGTGCTGGCTCTGGTGCGAGCAATCTCATATCGCCTCGACCGTTACGAGATCCTTCTTTCGAACAACGCCGAGCCGGGCTTCTTCGGTCCCGGTTTCACCGACATCAATGCCCGTCTACCGGTGATAACCCTGCTCTCGGTGGTGGCGATCATCGCCGCCGTGCTCTTCATCGTGAACATTTTCCGGTCCGGATGGACCCTGGCCACGATGTCGGTACTGGGGTGGCTGCTGATCTCGATAACAGCAGGGGCCTTCTATCCGGCTTTGGTCCAACGTTTCGACGTCCTTCCCAACCAATTGCCACGTGAGACCGCGTTTATCCAGCACAACTTGTCGGCCACTAGGGCCGCCTACATGTTGGACCAGATCCAGGTCCGTCCGTTCGATGCCTCGCCCAATCTGACCATCGAGGACATCGAGAACAACCTGGTCACCATCGACAACCTTCGGATATGGAACACTTCGGTCCTTCTCCGCACCTATCAGAACTTCCAGGAGCTCGAGCCCTACTACTTGATCGGTCGGGTCGACACCGATCGCTACCTGGACAACGGTGTTCCCCGTCAGGTGATGATCGGTATTCGAGAGGTCGACGAGGTCGCCCTCCCTCGAGACGACTGGCAGAACACGAGACTCTTCTACACCCACGGGTTTGGTGCAGTGGTCAATCAGGCGAACTCTGTTCAGTCCGACGGTCAGCCTCGATTCCTCCTTCGTGACCTGCCACCGGTGGCGTCATCACCATCCCTAGAGCTGCAGGAACCCCGTGTCTACTTTGGGGAGACATACCAGCCGGGACGACCGGTCATGGTCAAGACCGGTGTGGCCCCACAGGAGATCGACTTGCCGCTTGCCGGAGGGGTCCAGCTGAACGAGTACGACGGTGACGCCGGTGTCGAGCTGAGCAGTTTCTGGCGAAGACTCGCCTTCGCCTTCCGGTACCGGGATGTGAACCTCCTCATCTCAGGGGAGATCCGCCCCGACACCCGGGTGCTAGTGGAGCGCAATGTGCGCCAGGTGGCTGACACCCTTGCCCCGTTCCTGGTGTCCGACGGTGACCCTTATCCCGTCATCCACGACGGGAAGATCGTATGGATCGTCGACATGTACACGACGACCTCGCACTATCCCTACGCTGAGCCGGTCACTACCGATGCGTTGGACCGTCTCCCGGCCAGTTCGGAGATGCCACGAGGTACGAACTATCTCCGCAACTCGGTGAAGATGGTGATGTCGGCCCACAACGGCGATGTCACGTTCTATGTGGCTGACGAAGACGATCCCTTGATCCGTGCCTGGCTCCGGAACTATCCAGGGATGTTTCGGCCGATGGTTGACATGGAACCTGGTCTCACCGAGCACCTGAGATACCCGCAGGACCTCTTCAGATTGCAGGGTTACCTCTATCTCGAATACCACGTCAGCAACTCCGGTGATTTGTTCACCGGAAATGATGCCTGGTCGTTCCCCGAAGATCCTTCTACGTCCGCACGGGCCATAGACCAGCGGATCTGGGCCGACTTGAGGGGAACCCCCGCTGCCGGCCAGGTGTTGCCGTACTACTTGATGGCCGAACTTCCCGGCGAGGAAGAGCTCTCTTACCTCCTCCTCCAACCTTTCAACCCCCGGACGCGTCGCAACATGGTCTCGTTCTTGGTCGCCGACTCCACCCCGGACCGTTATGGAAGATTGATCGACTACCGAATGCCACAGGGTGGCTTCGTTGACGGGGTCAAACAGGTAGGAGATCGGATCGAACAGGATCCCGACATCGCCCAACAGTTGTCACTTTGGGCTGCTTCAGGGTCGGACGTCATCAAGGGTGACCTCTTGGTGGTACCCATCGAGGGTTCGGTCATCTATCTCCAGCCGATATACCTCGAAGAGTCGGGAGGGGCCTTCCCTGAATTCCGTAGGGTGGTCGTCGTCTTCGGAGAACGCATCGAGTGGGCCGACAGTCTCGATGGTGCTCTGGAGCTTGTATTCGGAGAGGGTCAGGGTCCAACCGACCCTGGTGATCCGGGCTCGACCATCGAGCAGCTGGTGATCGAGGCCCTTCAGGCGTTCTCCAACGCCGAGACAGCCTTGACCAGCGGCGACCTGGCCGGCTATGAGCGATGGATAAGGACCGCTCGTCGCACCCTCGAGGAGATCGAGGCCCTACTTTCCCGCGGAGGCTGACCAGTCGCAGGGTAGTGAAGGTTGTGGGTCCGGTTCGTCGGGTTTTTGGAGCCAAGCCGGGGTCGCAGAGTCGCACCAGCTACCCCGGATCGGCCTTGCTACCGGGTTTGCCTTAGAATCGCATCTGAATGGAGATCATCAGCTTTGGCTAAGGACAATGAGGAATATGTTCGGATGAGAGGGACGGTCATGAAAATGCTCCCCGATTCGACCTTTGAAGTAGAACTGGAGAGCGGCTTCCAGTTGCTCGCCAAACCCTCGGGTCGCATGCGGAGAGGCCGTGGTATCCGAGTCCTCCCCGGTGACTCCGTCGATGTAGAAGTCTCCACCTACGATCCCACAAGGGGACGGATCGTCTGGCGTTACCGCTAGACATCGCAGTGGGTCATCGTCGCGGGTAGCTAGCTTTATGGCTCGTGACCCGATTGAAGTCGACTGAACGCACCCCACTCAAGATCGGCTCGGCCATCAGGGAGATCCGGGCCCGGGGGTACACGAAAGACGATCTACGCGCCGACGCCATAGCCGGAGTGGTGGTTGGGGTGGTTGCCTTGCCCCTTTCGATGGCCCTGGCCATCGCCGCCGGCGCCCCACCTGAATATGGGCTCTTCACCGCCATAGTCGCCGGGATCGTTGTGGCCCTGACCGGTGGCTCGATGCACTCGGTGACCGGGCCGACCGCCGCCTTTGTGGTCCTCCTGATCCCCGTTACCGCCAGGTACGGAGTCGAAGGGCTCCTGGTCGCAACCGCCATGGCCGGAGTGCTCATGCTCCTGATGGGTCTCTTCGGATTCGGGAAGCTGATCCAGTTCGTGCCCCACCCGGTCACTACCGGATTCACCGCAGGCATCGCAGTTGTCATCGCGGTGCTGCAACTCGGCGACTTTCTGGGATTGGGAAGGCTCGAGGGGGAGAGAATCGCTGACCGTGTCGTATATCTGGTTGGGCTTCTGCCGGAGTTCAGTTGGCCAGATCTGGCGGTTGGCCTGATCACTTTGCTGACCCTCGTGGTGTGGCCCAAGGTCAGCCGTCGGGTCCCGAGTCCCCTGGTCGGCCTTCTCTTTGCCACAGTGGCCGGGCTTCTACTGGTACGCGCCGGGAGTCCGATCGCCACGATCGCCACAGAGTTCGGGGGTGTTCCGGCCGGATTCCCATCCCCGAGTTTCCCGTGGACCGACTCGGGTCTGGGTTGGGAAGATGTCACCGCCCTGCTCCCAACCGCCGCCGCAATTGCCCTCCTCGGCTCGATCGAGTCGCTGTTGTGCGCAGTAGTAGCTGACGGGATGACCGGGGGTCGGCATGATCCTGATTCCGAGCTTGCCGGCCTCGGCCTCGGGAATATGGTCGCCCCCTTCTTCGGAGGATTCGCGGCTACGGGTGCGATCGCGCGAACCGCCACGGCCATCAGGGCCGGTGGTCGGACTCCGGTAACGGTCGTCGTCCATTCCCTTTTCCTGCTCGCTTCGATGATGGTGTTGGCGAGGGCCCTCGGTCACATACCGATGGCAGGGATGGCGGCACTCCTGCTTGTTGTGGCCTGGAACATGGCTGATCGTCACCACTTCGTGCGGATCACCCGGATCGCTCCGCGAAGTGACGTCCTCGTGATGTGGGTCTGCTTCATCCTCACTGTCGCCTACGACATGGTGGTGGCTGTCCTTGTGGGGGTGGTCCTGGCAGCACTGCTGTTCATGAGGAGGATGGTGGAGATTTCGGGCGCGACTCTGGTTGGGGGTCCCGAGGGTCACACCATGGGCGGACTTCCTCCCGGGGTCGTGTTCTACGATGTCGCCGGCCCGATGTTCTTCGGGGCCGCCCAGAAAGCGCTGGACGCGTTGAGTGTGGTGGGTGATGGTGTTCACACGGTGATCATGGACCTCGAGGATGTTCCGGCCATGGATGCCACCGGACTCGTCGCTCTCGAGTCTGCGGTGGCGAGGCTCAATCAGGGTGGGGTCAAAGTGGTTCTCAGCGGTGTTCAGCCGCAACCACGTCGTGCGCTGGAGAAAGCCGGGTTCACCGACACCGAGGGGTTGCTCGAGATCACCGACAACACCGGTGACACCCTCGACGGGTTCCTTCTCCGCTAGCTCTTGAGGGTCAGGGCAGGCGGGTCGTACTTGGGCTGATAGATCATGATGTCGGCCGCCCCGCCGGGAACCTCGAGGTAGATCACGAGACCGAACCCGTGGTCCTCAACCTCACCTTTGAAGTTTGCTCCTTTGGCCTTCAGGTCGGTCACGGTCGTCTCGATGTCGTCACAGATGAGGGAGATCTCGTGTTTCTTGGCCGTCGACCACTCGCCCTCCGAAGTGGGATGGACCCCCATCTCGGACGGACCTGTGGCGAAGATGAGCCAGCCGTCACCGGTGTCCACATTGGCCCACCCGAGCACATCCCTCAGAAACGCCCGAGTCCTCTCAGCGTCATCCGAGTAGATGAGGGTGTGGATGGCAGTGATCATGGGGCGAGCCTAACTAGCGGACCAGGGTGCTGAGCCGCTCCAGTGCAGCTTCGAGAACCTCCGGGTTCTTGCAGAAGGCGAAGCGGATCAAGCCATCTCCTTCGGTGGGGTCGTGATAGAAGACCGAGGGCGGGATCACCGCAACCCCGGTCTCGGTGACGAGGCGGCGGGCGAAACCACGGTCGTCTTCGTTGGAGAAGTTTCGGAATCCGGCCAACATGAAGTAGGTGCCTTCCGGTTGGTGTACATCGAATCCGATGTCGAGGAGTCCTGCACCGAGCAGGTCTCGGAGACCCAGGTATCGGGTGCGCAAGTCTTCGTAGAAGCTCTCTGGTGCGGTGAGGGCGGCGACCGTCCCGTGCTGGACCGGCGTAGGCGTGGTGAAAGTCATGAACTGGTGGGCCGAACGAATCCCGAGGGTCAGACCTGGCGGGGCTATCGCCCAACCCACCTTCCACCCCGTCAGGGAATATGTCTTGCCGACGGATGAGAGGGTCACCGTGCGGTCTTCCATGCCTGGGAATGTGGCCAGCCGCAGGTGATCCGGCCCGAACGTGATCTCCTCGTAGACCTCGTCGCAGATGGCGATGGTGTCGTACTTCTGACAGAGGTCGGCAATCAGGGAGAGTTCCTCCACGTTGAACATGCGACCGGTTGGGTTGTGGGGTGTGTTGACCACGATGGCCCTGGTGCGCTCGGAGAACGCCGCCGTCAATTGCTCGGTGTCGATCCCGAACCCAGGTGGCCTGAGGGTGATGTAGCGGGGTATCGCCCCTGCCAGAGCGACACCTACCGGATACGAGTCGTAGTAGGGCTCGATGACCACCACCTCATCTCCTGGATCGAGCAATCCGAGGAAAGACGTCATCAGCCCTTCGGTGCAGCCGCAGGTGATGGTCACCTCGGTGTCCGGGTCTATTGCTCGGGAAAGGAGGGGCGAATAGCGGTCGGCAACAGCCCTTCGGAGTTCGGGGAGTCCGGGCATCGGTGGATACTGGTCGTGTCCTCCTCCCGCCATGGCCTCGGTTGCGGCCCTCTTGATGAAGTCGGGTCCATCCCAGTCGGGGAAACCCTGTCCGAGGTTGACTGCGTTGTGAGCTTGGGCGAGTGCAGTCATCTCAGCAAAGATCGTGGTCCCGTACGGGGCCAGGCGTTTCGAGACGGTCATGGCCAGCTGAGGTTAAGCGAAGCTGCCGCAGCCACTTAGCGATGCCAGCTTCACCATCTGAGTGGAAGGCTCAGTCAGAGGGTGTGATGGCACTGACACTTCGCGCCGTGGCGCTGAGCTCGAACGCTCCGGACGGTTCGCCAACACGGCGGAACAGTTCGTCTCTGAGCATTGACCTCTGCTCAGGTTCGAGGGAAAGGCAGTACGACCCGGCCGGGCCGACACCAGCGAGGAATCCAGCCCATAGCTCCTCGAAGTCGTCGTAGGGGACGGTCACCTGAAGAGTCGTCTCCTTCACGTCTTCCATTCCGGCTGCGGCAAAGAGTGCTGAGATCTCACCGATGCGCCGCATGAAGCTTGCCTCGTCTGGCGCAGACTCGTCGACGGCCAGGGCCGCATCCCAGAAGTGACGCAGCATCTGCATCCCACCATCGAAGTCCCACACGCACGCGGCCACCAGCCCACCCGGTCGGATCACACGTCGCAACTCGATCGCTGCCGCGTGGGGGTCGGACACGAAGTGCAGGACCAGTTGAGCGAGGGCGATGTCGAAGGTTGCGTCACCAAACGGGATCGCCTCGGCCCTTCCCACCCGGACATCCACTCCGGGGCAGGCCATTTTGCACTCGGCGACGAACTGCTCGGAAGGATCGAAGGCCGACACGGATGCTTCCCCGAGCCTAGAGACGAGAACTCGCGTCAGGGCCCCGGGACCGCACCCGACGTCCAGGACGACCTGGTCGGAGGTGACACCTGCGAAGTCGGCGAACTGGATGGACAGCGGCTTTGAGTATCGACCCATGAAAAGGTCGTAGGCGTTGGCCGACGTCTTGAATGTTGCAGCACCCGGTGTTGGTTCCAACAAGGTCTCCGATCTCGCAATAGCCCGCTCAAAACCTGAGTCACCTTACTGGCTCCATGAGCAACTAGCTCGCACGACCCTGGCAACAGGAGCCATCTTCTAGGATTGGAGGATGGATCAGCCAGTCGAGGAGTTCACCGACCAGAGGATGCCGGTCGTATATCTGAGTCACGGTGCTCCGCCGTTAGCCGATGATCCGGTGTGGACCCGCCAACTCGCCGAGTGGGCGGCTGCCATGCCCAAACCCAGTTCGATCTTGATGGTCTCGGCGCATTGGGAGAACGACCCACTCACAGTCTCGGCCACACGTACCGTGCCCCTCTTCTACGACTTTTGGGGGTTTCCCCAGCAGTACTACCAGGTCGAATACTCGGCCCCCGGGGCGCCAGAACTGGCCCGTCAGGTGGCGTCGCTGGTGGCCACCCCGGACAACCCGGTGTATCAGGACTCGGACCGCGGTCTCGATCATGGCGCATATGTGCCCCTGGTGGAGATGTATCCGGACGCGGATGTGCCGGTTCTCCAGATCTCGATGCCGACCCTGGACCCGAGGGTTCTGTTCGACATCGGACGTCGGCTCGCCCCTTTGCGGGACCAGGGAGTGCTGATCGTCGGAAGCGGGTTCAGCACCCACAATCTGAGGGAGATGAACTGGCACGCCGGGCCAGACGATGTGCCTCCCTCGTGGTCTGCGGAGTTCGACGATTGGCTCGATCGCACCCTGGGCGCAGGCGACGTCGATGCCCTGCTGGACTTTCAGAACACCGCCCCGGCGGCATCGATCGCTCATCCTCGCACCGAACACTTCGCCCCGCTCTTCGTCTCTCTGGGTGCGAGTGTCGACGGGGGGATCGACACGGATAGCGTTGTCGACGGTTTCTGGTTCGGTCTGTCGAAACGCTCGGTGCAGTTCGCCTGAGAGAGTCTGGAATGGGACTGCCGGACTCCCCGAATGGCAAGGAGGTGGTTGCCCCGTCGTCCCGGATGGAGTGGCGTGAGTGGCTCAGAGTCAATCAGGATCGCGACGAAGGGGCCTGGGTCCTGGTGCCGCGCAAAGCGGCGTCGGTGGTTGGCCCCTCCTACGAGGATCTAGTCGAGGAGGCGTTGTGCTTCGGCTGGATCGACGGTCAGGCGGCGAAGGGCGATGAGTCTTACACCTTGGGATGGTTCTCTCCGCGTCGAAGAGGTGGGATCTGGGCCAGGTCCAACAAGGAACGCGTCGCCCGGTTGGAGGCCGCCGGCCTGATCGCCGAGAGGGGAGCGTCGGTGATCGCTGCCGCGAAGTCCGACGGTTCCTGGGCTCAGTACGACGATGCCGATGCCCTGGTAGTCCATGATGATCTGGCCGCGGCTCTGGCAGCCACGCCTCGTGCGCGAGATGCGTTCAACTCGTTGGCCCCATCGCATCGGAAACAGCACCTCTGGTATGTCTACGAGGCGAAGCGGCCGGAGACCAGGGAGCGTCGGATCGCAGAGACGGTGGAGAGACTGTTGGAGTAGAAACCCTGTTGGCACAGAGCAGGGGGTCATTTACAATGGCATCTCCATCGACGCGGGGTGGAGCAGTCTGGTAGCTCGTCGGGCTCATAACCCGAAGGTCGCGGGTTCAAATCCCGCCCCCGCTACTACCGAAAACCCTTGCACCGCAAGGGTTTCGGGCTTTTCTGGCATGTTGCCATCCGAGTTCCG
This sequence comes from Acidimicrobiia bacterium, assembly GCA_041747855.1. Classification (GTDB taxonomy): domain Bacteria; phylum Actinomycetota; class Acidimicrobiia; order Spongiisociales; family ZC4RG35; genus ZC4RG35. The sequence continues at coordinate 5,964 of JBGTEJ010000094.1, read as the reverse complement.
AAGCGACTCCATCGCGCGCCCATCGCGCGAGTCGACTACCTGTCGTTCCCCAGAGATGTCCGTCGAACGCGGTCTCCGAAACCTTCGCGTACAATACCTTGCACTTCTATATACCTTGCAGTACGATGCCTCTAACATCCAGGTATCGGAGGTCGTGGTGAAGATCGACAAAGACCTCGTGGCGGCATCGTCGACGCCCCTGGTCCTGGCCATTCTCTCCGAGGGTCAGAACTACGGGTACGCCATCCTCAAGCGAGTCCGTGAGGTCTCCGATGGTGAGCTGGAGTGGACCGACGGGATGCTCTACCCGCTGCTCCATCGTCTCCACCGACTCGGTTACCTGACTCAAGAGTGGCGAACCTCACCCGAGGGGCGGCGTCGCCGCTACTACGCAATTACCGACGAAGGAAACGAGGCGTTCGCGGAGCACAAGCGGCAGTGGACCGCCGTGGCTCAGGTGCTGGGTGATGTCTTTGGAGACGATGATCTGGTGCGGTTCGTTCAGGCAACGCAACCCTGGCGGCTGGCAACACTGGCCCGGGTGGTACGAGCCGTCTCGGCTGCCGGCCGGCTCTCCTTCGCGTGGGGGAGGGCATGACCATGGAGTCGTTGGAGTCCCAGATCGCGGAGTGGCGGAGATTCGTGGAGCAGAGCCCCGCCGTCGACGGCCGGGATGCCGAGGAGCTGGAGGCGCACCTGCGGGATCATGTTGCCGATCTGAGCGCGGCTGGCCTCGCCACCGACGAGGCCTTCCTCGTCGCCGTGAAGCGGATGGGAACCGTCCACGATCTTTCCCGGGAGTTCGCCCGCGAGCACAGCGGACGGCTCTGGAAGCAGCTGGTCCTCGCTGGCGGCGAGGAGGAAGAAGAAGCCGCCAGCCGGTGGCGCGAGGTGCTGTTGTTCGCGGTCGCCGCCGCGGCGGCAGTCCAGCTGGCCCGTCTCATCTCGGGGTTCCCGGACGAAGAGTCTCTGTGGTTCGCACGCAATGTCAGCCTGTTGGTGCTGCCCTTCCTTGCCGGTTGGTTTGCCCTGCAGCGACGGCTCCCGTTTCCCCAGTGGCTGCTGACCGCCAGCGCGTTCGTGATCGCCGCCATCGTGGTCAACGTCTACCACTTCGACGACGGCTCGCCGACCGAGCTCCTGGTCGTGACTCACCTGCCGGTCCTGCTGTGGTTTGTGGCGGCCTACGCGTACGTGGGCGGCGACACCGAGTCGCCTGACCGTCGCATGCACTTCGTCCGCTTCACCGGCGAGTGGTTCATCTACTACGTCCTCATCGCCCTCGGCGGCGGGGTGCTGACCGGGCTGACCGCGGGGCTACTCGAGGGGACCGGTGTCGATCTCGAGCAGCTCGCGCTGTGGGTGTTGCCGACCGGGGCGGCCGGGGCGGTGATCGTCGCGGCCTGGCTGGTGGAGTCGAAGCAGCGGGTCATCGAGAACATGGCACCGGTGCTGACCATGATCTTCACGCCGCTGTTCGCGGGGATGCTGGCGGTCTCGGTAGTGGTCTACGCAGCGACCGGTCTGGGCGGAGTGTTCGACCGTGAGCTCCTCGGACTCTTCGACGCCCTCATGGTGGTGGTCATCGGGCTCGTCCTCTATGGCATGTCCGCCCGGGACCCGGCTAAGCCGCCGGGGTGGATGGACCGCGTCCAGCTGGTCGCCGTGGTAAGCGCCTTGGCACTCGACCTGATGGTGCTCGGCGTGATGGTGGCCCGGATCGGCGAGTTCGGGTTCACCCCCAACCGCACCGCGGCGCTCGGGCTCAACCTGGTGCTCCTGGTCAACCTGGCTGGGGCGGCCTGGCTCTCCGTCCGGTTCCTCATGCGGAAGATAGTCTTCCTCCGCCTCGAGCGCTGGCAGACCAATTACCTGCCCGTCTTCGCCCTCTGGGCCGCCACGGTCGTGGTGGTGCTCCCCCCGCTCTTCGGCTTCAACTAAGACGGCGCCAACCCCAGGAACGTGGTCCATTTAACGCCAACAGGGGCCTGGCCCCTGACGGCTCGGCGATCGCGTTGAAGACGTCGGACGTCGTCGCTGCTCGTGCCATGGGTGCATCATATTCCGGATATTTGGCGTGTTTGGTCCCCGATATCACGCATGCCGATATCTTACAGGTTCATCTGTGCCGTCACTGGCGACGTTTGCCCTTGTCTCGCTATCCACGATGAGCCCGGCGGCGGTACTGTCGCACCCGGTACCGAGGAGGACTTCTGATGCGCAGCGTGACCTATTCGATGAACGCCTCACTTGACGGCCACATCGTCGGGCCGGACGGCGGCTTCGACTGGACGGCGCCCGACGAGGAGGTCTTCCGCTTCTGGATCGACGAGATACGAGAGGTCGGCGTCCATCTGTTGGGACGACGACTGTACGAGACGATGCTCTACTGGGAGACCGCCAACCAGGATTCATCGCTCGACGACGCGGAGCTCGAGTGGGCTGCCCTCTGGAAGCCGCTCCCCAAGGTGGTGTTCTCGACCACGTTGTCAGCCGTGCAGGGCAATGCCCGCCTGGCCTCCGGGGGCCTGGCGGAGGAGATCGAGCGGTTGCGAGCCGAGCCGGGGGAGGGTGACATCGCGATCGGTGGCGCGACGCTCGCCGCCGAGGCGGCCGCGTTGGGTCTGATCGACGAGTACCGGGCCGTGATCCACCCGGTGCTGGTTGGCGGTGGCACCCCGTTCTTTCCCCAGCGCGAGCGCAGGGTGGATGTCGAACTCGTCGAGACCCGCACCTTCAGCTCGAGATTCGTTTACCTCCGCTACCGCGTGGCGCGCTAGCCCGGTTCCCGGCGCGACCTCTGATAGACCGCATCTCCCGGTGTGAATCCGAACCAGCCAGGACGCCCGGTAGGAACTTGACGCCGAGAGGTCCGGAAGGCGATGACGTCAAGGCCTGTCCTCCCATGGTTGCCTCTCCATCTTTGAGCAAGCGCGCCACTTCCTGGATTCCTTTTCGTGCGGCAGTCATCCCGACCTCGGCGCGCTAGCCCCCGCCCAGCGGAGCTCGGGGGCGTCGCGGTAGGCCCTTTACGCCGACTCGTCGGCGCCCGGCGATTGCAGCACCCTCGCCGCCAGGTCATGGCCGGCGTGACAACTCGCCTCGAGGTCGCCGCCTGAGATCAGAAAGGTGGTGAGGAACCCGGCGTTGAATGCGTCGCCCGCTCCGGTCGTGTCTTGGATGTTTTGGACGGTTCCGACCGGGATGGACCCCTCATGGCGGCCGTCGCGGAATATGTTTGTGGGATCTGCACCTTGCCGGGCCAGGAGCACGGCATTGCCGAGTCGGGACAGGTTGGGGCCGGGCCGCGCTCCGTCGGCCAGGCCGAGAATCATGGACTCGTCCCGGTTGGCCGAGATGATGTCTGGGTGGTGCTCGCCGATCAGGTCCAAGAAGACGTCGGTACCGAACTTCTCGATGATGCCGACTGACGACACGTCCAGTGAGACCATGCCTCCCCGCCTTCGGTGCTCCCCGACGGCTTTCAGCACGGTGTCGGTGGTGGTCCCGCCGTCGAAGGAGTAGGCGGTCATGTGGATGATCTGGAGGTCGTCGAGCCACACCGGATCGACCTCTTCGAGCATCGCTGATGACCCGCGACTCGGGAACATGACTCGCTCGCCCTCCTGGTCGACGAGGACCACGATCGTCCCTGTGTTGCCCCGGACCTGCAGCCTGACGTCAACGCCATGTTGGCTGAGTTCTGTGGAGAGGATCTGGCCGGCGAGGTCGTCACCAACACAGCCGATGAAGCGTGTCGGATAGCGTGGCGCTGCGAAGGCGGCGACGTTGGCGGCTGACCCGCCACGGGTGATGCGAACCTCCGACCTAGTGTCGGTGGCAGGACGGATCTCCTCGAGGGGCCAGACAACGACATCCTGGACCAGGTCGCCGATAACTCCCAGCATCTAAGAAGTCCCGGCTAGCTCCGATGCGATGTCGATGGCCACTCGCACGTTGTTGTAGTACAGCGCCACATTGGCATCGAGGCTTCGGCCTTCCGTCGCCACACGGATGAAGTCCAGCAGAAACGGGGTCGACGCCTGACCCTGGATCCCCTCCTCGGCCGCTGCTGCCCAGGCACGTTCCAGAGCACTCTCGAGCTCTCCCGGGTCGAGCTCATTCTCCAAGGGGATCGGGTTCGCTACGAGGATGGCGCTGCCTATCCCAAGCTCTCTCTGGGTTCTAACCATGTTTGCCACATCGGCCGCGCTCTCCACCCTCGAGGTCAGGTCGTATCCCGAGTCCACCACGTAGAACCCTGGATAACGCCAGGTCCGATACCCGACGACCGGGACACTGAGCGTCTCCAGCCTTTGCAGTGTTGCTCCGATGTCGAGGATTGCCTTGGCTCCCGAACTGACCAACACGATCGGGATCTGGCAGAGGGCAAGCAGATCAGCGGACTCGTCAAAGCTCTCGGCAGCACCATGATGCACCCCGCCAAGACCCCCTGTGGCGAATACGTCGATTCCGGCCGATCGGGCCAGCAGCGCGGTCGCGGCAATGGTCGTACCAGCATTCTTACGTGTGACCGCGGCGTACGAGAGGTCACGGATCGACGCCTTGGCGGCGTCGTCATCATGGGCGAGCAGGTGGATCTCGGCTTCGGACAGGCCGACGACTGCCTGGCCGTGAACGACACCTATCGTTGCCGGGACCGCGTTCTCCTTACGGATGATCTCCTCGCTGCCCAGGGCCACGTCGATGTTTCGCGGGCGGGGTAGGCCGTGGGTGAAGATGGTCGATTCCAATGCGACTACCGGAGCGCCGTCGGCGACCGCCTCCTCAACTGTCTTTGAGATCCTCAGGGAGGAAACTGTTCTCACGAGGGAATCCTATCGAGCAGCGATTTGGCAGCATTTTCTGTTCGCATCAGGACGGCTCTTGGGACGTCCTTAGGTTCTCCGGCGCCACCCGATTCTGGTTCAGGCACGAGTCAGCATCGCCATTGTCATCGTTTCGCGTCGTGCGCGACCTTCTCCTGACAGTTCACATCCTGGGAGCGGCGGTTTGGATTGGAGCGGGAATTGACAGGCCGGAAGCGGACTACGACTGGTCCAAATGGGGACCCGCACTCCGAAGAGCCCTAAGGATTAAGGTCGGGGTGTGCGAATAGGGCTCATCAATCAACTCCATGGCCGTCCGGACGGTCCCACACCTCCACCTTCCTGGAAATCGATCAGTGAGCGAGCCGCTGTTGCAGAAGCCACGGGGTTCGACATGTTCGTGTTTGAAGACGGCCTTCTCTACCGGGGCGAGGAGGCCACAGATGGAGTGTGGGAATCGGTAGTCATCGCGGCCGCGCTTGCTGCTACCACGAGCCGGATCAGCTTAGGTCAGTCCGTTGTCAACTCCCCATACCGATCTCCGGCGATGACTGCGAAGATCGCCGAGGCGATCGACGAGGTATCTGGAGGGCGGTATGTCCTCGGCATCGGAGCCGGGAACACTCCAGAGTCCGATTATGAGGCATTCGGGTTCCCGACGGATAGGCGTTTCTCGCGCTTCGCCGAGGCTATTCAGATCATCCACGGTCTCCTGAAGAACGGAGAGATCGATTTCGAAGGCGAGTTCTACAGGGTCAAGGGTGCCGAGATGGTGTTGCGCGGTCCCCGCACGAACGGTCCACCGATCAACATCGCCGCGGGTGGACCGAAAATGCTCGCGTTGGCCGCGAGGTACGGCGACGCGTGGAACTGGTGGGGCTGGGACGAGTCAATCGAAGATATCAAAGCTCGGCTGAGGCCCATGATCGACCTCTTGGAGCAGGCTTGCGAAGCGGAGGAAAGAGACCCCTCCACGCTGGTTCGAACGCTTGATCTGTACACGGTTGTGCCCGAAGAGTTCAGTAACCGGATCGGTAGCGGGCACGGACCCCAAGTTGAAAAGCCGGTGACCGGCACGTCCGCCGAGATTGCTGAGTATCTATTCTCTTTGGGCGAACTCGGCTTTGACGAAGTC
>JBGTEJ010000093.1:0-19016 GCA_041747855.1 Acidimicrobiia bacterium | reverse complement strand
TGCTGTGACGGAGAAACCATCGCCGATTGCACGATCACGACTTCAGCCATCGCCTCCCGAGCTCCGCATATCCCCTCGCAGTGACGATCCCGGCACGCGCCATCGCTGCGGTTCGCCCGCAAGCTTCACCGGGAGTGCTGGGCGGTGCCGCGGTGGTGGCGGCGGTATTCGCAGCGACAACGTTCCTCCTTCCCTCTGTGGCCTCGGAGCTCAACCTGCCCATCGGTGTCACCGGTCTGCTCAGCACCGCTCAGGTGGCGAGCTTCGCTCTCGCCGCATTCCTTGCCGGTCGTCTACTTCGGCCCCGCAGGAGACTGCACTACGGCGGTCTGTTGCTGGCGGCTGTGGCATCACTGGCGAGTGGTCTGGCACCCAACTTCGGGGTCCTCTTGGCCACCCTGTTCGTCTCCGGTCTCGGTCTGGGAACCCTCACCTGGATCGCCTGGGCCGACGCCACCCGTTTCACCAGAGGTCTCGGCGATGTGGCCGCGATCGCTCCAGTCACGGCTGCGGTCGTCTCCCCGATCATCGGCTGGGTCATCCAGCATGGTGGCTATCGCACCGTGTATCTGGCGTTAGGGGGTCTGGCCCTTCTCGCTCTCTTCCTCCCTGTCGACTTCGGAGACCTTCCCCGAATCGGACGCAAGGTCAGCGGCTCGAGGTCAAATCTCGCCCTTCTGGCGGGCCTCGCCATCCTCTCGGTTGGGGGATCGGGAGTGTTCATCTTCACGGCGGCTACAGCTGCATCGGTCCAGGGACTTTCCCCGGCCGCCATGTCGTGGGCGGTGAGCATCAACGCCGTTTTTGGAGTCGTGGCCACTCGCCTTACAGCCAGACGGGGAACCGCATGGCTGTGGCTGATCGGATGCGCCATCCCCACACTCACGATCGGAGTGATCGCGTCGCAGATGGCCTTCTTCGTCGCCATGGTCATCTGGGGTTTCGCCTTCTGGATGGCGGTCCCGGCCATCTTCCGCATGCTGGCCGAGCGGTCCATTACCCCTTCCGAGCGGGTCGGCGACGCGCAGGCGGTGATGGCGATCGGACGGGTCTTGGGACCTGTGGTCGGTGGTCTGGCACTCGGTTCCGGCCAGTTCGCTCGACTCTCGGTGATCGGTGCTGTCATCACGGTGGGCGCAGTGGTCATCGTGGCGTCCGTCGAACGGGTCCGCGCCCGAACTGGTCCGGTGGCATAATCGACGGATGGAACAGCGTGTCAGCTTGGTCACATTGGGAGTCGAAGACCTAGCCCGATCCCGGCAGTTCTACATCGATCTTGGCTGGACTCCAACATGGGAAGACGAGGAAATCGTCTTCTTCCAGACCGGTGGGATGATCGTTGGAATCTGGGATAGAGCCCGACTCGCCGAGGACAGTGGGGTCACCGACCAGGGGGGTTGGGGTGGTGTCACTCTGGCTCACAACGTCGGCTCCCCGGCCGACGTCCACACCATCACCGAGGAAGCCCGCGCGGCCGGGGGCATCGTGGTCCGTGAGCCGGATGACACTGTCTGGGGTGGATACTCATCGGTCTTCCTCGACCCCGACGGACACCCCTGGGAAGTAGCCCACAACCCGTCTTGGACGCTCGGGGAAGACGGGTCGATAACCATCGGATCGTGAGCGGTTCACTGACGCACTGTTTGAATGTAGGCTGAAGCATGTCAAGGAGGCACCCGGATGCCCGGTGAGACCCCGGAACAGCCGACCGTCGAAGACGCTGCCACGGAACGGCAGGTTCGGTCTCGTGAGGCGATTGAAGGTCCCGAACCCCGGGACCCGTTCAGAGTGCCAGGCCATCCAGAAGCCCGGGTCCCCGGTCGAATCGGCCCCCAGACCCCGGATCGGGTGGTGGCCAATCGCGAATGCCGGGACTGCTAGGCCGAAGCCCGACCACAAACTTCAGTTCTTGGCTGCCATCCGCTGGTAACGCCGCACCGAAAGTGGGGCGAAGATGGCGATGAAGACTGCAACCCAGATCAGGGAATAGAACACCGGGTTCTGCAACGACCAGACCTCGGGCGCGGGAGTGCCAGGTGGGATGTTCCCGAACAATTCTCGAGCAGCCTGAGTTAGCGCCGAGACCGGGTTCCACTCGGCAAAGGCTCTCAACGGGCCAGGCAACGACTCCGACGGCACGAAGGTGTTGGCGATGAAGGTGAGCGGGAAGATCACGATGAATGAGGCGTTGTTGATCACCTCCACACTGGGGACCAGCAGACCCACGTAGGCCATGACCCAAGATATGGCGTACCCGAAGAGGAGCAAGAGCCCAAACCCCAACAAGGCATTGAGGAGACCGTTGCGGATCCCCCAACCAACTATCAGACCGGTGCCCGCCATGATGATCAGGGACAACACGTTGTAGACCACGTCGCTGGCCGTCCTCCCGACCACCACCGCAGCCCGGGACATCGGTAGTGAGCGGAACCGGTTGATGATGCCCTTCTGCATGTCCTCTGCCAGTCCGGCACCCGTGAACGTTGCCCCGAAGATCACTGTTTGAGCAAAGATCCCCGCGATGAGGAACTCGCGGTACGAGCCGCCCGGGACGTTGATGGCACCGCCAAAGACGTAGGCGAACAACAATACGAACATGATCGGGGAGATCAGGACGAACACCAGCACTTCTGGGACTCTCTTGATCTTGATCAGGTTCCTCTTGGCTACTACGGCGCTGTCGGCGAAAAGGGTGCGTATCCGGTTCACTCGGTCCCACCTTCCGCCGGGTCGTCCGCAGCGTGGCCGGTGAGTGTCATGAAGACATCGTCCAGGGTGGGTCGACGCAGAGTGACGTCGCGAATCTCTACACCGGCGGTGTCTAGTTCACGGAGGGCACGGGTCAAGACCGACGCGCCTCCGGACACTGGCACGATCAGATGACGACTCCGTTCATCGACCTGGATCTCGCCGATCGCGAGCGGCGCAAGCAAGCTCCTGGCGGTGTCGACAGCGCCGTCCGCGACGGTGACCTCTATCCGCTCACCCCCCACCATGTTCTTCAACTCGTCGGAGGTCCCAATTGCGATGGCCTGGCCGTGGTCGATGACCATTATCCGATCGGCCAGACGGTCGGCCTCCTCGAGATACTGGGTGGTGAGGAGGAGAGTGGATCCTTTGGCGACCAGGTCCTGGATGATGTGCCACAACTCGATCCGGCTGCGCGGATCGAGTCCGGTGGTGGGCTCATCGAGGAAGAGGACCGGTGGTTCAGCGACAAGTGCACCGGCGAGGTCGAGACGACGTCTCATTCCGCCCGAATAGGTCTTGACCGGACGATCGGCGGCATCGGTCAGGTCGAAGCGATCCAGAAGCTCACGGGCCCGCTGGATCGACCGGTTCTTTCCCAGGTGGTAGAGCCGACCGATCATGTCGAGGTTCTCGAATCCGGTCAGGTGCTCGTCCACCGCCGAGTATTGGCCCGACAGTCCGATTCGGCTCCTGACCTCGCCTGGTGAGTCGAACACATCGGCACCGGCCACGCTGGCGGTCCCCGAGTCGGGAATGGTGAGGGTGGTGAGGATCGACACCGCCGTGGTCTTGCCGGCTCCGTTTGGGCCCAGCATTCCGAAGATCGTTCCTTCAGGCACGGCCAGGTCGAGACCGTCGAGGGCCTTGATCGCGCCGTAGTGCTTGGTGAGGCCGACGGCCTCGATGATGTCTGACATTGAATCTCCGATTGAATCATCCGGCGGTGACAGGAACCGGCCGTCGACCGTCGGATGGGAGACATTAGGGGTTTTCCGACACTGTGTCGGACAATTGGCCAACCCTGCTGTGGGTCTACCGTATGGATCATGAGCGGCGACCCCATGGGGCTGATGTGATCCCCATCAATTCGGGCGGGAGGAATCCTTGGGGACGGGCATCGAGCCCATATGAAGAGTTGGGTGGTGCCACCCCGCTTCGCCAGTTGGTCGAGGCCTTCTACGACATCATCGAAGATGAGTCCCCGACCCTGAGGGCGATGCTCCCCGCCAACACCAGCACCTCCCGACAGAAGCTCTACGAGTTCCTATCTGGTTGGTTGGGCGGGCCGCCCCTCTATGAGGAGAAGCGTGGCCATCCCCGTCTCCGGATGCGTCATCTCCCCTTCCCAATCGGAGAGCCCGAGGCCGAGGAATGGATGAGGTGTTTTCGCAAGGCAATGGATACAGCCGGGCTCGAGGGTCAGGTCAGGGAGTTCATCGAAACCCGCCTCACCCCGTTGGCCCAGCACATGGTCAATAGGTAGGTCACCCCACCGGGGCGTTCCCCCAGTATGACGCCGGCCCTCCCCGATTAACTTCCATCCCAACAGCCGACAGATGGAGAGTTCAGTGACGAGTTCAAAGGGTGAGGGGATGTTGATGAACTTCATCGACGGGGAGCTCATAGAGCCTCTGAGCGGTGAGACTTTGGGCGTGGTCAACCCGGCGACCGGCCAGGAGTACACCAGGTCGGCGCTCTCCCGGGAGGCGGATGTCGACCTCGCGGTTCGGGCGGCGGCCCGGGCCTTCCCCGCCTGGCGTGACGCCACCCCTTCGGAGCGGAGTCGTGCCCTGCTGCGGATAGCCGACGCCCTCGAAGACCGGGCCGACGAGATCGCCGCCATCGAGGTGGAGAACACCGGGAAGCCGGCGCACATGGTCGCAGGCGACGAGGTGGGGCCCAGCGCCGACCAGATCCGGTTCTTCGCCGGTGCCGCCCGTCATCTTCAAGGTCTCTCAGCCGGGGAGTACAAGACCAACCACACGTCGATGATCCGCCGGGAGCCGATCGGTGTCTGTGCCCAGGTGACCCCCTGGAACTACCCGCTGATGATGGCGGTGTGGAAGTTCGCTCCGGCTCTGGCCGCGGGGAATACGGTGGTGCTCAAGCCATCGGATACGACACCGGCATCCACGGTGGCCTTGGCCGAGCTGGCCTCCGAGTTCCTCCCCCCGGGGGTGTTCAACGTGGTCTGCGGCGATCGCGACACGGGACGGGCGCTGGTCGCCCACGACATCCCGCAGATGGTGTCGGTCACGGGAAGCGTGCGGGCCGGAATCGAGGTCGCCACGGCGGCAGCCCCTGCACTCAAGCGGGTTCATCTGGAGCTTGGCGGGAAGGCGCCGGTGATCGTCTTCGACGATGCCGATCTGGAGCTGGCCGCCGAGGGCATCGCCGGCGCCGGTTACTACAACGCCGGACAGGACTGCACCGCGGCCACCCGTGTCCTGGCAGCACCGGGGATCAGGTCGGACCTGGCCGAGGCCCTGGCCGAACAGGCCCGCAACTACACGACTGGCGATCCCAACGAAGAGGTCGACTTCGGGCCGCTGAACAACCCCAGCCAACTGGCACGGGTGTCGGGTTTCCTGGAGAGGGTTCCCGATCATGCCCGGGTCATCACCGGCGGCTCACCCCTCGAGCGAGACGGCTACTTCTTCCCTCCCACCGTGGTCGACGGACTGAACCAGGACGACGAGATGAGTCAGAACGAGATCTTCGGGCCGGTGATCACGCTCCAACAGTTCGACGACGAAGACCTGGCCATCGAATGGGCCAACGGTGTCCAGTATGGACTGGCGTCGAGTGTCTGGACCAGGGACCACGGGCGGGCGATGCGAATGGCCAAGGCCCTCGACTACGGCTGTGTTTGGATCAACGTCCACATCCCGATCGTCGCCGAGATGCCCCACGGCGGGTTCAAGGGGTCGGGATACGGCAAGGATCTCTCCATCTACTCCCTGGAGGATTACACCCGCATCAAGCACGTGATGTCATACATCGGGGCCTGAGAGCTCGGGTCAATCGGCCCAGTGGAGTACCGGGAAAGGCGTCGCCGCATCGATCTTCGCCGATACCCGGTCACCGCTGGCGTAGACCTCCTCCGGGCCGAGACGGGCCCTGATCACGGTGCCATCTCCGTACATGATGGTGACCAATTGGTCATGGCCAAAGAATTCACGGCTCCTCACCTCAGCCGGCCCCGCGGCATCGGGAACGAGTCGCACCGACTCCGGTCTGATCATGACGCTGACGTCCCCCTCCAATGTCGATGCGAAAGTCCCGACGACGGTCTCCACCCTCCCTCCACGCGACTTGCCTGACACGAAGTTGGCGTCGCCGATGAAAGACCCGACCCACGGGTCGACCGGCCTCCAGTAGAGGTCCTGAGGGCTGGCCATCTGGACGATCCGACCCCGGTTCATCACGGCCACGTAATCGGATATCGAGAGGGCCTCCTCCTGATCGTGGGTGATGAACAAGGCGGTGGTGCCCAGCGCCCTGATGATCCCGATGATCTCACTCCTCACCCGCGTCCTCAGGGTGTCGTCCAGGTTGGAGAATGGCTCGTCGAGGATGATCACATCTGGCCTCGGCGCCATCGCCCGTGCCAATGCAACCCTCTGCTGTTGCCCGCCCGAGAGTTCATGCGGGAACCTGGCTCCGAGACCGGGGAGACCGACGCGTTCGAGGATCTCCCGCACTCGCCCCTCCCGGCCCTGATCCCGGGCCAGCCCATATCCCACATTTCCGGCGACGTCGAGATGAGGGAACAGGGCGTAGTCCTGGACCACCACCCCGACTCGGCGTTGCTCAGGCGGGACCGAGACACCCGGTCCGACAACACGACGCCCGCGGATGTCGACGGTTCCCCGATCGGGGTTCTCGAACCCGGCGAGCACACGGAGCATCGTGCTCTTCCCCGTTCCCGAAGGACCGAGCAAGGTGACGACGGCACCGTGGGGCACAGTCAGGTCGCAACGGTCGAGGGCGACCACATCACCGAACCGCTTCGACAGACCTTCAGCCCGTATCGCATCGTCGTGTGTCCTGGGCTCAGTCATGGATGTCCCTGACCACGAAGAAGTAGACGGGAAGGATGGAAACCGCGATCAGGCCCAGGGCGGCGAAGCTGGCCTGGGTGTAGAACAGTTCGTTGGTGGCGCTCCAGATCCTCACCGGAAGGGTGTCGAAGCCGGTAGGGCGGAGGAGGAGCGTGGCCGGCAGCTCCTTCATCACCGAGAGGAAGACCAGGGCAGCTCCAGCCAGCATCGACCTCCGGACGATCGGAAGTGTCACCCTCCGCATCGTCCCCCAGCTACCGACACCCAGACTCCTCGACACCTCTTCGAGGCCGGGGCCGACACGTCTCATCCCGGCCTCGACCGAAGCGAGGGAGAGGGGGAGGAACATGGCCAAGTAGACGATGATGAGCATGATGAGGGTCTGGTATACGGGTCGGAACATGCCCACGCCAAGCACCAGGAACGCGAGGCCCACGGCTAGATGCGGTAGTGAATAGGTTACCCAGGCGACCGACTCGAGAAGGTAGACCAGCTTGCTTCGATAACGAACGGCGAGGATGGCGATCGGAATTGCGGCGACAGTGATGACAGCGGCTGCGGTGACGGAGATGAAGACCGACCTGGCAGCATGCGGGCCCACGGTCAGAGGTGTGTTCCCAAGTGACATGCCCCTAACCGTCCACCACAGCATGGTGGCGATGGGCACCACCAGGGCGAAGGTGACGATCGACCCGAGGAAGATCCTGGCACCCATCCTCTCCCCTGAGGTGAGTCTGTGGAGCCGGGGCTTGCGGGCGGGACGGTTCGAGTACAGGGCAGCCTTCCCCCGCGCCCTCTGCTGGAAGACGATGATTACCAGGGCCCCCATCGAGAGGAGACCGGCGAGGAAGAGCGCTGGCCCTGGGTCGAGACGACCGGTCCACTGGGTGTAGACGGCCCTGGTGAAGGTGTCGAACCTGAGCATGGAAACGGCTCCGAACTCGGAGAGGACGTAGAGAGCGACCAGCAACGAACTCGCCGCCAACGCCGGGCGCAACTGGGGGAGAACGACGGTGAACAGGGTTTTCCAACGACTCGACCCCAGACCCCTCGCAACTTCCTCGAGGGCCGGGTCGAGACGCTTGAGGACGGGAACCGTCAACAGGTGGACGAAGGAGAAGTTCCACAGACTCAAGGCCAGCCAGGAAGGCCAGAAGCCCTCAGCCACCGGGAGCCCGGGCAAGCCCAAGGCTTGAAGGGTCTGAGTGAGCAGCCCACTGTTGCCGGTCGCGGCCAGGATTGCCAGGGCACCCACATAGGAAGGAATGACGAGTGGGATGGTGACCAGGGTGGACCACAATCGGGCTCGAGGGAGGTCGGTGCGGGTGGTCAGCCAGGCGGTGGCGATCCCAAGCACCGCGGTGGTGGCCGTCACGGTGATGGTGAGCAGGGCGGTATTCCCTGCGAGCTCGAGGAGACGGGCACTGGTGAAGCCTCCGACGTCGAAGCCTCCGGGCTGGAGGACGACGTAGAGCAGATAGACGATGGGGATGAGCGCCGGGACCACCACCAGGGTGCCGAGCGCCCAAAGCAAACGAGGAGCCTTCGGTCGTCTGACCGCAGGCACCTCGGCTACCGGAGGACGTCCGGCGAGATCGAGCAAATCAGTTCAATCCGGCCCTGGTGATCAGGGTCACCGCCGAGTCGAGGTGGCTGGCAAGATCCGACTGGTTGATGTCCGGGCCTTGAAGTTCAGCGAGGGGCTTCTGCCCTAGCGGTGTAGGAGCACCCTCGATCAAGCCGTACTCGAAGAGGTTGTCGACGAAGTGGGCCTGGGCTTCAGCGGCAAGCAGGAACCTGATGAACTCGAAGGCGGCCGTCTTGTTCCGCGACGGTTCGAGCACACCCACCCCCGTTGCCATGACCAGCGCTCCGAGGTCACCGGGTGCCAGGTAGTGGTTTACCGCGTTGACACTCCCCTGATTGGCCTGGGCCTGAAGCAGGTAGTAGTGGTTGATCAGACCGGCATGGACGTCGCCGGCAGCCACCGCATTCAGGATCGCCCCATTGCCCGAGTAGGTGCGGATGTCGTTTGCTGCCATACCTTCCAGCCATTCAAGTGTGGCGTCGGGTCCCTCCACCAATTCCATCGCCGATACGAAGGACACGAAGGAGGCATTGCCAGGTGCGAGAGCGATGCGCCCCGACCACTTGGGATCGGTCAACTCCTTGACACTCGAAGGTAATTCGTCCTCGGAGACCAGGTTGGGGTTGTACACGAAGACCCGGCTGCGGGCGGTGACACCGACCCACTGGCCGTCGGCATCACGATATGCCGCATCGACCAAACTCAGAACGTCGTCCGGAAGAGTAGCGAGGAGACCCCTGTCTCCGACGGCGCCTATCCAGGCTGGGTCCTGCGACCAGAAGAGGTCGGCGTTGGTGGTCTCCCCCTCGTTGAGGATGGTGGAGGCAAGGTCACTTGTGCCGTCGCCATAACGGACCCGCACCTGTATCCCGGTGGCCGCCGTGAAGGCGTCGACGACAGGCTTGACGAAGTTCTCGTTCCGACCCGAATACAGGATCAACTCGGTGGTCGGCGGGACCGTTGTCGAGGAACCCTGCCCCTCGGTGGTCGTCGTCATGGGCCCGGCGAAGGTTGTAGTTGGGTTTGCCCCACCTGTAGTACAGGCGGTGGCAACCAGGATTGTTGCCAGTGCGAGTGCTGCGATCCGACGCATTTTCGGTGACCGTCCCTTTCTCGAACGTTATGGTCAGCGGGCAAGCTAATAACACTATGCCGGTAGGACAAATTAATACCACTACGCGTGTAGGGCTAATTGTATGGGGGTGGTCCGCGTGTATGGGCTGGTCCGCGGTCAAGCGAAGTCGAACCCAGAAGGGCTAATCGAACGGCAATTGAACACCAGCCGACAATGCGGTTCATAGGACGCTAACCCATGGCTACACTCGGGGGCAGTTGGACCGCAGGCTTGCCTTCGGTCCACAGTCAAATGGAGGAAAAGAGACATATGAAATCAAAGAAGTACTTTCGCCTGATCGCCATGTCGGCGGTCCTGGCGTTGGTCGTCGCCGCTTGCGGTGATGAGACAACCGACGTCACCGACGATCTCGGGGTGATCACGATCGACGCAGGAGGCCAGATCCAGATCCGCGCCCACCAGGTGATCTCCGGACCCAACGAGCCACTCGGTACCGATCAGGTACGAGGGGTCCAGTTGGCGATCGAGGACTTCGGTCAGGTCAAGGGGTTCTCAGTGAATCTCGGAACTGTGGAAGATGACCTCTGCGCGTCCGCAGGTGGTCAATCGGGAGCCCAGGCGATCGTCGCACAGGCCGACGTGTTGGCCGTGATCGGGACGACCTGTTCGGGAGCCGCCGCGGCGGCCTTGCCGATCTACTCGGCAGCCAACATGGTTCTCATGTCAGGGTCGAACACCAACCCGAATCTGACATCGAACCTTGAAGGCACTGCTGGAGGGGGATACCTGCCCGGCTACTACCGGACGGCCCACAACGACCTGTTCCAGGGCGCTGCTGTGGCCAAGTTCGTCTATGACGAGCTCGGTCTACGGAGGGCAGCCGCCATCCATGACGGCGATCCTTACACGGAGGGATTGAGCAACGCGTTCAAGACCGCGTTCGAGACCCTCGGCGGCGAGGTTCCGCTGTTCACAGCCACTAGCGCGCAGCCGGGCGTCGATCAGACCGCCCTGCTCACCAGTGTTGCCAATGCCGACGTCGAAGTGGTGTTCTTCCCGATCTTCCCGGCGACCGGTGGACCGGAGATCATCCAGCAGAAGGACGATGTCGCAGGACTCGAAGATGTAGTGTGGATTTCGGCTGACGGTCTTCACAACACCGACACCCTCGGGCTCACCGAGTCGGTCGGCGTCTACTTCTCCGGCCCGGACCTCAACTTCGGAACGAACGCGAGCGCGACAGGCAAGACCTACACCCAGATGCGCGAGGCCTACATCTCCCAGTTCGGCCAAGCGCCCCCGGCCCCCTTCCATGCCCACGCATACGACGCCACGGTTATGGTCCTCACGGCCATCCGCGAAGTCAGTGTGCTCGGCGGCGACGGGAAGCTGCGGATCGGTCGCAAGGCGCTGAGGGACTACCTGAACACGGTCTCCAACTTCGCGGGTCTGATCGGAACGCTGACCTGCGACGCTTTTGGCGACTGTGGGAGCCAGCAAGTCCAGATTGCCCTGCATGAGGACAGCACCGTCACCGACGTCTCGCAGACACCGGTGGTGGCCAGGTTCGCCAGGGCCGACCTCATCGACATAATCACAGGCGGCTGATATCCGCCCTGACTGATAAGAAGGGCTCGGCGTCTGCCGGGCCCTTCTTCTTTCCGGACATCATGGGAATCTTCTGGCGGCTAATGTGCCCCGACTTCAGGAAGTGAGCATGGGCTTTTGATCAACGAGAACCCGACCCTTGGCCGAAGGGGTCTGCAATTGGATGTCGCGACCGTCGTGGTCGACGTCTTCGTTGGGGCTCTCAAGGTGTTCCTCCTCTTCTTCGCTGTGTGGAGCGCAGTCGCGGTAATCGTCCTGCAGGCCCAAGGGATCGGGCTCGCCGGAGAGTCCTGGCCGGGGATCATCACCGGGGGTCTGGTGCAGGGGGCCATGTACGGGCTCATAGCCCTCGGCTACTCGATGGTCTACGGCATCCTCGGGTTCATCAACTTCGCCCATGGCGAGGTGTTCATGGCGGGGATCATGACCGGGGTCTTCGTATCGGCCTTCCTCGTGGAGAGCGGCATGTGGCTTAACGCTTTTCCGCTTGCCCTCCTGATACTCCTCATGTCGTGCGTGCTCACCTCCGCCCTCGTGGCGATGATCATCGAGCGAGTGGCTTACCGTCGTCTCAGGGGTGCTCCTCGCCTGATCCCGCTGATCACCTCGATCGGGGTCTCCTTCTTCATCCAGTACGCCGTACTTGGACTATTCGGTGGACAGTTCCGGAGGTTCCCCGACCTTCCTCCCGCCCTCCGTCAGAGGTACCGCGTCCTCGGTCTCGACATCGGGGGGGCGCAGCTACTGGTCATCTGCGTCGCGATCGTGGCCATGGTGGTCCTCTGGTGGTTCGTCACCCGATCCAGATCCGGTAGGGCGATCCGGGCTGTCGCCGAGGACAAGGAGATAGCGGCGCTGATGGGCATCGATGTCGACCGGACCATCGTCATGACCTTCGTCGTAGGAGGGGCCATGGCTGGGGTTGCGGGGACCATGTGGGCACTGATCTTCAGGAGTGTCATACCCTTCACCGGGTTCCTACCCGGAATCAAAGCCTTCACCGCAGCGGTCCTGGGCGGTATCGGAAACCTCCCCGGTGCGATGCTGGGCGGGATGACTCTCGGGATGGTCGAAGCGGTCGGGCCGACCATGCTCACCAGTCTGCGTTGGCCGATACCCGACCTGGTGGCTTACCTCCTGGGGGCGGTCTCGATCGTCGCGGTGCTATGGGGTATCCGGACCATTAGAACCGCCACGGTCGCCGGCGCGACCCGGTCCATCACCCTCATCGTGCTGGGAACCCTGATGGCGATCCTGTCTTTCACCGTCCTCCCCGGGTACAACGTCATCATTCCCGGCGCTTCGCAGCTGAAAGACATGATTGCCTTCTTGGTCCTCATCGGAGTCCTCATGATCAGGCCGGTCGGGTTGCTTGGCGAACGGCTTTCAGTCGAGGAGCGGGGATGAGCGCGATATCGGTATCGACCCTCGATGGAGGAGCCACTCATGCGCTGGAGGCGAGAAAGGTCATCCGCTCCGGCCTGATCGCTGGTGCGGCACTGGCGCTGGTGGTGGCGGTTGGAATGTTCCTGGCGTTCGACCGGAGAAAGATCATCGACCCGTTCCTGAGCGCCGGATACCTGGTGATCATGTGGGTTCCGATCCTCTTCGGCTATCGAGTGTCGGTTCGGCCGGCCCTCGAGGGTTTCGAGGGTCCCAAGCCCGGTCGTTCGAACGTGGTCGCCGGAGCGATCGTCGGTGCGATCGCCGGAGCGATGCTCGGGTTGCTGATCATCATCACCGACACCTTCAACATACGCGATGCCTTCATCCACCTCTCCCCCACCCTGGTCGAAACGCTCAGCTTCGGAGGGTCCCTGTACACGGGAACCTTGATCTTGATCGTCGGCGGGGCCGTCCTAGCGGCCTTCGGGGGCGCCCTCCACACTTTCAACACGCGGACCAAGGAGATCCTGGCCACCCTGGCACTGACCATCCTCGCGTTCAGCTTTCTCGAACTTGTGATCGGGGACATCCTCCGGTCAGCAGGCCTCCGTCCGATCGACAATTGGATCTACGCCCCATCCCGCGGATTGAAGCCAATGCCGGCGGTGCTGTTCTGTGCGATCGCGGTCGCAGCCCGGATCTTCTTCCAGGGGCGGAGCCTGAGGGTAAACGAACGCTACAGGGCGATGGACACCAAAGGGCAGCAGAAGTGGGGGTTGGTAGCGGGTGTGGTTGCCATAGCCCTCGGAGCCTTTCTCCCCGCGATCTTCGGGACTTTCCTCAACGACGTCCTCTCCAACGTCGGCCTCTTCATCCTCTTGGGTCTCGGGCTCAATATCGTGGTCGGATACGCAGGACTCCTCGACCTGGGGTATGTCGCGTTCTTCGCTGTCGGTGCTTACACGGCGGCTGTGGTCACCTCGCCTCGATCACCACAGTTCACGCCCGAAATGGCCTTCTTCGAGGCGCTCCCCTGGGTCCTCCTGATGGCGGTGATCGCCGGGCTCTTCATCGGCACCCCGGTCATTCGGATGCGGGGCGACTACCTGGCGATCGTCACGCTGGGCTTTGGCGAGATCATACGCATCGCCTTGAACTCAGAGTGGCTGACTCCCTTGTTCGGCGGGGCGCAGGGAATCGTCAGAATCGCACCGATCGACCCGGGGGGAGCCGTCAGTGGGATCAGGGTCGACTTCGGTTACGTGTTGGCCGTTGCCGGGGTGATCGCCCTGATAGTCGGCTATATGCGCTGGCGTGACACCCGCGCAGTGGCCCGGGAGCAGGTCGAGCCCATACCCGGAGTCGTGTACGAGGCCCGGACGACCTCTTTGCTACTGGTCGGCGGGATGCTCGCCATCGGCCTGGGACTGGCCTTTCCCACCTTCGCTACGTGGACGATCATCGGCATCAACCCGGCCAACATGTTCCGAATCGTCCTGGTGTTCGTCGCCGTCGCCATCTTCGTCTCGTGGCGCCTCCGAGATTCGAGGGTCGGAAGAGCGTGGATGGCAATCCGGGAGGACGAGCAGATAGCCCAGTCTATGGGCATCAACATCGTCACCAACAAGCTACTCGCCTTTGTGATGGGTGCGATGATGGCTTCCCTGGGCGGGGCATTCTTCGCCGTGAAGCTCGGGACGATCTTCCCTCACAGCTTCGAGATCATCCAGTCCATCATCATCCTCGTGGTGGTCATCGTGGGTGGCATGGGCAGCATCAAGGGCGTCATCATCGGGGCAGTGGTACTCATCGGGATCCTCGGGGGGCCGACCCAGGTCGGACTGCTCCGGGAGATGGCGGAGTTCAAGCTGCTGGCCTACGGGGTGATCTTGATCTGGATGATGCTCAACAGGCCGGAAGGGCTCTGGCCCGAGACCAGACGGGCGAGAGAACTTCATCAGGAGGAAATGGGTCAGGATGCCTGGCTGAAGTCAGGGAGTACGACGGAAGGGGAAACCTCCTGATGGCGATGCTCGAAGTGACCGGCCTCACCAAGACGTTCGGCGGCCTCCAGGCCTTGAACGGCGTCGACTTCCACATCGACAGTGGAGAAATCGTAAGCATCATCGGACCAAACGGTGCAGGGAAGACAACCTTCTTCAACACACTTTCTGGCATGTACCCACCCGACGGGGGCGAGGCCCTCTTCCGGGGCCAGAACATCGCCGGTCTGACCCCGGACCAGATCGTCAAGCTGGGGATAGCCCGGACGTTCCAGAATGTGAGGCTGTTTCCAAATATGACGGTGCTGGAGAACGTGATGGTCGCCCAACACTGTCGGACACGGCGGAGTGTCCTGGCGACCCTGTTCCGTTCTCCTTCGTTCCTTCGCGAAGAGGCGGAAATCGAGGCACGGGCGAAAGAGATCCTCTCGTTCTTCGGCACCAGACTCACCGGATACCGATGGGAGCAATCCGCATTCATGCTCTCATACGCAAACCGACGCCGTCTCGAGATCGCCAGGGCGATGGCCACCCAGCCGACCATCCTCCTCTTGGACGAGCCGACGGCCGGTATGAACCCCCGAGAGACTCTCGAGCTGACCGACCTGATTGGCAAGCTCCGAGACGAGAAGGGCTTCACCATCGTCATCATCGAGCACGACATGAAGGTCGTCCGGGACGTCTCCGACAGGGTTGTCGTCCTCGACCACGGGGTGAAGATCGCCGAAGGCTCCTATGAACACGTTTCGAGCGATGACCGTGTGATCGAGGCCTACCTTGGGCGTCAGGCGGAGGAGGAGGCAGGGTGACTACTTCCGGGGCGCCGGTCCTCGAGTTCAAGGGGGTCAACACCCACTACGGACCGGTCCACGTGCTCAAGGACGTCAACATCGAGGTCTACCAGGGGGAAATCGTCTGCCTGCTCGGTGGCAATGCCTCGGGCAAGACCACCACGCTCAAGACGATCCTCGGCATGGTGCGGCCCAGCACCGGTGACATCCTCCTCGACGGTGAGGTGGCGTCGGACTGGACCACCAGCAAGAGGGTCGAGCGAGGCGTGTCGATGGTTCCCGAGAACCGGCGTTTGTTCAAGCGGATGACGGTGAAGGAGAACCTCGAGATCGGCGCCTTCTTGCGCAAAGACCGTGAGAACTTGGACGGAGACATGGAGCGGATCTTCGACCTGTTCCCCCGCGTGAAGGAGAGACTGGGACAGAAGGCAGGGACTCTCTCAGGTGGCGAGCAGCAGATGGTGGCCGTCGGGCGCGCCCTCATGGCCCGGCCGAAGGTGCTGCTGATGGACGAACCGTCGATGGGATTGGCGCCGATCCTGGTGGCGCAGAACTTCGAGATCATCCAGCAGATCAACGAGGCCGGGACCACGGTGTTCGTGGTCGAACAGAACGCCAGCATGGCCCTTTCCATCGCCGACCGCGGCTACGTTCTCCAAACCGGCCAGATCGTCCTCGCCGACACAGCCGCCGCTCTGCTCGCCAACCCCGAGATGCGCAAGGCCTATCTCGGCGAGACCGAGTAACTCCAGGGGTTGAAGGGCCGGACTCCGGCCCCCCCCCCTCGATCTCGCTTCGGTTCGGTCGGTCCCCACGCATGCGGGGAGACACAGGAGACGTCCCCAGAGGCCCGGCTCTGCCTAGTCTTGCCTGTCAGGTAGAGAACAGGAGACCGGTCGACCCACGTATGAGAGACTCCAAGCAGGAGTCCGGCCACATCCTGGTCACCTCGGTAGCGGCTCTCGGTATCGTCTTCGGAGACATCGGGACCAGTCCCCTGTATGCCTTTCGAGAGAGTTTTGCCGTCGCCGGCGACCTCCCTGTGACCGAGTCGAATGTCTTTGGGATCCTCTCGCTCATCTTCTGGTCGTTGGTCCTGGTGGTTGCTGTAAAATATCTGGCTTTCGTGATGCGGGCCGACAACCACGGCGAAGGTGGCATTCTCGCCCTCACCGCCCTGGCGGTGAGACCCCACCGTCCGACCCTGAAGCCTCTGTCACGTGGACTCCTCGTAATCGGGGTATTCGGCACGGCGCTGCTTTACGGGGACGGGATAATCACCCCTGCTATCTCCGTGCTGTCGGCTGTCGAAGGACTCAGTCTGGTGACAGAGGCCTTCGACCGTTACGTGGTTCCGGTGTCCGTGGCCATCGTGATTGCCCTGTTCTCGATCCAGCGTCGGGGCACGAGCCAGGTGGGGAGGGCCTTTGGTCCAGTGATGATCGTCTGGTTCGGAGTCATGGCTGCAATGGGATTGGCCCAGATCATTCGCCACCCTTCAGTCATCGGAGCAGTCAACCCGGCGTACGCCTTCGATTTTGCGATCTCGAACCCGATGGCGGTCTTCCTGTCCCTTGGTGCAGTCTTCCTAGTAGTCACCGGCAGTGAAGCCCTTTACGCCGACATGGGCCACTTCGGAAAGGGGCCTATCCGAATGGCCTGGTTCGTGTTGGTCTTCCCAGCGCTGCTACTCAACTACTTCGGTCAAGGTGCTTATCTGGTCCTCGAACCGTCCGGGATCCACAATCCCTTCTATGCGATGGCACCGGGTTGGGCACTAGTACCACTGGTAATCCTGGCCACCATGGCCGCAGTGATCGCTTCCCAAGCTCTGATCTCGGGTGCGTTCAGCCTGACCCTGCAGGCCGTGCAACTCGGGTTCCTGCCCAGGATGAGGATCGACCACACCTCCCCAAGACAGTACGGCCAGGTGTACCTAGGAGCGGTCAACTACGGGTTGATGGTGGCATGCGTGGTCACCATCATCGGTTTCGGTTCAGCGTCGAACCTGGCGGCCGCGTACGGTCTGGCAGTCACCTCCACCATGCTCATCACCACCATCCTCCTCTACCTGGTGATGCGGCTCAGATGGCGTTGGAGTCGACTCCGCGCCGGGTCGATCACCCTCGGGTTCCTCATCATCGACCTGGCGTTCTTCGGGTCGAACGTGCTGAAGATCGCCAGCGGAGGTTGGTTTCCCCTCCTGGTCGGTCTCGTGATGACGGCCGTCATGTTGACCTGGAGGCGGGGCCGTCGCGACCTCGCCATGAAGATGGGACATCGGGACCTGCCCATCGAGAGATTCATCGGATCGATAGTGGAACATCCCCAGCCAAGGGTCCCGGGAACCGGGGTCTTCCTATTCCCCGAGCCGGGTGTCACCCCACCGGCGCTCCTCGCCAACCTGCGCAACAACGGGATCCTCCACGCGACGGTCGTGCTGGTCTCAGTCCAGACCAGCATGACACCGAGGGTTCACAGGGCGGCCCGGGCCACCGTCCATGATTTGGGTGCGGGATTCTTCCAAGTCGTGCTCAAGTTCGGGTTCATGGAGACGCAGGACGTTCCCTCTGCCCTGGCTGATATAGGCCATTCCCACTTCGGATTCGACGCTACCGATGCCGTCTATGTCCTGGGCAAGGAGACACTGATCGCCGGTGGTGGCCCGGGATGGTCGGCATGGAGGAACCGACTGTTCGTCCTCCTGCATCGCAACTCCTCCAGCGCGGCCCGATACTTCAAGCTACCGACCCGAGATGTTATGGAGGTCGGCGTGCAGGTCGAGCTCTGATTCCGGGCTGGCCCTCATCCGGCGAGACGACGACCCATCGGACTCGGGAACCTGGGCATCACCACAACGCCGTCCAACCATCGGGTCAGTTCGGCAGCCTCCCACTCGATCCGAGCAAGCACATCGCCAGCAACTTGTTCGAGCAATGTGAATACGACCACGCCGTCCGGGCGTTGACCCCATCCACCGATGACACGACCGTCTGACCAGACAGTCGGCCCTGCGTTGCCGTTGGTGTCGAACAACTCGCCGGCATGAGGGCCGAGATACCAGTCCCGCTGCTTCCATCCCATGACGGTCGGATCCAGGGCGGGGAGAAGGGAGACGGTCCGAGTCGGTTCGTCGCTTGCCTCGGAATCGCCAGCCAACACCAACCCTTCCTGGCCGTCGTCGAGGAGTACGGACTCGATATCCAGCCCGGAAAGCGCCCGCCGTGCCTGGGTCATCGTCCACCCCGTCCACCACTTCAGGTCGGTCAGGGTCACCGGCCCGTGGGTGGCGATGTACCTGCTGGCAATACCGGTCCTTCCCTCATCCTCGGTCAGGGGTGATGGTGCCTGATCAGACCAGTGCCGGGTCGCCGCCCACCTGTACTGGCTCGATCGCCAGGTGCCCATGGGCCGAGCCCTCACCAGGAGCCCGTCCATCGCCAACAAGAAGAGGAGGCGGGACGAGAGCGGCACTGTGGTCGCCCATCTCCCCGAGCCCACAGCGATTTGCCGCTCCAGCCCCGGAACTGCCGCGGCGAGTTCCTTGGTCGACATCTCCCCCGACCCCAAGACGGTCAGCGCCTCCTCGGTCAGCCCTTGGAGCAGCGGCTCAATGGCGGCTTCCGGAAGATCGGTGGACATCCAGCCAACCAGCCGAGCACGCTCCTTACGCGATACGTCCCGAGCGGCTCCTGCCTCGAAGATGGGCAGGTCGACCGTCGGCACCAGGAACAACGTGCGACGCATCGC
>JBGTEJ010000092.1:0-8680 GCA_041747855.1 Acidimicrobiia bacterium | reverse complement strand
AGCGCCTTCGCCGATGACAGGATCTTCGGCTGGGTCGGAGTCGCAGAGCCCCGCGGCGCTTTGCTCGGCTCGATCGCCTTCCTTTTTGTCGCTTTCACGGGCTATGGCAGGATCGCGACTCTCGGCGAGGAGGTGAAGGATCCCACAAGGACCATTCCCAGGGCGGTCCTCCTCACCCTCTCGATCGCAGCCGTCCTCTATATGGCCATCGCCCTCGCCGGAAGGGATATGGGTGGACCCTATTGGGGATCGCTCGTTCGATTGACTGCGAGGGAGATGCCGGTGGTCAGGTTCGCCGCAGTAATCGCCATGCTCGGTGTCCTGCTCAACCTGGTCCTCGGACTCTCTCGAGTATGGCTCGCCATGGGCAGACGTTCCGACATGCCCTCTGCCCTTGGCAAGCTCGACCGCAACCGTCAACCACGCAACGCGGTCCTGCTTGCAGCACTCCTGGTTGCGGCGGTGACCTTTGCCGGTGACATCGGGCTCACCTGGTCGTTCTCGGCTATGACGGTGCTGCTCTACTACGCCATCACCAACCTCTCGGTCCTCGCCATCGACAGGTCACGGATCACCGCGTGGCTCGGGCTGGGGTCGTGTCTTCTCCTCTCCTTCTTCGTCCCCTTGACAGTTTGGGCCTTGGGTCTGGCATTGATCATCGCCGGCGTGCTCTGGAAGTCGCTGGTTAGACGTGGCGCCTAGGTAGCCTTCACGGGTCTTGAGACCCCCCAGAACAGTCGTGCTGCTGCTGGTCTCAGCGTTCACCATCGCGGCATGTGGCCCTACCACCGAGGACACCACGTCCACGGCCGCTGGCACCTCGACAACGCTCCCCCCAAGAGAGTGCGTGCGGGTCACTTCGAATGCCTCCGCCTTGGACACGGGGTTCCTGGGCACCGATGCGATTGCACTGTCCGGGGAAATCTTCTCCTGCGCCCCCGACGTCGTGGTCGCCGGTGACAGCGACCTCGATCACATCCTCGCCGCGGCGCAATTGGCTGCTGCACTCCGTTCTCCGCTTCTCTTCCCCCACCCCCGTCTCGCCGCCGAGCTGGGCCGACTCGATCCGGAGCGAGTCCACATCGTCGGTGAACACGAAATCCAGACGCCACCGGGTACTGAAGTCGTCCGCCACGGGATCGAGGAAGCCCTTGAGCTGACCGGCGAGACACTCGGCACGGGTCGAATCGTCGATCCTTCCGGAGGATCGATCGAGGCGACAATCGTTGAGGTCATGTCGGCGATAGACAGCGGCGATAACGTGGTCCGACCAGCCCAGCGCGATTCCTTGGACCCGTCGACCGCTCCCCCGGATGTGGATGTTGAGATCCTGATCAAAGGTGTTGCGGCACAAAGCGAGAGTGGCGGACCGGTATGGCTGGTCGACGCCACGCGACCGGCGACCCTCTTGCTTGCAGCGTCCCTGGCCCACGCCACCGGTGCCTCGGTAGTCGCCATCCAGCTCAACGATCTGTTCCGGTACCCCGAGGTCGGGCCTGCACTCGCCGGGGTCCCCGATCGGGTCCTGCGTTTGATCGGCTCCACAGGACCGCTGGACGACTGGAAGCTGAGAACACTGGTCAGGGGAAGCGAACTGCCTGGCGGAGGCTTCGAACTCTTCCCCGAACACATCAAGCGGCGATTCGTCGCCTTCTACGGTCACCCACGCTCGCAAACCCTGGGCGCCATGGGCCAGGTCACACCCCAACAGGCACTCGATCTGATGACCAATGGGGGACAACTCACGGGCTATTCCCCAACTCGGTGTCTGCCTTCACCATGTCGGGGCACGGTGCAGCCGGGACTGCTCGAGGGTTACTCGGCAGACGGTGCCCATGCCGTCCCGACCTTCAACTACATCGCCAGCGTGGCTCATCCCCAATGCAGGTCGTCTCTCACATCGGTCGAGACATTTCAGGAAGGGATCGACTTCACCGCCGCCAACGGCGGTTACGTGATGCTCGACCTTCAGCCCGGATCCACGCGCTTCATCGAGCAGGCCCAGTTCTATGAGGAACTTCTCCGCAACCCTCATGTTGGCCTGGCACTCGACCCCGAATGGCGTTGCGGATGGCCCGGGCAGACCGAGTTCGACCGCATCGGAACGGCAACGGCCGCTGAGATCAACGAAGTCATCGGCTGGCTCGCCGACCTCGTCAACGAGGAAGGACTCCCTCAGAAGCTCTTGCTCATCCAACAGTTCCGCCTCGACATGATCCAGGACCGGGACCAGCTCCTCGATCGCCCCGAGATACAAGTGGTGATTCAGATGGACGGTGAAGGACAGGGAAACCTGTCCCTGAAGGACCGAACCTGGGGAGGTGTCACCGGGGGCACGGAGGAGGCACATTGGAAGTGGGGGTGGAAGAACTTCTTCGTCAGGGACCACCCGAACGGCCCGTACTCTCCTGCGGAGACCATCGGTCGCGAACCGGTGCCGGTCTACATCAGCTACCAGTAACCTCCAGAACGATCAGGAAGGACCACCGATGACGAAGTTCGCCTACTTCTGCGGCCACGAGCAGTGGCATCCGGAGGAGTTGGTCGAACACGCCGTCCTTGCCGAGACGGCCGGATTCGACATGGTCGTCGTCTCCGAACACTTCCATCCATGGGTAGATGATCAGTCGGCCTCGGGTTTCGCCTTCTCCACCATCGGCGCAATGGCCCGGGCCACCAGTCGTCTCGAGTTCGCCACCGGTGTCACCACTCCCCTGTTTCGATTTCATCCAGGTGTCGTCGCCCAGGCCGCGGCAACCCTCGATCGGCTGTCCGACGGACGTTTCACGTTGGGTGTGGGCACCGGCGAGAACATAAACGAGGGCCCGTTGGGCTACCCGTTCCCGCCCTACGCCGAACGCAACGCACGAATGCGTGAGGCGCTGGAGATCATGCGACGACTCCTAGATGGGGAGAAACTGACGTTTGACGGCGAGTACTACAAAACCGATCGCGCCAAGTTGTACTCGCCTCCCGTCGGCCCGGTCCCGATACTCCTCGCCGCCGGAGCACCCAAGTCGGCAGCACTCGCCGGTGAGATGGCCCAGGGGGTCATCACCTCTGTGAAAGATCCTGCCGTCACAGCCGAGAATGTCATCGAACCGATGAAAGCGGCCGCCGAGAAGGCGGGCAGGCCGAAGCAAACCGTGTTGGCGACCCGATGGTCGATATACGCCGATGACACCGATGAGGCATGGCGTGCCCTCTTTTCATGGAGGGGCCTCAGAGCTCCAGGGCGGTTGGAGGCGGTCGACCCGCAGACTCTTCGTGAACGCGCTGACGAACTCCCCCGTGAGGAAGTCCTGGGTCAGTACAAGATGGTCAGCAGTCCTGACGAGATCATCGACGCATACCGGCCGCTTTGCTCGATGGTGGACGCCGATGTGGTGACCTTCCAGATGGCATCCCTCGACCAGCCTGCTCTGATCGAGATGCTGGGATCGAAAGTCCTCCCCGCCCTCCGCGGCTGAATCAGGCCGACCTGGTTATCAGTTCCACCAAGCGGGAGAGATCGAGAACGACTTCGGCAGGCAGCCACGGATGGCGACTGGCGACCAGCAGCGAGGGAACGACGAGGCGGAGCTCGGATAGGATAAGGGCCGCATCGTCCGTCTGAGCAGCGAGGAGTGTCTCAACGGGCGCAATCATCATTCCGGCGAGACCACCACCGAAAGAGGCAAACAGATCGACGTGGTGACCACCGTCGATGACTCGGGTGAGAACGGCTCGCTCTCCAACCTCTGGAGACACCACACTGGCAACCCCGAACTCGACCGATCCCTGGCTTACCGGGGGTGCCGCGGCCACATCGATGCCCTCCTTCAGGAAGTTGCCGCTCCCCTGAGCAAATCCCGACCAGAAGTTGGCCGCGACCGCCATGTCACCTTCACGCAATGCCAGGGCTACTTCTTCGAAGCTGGCGCCTTCGGCGAGGGACGCCAGTGCGGCATGACGCGGATATGAGAGCTGCGCTGCGGAATCGAAGTCGGGAACGGAGAGGAAGTCGACTACCAGTTCCACAGCTTCCGCCGGGGACGATGCAACCACCTCGTCACCGCCATTGTCGGTCACCGGTGGGCTGCTGCATCCAGCAACCACCAGACACACTCCCAGGAGCAAATCGACCCTACGCATGCTCAGGCAATCTTCCGGTCTCCCACACCTGTCGCCGCATCTCGGATCGATTCAACCCCAACCCAATCCATAGCCACACCAGATAGACCATACCGAGGGCATCCCGTAACCATCGCCAAGGATCCGACAGGGCGCGCTCCCAGGCACCAGGCCAGAAAGGGGACTCCCCGGATGGGATGTCGCCGAAAAGCGGCCAAAACATGACCTCCTGGTTGGTCCACATCCCGTCCAAGAGGAGATGGAACAACCAGCCGACTCCGACCGCCATGAATGCCCGTCGTCGTCGACCACGCCGGGTGAGAAGGAGCACACCGATCATGTAAAGGGTCGGAAGCGTCAGAGAGTGCGCCCACAACTCGGAAGTGGAATAGCGGTCGGCCAGGACCAGAGTGCCCAAGGGCATGTCGATGAGGTCGGGCAGCAGCGCACCGAAGAGGAGGAAGCGCACATCCACTTTCGGATCCCGGAAGATCCACCGGAAGAGCCAGAGGTTCGCCCCCAGATGCCAGAACAGCATGTCTCAGGCGACGAGTATCCGCCGGCAGTGGACACAACGAGGGAGTTCGACGGAGAAGGTCTCCTCGTGTTCGGCTGGCGATAGGGTCAGGTGACATCCTCCGCAAACATTGTGCTCGTAGGCGGCGATGGCGACCCCTTCCTTGATGTCGCGGAGTTGCTCATAGAGTTGGATCAGGTCGTCTGGAATCCCCTCCACTGCCTGGACCTTTTCAGCTTCGCGACGTGCCAAATCGCCGTCGATCACTTTCCAAGCGGCCTTGATCAGTCCGTCGAGTCGCTGACGTTCGGCCGACAGCTCCTCTAACCGGCGGTCCAGGTCAGCCACCGCCTCCCTGGCCGGGTCCACCTCATCGAGTCCCTGCAGGACCCGGGTCTCCATGGTTTCCCGCTGACCCCGCAGACTCTGCACCTCGAGACGCATGAACTCGGTCTCCCGTCCACTCATCCCGCCTGCGAAGAGCCGGGTTTCGTGTTCTTTCAGCTTGGTCTCGAGCATCTCCAGCTCACCTTCGGACTTGTCGAGACGGAGTTCGATCTCTCTCAGTATGGCTCCTGCTGTGGCACGTTCGGCCTGAAGCTCCTGGGTCTTCTCGAAAGCCAGCTTGTACTCACCCAGTTCACGGAGAGTTCCTCGGTCGTTGAGGAGGCGATCGATCTCGAGGTCGATCCGCTGGACGTCGAGGAGATCGGCGAGGGTGGTGATGGTCATGCCCCCTCAAGGGTACTTCACCATGGGACGAGAACGACCCGGGGCGGACAACCCCTATCCTCGACCCATGGAGCCCAGGAAAGGTCTCGACTGGCAGCCACCGTCCCACTGGGACCGGATCTCAGTCATCGACTCTCACACCGGTGGCGAACCCTTCCGGGTCGTCGTGGATGGGCTTCCTGACATTCCCGGCGACACCGTTCTGGCTAGAAGACGTTATGCCATGGAGCATCTCGACGGACTGCGTCGAGCCTTGATGTGGGAGCCTCGGGGCCACGCCGACATGTATGGTGGCTGGCTAGGACCTCCAGTCCTCCCCGACTCAGACCTATCTGTCCTCTTCACCCACAACGAGGGCTTCTCCACGATGTGCGGTCACGGGATAATCGCCTTGACCAAGGTGGTTTGCGACACGGGGATGGTGGAAGCTGCAGGTACGATCAAGATTGACACTCCGGCGGGCCAGGTTGCCTCGACTCCCGCGTTGACCGATGGCGTGGTCTCCTCGGTCTCCTTCGTCAACGTCCCGTCCTTCGTCCTCGACCTCGACAGCTTGGTCACCGTCCCGGGATTGGGCTCGGTCAGATACGACCTTGCCTTTGGTGGTGCCTTCTATGCCTACGTTGATGCCTCAGAGGTGGGTGTGTCTTTCGACGACTCTGCCGGACTCATCGCGAAGGGTCGAAGCATCAAGAGAGCGGTCTCCGAGGTTCACTCCATCGATCACCCCACCGACCCGGACCTCGGGTTCCTGTACGGAGTCATTTTCACCGGGCCCTCAGCCACCCCCGACCGCCATTCCCGTCATGCCTGTGTCTTCGCCGATGGGGAGGTGGACCGCTCTCCTACCGGTACGGGTGTGAGCGGGCGATTGGCGATCCTGAGTGCCCGGGGCGAACTGTCAGACGACACTCCGGTGGCCATCGAAAGCATCGTGGGCAGTGTCTTCACCGGCCGTGTCATCGGTCACACCACTGTCGGTCGGAGGGCTGCCGTGGTCCCAGAGGTGGGTGGCTCGGCCCACATCCTGGGGAGGTCCGAGTTCTGGTTCGACCCCGCTGACGATCTCGGGAAGGGGTTTCTCCTTCGTTGAGCGACGAGAGATGACTATCGGGGCTTGGCTATGAGGACATCGCAGGGGGCGCGTTCCAGGGACCGCAAGCTGGTCGACCCGAGGAAGGTCGATGCCAATTTCCCCCGGCCCCTGGTACCCAGCACCAACAGGTCAGCATCCTTGCCTTCGCAGTACTCCACAAGACTGTCGGCGGGATAGCCATCGATATCTACCTTGACCACGGGAATGTCAACACCTTCGAGGGCGGGGTTTATGGTCTCCCAAACCCCTTCCCGCTGTGCCTTGACGACCGCAGCAGTATCGATCGGAATCGAGTCGGCAACATAAAAGAGGCCGACTGCCAAGTCACTGACATGCACCACGTGCAGTTCGGCTCGACGAAGCCTGGCCTCTTCGATCGCCCGCTCCAGGGCAATCATCCCATGCTCACTGCCGTCGACCCCGACGACAACAACGGATTTGCGTGCTTCTTCCATGCCAAACCTTTCTCTGGACTCCTCAATTTCACCACAGCCGGGCCCCTTCTGACAGGGCCTAACGTCACCAACTACCGGGACTGGGTCGCAACCCTTAACCTCAAAGCACCGTGACCCAGGCTCTCGCCCGCTTTTTGGTCTTCTTCACCTCGGCTTCGATCCTCGTCATCGAAGTGCTGGCAATGCGTCTCCTGGCCCCGTATCTGGGTATCAGCCTCGAGGTTTTCACAGGCGTCATCGGAGTGATCCTGGCCGGGATCGCCCTTGGTGCGTGGATCGGGGGACGATTCGCCGACCGCACCGACCCGAGCCGTCTACTGGGGCCGGCACTCATCGTCGGAGGACTTTCAGCCATCGCCTCGCCGCTGTTGGTCGATTGGATCGGGCCATACCTCACCAACAACCCGGCGTCGATTGTCGTCGCCACCACAGTCGCCTTCTTGCTGCCGGCTGTTGTCCTCTCCACTGTCCCCCCATTGGTCGTCAAGCTGCGTCTGTCGTCTTTGGCCGAGACCGGCAAGGTCGTTGGGAGTTACTCCGCGATTGGGACCGCAGGGGCGATCTTCGGCACCTTCGTGACCGGATTCGTGTTGGTGGCATCGTTCCCGACTCGACCGGTCCTTGTGGTCTTGGGGGGACTGCTGGTTCTGCTCGGGCTGATCCTCTGGACGACTCGCTCCGGTTGGGCTGTCACGTCCAGCCTCGTATTCGTGATGGCACTTGGCTTCCCACTTGTCGCGGACAGCGGGCCTTGCCAGATGGAGACGGCGTACCACTGTGCCCTGATCGTCGAGGACCCCACCAGACCCGCGGGACGCACGCTGATCCTGGACCGACTCCACAACAGTTACGTCGATCTCGAGGACCCCACCTATCTGCACTTCCGATACATCAATCTGATGGCCGATCTGATCGACATCGAGTTCCCCGACGGGCCCCTGAATGTGGTGGCCATAGGTGGAGGGGGTATGACCCTTCCCGGCTTCTACGCCGCCACCCGACCGGGTGGGTACAACACCGTTCTGGAGATCGACGGCGGCGTGGTGGACCTGGCGCGTTCCCGGCTGGGCCTGTCGGATGGGGTCGAGGTGATGACCGGTGATGCCCGGATCTCATTGAAGTCTGTCCCTGACGGCGTGGCCGATGTCGTCATCGGCGATGCGTTCAGCGGTGCCTCGGTTCCCTGGCATCTGACCACCGTCGAGTACCTCAGCGAAATCGAACGTGTACTCCAGCCTGAAGGTGTTTACACGATGAACGTGATCGACTTCCGAGGCCTTCGCTTCGCTCGTGCCGCGGCGGCCACGGTGAACCAGGTCTTTGAGAACGTCATGGTGGTGGTGCCCGGTGGCTATCTGAGTGGAGACTCGGGGGGGAACTTCGTGATCCTGGCGTCCAACGGCCAAATCGACGACGCTGCAATCCGCCGGGTGGCCGAGGGGAGGGGACTCGACGAGACAGTCATCAGCGGTGTCGAGCTGGAGCGATTCGTCTCGGGCGGCATCATCCTGCGAGACGATTTCGCCCCCGTCGACCAGATGCTCGGGCGTTCCTGATCGGTCAACCCGATGCACGATGAATTCATGGAGTCCCTCACCAGTGCCCCTTGGCGACTGGTAACTCGTAGGTGGGCGATGACGGACTCGAACCGCCGACCCCTGCCTTGTAAGGGCAGTGCTCTAGCCAACTGAGCTAATCGCCCGACTTGCCAATTCTACGGCAGCGAGGGCACCTAGCCCCATGGTCCACGTCGAATCGGCGCTGGCC
>JBGTEJ010000091.1:0-56680 GCA_041747855.1 Acidimicrobiia bacterium | reverse complement strand
CTGTGGGTGGTCAAAGAGGAGACCAAACACTTCGGTCGCACGGTGGTCTTCGACGGCGAGCAAGCTCCTGACGGTGCCCGTGGACTGGCCCGCGTGCCCGACGGCCTCATCGAGGACGTAATCGAGTCTGCCGAAGAGTGCCCCGGTGAGTGCATCATGATCGAGCCGTACCAGGCATCCGCCCTCCACGACGGCTAAGACCCTCACACTCTCACTAGCCTGATCCTGAATGCAGGTTTTGCCGTCACGCCTCGACACCCGTTCTGAGGAATATCAAGCAAACCGGACGGCCATGCTCGACCGGCTGGCCGAGTTCGATGCACTTCAGCGTCAGGCGATGGCTGGCGGTGGCGACAAGTACGTGACCCGGCACCTGAAACGCGGGAAGCTCCTCGCCCGGGATCGAATCGATCTCCTGGTCGACCCCGATTCCCCATTTCTCGAGCTTTCGACACTGGCCGCTTGGGGGACCGACAAACCGCTCGGGGCCAACCTGATCACCGGAATCGGGGTGATCAACGGGGTCGAATGCGCCATCCTCGCCAACGACCCGACCAGCCAGGCGGGGGTGTTCAACCGCTACACACTGGCCAAGTCGCTGCGGATCATGGACATCGCGATGGAGAATCGGCTCCCTTTGATCAACCTCGTGGAGTCCGGGGGGGCGGACCTGCCGGACCAAGCAGAAGTGTTCGTGGTGGGCGGCAAGTGGTTCCGAAACCTGAGCCGACTTTCCAAGGCGGGCATCCCTACTGTGGCCCTCGTCTTCGGTAGCTCGACGGCCGGAGGCGCCTACTTCCCGGCCATGTGTGACTACGCGGTGATGGTCAAGGACCGCGCCAAGGTATTCCTCGGTGGTCCTCCCCTGGTCAAGATGGCCACCGGCGAGGAGTCAACGGATGAGGAGTTGGGTGGCGCTGAGATGCACTCTCGAATCTCCGGCCTGTCCGACTATTTCGCCGAAACGGAAGAAGACGCCATTCGCATCGGCAGGGAGATCGTCGAGCACTTCAACTGGCGCAAGCTCGGCTACGGGCCAACCAAACCGGACGATGACCCCGTACACGACGTTGACGAGATCCTGGGGGTCATCCCTCCCGACCTGCGTGTTCCGTTCGATATGAGGGAGATCCTGGCGCGGACCCTCGACGGCAGCCGATTCGAGGAGTACAAGGCGGTCTACGGAACCTCGATCCTCAACGGCTGGGGTTCGATCCATGGCTATCCGGTGGGAGTGGTCGCCAACCAACAGGGTGTCATCTTCTCCCAGGAGGCCAAGAAGACCACCGAGTTCATCCAGCTCTGCAATCGCTATGACACCCCGATCATCTTCATCCACAACACCACCGGCTACATGGTCGGGAAGCAGTACGAGCAGCAGGGCATCATCAAGGATGGGGCCAAGATGGTCAACGCCGTGGCCAACTCGGAAGTGCCCCACATATCGCTGATGGCCGGAGTCTCCTACGGTGCCGGGAACTACGGGATGTCGGGGCGGGCGTACGACCCACGTTTTGTATTCGGCTATCCCAACCACAAAGTGGCCGTCATGGGTCCCAAGCAACTAGCGGGAGTCATGTCGATCGTCGCCCGTCAGGCCGCAGAGGCTCGGGGAGAGATCTTCGACGAAGAGGCGGATGCGGCAAGGACGGGGGAGTTGGTCGGGATGATGGAGCAGACCGAGCAGGCTTACTACTCCACGGGACGGGTTCGTGATGACGGTCTCATCGACCCCCGCGACACCAGGACCGTCCTCGGAATCTCATTGTCTGCGATTCACTCCGGCCCGGTTCAAGGTACTGACCGGTTCGGCGTCTTCCGGATGTGAGGACGGATCGTCAGTCGTCACCGGGCGACGTGGGGACCGGATCCGACCTCGAACCCCATCTCTCCACGATCGTTCCGCGAACTCTGGCTGCTCTGGACCGGGAGTATCCCAATGGCGTCGTCATCAGGGTCGACGCACCGGGCCAGTGGGCGGAGCCCAAGACCCGACACCCCATCTTCTATGGATGCTACGACTGGCACTCCTCCGTGCACTCCCATTGGCAATTGATCAGAATCCTCCGCACCTATCCCGATCACCGGCTGGCGGCGGAAATCATCTCCACGTTGGACAACAGGTTCGATGAAGAGGCCGTCGCCATCGAGATGGAAACTCTGCGTAATTGGCCGGGCTTCGAGATGCCGTACGGGATGGCGTGGATGCTCCAACTCGGGTCCGAGCTCGTGGAGTGGGAGGGGGAACTCCCCAGACGATGGCTCGGGGCCTTGCAACCGATGATCGACCATGCGGCCGATGGTTTTAGACGTCAGCTGATGACGAGAGACAGAGCTATGCGAGGCGGAGTGCACAGTCAAACCGCTTTCTCGTTGGGCCTGGCCCACGACTGGGCAAGAACGACAGGCGATGAGGACCTAAGGGACGCCATCTCGAGGGGAGCGAAGGTCTTCTATGGCATGGATCGCAATGCTCCCCTCGCCTATGAGCCGTCTTCGGTCGACTTTCTCTCGCCAGCACTGTCCGAGGCTGACCTCATGAGACGGGTTTTAGAGCCAGACGCCCTCGAGCAGTGGATGGACGGCTTTTTGCCGCCGGGATCGAGCCGTATTGTCGAACTCATGCCGCCGCAACCGGTCGTGGATCCTTCAGACGGCCAACTCGCCCACATCGCAGGACTCAACATGAGCCGGGCATGGATGGCCGAGGGGGTGGCGTCGGCGTTACCGGAAGGTCATCGCCTCCGAGGCGAACTCATGGAACTGGCGAAGCTTCACAGGCAGGAGGGTTTCGAGGTGGCGTTGCACCCCGACTACATGGTGTCCCATTGGGCTCCCACCTTCGTCATATACCTGATGACGGGTCGGGGTCTCGATAACTAGAGTCCGATCATGGGCGCCGCCATACTGGTCGACCAGCATGTATCCGGGGATCCGCAGAGTGTGTACGCATCGTGGACTTCGGAAAGGGAACTCGCTCGCTGGTGGTGGCCCCACATAGGAGACACCACTTATCGCATCGACCCTGTGCCGGGAGGCAGCTACGGGATCCGGAGCCACCTCATCGGGATCGGGGTCGAAGGTGAGTTCGTCACCCTTGAACCCGGAGTTCTGATAGTCATGACGTGGCGTTGGCTGGACGAAGGAATGTGGTCGGTGGAGGAGACGGTGCGTATCGAGCTGACACCCGACCGTGAGGGCACCAAGGTCGCAGTCATGCACGAGCTGGCGGATGCTGCAAGTGATGGCGACGCCATCCACCAGGGTTGGGTGGATGTTCTGGCGCGTCTATCCGCCCTCTATGCCGGCTAGCTGCTCTAGGGCTCGGGTCAGCGAAAGCTGACGATCACATCGCGGTAGCCAAGACTCATCAGGAAGTCGGTGATCACCCTGCGGGCATTGAGCTCAGCGTCGTAGAGGATGCCGGAATCGAGGGCATTCTGAAGGAGGACAGTGTCAGCCAACCGTCTGGTCTCCGACTCGAGTTGAGGATCCCCTTTCGTGAGCAGGCCGAGATCCCTATCGAGCACCTGAGTAGCTTCGTTGTCGGGGGCCACGTACTGGATAGTCGGTTTCGGAACTTCGATCTCGACTACCCCCGTGGCATCGACTGAGATGTCCCGCACGGACACGATCGAGAGGTCGACCCCCGCGCCGATACGTGCCACTGCGAAGAGTCGGATCGTGTCGCCACGAGCCCATGACAGCCATCCGGCATCCGTGCCCTTCTCTACCAATGTGTATTGAACGGTCTCGATGGTTGTCAGTTCGGCGAGATTGCGAAGCGAAGTGACGACCACGGGCCCGACCTGTTCGTAGGGCTCCGGCTCGAAGACTGCCGCCAGGTCGCCGGGAGTCGGAATGGCTTCGGCCAGGTTGCGGATCCCCGACATGACTGTGAACCCGAGGATCAGAAAGAAGGCGACAAGTCCGATGGCGATCACCGGTCCGGCCCTAAGGCCCCGTTTCCGGTCGGGCGTCTGGGTCTGGCTGGTTAGTTCTTTCAGCTGTATGTCGTTCATCGGCGCGTTCTACTCCACATTATTGAAACGGTGTCTTGGTTTAGACGGCCCCGATACATATAAAGTTCCGCCTGTACTCTCTTCCTGGATGATCTCCAGGATTCTTGTCTCCAACCGCGGCGAGATCGCACGCCGCATATTCCGTACCTGCAGGGAAATGGGGATCTCCACTGTTGCCGTGTTCTCTGACCCCGACCGGGATGAACCCCATTCGAGCGAAGCGGATGTTTCCTTGAGATTGCCCGGCTCGACACCGGGCGAAACCTATCTGAACATGGAGGCGATCCTTGTCGCCGCGAAGGAAACCGGTGCTGACGCGATCCACCCCGGTTATGGGTTCCTATCCGAGAATGCCACCTTTGCCCGGGCCGTCCTCGGTGCCGGGTTGACCTGGATAGGCCCGGACCCGGACACCATCGAGCTCATGGGGTCGAAAGTGGCCGCCAAGCGTCTGATGGAGAAAGCTGGTGTCCCGACCCTGCCCACTTTCGAGGTGACCGGGGCACTCACCATCGAGAGTGCCGGGTTAGCACTCGGATACCCGGTCCTGGTGAAGGCGTCGGCGGGAGGCGGCGGGAAGGGGATGAGGGTTGTGAGCGGGCCATCCGATCTCAAGTCCGCCATCGAAGGTGCGGAACGCGAGGCCTTCCGTTCCTTCGGAGACAACTCCGTCTTCCTCGAGAAGTACCTCGCGAATGCCCGTCACATCGAAGTGCAGGTCTTTGGTGATCGTCACGGGAACATCATCTCCCTGCACGAACGCGAATGCTCCATCCAGCGACGACACCAGAAGATCATCGAGGAGTGCCCGAGTCCAGCACTCGACGACAGTGCTCGACTGGAGCTAGGGGCGATCGCAGTGGAGGCGGCCCGAGCTGTCAACTACATCGGTGCCGGTACCGTCGAGTTCCTCTACGAGAGGGGCCGCTTCTACTTCCTGGAGATGAATACCCGACTCCAGGTGGAGCACCCGGTCACAGAGATGGTCACCGGCTTAGACCTGGTCAGGTTGCAGATCGAAGTGGCCGACGGCGGACAACTGGACGACGCACCCCCGGTGTCGGGTCATGCGATCGAGGCCAGGTTGTATGCCGAAGACCCAGCGAACGACTTCCTCCCCACTACCGGACAGGTCAAGAGGTTCGACTTCGATGAGGACAACGGTGTCCGGATCGACGCCGGGGTCCAGACTGGTTCGGAGATAACCATCCACTACGACCCGATGATCGCAAAGGTGATCGCGCACGGCCCCAACCGGGCAACCGCAGCTTCGACCCTCTCGGCATCACTTCGAAGCTCACACATCCATGGGCCGACCACCAACCTCAGCCTGCTGGTTGGGATCCTGGAGCATCCTGAGTTCCTCGCCGGTGCCATCGACACCCGCTTCCTCGAGCGCCACGATCCCGCCGAGCTGTCAGCGATGATGGTCGACGACGAGACGGAGTGGCATGCGGCGGTGGCTTCGGCCCTTGCCGACCAGTCGCTGGCCAGGGCGACGGTCTCCGTCTTGAAGGGTATCCCTTCCGGCTGGGGCAACATGCGTCGCGAGTTCCAGCAGCGCTCTTATACCGGAGACCATGGCCGTCACGATGTCAGGTACCGATTCGAGCAGGATCGAGCCATCGTCGACCGAATCACCCTCGAAGTGCTCGAGATCGCACCCCACTCCGTGACCATCGTGATCGATGGGGTCGGCACCCGATTCGAGGTGTCCAGGTACGGAACCGAACGTCGGGTCGACTCGTCTAAAGGTCCGGTACGACTGTTGGAGTTACCCCGGTTCGGGGTCACACAAATCGATGAAGTCCGGGGCTCGCTTCACGCACCCATGCCGGGTGTGGTGATCCGGGTGGATGTCCAAGAGGGTCAACGTGTGACCGAGGGCCAGGTTCTCCTCGTATTGGAGGCGATGAAGATGGAACACACACTGCGCGCTCCGGCCTCCGGGATTCTCAGCGGCCTCCGCTGCGCACCCGGTGACCAGGTCGAAGGCGGCGCCATTCTGGCTGTGATCGAGGAGGACTAAATGGCTAAGTACGCCGTCGGATACGTGATTGCCTTCTTGGTGCTGGCAGTGGTCCTGACTGGCTTCATAGGTTTCAGGGGTAGCCAGATCATCGAACCGGGCCGGCCCGG
Source organism: Acidimicrobiia bacterium (assembly GCA_041747855.1). Taxonomy (GTDB): domain Bacteria; phylum Actinomycetota; class Acidimicrobiia; order Spongiisociales; family ZC4RG35; genus ZC4RG35. Next base: position 50,519 of record JBGTEJ010000091.1, on the reverse strand, counting down.
CGTGGTCAACCCGGGATTCCCCGAACCCGCCCTTCCGCCACCCGACACCGGCCCATAACAAACCCCGGAAGACCTCAGTCCCTAAACGGTTGGAGCACATCGAGAACGAATTCGATGTCCGCCTCGGTGTGGTCGGCGTTCACCTGAAAGCGGATCTCCTCGTCCCCGCGCGGCACGACCGGGAAGTTCAGACCGGTGGCGAGGACCCCCGAGTCGTAGAGATGGGTGACCAGCGCAGCAGTCCGGGCAGTGTCCCTGACCATGAGCGGCACCACCGGATGGGGTCCCGGAATGGTCTCGAAGCCCGCCGCAACGAGACCCTCTTCGAATCTTCGAGTCAGTGTCCCGAGGTGACCCAGAAGACGCTCACCCTCTTCGGAATCAACGATGCTCACCGCGGTGTCAGCCGCGGCCGCCTCACCGACGGTGATCGGGTTCGAGTAGATGTACATCGGCCCCTTCTCGCGGAGATAGGACGCAACCACCGTGGACCCGGTGACATACCCCCCGTTCACACCGAAACCCTTACCCAGGGTTCCGATCAGTATGTCGGCCGCACCACCGGTCAACACCTCCGTCCCCCGACCACCGGGGCCGAATGCGGCCACCCCGTGTGAGTCGTCGACGACGAGCACGACATTCTGTGGGAAGTTCGGGTCATGGCTGTCGACCACTTGTCTGAGCGCAGAGAGATCGGCGAAGTCACCCCGCATGGAGAACACTCCGTCGGTGATGACCAGTGCCCTCTCCACGGTGCCGGCGAGAGCGGCCAGCTTGGCATCCAGGGTTTCCACGTCGAGATGCGGGTACACGTCCCTTGCCCCCGGTCTCGTCATCCTGAGCCCGTTGATAATGCAATTGTGGTTGAGCTCGTCACTGAGCACCGCCGACTCCGGCGTCACCAATGTCACCAGCGTCGACACCACGGCGGCATATGCCGACGAGTAGATCACCGCGCTCTCCCGACCGTGGAAATCGGCCAGCCGTTGTTCCAGACGTCGGTGTGGTGTGTAGGTGCCCGAGATGAACCGGACCGCGCCAGGTCCGACACCGAAGACACGGGTCGCCGCCTCCTCGGCCTCCACCACCTGGGGATGATGCGCCAACCCCAGGTAACTGTTCGAATTCATGCGAAGAAAGTCGAGGTCCGAACCCTCCAAGCGGTACCTACGCCCGATACTTCCTTGTGGAGGGACAACGTCCCGGATCACCTTCTCAGAGCCCTTCGCGATCCCGGCGGATGTCAGCGACTCCAGTTCTCCGAGGAGCATCAGGTCGAGTCGATCATGTGGCATATGCGCCGGTTTAGCAGGTCGATAAGGTGGCGTCTCTATGACAGCACTGGGATTCGTGGGTTTGGGGTTGATGGGCAGGGCCATGGCAGCCAACCTGGTCGCGGCGGGTCATCCCCTCACGGTTTGGAACCGAACCGCCTCGCGCGTATCCGGATTGGACGTCGTGGTGGCGGCATCTCCCGCAGCGGTGGGGATGACTTGCGACATCGTATTCCTGTGCGTCTCCGACACTCCCGATGTCGAGGAGGTGGTGTTCGGTGAGTCCGGCATCATCCACGGTCTGCGCTCTGGCGCCATGGTGGTCGACCACTCGACCATCTCCCCGGTTGCAACCGCTGAGTTCTTCGAGAGGGCGGCAGTGTCCGGGGTCGGATGGGTCGATGCTCCGGTATCCGGAGGATCGGAGGGGGCCGCCCGGGGAACACTTGCCATCATGGCGGGGGGACCGGCCGAACTCGTCAACAGGGCACGGCCCTTCATGAGCGCCTACTCGTCGTCTGTCGTGCATGTCGGGGAGAAGCCCGGATCCGGGCAAATGGTGAAATCGCTCAACCAGATCCTGGTAGTGCTCAACCAATTAGGAGTCTCCGAGGCCTTCGCCCTGGGACGCGCCGCTGACATCGACCTGCGCCGGGCCCTCAGCGCGATCGAGGGTGGCGCCGCCGGATCATGGATGCTCTCCAATCGGGGCCCCCAGATGCTCGACGGCCATTGGGCCCCCGGCTTCACCATCGACCTCCAACAGAAAGACCTCCGTATCGCGCTGGAAACCGCCGCCGAGCTCGGGGTGGACACGCCAGGGACACGTCTGGTCCACGAGTTGTACCGGACCCTTCAGGAGAGGGGTCTGGGGGGTGAGGGCAACCACGCCCTGATCAAAGCCCTGGAGGATGGCTAGAAGGGAGTCAACCCAGAAGGTCGGCTTTCAACCGGGCAACATGACCGGTCGCCTTGACATTTCGCCACTCCCTCTCGACCCGCCCCTCCTCATCGATTGCGAAGGTCGACCTGATCAGTCCTTGTGACGTCTTTCCATAGAGCTTTTTCTCACCGTAAGCCCCGAGCGCGGTGGAAAGCTTGTTGTCAACGTCGGAAAGAAGGTCGAAAGTGAGACCCTCCTTCTCTTTGAACATCTTGTTTCGCTCCGGGGGATCGGGACTCACCCCGACAATGTCGTAACCGGCCCGCCGAAAGTCTTCGTACCCGTCTCGGAAGTCGCACGACTCGGTCGTACAACCTGGCGTCATGGCCCGGGGGTAGAAAAACATGATGTACTTGCGACCCACGAGGTCGTCGTGAGTGACCGTATCGCCCTCCTGATTGAGCAAACTGAACTTCAGTTTTTTTGCCATGACAGGAGGATAACCGAGATAGGGAGGAGGTTTCTAAAGACTTCTTGCTAAAGATGTCTTTAGGATGATACCGTGACGGTGTGACCGCACCACATGTGATCTCGGAGCCCGAGCGAATAAGGGCCCTGGCCCACCCGCTCCGTCTCGAACTCATCGATTTCCTCAATGGTGTCACCGAGGCCACAGCCACGGAGTGCGCCGAGCAGACCGGGGAATCCGTTGCATCGTGTTCTTTCCATCTTCGGATGCTGGCCAAGTACGGATACATCGAGCCCGGGGAACGGCGGGGTCGGGAGAAGCCCTGGCGGATGGTCCGCGGGATGAGAGACATGAGACCGTCCAAGGACATTCCGGGATCCCTCGGAGCGGTGGTCGAGCTGGGCACGTTCGCCATTCTCAGGGAGACAGAGCGGATTCGTCGCTTCCTCAGCCATTCGGACAGGGAACAGCCGGAGTGGATCGACGCTTCGACGATATGTCTCGCCGACTTCTGGGTTACCCATGAAGAGATGGAGGAACTCAGCAGAAGACTTCAGACTCTGGTCTCAGAGTTTGAGAGTCGGAACGCCGATCCCGGTCTTCGACCAGAAGGGGCAAGGCGGTCCCGCATGCTCGGTGTCATCAACCCCGACCCCATCCCGGACCGGTCATGACCGAGGCTCAACCGACCCCAACTCCATTGCTCAAACGACGCCCGACATCCTGGCGTCATCCGGGTTTCCGCCAGATCGTACGCGCTTGGGTCTTCACCAACCTCGCCGACAGTGCCCTCTTCCTCATGCTTGCGGTATGGGTGAAGGAACTCACCGGCAGCGACGGGGCGGCGGCAATGGTGTTCGTGCTGATGGGGCTGCCGTCCCTGCTGGCGCCGTTCATCGGTCAGATCGCAGACCGCTACTCCCGAAAACGACTCCTGACCAGGGCCAACTTCCTGATGGTCCCGATCCTCGCCAGTCTCTTCGCGGTAAGTGACTCCGGGCGACTCTGGATGATCTTCATCGTCGTTTTCTTCTACGGGACGATGCAGTTCCTAACCGCCTCGGCGGGTTCAGGACTCATTCGAGACCTCCTCCCGGACTCTGAGCTGGCCTCGGGCAATGGCACCCTTCAGACAATCGACCAGGGTCTTCGGCTCGTGTCCCCTCTGTTGGGCACCGCGCTCTACGTGGCATTCGGGCCATACGCGGTTGTGGCCCTGACGCTGGCCTGCTTCGCCGCAACCGGATTCCTCATGTCGAGACTCGTCATCACCGAGAGCCCTCCAGCTGTGCGCGAGGCAGGTTCCTCCTACTGGAATGAGATAGGCGCCGGTTTCCGCCATCTCTTCACCACCCCCACACTGGGCACCCTCACTATCGTCCTGACTGTCGCATTCGCGGTCATCGGAATGGTCAACGCCGCCATCTTCCCCCTCATGGAGAAAGGCTTGGGGTTGGAGCCTGCGATGTTGGGAGTGTTGATCAGCCTTCAGGGAGTCGGAGCCGTGGCGGGGGGCATCACGTCGTCAACCGTAGTCGTGCGTTTCACCGAGAAAGGGGCGATAGCAGCGGGAATGGCACTCATGGGCGTCGGCCTCGTGCCCTTCATCGGGTCGAACGTCCCGCTCGCATTTCTCGGAATGGTGGTGCTCGGAGTGGGAGTCCCGTGGGTGGTGGTGGGCTACATGACCCTGCGGCAGAAACTGACACCGCCCCAACTCCAAGGAAGAACGGCTGCCGCCTCGAATGTGGCTCTGAGTCTTCCCCAAACGGTCACGACGATGGCCGCCGCGGCGATGATCGACGCCATCGATTACCGGATCCTCTTCGTTGCTGCCGCGGCTGTGACGATGCTCTCGGTCCTGGCAGTGATACGGACCCGGCAGCCAGTCTCAGCCTGACGCTTCGGCTTCCTTGGCCTCATCCGACCGAAGGAAAGTCGTCCCACCGGCCAGGAACCCAGTGGCCGCCGGAAGCCAATACGAGATCACCCGATAGATGAGGATGGCAACTGCGGCATCGGCGGCCCTGAACCCATAGGCCCCGAGCATCAGGGCAAGACCGAACTCCGTGATCCCGAGTCCGCCCGGCGTTCCCGGAAGACCGCCGAAAAGAGCGGATGCTGCGAAGACCGCCATCGCCTGGAATGGGCCCAGGTCGATCTGAAAAGCGTGGAACACGAACCACATTGCCGCCACTTCGAGGATCAGACGGCTCCACAGGTAGAACTGGGTCTGGAGCGTCGGGGGGTGATCGATCACCGAGCTGGCAAGACGGTCCCTGACGAACTTTGGGAGGTACTTATTGAGACTCTGCAGACGGCCGGAACCAAACATGAGCATCACTCCCGCCAACAGGACGATCGGAGCGAGCACGATCAAGCCGATACCGAACACCTGCGCCGAGCCGGTGGGACGAGCGACCAGCACCCCTACACCGGCCATGATCAGCAGACCGGCGTAGTTGAAGAGAACAGCCCGCAGGGCGGGCCCTGTCCCCTCGGAAGTCTCGTCGCGAACGGTCCAAGCCATAGCCACGGGAGTTATGGCGCCTCCAACCGGAATGAGCCTTGCCACTCCGGCCCCGACCAGACCGGCCTTGAACCCCTGCCAGGACGTGATGTTGCCGCCCACCTCTTGGATGGACTCCTTGAAGAGAAGGCCGAAGAACCACATTCCGGCCATCTGGCAGATCCCGCCGAGCAGGATGAAGAGCCAGGCCATACCCCGGATCGGAGGTATCTCGAAGTTGCTGACCACCCAGTATCCGGCGACGCTGTAGATCAGGATCGCGATCAACGCGATCCACATGACTCTCCGAGGACTCACGGAGTCAGAGGATCGTCAATCGGGTTAGAAAGTTCATGACCACCCGGATCGGTGTCGAATACCGCACGCCGCATGGCAGCTCTCGAGTCCATGATGTCCTCACGATTCCCCTGCATCCGGCGCCCGATGATGACAGCGGACAGAAGCAACAGGAACAAGCTGAGAGTGGGCGGGCGACGAAGGGCCACAGACACGATGGGAAGCATGCCCCAGCCGAGGAAGCCAGCCACTCCACCACCTACCTTCCATCCGACGACGGCCCACGCGGTTGTCCACACGAGGAGTACAGGACTCAGAGCGAGCATCAGGCCTGCAGAGCTCGCCAGACCACGACCCGAGCGACCCTTCATGAAGATCGACCAGTTGTGCCCGACCACTGCTGCCAGACCCACCATGCCCGAAGCGCCCAGTCCGAGACCTGCTTTCCTCGCCAGATACACAGGAAGGAACCCCTTTCCGACATCGAGGGCGGCGGCGAGCAGGCCCCATCCGCGACCGATCTGGGTGGTGACGTTGCCGGCGCCGACATTCCCACTGCCCACGCGGCGAAGATCGACCCCGTGGAACTTGGCGATGACCTGGGCGAACGGAATCGACCCGAGCAGGTAGGCGGCGACGAGCATCAGCGGCCAGTAGAGGAGTGGCATACCGGTATCGAACATGTTCGGAACAGAAGTTAGCTAAGCGTCGGCCATCTGGGAAGCCAGGAACGGTCTTCCCGAACCTCCGGCAAGCGGGAGTTCAAGTCTGAACACGCTCTCCTTGCCGTCCCGCCGATAGCTGAGCGAACCTCGCATCAGTTCAGCGAGCTGCCTCGAGACCGAAAGGCCCAGTCCGACCGACCCCTCCACACCACTGTGCGCCGTGCCATAAGGCTCGAATATCACCCGCGCCAAGGAGTCAGAGACACCAGCCCCATTGTCACGGACCTCCAGCCAAACAGTGTCGTGGTACTGGCCAGCCAGTACCCGCATCGACGGCCCACCGTAGCGGCGGGCATTCGTGAGCAGGTTGCGGAGGATCTGTCGCACTCTGGCGGGATCGGCGACTGCTACGGGGATCGAGTCGGGTAGTTCATCCAGGGTGAGACCGACACCCTCAATCACTGCAAGGATCTCAGCATGGAGGTCAACGGCGCGTGGATCGATGGCGATCGTCCCCATTTCTGCACGACTCGCGACCAGGAGATCCTCGATGAGGAGAGACATCTCGACTGCCTGGGCAGCTACCAGGTTCATCAGTTCTGTCCGCTCCTCGTCGCTCATAGAACTCGTCTCACTCAACTCTGAGGTCAAACCAAGAACCGCAGTCAGTGGAGTCCTCAGTTCATGACTGACCTTGGCAATGAAGTCGTCCTTCGCCCTGACCAGATCGGACATTGCCTCATGACCCACCTTCAGAAGAGTGACGTCTCCCAAACCGAGGAGGACGCTGGTGTGTGGCGTCCGGCTGACCGTGTCGGCCCCCCCCACCTGGACCCAGATCTCTCGACCCTTCAAGGTCTTGAGCGACCACTCGAGCGCGAAGGTGGAACTGCCTGCGTAAAAAGCGGCGAGCGCTCTCGCATAAGCTTCGAGCTGGTCGTCCGAGACGACATCGAGTTTCCTGTAACCGAGCAGGTCGGTGGCCTCGTCCGCCTCGAGGAGTTGGACCGCAGCCTGATTTGCCCGAAGCACTCTCATACGCGACACCGCCCCACGGACGACCTGCGGGTAGGCAAGGAGGAAGGGGAGAACCCGATCGGGACGTCCCGAGTACTCCGAGCTGAGGTGGGCCATTGCCTCGGACCAGTCCTCCTCTATCACCGCCGTCGGAGAGTTCTCAAAGGCGGTCGAGTACCGGCCGCTCACGGTCAAAGATGCGTTTCGGATGGTCAAGAGGATTGCGGCTGTGACGAGGAAGCCCAAGCCCATTATCAGTCCGAGATGGAGGGCGTCGTCCAGGCCCATGTCCCAGAGTTGGGGGATCGCGACCAAGACCACGGCGACAACACCACTCACCGCAATCTGGTTCGCTGTCACCAGCAGCACGGCTATCGCGGCGATAACCACCAACGACAACGCCACCGGCACCAGCGACGCCGGAGTGGTCTGTACCGGGTATAGGGCGATCAGGGCCAGCGCCGAGCCGACCATCGCCACAATCCCGTTCTCCTTCTTGAGCAGTACTTGGGTAGTCATCAGGGCCGCGGCAACCGCCGGAGCCAGAGCCTCCAATATCAGATGTTGGCTGGTGCCGAGGATCCCCCCGATCAGGTGTAGGGAGGCGACCAGCCAGGCCGCAGCGGCGGCGACACGTACTACACGCCGATGGACCAACGAGAAGTCAGCATCGGACACGGGCAGGACATCGGCGGATTGAGCGGCCATATGCGTGTGGTATCGGCTTCCTGGCTTTCGCTCCAGACTGGTCTAAAGGCCTATATGCGTCGACTGTCCAAACACCTCGGAAACCAGGCTGCGAGCAACGGAGGTAGGCGAAACCCCGAAGCGCGAGGCAGAGTAGGGTCATGGCTATGACGGTCCAGATCACCTACGCAACGATGTCCGCTGACAACGCGGAACTCAACAACGCCTACGAAAAAGCCCTCTCCCAAGTCAGAAGTTCGCTGGGCAAGACTTTGGGTGTCTTTGTCAACGGGGAGGAACGCCTCGACCGACCCTTCTACGAAGAGTTCTCCCCTGTCGATTCCAGCCTCCTCGTCGCCCGATATGCCCAGGCCACGACGTCCGATGTGGACGACGCCTTGTCGGCGGCCAACACTTTCCAACCCGAGTGGGAGGCGTGGGACTGGCAGGATCGCCGTGACCTCATGCTTCTTGCGGCCGACATCATGGAGGAACGCGTTTACGAGATTTCTGCCGCCATGTCATTCGAAGTCGGCAAGACCCGGCTGGAGACGCTCGGTGACGTCGCCGAGACCGTCGAGTTCCTCCGCTACTACGCCCGGCAGATCACGGAACACGACGGGTTCGTCACTCCTCTCAAGTCGCTGGGCGGGGAAGTGAATCGTTCGGTGTTGCGCCCATGGGGCGTTTGGGTGGTTATCTCTCCCTTCAACTTCCCGATGGCCCTTGCGGCAGGTCCCTCCATCGGTGCCTTGTTGACCGGCAACACTGTCGTCCTCAAGCCTTCGAACCAGGGTGCACTCATGGCCCACGAGTTCTACCGGGTGATGAGGGACGCCGGACTTCCGGCCGGGGCACTGCATCTGGTCACAGGAAGGGGCAGCGAGATTGGCGACTACCTGACCCATCACGATCTGGTCGACGGCATCACCTTCACGGGTTCCTATGAAGTTGGTATGGGTTTGTATCGGACAGCCAACGCGGCCCGGCCAAAGCCGGTGATCGCCGAGATGGGCGGCAAGAACCCGGTGGTCGTCGCCGCCAGCGCCGACATCGAGATGGCTGCCGAAGGTGTTGCCCGTGGTGCCTTCGGGGCTAGCGGTCAGAAGTGCTCGGCGACTTCTCGCGTGTTCGTGGAGTCTTCGGTCTACGACGAGTTTGTCAGCCGACTGGTCGAGAAAACCGAAGCCTTGACCGTGGGTGACCCGACGGAGCAGGGTGTTTTCATGGGTCCGGTGATCGACCGGGGCGCGGTGGCGAGGTTCCAGCGGGCGGTTTCCGAAGTAGTCGAAAGTGGCGGAACGGTCCTTTCCGGGGGCAACGTCGTGGAGGAGGGCGATCTGGCCAGGGGCAACTTTGTCCGACCTACCGTGGTGACCGCCCCTTTGAGTTCCTGGGTTTGGGAAGAGGAGCTATTTGTTCCCTTCGTTGCGGTTACGCCCGTGGACAGTTTCGAGGATGGTCTGAAGCATTCCAACGACACCGTGTTCGGTCTCACCGCCGGCTTGTTCTCCAACGACGAGGAGGAGATCGAGCGGTGGTTCGCCGGGATCGAAGCCGGGGTCACCTACGTCAACCGGGCCGCGGGTGCCACCACGGGGGCTTGGCCCGATATCCAGTCTTTTGGCGGGTGGAAGTCCTCTGGCACTTCTGGCTCCGGTGGTGGAGGACCCTGGTACCTGCGTCAGTACCTGAGGGAGCAGTCCCAAACCGTCTTCAGATAGGGGTTGAAAGGGGCCGCACTCTGTGCGGCGCCCCCCTCGACCACGCTTCCGCTTCGGTCGGTCCCCCTTCAAGTGGGGGGACACAAGAGAGCCGTCGGACTAAACCTCGAGGCGGATCATCAGCCCGTCGGGGTCGGTGAACTCGAGGCCGTTGTCGGCGGCGTCCACAGGCACCCCTCTGGAAGTGAGGTGGTCTTTCCATCGGGCCAGGTCCTCGACTTTGAAGACCAACCCGACCGGACGGGCGGTGCCACCTTCGACCAGTTCGATCTGCTGACCGGGGCCGGAACGGAGTAGGGCCGCGGCGACGCCTTGAGATGGGGACCGCACCTTCTCGAAGCCGAGACTGTCCTGGTAGAAGACCAGAGACGCGGCAAGCGAACTGACCCCTACCGAGACCCTGGTGGAACTGATACCGCCGGGAGCCCGGGTTGGCCCCCGCCCGGCAAGGACTTCTCTGGCTTCTTCGATGGTGAACCTGCCCGCTGTCACTTCCCTTCCGACGACGACTCCGCTCAGTCTGCGACCCGCCGACTCGAGTTGGACCAGCTGCCGGAGATCGTCCAGGTCGCGCACACCCCCGGCCGCGATCACCGGCTCTTCGACAGTCGCCAGAGCCTCGGCGAGGTTTTGCAGGTTGGGAGGCTCGTTGAGTGCGTCTCTGCCAACCTCGGCAACTAAGAATGCGACCGCCCCGGCCGAGGACATCTCGATGAGGACTTCTTCAAGGAATCGCCCGCTGTTCTGAGTCCAACCACGGGTAGCCACCTCCTCATTACTCCGCACGTCGAGCGACACCACGATCCTGTCCTGGTACTCACGACACATGTCCCAAACCATGAGCTGATTCTCGATGGCGGCGGTGCCCATGACGATCCTCCAGGCCCCGAGCTCGATCAATCGTTCGGCTTCGGCCTCGGACCTGACCCCTCCGGCGACCTGGACCGGAACTTCGACCGCTTCGATGAGCCGACCAATCAGATCGCGGTTGCGGTAGTCCCCATAGGCGGCGGCGTCGAGATCGACGATGTGGAGATAGTCGACTCCTTGCTGTGCCCAGTTCTTGGCGCGACCCACCGGATCGTTGTCCAGGGCGATGGCCTCGTCCAATCCTCCGTGCGGCAGCCGAACCGACAGTCCACCGAGGATATTGACCCGGGCGTAAAGATCCATGCCCACAACCCTACCCAAACCGGGTTAATGGCGGGGCAGCCGGATGGCCAACCTCTCAGAGCGCAAACCTAAGGTTGTGAAGTACCCAAGAGGGCCCCAAACCCTCTGAAGTATCGACTAATCGGGGTCTATACCCAGTCGCGTCTCGGCTTGATCGAGTGTCTGACCACCGGCGAGAACCGGGGCAAAGAGATCTCCATGGGTCTCCAGACGGTCCCAGAGATTGGCGATCGTGATGTCGCCGTTGACGATCGACCCGACCTCATCCCAGGTCAGCGGTGCTGAGACGGGAGCTCCGGGCCGGGGACGTATCGAGTACACCGATGCGACAGTCTGCCCGTAGGCGTTCCTGTTGTGGTCGACGAACACCTTCCCCTTCCGCTTCGACTTCTCCCAGACCATGGTGATGTCGGCAGGGTTGGCGGCTTCGAGGTATCTCCCCACCTCACCGGTGAACCTTCTCACCCGCTCGTGGCTATGGACCGGCTCCAAGGGAAGGTATACGTGTATCCCCCGCGACCCAGACAACTTGGGATACCCGACCAACCCCAGTTGGTCGAGCGCAATACGCAACAGCTGGGCGGCGGCGACCACTTGATCCCAGGCGGAACCCTCAGACGGATCGAAGTCGAAGATCGCGTAGTCCGGGAAGTCGAGTCTTCCAATCCTGGAATGAAAAGGATGGAACTCAACGCACCCCATGTTGGCGAACCAACTCAGCGCCTCTGTCGAGTCGGCCAGTAAGAAATCGATGATGCCTCCCTGGCTGTCAGATTCCACTGGGGTGGTGCTCATCCAATCAGGCTGATGACCGGGTGCATTCTTCTGGTAGAACGAGTGTCCGGTGATCCCCTCGGGATATCGGGACATCGAAATGGGCCGCTCGGCAAGGTGAGGCAGGAGAACGTCGGCGACCGACACGTAGTACTGGATCAGGTCGCCCTTGGTATACCCGTCGTCGGGGAAGAGGGTCTTGTCGATGTTGGAGTAGGTTATGGGTAGGTCGAGACCGTTCGGCACGAACCGGTCTCCTTCCTTACCGACCGTGATCGGGTCAGGGAACGGGATGTCGGCGGACGCCAGGAGCCGTCCCATCAGCCCCAGGGCCCCGAGACGCTCATCATGGACCACCCGATTCCGACCTTCACCCACTCTGTCCGCCTAAACATGCGATCCCAACCAGTCGAGGAGCAGAGCGTTGAGACGATCGGGAGCGTCGAGGGGTATCCAATGACCGACGTCCTCGATCTGCTCATATCGCCAACCTCCTGACACGAATTCGCCGGATGCTCTCATCTGTTTCTCGGTGAGCGCTACGTCACCGGTCGACCAGACCCCCATCACGGGGATCCGGACAGGTGGATACTTCCTGGGTTTGGCGAGAATCGATTTGGGCGGCAGATTCGCCCGATACAGATTCAGGGAGGCGGTCAATCGTCCGGGCCGGCTCAGGTCGGAGATCCAGGTCTCCACTTCGTCGGACCCCGTCCATCGTCGTAGCCAATGCCAGTCATCGTCTGAAAGCCAGCGTTCGGCGACTTCTTCGAACTGGAAGAGGAGCAAATACCAGCTCTTCTGCCGCTGCTGCAGGCCTGCGGCCAGAAATCCACCTGGATGACCCACTGAGATCGTGGTGAGACTCCTCACCATGTCGCCGCCGAGGTACCCCAGCGACCATGCCACGGCTGCCCCCCAGTCGTGCCCCACGACATGGGCCTGGCCCAACCCAAACCGCTCGATGACCGTGAGCATGTCGGCCACCAGGAAGGGCATGTCGTATTCGGCCACGTTCTCGGGGGCGTCAGATCGTCCGAAGCCACGCATGTCGGGGGCGAGAACCCGGTATCCGGCCTCGGCCAGAACGGGTATCTGGTTCCTCCACAACCGCGCCGAGTCAGGGAATCCGTGGATGAGAAGCACCGCCTCACCGTCTTCCGGGCCGTGATCCGCGACGGTGAGCTCGACGCCTCCCGAGTTGACGGTCCTCGCCGACCCATACACATCGAACATGGCCGCCACGGTACCAAGGGCCGGTCAATGGCTCTTGCGTGTGCAGACGACGGGACCGGTTGCACGGTGCACACGCAAAGAAGGGTTGAGGTATTCGTCGATCGGGATAGCCTCAGAGTTGCACATGAGCCGTCAACTCTTCCCGCAGAACGTCATCGCGGTGATCTGGGACTTCGACAAGACCCTGATCCCCGGGAACATGCAGGGTCCTCTGTTCCGCCATTACGACATCGACGAGACCGCCTTCTGGACCGAAGTTGACGGTCTCGAAGACTTCTACAGGAGTCACGGGTCGAAGCTGATCCAGCGCGACCACCTGTACCTCAACCACATCCTCACTTATGTCCGGCACGGTCGAATGCCGGGACTGGGCAACACCCTTCTCAAGAAGCTTGGTGCGGAGATCGAGTTCTACCAGGGGATCCCGGAATTCTTCGAGTTGCTCAGGAAGAACATCGAGTCCCAGCCCAAGTTCGCCGAGCATCAGATCAAGGTCGAGCACTATGTCGTCTCGACCGGCCTACGTCAGATGATCCTCGGGTCGTCTATCGCCTCCCAGATCGAGTACGTGTGGGCATGTGAATTCACCGAATTGGTAGCGCCACCGGGATACGGTGAACGGCAGGACCGACTCTTCTCACCCGAGGGGGAGATCCAGCAGCTGATCTACACCATCGACAACACGTCGAAGACACGTGCCTTGTTCGAGATCAACAAGGGGACCAACAAGAACCGTTCCATCGATGTCAACGCCAAGATCGCCCCGGAGGATCGTCGGGTTCCCTTCCAGAACATGATCTACATCGCTGACGGCCCATCTGATGTCCCCGTTTTCTCCATTGTGAACTCCAACGGTGGACGAAACTATGCGGTGTACCGGCCCGGCTCGGAGCGGGAGCTCGACCAGGCCGCCCGACTGCTCGAGCAGAACCGGATCGACGCCTTCGGGGAGGCCGACTATTCCGACGGATCCCAGACAGCGATGTGGATCACCCGGGCCGCGGAGGCAATCGCTACTCGAGTGGTCCGACATCGCGAGGAGGCCCTGAGCGAGCGGATGGGTCTTCCCCCACGTCACGTGGTCGAGGACTAGCCGAAGAAACCCCGCTGGCAGTTTGGGAATGCCCATGTATGGTTCCCGGTTTTTGAGTGGACATGAGGAACCCGATAAAGATCGACCTCTGGTCGGATGTCGTATGTCCGTGGTGCTACATCGGGAAGCGCAACCTCGAGAAGGGCCTGGCACTGTTCCAAGCCGATCCGAAGGCAGTCCCGGTCGAGATCGAGTACCGGAGTTTCGAGCTTTCCCCCGACACGCCGGTCGAATTCGAGGGCTCTGCACAGGAGTACCTCATGGTTCACAAACGTATCCCCGAAGCCACCGCCAAGCAGATGATCGACAGGGTGACTGGCATCGCCAAGGAGGCCGGGCTCTCCTATGACTATGCCTCGATCCAACACACCAGCACCGTCAGAGCCCACCAGCTTTTGCACCACGCCAAGACAAACGGCGTGCAGGGAGAGATGAAGGAACGCCTCCTGAGCGCCTACTTCATCGAGGGCCGGCACATCGGGCGTGAAGAGGATCTGGCCGACCTGGCTTCAGAGGTGGGGCTCGATCACGACGAAGCCCTCGAGGTATTGAGTTCGGAGCGGTATCTGGCTGATGTGAGGTCCGACCAGACTCAAGCGCGCGACCTGGGGATCAACGGAGTCCCCTTCTTCGTGTTCGACATGAGCTATGGACTGTCGGGCGCCCAGCCTCCGGAGGTCTTCTACCGGGCCCTGGTGCACGCGGCTTCTCAATGAGCTTGACCGGGGTTAGGGCCTCAACCTGAAATGTGCCGGAAAGAGTTGGCGTAGACCGAACTTTGTGGTGACCTTGGAGACACCTTGCCCCTCCGAGCCCCCCGTTGAATCGACCCCAACCCGGCATCATCATCGTGGTCGCGCTTTCGTTGTTCGCCGCCCTCTTCCTTTGGCGCCAATCGGCGTCCAGTACCGACACCACGCTTCCGACTGCTGAAGGCACCACGGCGACCACAGCAACAACGACTCTGGATTCCACAACCACCACCCAACAGATCAGTACACGCGTCGGATATCTCGTCTCGCGTGCTGGAGCAGTTCTCTCGCCGGAGCCGGGGACATCAGGCAGGGCGATAGCGGGTGGGATCGTCTTCCCGATCATGGGTACGACGACCGACGGCTTTCAAGTCCTCGACTCCTGCAACCGCCCGGGCTGGCTGGCAACCAGCGATGTGATCCAGGGCGAAGTCCCGATCGATCGCACTTCGGGACGATTTGATCATGCGGTGTTTGTGATCGACCCTGGGCACGGTCTCCCCGACCTCGGGGCGGTAGGCCCGACCCGTCTCTTCGAGGCAGTGGCGAACATCGACATCTCAGCACGTCTGTTGGACCTCCTCACGACTTCCAACGACATCGACTGGGCTACCGGGGGAATCACCGCCGGATCGGCTGTCCCGGCCGCAGGTGTCGCGATCCTCACCAGGTCTCCTGAGGGCCCGAACGGAGGTGACTACGAACTGAGCCTCAGTTATCGAGCAGAGATCGCCAACTCGATGGGGGCCACGGCGATCGTCTCGATCCACAACAACAGCAGCCCATCTCGCCAACTCGATCACCCTGGAAGCGAGTCCTATGTCTCTCATCTCGACCCGGAGTCGGCGCGCCTCGGTGGGTTGATAACTCAAGAGCTGCGGTCGGAGCTGGCGAAGTTCGAAGCCGATTGGATGGGCCATTCGGGTAGCGGGGTCAGATCACGGTTGGGTAGCACTGGTGGCGACTACTACACGCTCATCGACGAGGCCGACATGACCGCGGTGATCGTGGAGGGCGCTTTTGTCTCCAACCGCACCGAGGAGGACCTGCTCCGCACCGACGAGTTCAAGCAGGCGTATGCCGACGCCGTATACAGGGCAATGGTCCGTTGGATCACCACCGACGACGACCCGATTCCCGCGCCCACTCCCGAGGCATGGCCAGGTCCCGGAGGCCTGGGTCGCGACTGGACCCAGTGTGTCGTCCCCGGCGCAACCGACTAGTCAGTTCAGCCAGGTGGAGACTCAGAAAAAGCCCACGACCTTGTAGACGGTGTATCCGGCGCCGGCTAGGAACAGGGCTCCCAGATACGCCATCACGAGACGGGTGTCGCCGAGCTTGCACTTCGACTTGACCAATCCCGCTTTCCTCGCCCGGTAGTAGGCAACCAGGGCAACACCGCTGAACAATGCGACGACAGCCCACGGAGTAAGCAACCAGGCGAGGGCTGCGATGGTGGTGTAGACGCAGAGACGCAACGGGTCGAAGGGTTGGGGTGGTGAAGGGGTCACCGAATCGAAGGCGGCCGGCGGCTCGGTGCGCCCACTCATCTGCCCAACCTCACCGGGACCCGGGTGTCGGTCGATCGGCTTCGCGCCACTTCGGCCACCTTCATCTCACCCAACGGGCGCCATGCCTGGACCGCGCAGAACGGGGCGCACTGGTCCTGGGTGTCGGATTTAGTTCCTACATGGACACAACATTGGGTGAGTCTCTCTTCGAGCATGGTGTTGATGTCCATGAAGGGCTTGACTGTGATCCGTTTGATCCGAGTCCCCACCATCTCCCGTAGAGCCGCCTTCTGACGCTTAGAGCCAACCGCCATTTTGAGCACCGTGCTCAATCCGAGGTCGCAGGCTTCGCAGACGTCACGGAACAGATCGAGAACCGTCGGGTGGCTGAGCGAGGTCTGCTCACTGAGCAGCCCGAGCAACGAGGCCTTGACCAGTTCCTTCAATTCCACGGTCAACTCGGGGTCGATGATCCGGTTGCTCACCAGGTCGAGATGCTCTTTGAGCCGCTCCGGGCCGATCGTGGCCACTAGGGACTGCCACGCTCCGGCGTCACTGCGGATCATGTAGCCGACACTGGCACAGTGCGGGTGGGAGCACGGGAGGGCGGTTAGATCGTCCCACTTCACCACGCCTCCCGTCTGGGGGCCGAGCCGCTTGAGGACCCCGGTGTGAGTGAGTCTCTCCAGAGGGTTGATCGCCAGCGAACGTCCCGATCCAAACACGGGCTGGATGCATACACCGCCGACATAGGGCGTCTCCAACGCCTTGAGGACGACATCGCCGATCTCGTCGTCGTTGACCCCGAGTGCGGCGGTCATCGTGAGAGTGGTGAAGACCCCCGCCTCGCTGAGACGCTCAAGGGCGCGGTCCTTGATCGAACGCAGGTCGGCGGCCCGATGATGGAGATGGGTCTCCTTTCGGAAGCCGTCGAACTGGAGATAGACCTCGACCCGGTCACGGTTGTCGGCGAGAAGATGGAGAAGACCGTCGTCGCGGGACAGCAAGACCCCGTTGGTGTTGACCAGGATCCTCACCACGTTCCTCGCCAGGGCACCTTGGAGGATCGCCCTGAATTGGGGGTGGATGGTCGGCTCGCCCCCGCTGAGCATGAGGACATCGATCCTCCCACCCTCCCGGGCGATTCTCTGATCGATGTTGGCCAGGATGTCGCCGACTTCTGCGACACCGGTCAGTTCCGGCATCGAGTCGGCGTAACAGGTGGGGCAACGAAGGTTGCAGTTCTCGTTGATGTCTTCGAGGAGGATGCAGGTGTGCTGAGTTTGCATCTCCCCGAGTCCCTCCAGGTATGCCGCTGGCAAGGGGGCATAGTTGCCGGGTGTGTCCGGGATATGGACCTTGGTGGGTGCCGTCCACTGCTCTAGGTAGGTGAGGATCTCTGGGTCCTCGTCGTAGAGGGTGACCACCTTCCCATGACTCGGGCACCCACGGACCAGCCATACCTGCCCTTCGGCCTCAGCCAGGTAGCCGCTGAGTCTGGCCACCTCGGTGAGGGGGCGATCCGGATCCTCTCCGTGACAGTGAGGGCAGAAAGCGTTGACGTACCGGTGGATTCGATCCTCCCGCAGGGGCATGCCGACCGTCATCGGGTCACTGTCCTATCACTCACCGAACACCCCGACTCTTGTTGGCTCGCCGTCGGGTTGAGCGACCGTCGGCCGGTTCCGCCATCTGTACAGGGCGAGGGCCAATGGGACAGTGACGAGGATGAAGATCTGTGACCCACTCAGACCGAACATCATCACCGGGTTGTCCCGGACGAACTCGACCCCGAACCTGAAGACCGCGTATGCGAGCAGATAGAGCTTGAAACTGTCTCCTGGGCGCCCGATCTGGCCTGAGTAGCGGATGAGAAGCACGAAGGCGATGAGGTGGAAGGCGATCTCGTATAGGAATGAAGGGTGCATGGGCAGCCCGGTGGCACACGATGGGCAGTAGGGAATGGTGGCGGCGACTTCGGGTGACACCGTGATCCCCCAAGGGAGTGTCGTGGGGGTCCCTATCTGCTCGGTGAGGAAGCACCCCACCCGGCCAACGGCGAGGCCAGCCGCGACCGCAGGGGCGAACCGATCACCAGTGGAACCCTGGTATCCGATCAGTCGCTTGGTCAGCAGAACTCCGAGATAGGCACCAGCCAGTCCGCCGAGCACGCTTTGACCCCCGTAGAGCCAGAGCCCGAGAAGACTCGGATCGTCGGCATTCGCCAGGTACTGCCAGCCCGTTCCCAGCTTGGCGAAGATCGCCCCGGTGAGGATTCCGCCCGCCACCAACGCGGAGAGGTCGGGGTCGCGCCGCTCCCCCCGGGACCTAGCCCAGAGTATTCCCATCGCAGTGAGCACACCCAGCACAACGAACAGGTCGTGAGTCGGGATGGGGAACGGTCCGAGCTCGACGACCGGGATCAAAATCCGCTCGTGAGAATCAGAACCACGCAGAGGCCGCCCAAGAGAAGTGCCACTCCGCCGACGACGGCGAGAGCGATCAGACAGCCGCGACCGCGGCGTCGGTCATCTGGGGGAGGAAACCCGGTAGGGGGCTCGGACATGAGACTCCTTTCACGGTTCGGTGGCTGTCTCGGCTGTGCGTGGCGGGGAGTGTATAGATCAACCGGTCCGCGTGATGGCCGATCGTCAGGGTCGATCCCCCTTTGCTCGACCCAGACATATGAAGGGTTTACAGCCAGGGACCCGGCGAATGTCAACATTTGTGTTCATCCCCCCAGATGGGAGAATCCTCAGATGGAGGGGACAACAGGTCAACAAGGGCTGTCCGAACATATGGACAACCTTCTCAATAGGGCGGTCGAGCGTCACAGCCATGTTCGTCATGGACTTCTAGCCGTCGCCAGCGAAGACGGATCGTGGAGTTGGACGGGAGCCCACGGTGTACTGGACGAGATGAGCACCCCCGCCACGGTCTCCGCCCGGTACCCGATCGCCAGCGTCACAAAGATGTTCACCGCTGTGGTCACGATGCGGTTGGTCGAGCAGGGAAGATTCGGCCTGGGCGACCGGATGGTGGACCTGCTTCCTGAACAGGTCACAGGCGGGCTACACCAGCTCGACGGTGTGGACCACACTCCCGAGATCACCGTCGAGCACCTCCTAGGCCACACTTCCGGCCTGGCCGACTACTACGAGGAGGCTCCCAAGGGTGGGCAGAGCGCACAAGCTCGGTTGCTCGCCGGTGAGGATGCCCCCATGCCCTTTGAGGAAGTGATCCGAGTGGTCCGCGACGAGCTGGAGCCCCACTTCGCTCCACAGGACCTCGACGCTCCGAAACGGCGCGCCCGGTACACCGACACCAATTATCAGTTGCTTGGGGCGATCATCGAGGGCGCCACAAGCCAGCCGCTGGCTCAAGTCTTCGACGCGATGCTGTTCGGGCCGTTGGGACTCGACTCGACTTCGTCGTACCCGCACCCACCACGGTCGGGGGCATCCCCGGAGCCGGATACCAGTGTCTGGTCGAAAGGCATAGTCCTCAAACCACAAGGCGCTTTGCGCCACCAAACCCCAGATGGGGGAATCATCTCCACCTTGGCCGACCAGATCCGCTTTATGAGCGCTCTGGTTGCCGACGAGGTCTTTGACAGTCGCTCGACATGGGTCCGAATGCAAGGTCGGTTCAACCGGGTGTTCTTCCCTGTCGAGTACGGGCTCGGGTTGATGCGATACGCGCCGGCGCGCTGGATGTCACCTCTCTACGCGATCCCACCGGTGGTCGGCCACACCGGTTCGACCGCGACCTGGCTGTTTCATTGTCCGGAACTCGCCGTCGTTATTGCAGGGACCTTCGATGTTGCTCAGCCACCCCTCCCCTTTCGCTTCCTACCCCGAGTTCTCCGGGCGGTGGCGACTGCCGAGATCTGAAGGACTCCTCCCTTCCTCGAGCCGGGCGAGTCAAGCCGCCGGTGAGGAGTCCGAACTGTTGAACATCGATTGAGTGTTCTCGATTGCGTCGGCACGATCGATCCCTCGGAACGGGTCCGATCTCCCCGCCGGACGAGACCACCCGGGCCCTTCAGAAAGTCGCGCCAAAGGAGGTAGCCTTGGCGGACGCGTTCCCTGGAGAGACTTCGCGTAGTCCCAGGGGTCTCTAGCTCAATTGGTAGAGCACCGGGCTTTTAACCCGTTGGTTGTGGGTTCGAGTCCCACGGGACCCACCCCGAAGTCGCCTATCGGACAGTTGATCAGATCTGAGAAAACAGTCGGTAGCCCTCCAACGTGTCAACTAAGATTGACAGATGATCCCAAGTCGAGGATTCCCGCTGCTTGAAAGCCTCTTCACCGGAGATCCCATCACAGATCTCGCGACCCTGACCAGGCTCCGTAATGAAGGCGAGAAGGTCGAGGCGGTTTTGGTCCGTACGGCACGCAACCAAGCGAAGACCTGGGCGGAGATCGCCAGTGCCCTCGGTGTGACCCGACAAGCGGCACACAAGAAGCATGGTGGGAGCCGTCTCCGATCATGAGCGGTGTCATCGGGGATGTCGAACTCGGACTCAGGGCAAGGACCCTTCTCGGCAAGCGACACACCATTGCCGCCGTGGGGGCTGTGACACCCTCGGGCAGTCGGGTGGCAGCCTGGGGTGCCGAATTGATCGCGGACTACGAGATCGGCTCGATATCCAAGGGGATCACCGGACTCCTCTACTCCGCTGCAATTGCAAGAGGAGAAATCAATCTCGGCACGACGCTCGACGAATGCCTCCCTTTGGAAGGGAGCGAGGTTGGCAAGATCTCCCTTGCGTCACTGTCGATCCACCGTTCGGGTCTTCGCACCCTCCCATCATCGGAATCCGTCATGAGGTGGGCGATCGCGGTGAGCAGACACGGCACCAACCCCTACTCCGGAACTCTCGACGACCTCCTCAGTAGAGCAGCAGACGAACAACCCCGACTACCCAAACCCCGGTACTCCAACTTCGGATACCAACTACTCGGACACGCTGTGGCCGCGAGAGCAGGAACCACCTTCCGGGAACTGGTTGGAGAGCGTATCGCCAGACCGCTTGACTTGACCGGCCTCCACGTTCCCCATACTGAAGCTGACCTGGCCCAGTTCGCCCTCACCGGGCATAGGCGATCGGGGAAGGTAACACCCCCCTGGCTAGGAGAAGCACTCGGACCGGCCGGAGGCGCCCGAGCCACTGTCGGCGACATGAGCAAATTGACCGAGGCGTTGCTCGCCGGCACCGCACCCGGCATGAGTGCCCTCGACCCGGTGGCAGACTTTGGACGTGGTGCTCGTATTGGCGCGGCCTGGATCACCATTTCGAACAAACAACGAGAAATCACCTGGCACAACGGCGGCACTGGAGGTTTCAGGACCTGGATGGGGCTCGATCGAAAGGCCGGCACCGGGTTGGTGGTGTTGTCCGCCTTCTCACGCTCGGTCGACGCTGCCGGTTTCCGGCTCCTCAGCCAGGTCACCGAGGAGTCCGGCGGAACAGGGACACGCCAAACCGTTGGAGCCTGACCATTGGTTGGCTATGAGCCTCACAAGACCTGCCCTGGATCACGAAGGGCGCTTCCAGTCCGGGACACGTAGGCTTTCAGGATGCGGACTAAATCGGGAGCAGCGATCCTCACGATCCTCCTCGGTTTGACCGCAGCAGGATGCGATCTGACAACCGGCACGCCGACCACCCCTGCCCCGATCCCTCCGATCGCAACCGTGACCACCACGGGCACCGAGCCCCTTCGCAACACGGTCGTCGTGCCCCTGTCAGCCTTCACCGAAATGGGCCCGGGCTGGGCCGAGTTATTCCTCGCCTATGGCGAAGACGAAACCAACCTGGGTGCGACCGCTCGGACTGGAGGGTTCGTCATCGGTCCGCAGTACGGCACACAGACCCCGGACGGACGATGGTGGTTCCTCGACACCGCCAAGAGGCGAGTGGCGCGCTTCACGCCCGAAGGTGCGTACATGGATCAGATCGAGATGAGCGGCGACACCCTGCTGAACGGCAACTTCACTTTCCAACGACCCACAGGACTCAATGACAACACGGTGGCGGCCTATCGGCTCGACGGTCCCACCACTTCGGTGCTCCGGACGTTCGGCGAGAGTTTCAGTCTGGTCACCATCGACCGACCAACCCCGTGGTTGGCAACCGACGGAGTCGGCGTATATGGACTGAGCCAGGACGGGTCACGATTCAAGCTCGACCCATGGGCGGGCGTGACCACCGAAACCGACTGGTTCTTCGCCAGGAACGGGTCCCGCTATCGCCTGACCGCCTCAGCGGGTGACCTCTTGATCGAACTGCCCGACCGTGGTGTTGAGACGACCCTCCAGATACGGCTCGCCGAACAGCCCGAGATCGAGATCCGGTTCGAGTTCCAGGTGGAAACGGGTGCCGACGGAAGCTTGTTTCTGCTCGTCTACGGCACTCCTTTGAGTGACGAGACCCTCGAGGTCGGTGGGTTGATCACCCTCGATCCGCAAGGTTTGGTAGCGCGAACCCAGCTCATCACCAACCCGTCGACGCCCGCCGACCCGGGAGTCCCAGCACAGCTGGGTGTCACCCCGGGCACTTCGAGCCCCTGGCTGATGGTCATAGAGCCTCAAGGAGTCCGAATCCACCTCATGATCAACTGAACCTGACCGAGGGTTTGCGCGGTCCGCTTGGCTGGCACCCGAGGGACGTACTCACAAACTTGTGAGGGCGGCCCAAAGGACCGCCCTCACGCTCCGGGTAGGGAGCATTGGTTACCCGGTGACCTCGTGCCCGGCGCACAGGGAGTTACGGCCGGCGAAGAGGGCGTGGGTAAGTCTGTATGAGAATCGGAGTCGGTCGGAGCCAGTTGTTTCTGCCTCTCTCAGAAATTCCAACATCCCCATAGCCCGACATTATCTGCCCACGGAGAGTGGTGGGTATGGGTTTACCGACCTAGACGGTCAGACCAGAGCCAGAGCCCCACCAAGATCTGCGATCAGGTCGTCGACGGCCTCCACGCCAACCGAGAGTCTTATCAGCCCAGCGGTGACCCCGGTGGCAAGGTTCTCCTCCGGAGGAATCTGGGCATGACTGGTCGACCATGGGTGCATGGCGAGGGACTCCGTTCCGCCCAGGGATACCGCCAGCCGGATCGCTTTCAGACCATTGAGCAGCCGGAAGGCCTCTTCCTCTCCCCCGATCACCTCAAAGGACACCATTGCGCCAGGCCCGAGACATTGCCGCTTGTAAACCTCATATCTCGGATCATCAGGCGGAATCAGGCTTAGATGGTTCACCGAAGCCACCTTGGGATGATCGGCGAGGAAAGCGGCCACCGAGGTCGCTGAAGACGTTTGATGTTCCACTCTGATCTTCAGGGTTTCCACACTCCGACTGAGCATCGAGGCGGTATGGGGTTGAGCCGTTGTCCCTATCCGATATCGGTCATGTCGGAGTCGGTCGATCAGGTGGAACGGGCCACATACGACTCCCGCTGTTATGTCATTGTGTCCACCCAGATACTTGGTGGCGGAGTGAACTATGAGGTCTGCCCCGTGTCGTGCCGGCTTCTGGAGAACAGGACTCAGGAAGGTGTTGTCGACCACGGTGAGCGCTCCATGCTTCTTGGCGAAGGAGGCAGCCAACTCGATGTCGAAGATCTCGATGGTCGGGTTCGCCGGGGTCTCGACATAGACCATCGCCAACCTGTCGTCCCGGACCAACTCCTCGAGGTCGGACTCGCTCGAGCCCGGCCTGAAAGCCCGGGCCGTGACCCCGAAGCGGGCGAGGATCTCGCGAAGCACGGTGACCGTGAGGCCGTAGACCGGGGCCGAGTGGAGGACCAAGTCTCCCGGCTGGAGCAAAGAAAGGAACACCGTGGAGATGGCCCCCATCCCGCTGTTGAACACGAGAGCGTCCTCGGTCTCCTCCCAGCGGGCCAGCCGGGTTTCCACCACACGGAGGTTCGGGCTGTCGAGACGACTGTATGCGTACGGAAGACGTTCCCCGGGTTCCAATTGGGCCCCCTGATAGGTGACCTCGAAGTACCTCTTCCCGGCCTCCGCGCTCTCGAAAACGAAGGCCGATGTCTCGTAGATCGGGGTTTTCAAGGACCACCCGTGCTCGGCTGGATCGTGACCTTCACCAACCGAGGCTGTCGTGGGATCGCTCATCCCCTAAGGATATGTCATAACGATGATCCATACTGTCAGGCCATGTCTCATCCCGACGACTCGACAGTTCAACTGGGCCGGGCCTACGAAGTGTTGGGACCGGCAAAGAGGATCCTCGTGTTCAGCGGGGCTGGCCTGAGCACTGAGTCGGGACTTCCTGATTTCCGCGGGCCCGAGGGGCTGTGGACGAAAGTCGACCCCAACGATTTCACCATCCAGAAGTTCCACGCAGATCGCGACCTCCGCGTCAGGTCCTGGCGAGAGGGTGTTCTCGGGGGCCGACGTGGCCCGAGGGCGAATGTGAAACCTAACCAGGGTCACCACGCCATCGTCCGGCTCCACAACGGGGGGCGTCTAGCCGGGGTGGTGACCCAGAACATCGACGGTTTACATCACCTGTCAGGACTCTCCGACGCCAACGTTGCCGAACTACACGGCAACACGCTTGGATCCCACTGTCTCGACTGCGGCAGCCGGTGGCCCACCGAGACAGTCCTCCAATGGGTCGAGGCGGGAGAGGAAGACCCTCATTGCCCACTGTGTTCAGGCCTGGTCAAGACAGATGTAGTCATGTTCGGCGAGCTTCTTCCCCCAGATGAGCAGGACAAGGCGATGCTATTCCTGGCGATGGCCGACGCGGTGTTGGCGGTGGGCTCGACCATGTCTGTCTGGCCGGCGGCCGGCATCGTCCTCCATGCCGTCAACCAGGCCAAACCACTGGTGATCATCAACCAGGGCGAAACTGACTTCGACACACGTGCTGCGGTGAAGATCGAGGCCGGAATCGGGGAGACTCTCCCGCCCCTGGTCGATCGATTACTGGGCGAGGCACCCACCGGCGTCTAGGCGCCAGCCCCAGCTGAGCCAGGATGCGGCAGTCTTCACAGGACCTCACCACGGCCATCCCGGTAGCATCACCTCCATGTCAGATTTTGTCGCACCACTCAAAGACATGCGATTCGCCTTGAACCATGTCGCCAGCCTGGACGAGATCTCCAAGCTGAACGGTTATCAGCACGCCGACCGCTCTACTGTCGAAGACCTGCTCGAGGAGGCAGGCCGATTCTTCGAGGAGGTCATGGCGCCTCTGAACCGCACCGGCGATCAAGTCGGTTCCCGCCTCGACTCCGAAGGTCAGGTCAGAACCCCAGAGGGCTTCATTGCTGCGTACCGGAAATACGTCGAGTCGGGGTGGGCGGCAGCCCAAGCTCCGGCAGAGTGGGGTGGCGGAGGACTGCCGTACCTGGTTGGCGTTGTCATCGAAGAGATGTTCAAGAGTGCCAACCTGGCATTCTCCTTGTGTCCACTGCTGACCCACGGGGCCGTGGTTGCCCTCGAACGTCACGGATCAGATGAGTTGAAAGCGACCTATCTCGAGAATTTGGTCAGTGGTGAATGGTCGGGGACGATGGTCCTGACCGAACCTCATGCCGGATCCGACCTTGGCACCATCCTCACCAGGGCCGTCCCCCAGGAAGACGGAACCTATCGGCTGTTCGGTACCAAGATCTTCATCACCTGGGGCGACCACGATTTGGCCGAGAACATCATCCACTTCGTCCTCGCCCGAACCTCCGACAGCCCTCCAGGGACCAAGGGCATTTCCATGTTCCTTGTGCCCAAGTACGTACTCGATGCAGACGGGAACCCGGGTCCGCGCAATGATTACAAAGTCGTCTCGATTGAGCACAAGCTGGGCATCCATGCCTCACCCACCTGCGTTCTCTCCTTTGGAGACGCCGGAGAAGGAGCGGTCGGATATCTGGTCGGCGAAGAGATGTTCGGGATGCGCAACATGTTCACCATGATGAACGCGGCCCGTATCGGAGTAGGGATGGAGGGTCTGGCCTCCGCCGAGCGCGCCCTGCAGAGAGCGACAGCCTACGCCAAGGAGCGCGTACAGGGCCGGGCAGTCGGTAGTGAGTCAACGGAGTCGGTGGCGATCATCGAGCACCCCGATGTCCGTCGCATGCTCCTCACCATCAAGGCTTTCGCGGAGGCGATGCGCGCCCTTCTCTACTGGACAGCCCAGGAAGGCGATCATGCCGCCCATGGCGAAACCGAGGAGCGTCGCACCGAGGCTGCCAACCATCTCAGCCTGTTGACACCAATCGTGAAGGCATGGAGCACCGACATAGGTTTCGAGATGACTTCACTGGGCCTCCAGGTGCATGGCGGTATGGGGTTCATCGAGGAGACCGGTGCTGCGCAGTATCTCCGTGACTCCCGGATCGCCATGATCTACGAGGGCACGAACGGGATTCAGGCGATCGACCTGGTGCTGCGGAAACTGCCTCTCGAGAACGGTGGCGTGGTCACCCGATTCATCGAAGAAATGACCCCCGTCCTCTCCCGCATGAGTGAGTATCCCGACCTGAGGGCCTTCCAGGACGAGCTGACCACTGCCATCCAGGGTCTTGTGGACACCACGACCTGGCTCGGTCAGCGTCTGGCAGAACGAGATCTCGATTCTGCCCTGGCAGGTGCCACACCCTATCTCCGGCAGTTCGGCACCGTTGTCGGTGGGATGTTCATGGCCGTTTCGGCGGTCGAGGCGAAAGGCAATCCTCCGGAGTTCGACGAGGCTTTCCTCGCTGACAAGGTGAACACCGCCCGCTTCTATGGTGAGCACCTTCTTCCCCAGGCCAACGGACTGATACCAACCATCAAGGGTGGCGCCGAGCTCCTTGCTAGCTCCCGTCTCTGAAGCGCGCAGGGTCAGTGACGGAGAGCACGGCCCGGCCGAACTCCTGACCGGTCAGGTCGAGGACGACCGCCACTGAGTCCGGTCCGCTGGGCTGTAGGGCCCAGAACTCGGGGACACGAGCACCTCTCACCATCATGATCCCCACCCGACGCTTCCCCGGAAGTCTGGACCCGTCGTGGGTGCCGATACCCTGGATCCTGTGGTCCACGGAAGGCTCGAGATCACCCCGTCGGGCAATTGCCACCGTGCTGATCTGGCCCACGTCGAACACCACGGAGCGGCGCCAACACATGACCCGGTCCCATCCGCTGAGCAGGACCTGGATCTGTCTCTGGTCCTCCACAACACGGAACGCCATGCGGCAGAGGGTACCCATTTGCCCGTTACACGGCCCAGCGGCCGATGAGCGGACATAGGATCGATCCATGAACCTCCACGGAAAGGTGATCGTAGTAACCGGGGCCGCCAGCGGAATAGGTGAGGCAATGGTGCGACGTTTCTCCTCTGAGAATCCGCGCCGGATCGTGGCAGCCGACATGGACCTGGACGGCGTCCAACGGGTGGCTGCGGAAACGGGGGCACATCCATTCCACATCGACGTATCGGATGCAGAGGCGAATCGAGTCCTCGTCGAGAGCGCCGAGGAGATGTTCGGCCCCGTCGACCTGTTCTGCGCCAATGCCGGATACGGGATAGTGGGGGACGAACAGACCGATCCGGCGGCCTGGGACAGGATGTGGCAGGTCAACGTCATGTCCCACGTCCACGCGGCCCGACACCTCATTCCGGGTTGGCTGGCGCGCCGGGACGGCTACTTCTTGGCGACCGTGTCGGCGGCGGGTCTCCTGACCAATTTGAAGGCCGCTCAGTACTCGGTGACCAAACACGCGGCGATGGCTTTCGCCGAGTGGTTGGCCGTCACATATGGAGACGCCGGGATCAAAGTGAGCGCGTTGTGCCCGATGGGTGTCAGGACCAAGCTTCTGGATGCTGCCACTGAGTTCGAGCGACTGCTTGCCCCCTTGGCACTCGATCCTTCGGATGTCGCCGACACCGTGGTCCAGGGATTGGCGGCCGAGAAGTTTCTCATCCTGCCCCACCCCGACGTCGAGCGCTACTTTCAGAACAAGGCGAACGACTACGAACGTTGGCTGGACGGGATGAGGAAACTACAGCGAACCGTGTTCCCAACCTGAGAGATAGGGCAGAATCATGGGGATGACCAAGAGACGTGTGGTGGTGACCGGGATGGGGGTGGTTTCCGCTCCCGGGGTTGGAACAGAAGACTTCTGGAAGGGTCTTCAGATCGCCCCAGGTCCCGCCCCCCGGATCGTTCAGAACTGGGACCCAGAACTGTGGATACCCAAACGAGAGGCCCGCCGATTGGACAGATTCAGCCAGATGGGCCTGGTGGCGACCGAGGAGGCCCTAGCCATGTCCGGCGGGATCGACGCCGACCCGACAAGGGTGGCGGTGTCGGTTGCAACAGGCATCGGTGGTCTCGAGTCGTTGGAAGAGCTGGTCCACGGCTCCGAAGTCGATGAGCCGAGAGTCTCACCGTTTCTGGTCCCGATGATGATGGCAAACGCCGCTGCGGCAGCGATCTCGATCAAGTACGGGTTCAGCGGTCAGGTGTCCACTCCCGTCGTCGCGTGCGCCGCTGGCAGCCAGTCCATCCTGGACGGTGTCCGCCTCATCCAGTGGGGCTACGCCGACGTAGCGGTGGTCGGCGGTGCCGAGGCAGCGGTTCGACGACCAGCGTACGAGGGTTTCCGGGCGGCAAAAGCCCTGTCGACCATGGGGTATGCACTTCCGTTCGATGTCGACCGCGACGGTTTCGTCATGGGTGAAGGCGCCGGGATCCTCATAATTGAAGCCGAAGAGGCCGCGCTGGACAGAGGAGCAAGACCTCTCGCGGTGGTTCTCGGCGGCGCTTCCACCGCAGACGCGCACCATGTCACTGCCCCCCACCCGGCAGGCGATGGCGCGGAGAGAGCGATGCGTCTCGCCATCGAAGACTCGGGACTCGCCGCCTCTGAGTTCACATACGTCAACGCCCACGGGACTGGGACCCAGTTGAACGACCAAACCGAAGGCTCAGTGATTGCCCGCATTTTCGGCGACCGACAACCGGCGGTGTCTTCGATCAAGGGGACAACCGGCCATGGTCTGGGGGCCTCCGGCTCGATCGAGGCTGTGGCCGTGATCGAGGCGATAAGACGGTCCGAGTTGCCCCCTAACGTGGGGCTCACCACCCAGGACCCGGAGATACCTTTAACGGACATCGTGCGTGAGGCTCGGGAGTGGACACCGGGGCCCGCCTTGTCGAACTCGTTCGGGTTCGGTGGACACAACACCGTGCTCGCCTTCGGCCCAATCTGACCTCTTTGCCGACCGGGGATCCAACGGATTCTCATCGGGTTCTTAACCGGTGCTCACCTCGCTGTCATCGCCCTCCTGCAAGATCTCAGTCTCATCGAGAGAAAGGAAGTACATGAAAAAGTTATTGATTGTTGGCGCGGTGGCGATGTTCGTACTGGGCGGCGCGACCATGGTTCTTGCACAAACCGAGGGGACGGTGGAGCCACCCGGGCCTGCTGGGAGAGCGTTCGGTGCCCTGTCGGACATCATCGATGACCTCGTCAGCGACGGCACGCTCACCAGGGATCAGGCCGATTCGATACTTGGTGCGGTCGAGAACAAGCGAGAAGAGGTGGTGAACCGACGAGAAGGGGTTCGCCAGCAATTACGCGAGGCATGGTCCGACGGCGAACTCACCAAGGCAGAAGTCGATCAACTGCCCGAAGGACACCCTTGGCGGCAGGTCTTCGACGCCTTCGAGGACGACCGGATCACAATCGAGGAATTGAAAACCTTCCGTCGTTTCCGGTGGGGTGCTGGGATCCGACCGCAAGACTCCTAGACCTGGCAAAACCAACCCATCGACCTGGGAGGCCTGGTCCCGCATGCGGGGCCGGGCCTCAACCAGCTGGAAGGGTAAATCCAACCTCAGCCCCACCACCCTCCGCACTTCCGGCGAATACTGTCCCCCCGTTTGCCTCCACAGCTTGCTTCACGATCGCCAATCCGAGACCCGAACCGGGCATAGCCCGACCCGCAGGAGATCGGTAGAAGCGATCGAACACCCGCGGCAGGTCGTCTTCTGCCAGTCCGGGCCCATGATCACGTACGACCACAGTCGACTCGGTGATCTCAACCAAGATTGGCAGCGCAGATGGACTCCACTTTGCGGCATTGTCGATCAGGTTCCCGAGCGCCCTCTCGATCTGCGAAGGGCGGACGCGGACGATCACTCCGTTTCCTGTGATCATGACCGGGCGCCCGAGAAGTCGGCTGTAGCGACCCACCACAGGCTCCGCTATGTCGAAGAGATCCGCAGCGATGACCGGCTCCTCTGACGCCCTGGCGTCGGTTGCCAGGCTTACGAGCTCGTCAAGGAGCTGGCCCAGCTCGTCGACCTCAGCCATGGCGGTCCCGACCACCTCGGCACGTTCACCCGGCGGTAGATCGGGCATTCTCCGAAGTATCTCGATGTTGGTCCTGAGCCCGGTTAGCGGGGTGCGGAGTTCGTGCCCGGCGTCGGAGACCAGCCTCTGTTGTTGGCGGCGGGATTCGGAGAGGGCGGCGATCATCGTTGCGAAACTGGCGGCGAGTCGTCCCACTTCATCAGGCCCCGCCGTAGGGATCGGTGAAGACAAGTCCTGGGTGGATGCAATGTCCTCGGCTGCACGGGTCAACTCTTCGATGGGGCGCACCGCACGGCCAGCGAGGAGCCATCCGGCAAGGGCCGCTGCGAAGGCCACGAATCCGCCCACCAGCACAAGACGACGACCGAGAAGACCGAGCACTCCGAGGACTGGGGTCATGTCACGGGCGATCTGGACCGCTCCACGCCGGAGGGGCGCGGTGACAATCCGAAACTGAGTGTCGTCCACCCGCACCGTGCGCAGGACTGAGTCCGACTCCCCGCGCGCCACCGCGATGTCGACGCCGTCGACCGGTAGAACGACAGCGTCCTCGAAGCGGAAGGCCAGGTTTCCCAGCTCCCCTACGATCTGAACCTCGAAGTCGTAGCCGATCAAGGGCCGGAGCAAACTGACCCCGCCAGCGAGATTCGGCAGCTGAGGCAAACGTTGGATCAGGTCCCCAGGAGGTATGCGGCTCAACGCCTCTGCCCTTTCCAGCAGGGCCCTATCTACCTCACCCCTGAGCCCCCGTGCCGAGAGAGCCATGGAGGCACCCCCCACGATGAGGACGGCCAACACGGCGACCAGCGCAGACGAGAGCGCCCAACGCAAACGTAGGCTCACTCGGGCCTCAAGACGTACCCCAGACCTCTCACGGTGTGAATCAGCCTCGGCTCACCAGCGGCCTCGAGCTTGCGACGCAAGTAGCCGACATAGACGTCGATCGAGTTCGATGTGGTAGCGAAGTCGAATCCCCAGACTCTCTCATAGATCGTGTCCCTCGTGAGAACCACACCCCTGTTGAACATGAACAGCTCGAGCAGGTCGAACTCGGTCTTGGTTAGGGCCAGGAGTCGTTCGCCTCTCCAAGCCAGATGGGCGGCGGGGTCTAAGGCCAAGTCGGCAACATTCAAGACTTCGCTGGCATCGGTGATCCCGCTCCGCCGGAGAAGAGCCCGCATCCGGGCGAGAAGTTCGTCCAGTGCGAATGGCTTCACCAAATAGTCGTCGGCCCCGGCATCAAGTCCGGCAACCCGATCGGTGATCTCGGCCCGGGCCGTCAGAAGGAGGATCGGAGTCTTGTCTCCGCCTGAGCGAAGCATGTGAGTGACCTGCAGACCGTCGAGACCGGGCATCATCACATCGAGCACCAGGAGGTCAGGCCGAATCGCACGCACGGTCTCGTATGTCTCGTGCCCATCTCGAGCTGTGGTGACGACGAAGCCTTCATACCGCAAGGCGCGTTCCAACGACTCGCGGATAACACGGTCGTCTTCGGCTAGAAGGACACTGGCGTCCATACGGTCAGGGTACCGACAGACACCCGAGGCATCATGAGAGTCTGGTGAGAATGCCATGACAGAGTCCCACGAGATCGACCGCCAGCCAACGAGGCAGACCTTGTATGCTGGATACCAACGGGAGCTCGGTGACACCGGGCTGAGAGGGAGTATCGAGACTCCGACCGATCGAACCTGAGACGGATAACGCCGAGACAGGGATTTCGCTCATCGCTCCCGAGAAGAAAGGAGCAACGAGATGAGACACCCAGTTCGAACCCTCGCCATCGCGTGCCTGATCGCCTTCGGGTTGGCCGCTTGCACACCACAATCTGCGGACACCCCCTCGAGGTTGACCATCCTGTCACACGACTCGTTTGCGGATGGGGTGACCGACGAGACATTCGCCGCCTTCACTGAAGCGACCGGGATCGAGGTGGTGATCGTGGCGGTGAACGACGCCGGCGCCATGGTGACCCAGGCGGTCCTTTCGAAGGACAACCCCCTCGCCGATGTTCTA
Organism: Acidimicrobiia bacterium; assembly: GCA_041747855.1. GTDB lineage: Bacteria > Actinomycetota > Acidimicrobiia > Spongiisociales > ZC4RG35 > ZC4RG35. Next base: position 18,102 of record JBGTEJ010000091.1, on the reverse strand, counting down.
TTCGGTGTTGATGACACCTTCCTGTCACGGGCCGTCGATGCTGAGATCTTCAGAGCCCACACCGCAGCCAATCTCGATGACGTCGATCCTGGCCTTGTACCCGAGGGCAATCTGGTCACACCGATCTCGTATGGGGATGTATGCATCAACTACGACATCGAATGGTTCGCTGACTCGGGGATGACCGTGCCCACGACCCTCGAGGAGCTACGCCACCCCTCATACGCCAGCCTGCTGGCGGTCATGCACCCTGCCACATCCTCGCCCGGTCTTGCCTTCCTCCTGGCCACCATCGATGTCTACGGTGAGGATGGTTGGAAGGACTTCTGGTCCGACCTGCGGGACGGAGGGGTGACGGTGACTCCGGGTTGGACCGAGGCGTATTACGACCAGTTCACCCGCTACGGAGTGGGGGACAGACCTCTGGTCGTCTCCTACGCCTCCTCCCCACCAGTCGAGGTCTTCTATGCAGACCCGCCCATTGACGAGGCCGTCACCGGGGTGATCACGGAGGGTTGCTATCGGCAGATCGAGTACGCCGGGATCCTCGACGGCACCGACTATCCGGAAGAGGCCGGTCAGTTGATCGACTTCATGCTCTCCCTCGAGTTCCAGAACCAGATCCCGGAGAGCTGGTTGGTCTACCCCTCCAACTCGACCGGCACCCTGCCACCGGTGTTCGCCCAGTTCACCGTTCTGCCTGACAAACCAACCCGCTTCGACACCGACCTCATATCGTCCAACCGTGAGCGCTGGATCAACGAGTGGGTGACTTTGATGGAAGACCGGTGAGACGCATCCGATGGGGTTGGGTGGCCGTCGCCGCCGTCCCCGTCTTCTTCATTGGCTATTTCTTCGTCTATCCAGTCTCCCGCATCCTGATTCTCGGCATGTCGGAATTGGGTTCAGGCACCCCGGGGCTAGAGGGCCGACTGCTGCGGATCGGATGGTTCACGTTGTGGCAGGCGGTGGTTTCGACCATCCTCACCTTCCTGGCCGCGGCACCACTGACCTGGGCTGTCTCCACATTCCGCTTCCCCGGGCGTCGCCTCGCCATGGCCCTGGTCACGGTTCCTTTCGTCCTGCCCACGGTGGTGGTGGGGACGGCGTTCGTGGCACTCGGATGGAATGGCACGGTGGGGGCGATACTGGCCGCCCACGTCTTCTTCAACGTGGCGGTGGTAGTGCGCACGGTGTCCACACTGTGGTCGAGAATCGACCCCACTCTCTATGAGGCGGCTCGAGTCCTCGGCTGCTCCGAGCGTCGAGTCTTCACCAGGGTGACACTCCCGCTACTTCGCCCGGCTATTGCGGCGGCGGCCTCGATCGTCTTCCTTTTCACCTTCACCTCTTTTGGCGCGGTCCTGATCCTGGGCGGTTTCCGATACGCCACACTGGAAGTGGAGATCTATCGCCAGGCCGTGAGCCTGTTCAATCTTCCCCTGGCAGCCGTGCTGGCCGTCATACAACTGGTCGGTGTCACCATCGCGCTGTGGCTCTACTCCCGCTATCAAGAACGCACTTCAGTGGCCTGGGCGATGGAGAACGAGGTTGAGAAACCGGCTCCGAAAGGTTGGTCCAGAGTCTCGGTAGTGGCGTCGGTGGCAGTCACTCTCGGTGCGCTTGCCTACCCGCTGGTAATCCTCGTAGGTAGATCTCTCGGTTCGGATTCCTACCCACGCCTCTTCCAGGAGCAGGCGGTTGTGGGCCGACCGATAGAAGCGGTCGGGAACAGTCTCGTCTATGCAGGCATCGCCATGGCGCTGGCTACCGTGGTCGGCCTGATGGCGGCGACGGTGATCACCGCCAGGTCTGGTGGTCTCTCCAGGTGGTTCGACACCATCCTCATGCTGCCCCTGGGGACATCGGCGGTCACCATCGGTTTTGGGTTCATCGTCGCTCTCGGCTGGCCGGTGGATCTCCGCGCCAGCGTCTGGCTGGTTCCCATTGCCCATGCCCTGGTGGCCGTTCCTTTCGTGGTGCGGATGACGGTTCCAACCCTTCGGTCGATCGAGCCCGAAACACGGGAAGCTGCTTCTGTCCTGGGGGCCTCGGCGTGGCGGGTGTGGCGACACATCGATCTGCCGATAGTCAGCCGGGCCGGTCTGGTCGGCGCAGCATTCGCCTTCGTCATCTCGCTCGGAGAGTTCGGAGCGACCTCGTTCATTGCCCGCCCTGGCTCTGCCACTATCCCCACCATGATCTTCCGGCTTCTCAACCGTCCGGGTCCGGCCAACTTCGGTATGGCTATGGCCCTTTCAGTGATCCTCGCCGGATTGACCGCTGCCATCGTCATGTGGATCGATCGCTCACGCGTAGGCGACATAGGGCGCTTCTGATGCTTGAGATCGAAAGGGTGTTAGTCACCGCAGGTGGGAAAACCATCCTCACAGAAGTCAGCCTGGAGGTGGCCGAGGGAGAGGTGGTGGCCATCCTCGGGCCGTCCGGGTCAGGCAAGTCGACACTGCTCCGAGCCATAGCCGGGCTCGCCGAAGTGGTGTCCGGAGACATCCGCTGGGACGGAAGATCAATCCTGGACAGGCCAACCCATGAGCGCGGGTTCGGGCTGATGTTTCAACGTTATGCCCTCTTCCCGCATCTCGACGTCGCCGGGAATGTCGGTTTCGGGCTGAAGATGAACAAGACCGCAGACATCGACGCCAAGGTTGCCGACGCCCTGGATTGGGTGGGTCTCACGGGATTCGGTGAACGCAAGATGGACGGACTGTCAGGCGGAGAGCGTCAGCGGGTGGCCCTGGCCCGCACTCTCGCCCCAGATCCCCGGCTGGTGATGCTCGATGAGCCGCTTGGGGCTCTCGACCGCAACCTGCGAGAGCGTCTCCTGACGGAGATCCGCCAGATCCTCATCGGGCGGAGTGTCACTGCCCTGGTGGTGACACATGACCGCGACGAGGCGTCCGCCCTGTCCGATCGCCTGGCCCTGATGCGTGACGGAACGATCGTCCAGACCGGAACCACCAACCAACTTCTCGCCGATCCGGTCGACGCCTGGGTCACCGACTTCCTCGCCTAGCTGGTAATACCCGCGAGGTGGGCGGCGAAGTCGGCCGGCACCCGTCTGGGGTTGCCATCGAGGTCAGTGAACGCGGCGGTGATGGACAGAGTGGCCACCGGCCCCTTTTCACGGGTCATCACCTGGCGCCAGGTCGACTTGACCCGTCCGACATCTTCGACCCATGTCCTGATGGTGAGTTCCTCCCCGTAGCGGGCCGCCGCAAGGAATCTGGCGTGGGCCTCCACGACGACCAGCTGCCATCCCTGCTGCTTCATGATGTCGAGACCCCAACCCATCTCGGTCAGATACTCGATACGGGCGGTCTCGAAGTACGAGAAGTAGTTGGTGTGGTTCACATGGTCGTAGGGGTCCAACTCGTAGAAGCGGACCTTCAGACTCGTAGTGTGGATCTCCCGGTCGGTCGGGATCTCGGTCATCTCACTCTTCCGGCATTCGAACGGGCGCAACGGTAGTGGCCGCTGAGAAGGACGGTGCCGTGTCCGACAACTAGCCTCCGTGCGGTGAAGGCCTGGCATCTGACCGAAACAGAAGGTATCGACTCCTACCGACTCGACGACATTCCCGAGCCGGAGCCTGGCCCCGGCGAGGTCAGGGTCGCTCTCAAGGTCTCAGGCCTCAACCATCTCGACCTGTGGGTGACCCGCGGCCTTCCAGCACCCCAACACTTTCCTCATATCGGAGGCGCCGACGGGGCAGGCATCGTCGATGCCGTTGGCGCGGGAACCGCCGGCTACGAAGTGGGTGACGAGGTCATCATCGATCCGTCGATGTCGTGTGGTGCCTGTGCAGCCTGCCGAAACGATGACGTCCCCTACTGCGACGACTTCGGCATCCTCGGGGAAGAGCACCCGGGCACCTTCACCGAGAAGATCGTGATCCCGACTATCAACGCGGTCAGAAAGCCGTCGAAGGTCGACTGGGAGGTGGCTGGCACCTTCGGATTGGCCTCGGTGACCGCCATGAGGATGCTGGAGAAGGGCCGGCTTCGTGACGGTGAAACGGTCCTGATCGTAGGGGTGGGTGGTGGGGTTTCCTCGGCCGCCTTCCATCTGGCAAAGGCCATGGGGGCAACTGTTTTTGTCACCTCCCGATCGAAAGAGAAGATCGCATGGGCGGTTGGCGAGGGAGCAGCTGGAGGTTTCGACTCGGCCGCTGAGTTCGGTAAGGAGATGGATGCGGCCGGTGGCGCAGATTTGGTCATCGAGAACGTCGGCCCGGCGACCATGAAGCAGTCGCTCCGGGCGGCGAAGAAGGGCGGGCGGATCGCCATCTGTGGAGCCACTTCAGGACCGAAGATCGAGTTGACCCTCCCGGTCCTGTGGTACCGACAGCTAGAACTGATCGGCTCGACGATGGGGAGTCACGCCCAGTTCCAGAGGGCCTTGCACTACATCGCCCAGGGGAAAGCCAAGAGCCAGGTCAGCCGGATGTTCGCATTTGAGGATATGCCCGACGCTCTACGGTTCCTCGAAGCGGGCGAACAGATCGGCAACGTGGGCCTGGTCCACTGATCGAACGCAGCTTTCTCGGCACGATGATCAGACTGCCCGTAACCTTTCGCCGTCCCTGAGCGATTACTTCTATGAGGGGGAAGGCTGGGAACCAACCCAGGAGCTAAAAGATGAAGAATTCGGGCAAGCGGGCCGTTGCGGTCCTGACAGCCATTGCGATGTTTGCACTCTCCGGACTCGCTCTGGCAGCTGAAGGCGACAACACGGTCGTCAACTTCGGCTACGACCAGAACAGCCAGTTCTTCATGTGGAATGTCACCTCCCTCGATCACGAGCCTTACGACGAAGGGTCCGAGGAGGGCGCGGAGTCAGACCTCGACGCCTTGCTCGAAGCCTGTGGTCTGGAGAACACCGAAGAGGCGACGTCATACGGATTCACCTTCGACGGCGAAACGATTCGATTGTTCGAGCTCGACGACGAGGGCAACTTCGACCCGGAAGGCGAACCGGTGGAGCTCGGTGACTGTGGCACTCTGACCGGAGGTTTCGTCACCGGTCCGGCGGGCCAGGTCAACCACGGCATGTTCATGAAGCTGTTCAACTCGATGTATGACGGCCCCAATCGAGGGTGCCTGGTCCGTCTGATCGCCAGGTCTGACCTCGGCAAGGGTGACCACAAGGTCAAGCCGGGTGTGGATGATGGGGACGGGTCGGACGAGCCGACACTCACAGTTGAGGACGGGAATATGACCTTCACCACGCTCACCACCGAATGCCAGGGCAAGGGGGCCCGCGATGGTGAGGACGACGCTGAGTCTGACTCCGACACCGGCCGGCGTGGACCACCGCAGCATGTACTCGACAAGTTCGGCGGCGAGAAGCCCGGCAAGTCGGGTTCGGCAGGAAACCGCCCGTAGACCCTTGGACAATGTGGGATCCCTGGTCTCCCCCAGGGATCCTGCATTCGATCCGAGTCGCAGATGGCACGAAGCTCGCTAACTCCTTGCGACTCAATCCCAAATCGGACAGTCGGCGCAGAGTGGCCCCCACCACCTGATCCCTGAGCAACACCGGCTCTAGTGTTGGCTCGAGGGGCTTGACAGCCTCGCCGTTCGACCAGCTTCGAGATCCCAGGCACCTCGAACCGTCGTCGCAGAAAGCAAAGCGGGCCTATCCAGCGCTGACGGAGCCCTAAAGGCCACCATGTCAACCTGCCGATCATCAGGTGAAATGCCGGAAGCCGTCGGCGCCCTAAAACCTTCGCCCCTGTGGGGCTTGTCCATAGCAGCCATCATCGCACTCGCCCTCGTCAGCGGTGTGATCGCGGTAACCGGTTCGGTGCAGGCCCAGAGGCTCATCGGCGAAGGCGAGCTCCTCTACAACGACACGGCGCGGGCAGCTGGCATCCTGGACACCTTGCCCGAAGGCTCGGACCTCGACACGGAGCTTCGCCGAATCAGGAACGGGCTCGAGATCGACGCTGTCAGCGTGGTCTCGTCCGATGGTTCGGTTGTCGGTTCCACTTCGTCCACGCTGATCGGGCTCACCCTTCAGGGTCTGTTGGCCAGCTCCGTCGAGAACGGCAGGTTCGTGGCCGTGGCAGCTTCGCTCCGCACCGAACTCCTGGTCGATGGAGTCGTGGAGTGGCACCCCGGAGATGTTCTGTATCAGGCGGTGCACCCCACGAGGAACGGCGCCGTAATGCTCACCTACGATCTCGCTGAACTGCTACGCCGCCGTGCAGCCGCGAGCCGGGTCCGGGCACACGTCGTCCCGCTGGCGGTCATGTCCGGAGTGCTGATGTTGGTGGCCGCCGGTCTTGCGGTGGGGCGCTCCCGCACGGTCACCGTCCGTCGCGAAATGACCCTCGAGTCCGACTTCCTGCGACGTCAAAGCCAGGCGCTTCAGGAGCACAACAATGAGCTCGAAATGGCCCGCGCCGAGACCGAGGCAGCTTTGGGGCTTGCCGAGGAGAAGAATCGCATCCGTTCCGAGTTCGTTTTGATGATCAACCATGAACTTCGGACGCCACTCACCGGTGTGGTGACAGGGGCACGACTATTAGCGGGAGCCAACGATCTCAGCTCGGACGGTCACCAGCTCGTCGACGACATGATCCGGGATGGCGAACGTCTCGAGTCGATCATCGATCAGATGCTGGCGGTGGCCCGGGTGGAGAATCGGGGCCTTGAAGTGGTGCCGGTGGAGATTCGGCTCACCGAGCTCATGGCGCGGCTGGAACGGGCCCATCGGCTTGTCGACTTCCGCGTCGACCCGGACCTGATGATACGCAATCCGGCGTTGATCACCGATCCCACCACGCTGGCCCAGTTGGTGGCCGGATTGGCTGACAACGCTCTAACTCACGGCGCCACACGAGTACACGTCGCGGTCACTCAACGGCTTCCGGACACCCCCCACCTCGTCGTCGGCTCTACTCCGGCCCACGCGATCCATGTCGTGGTCATGGACGACGGGCCCGGGATCGACCACGAGTTCCTGACCCGCGCCTTCGACAAGTTCGCCAAGTCGAGCCGCAGTTCAGGTACCGGGCTCGGGCTCCACTTCTCCAAGATGATGGCGGAGTCGATCTTCGCTTCTATTTCTGTGCATACCACCGAGCGTGGGACCTGGATGGCGGTCGGGATCCCGGTCGTCTTGGCCTCTGTCGAGTCCCTGAGGGAGGCCATGGTATGAGGAGGGTCCTGTCAGTCTTGGTGGTTGCCGCAACCGCGTGCACACCGTCCGGCACATCTGGCGCCGACGTGGCACTGAACGAGTTCACGATCGCCGCCCCACAGCGAATAGCGGCCGGGCGTGTTCATCTCGACATCGCCAACACCGGCGAGTTCGGCCACACCCTTGTTGTCTCCAAGACGGATGGGACGGTGGTGGCCTCGACGGAGGTGCTCGGTCCGGGCGAATCGGCCATCCTCGATCTCGACCTTGAGCCCGGGCGCTACATGTTCTCCTGCCGGATCGTGGTGCAGACTCCAACCGGCGAGATTGTCGATCATTACGCACGAGGAATGGCGGCGACGATCGACGTCGTACCTCCCTGACCGGGCCGTCGCACGACGTTGGCCCTAGCGTAGCCCCGATGGAGCCCGGGACACAGCGAAAAACCCTCGCGGGAATCGCCGCTGCCCTGGCGCTCGGGATGCTGATCTCCCTGGCCGGCAGCCAGGGCAGTATCCGAGTCGGTTCGCTTCCTGTGTTCGCTCTGTGTGGTGTCCTCGCCTTCGCGATCAACTGGTTCGCCTTCATCCCAGCCAATGCGGCGAAGACCGAGAAGTACTACGACCTGACCGGGAGCATCACCTATCTGACCGTGGCCCTCGCCGCGGTTTTCCTCAGTGCCGAAGCGGACCTGCGTGCCATGATCGCCACGACCATGGTGATCGTATGGACGATACGGCTGGGCACCTTCCTTTTCCTGCGGATCCGAAGAGAAGGGCGCGACGCAAGGTTCAACCAGATCAAGCAGGACGCCCTCCGGTTCTTCATGACGTGGACTCTCCAAGGGCTGTGGGTGCTGCTCACCGCAGCCGCCGCGCTGGCGATCATCACCACCGACTCCCCACGTCCGTTGGAGTGGGTCGCAATCGTGGGCATAGCGGTCTGGATCGCAGGCTTCACACTCGAGGTGGTGGCAGATCGGCAGAAGTCAGAGTTCAGGAAGGGCCCCAGCAACAAGGGTCGCTACATCGATACCGGGCTGTGGGCATGGTCACGGCATCCCAACTACTTCGGAGAGATCGTGCTCTGGACCGGGATGGCGATCATGTCCGTTCCGATCCTCTCCGGGTGGAGGTGGCTGGTTCTCATCTCACCTGTCTTTGTGACCCTGCTCCTCACCCGGGTGAGCGGTATTCCGATGCTCGAAGCGAGTGCAGACAGGCGCTGGGGTAACGAGGCGGGGTACCGGAAGTACAAGGAGTCCACCCCGGCGTTGATCCCGAGGCCCCCGCGCCGCTGACACCGCTCCCATCCGCTACCCGGCCCGGGTTGAGCAGGAAGGGGCGGTGGATATACTTCATGGGTCAACTCGGGTTCCCGGGTAAGTCACGGGAGCGTAGAACAGCCTGGAGTGTTCGCCGGCCTGTCAAGCCGGAGGTCGCGGGTTCAAATCCCGTCGTTCCCGCCAACCCCGTCGCTCGCCAGGACGGGGTTGCTAGGTCAGGTAGCTCAGTTGGCAGAGCGCCGGTCTGAAAAACCGGAGGTCGACGGATCGACGCCGTCCCTGACCACCACAGAAATGCCCTTGACCAGGGAATATATGTCGCATCATCGTGACGCGCTCTGGTCTGACGCAGCTCGAATGAGATCCCTGGAGCGGTAGCTAACCAGACTGGCAACGGCCGAAGCCAAGACAGAAATGCGTGAGCGTCGGTCTGCGTAACCGGCGCTCAGGCGACCTCACGCCGCCACCAGACACCGCTCCAACACATGGCCCACCCGAATCGATCGTGTCAAGCGATCAGACCTTGCCTTGCTGGCTCCCGACGGGACATCGGGAACCGAACCGGGCCCTGCGGCAAAGAAGAAGTGAAACGGTGCTTCGCGCGCCGTTTGGAACGGTGGGCCGCGAGTCGAAGGAGATAAAAGTGAGGCCACGTGGAGATGGGGAGAGGTTCCCTGCGCGTATCTGGTTACCGCTCGCTGTTGTGGTGGTGGGCTTGGCATTCGCCGGAGGGAGCCCGGTGGCCGCTCAGGATGAAGGAAGCCATGACCAGGAAATCTCCCCGCTTCGGCTGTCGGCTGACATGAGTAATGCGGAGCTTGAGGATCTTGCTGCTCTTGCTGAACAGAAGGGCATGTCACTTGAGGCAGCGATTGAGCGCTACGCCTGGAACGACGACCTGGCCGAGGCGGTGTCGCAGGTTCGAGACGCGTTCCCCAACGACTATGCGGCGGCCGAGATCGTCGATGCTGGAAGCGCGTGGATCGGGTTCGCCGGAAGTGTCACAGAGGGTGTCGTTGAACTGTTGGAGAACTTCGAAAGCAACCATCCTTGGATAGCGCTCGAGCTGGTCCAGGAGATCGGCTTCAACGAAGCAACTCTTGAACTGGCGATCGAGACGGTCCACTTCGCGGTCTACGGACAAGAAGGCGTGCGCGACGCGTCAACAACCTTCGAGTTCGGGGCCAGGGAGATCGTCACCGTGGTCGCAGTCAGCGGGGGCGGCGACGCTGCCAACCTGGAGGACCTCTTTGAAGCGGCGATGAGCCAACTGCAGGCCGCCGGGCTCGCCAGCGTCCTTGAGCACATCGGTGTCAGAGTCGTGGCCTCGGGCCACCCTGTCCTCGGGGGCGCGGATAGCAACACTCAGCATCGGGGAGGTGAGAGCCTCACAACATGCACCTCAGGGTTCATAGTTGTTTCTGCCGCTGGAGACCGAGGGGTGGCTACAGCAGGTCATTGCCCAAACACCCAGGCTGACGACGGTGTCAACCTTCCCTTCCTGATTGAATACGAAGGTACTCACGGTGACTTCCAGGTACACGATGGTTCGCAGCCGATGCCCAACGTGTTCTACTCAGGTAGCGGAACTCAGCTCGAGGTCGGGCCTCGTAACGTGACCAGCGTCGGGAACCCTATTGTTGGCCAGGCTCTGTGCAAGAACGGCAAGACCAACTTCAAATCTTGCCAGGACGTTCGCAAGCTCAGTGTCTGCAAGTCGGGCCTGTGCAATCTGGTGCAGATGGAGGCGCGGCTCGCGGCCCCGGGCGACAGCGGTGGACCCATCTATTGGGAGTACAGGGCCTATGGCTTCCATCAAGGCTGGCACTACGACCTGTGGCCGTTTGACCGAGACGTCTACTCCAGAGCCATCAGGATCACAAACGCTTTCGGCGTTTGGGTGGCTACCAACTGAGAAGGGTTGGCGCGCATGTGGGAGCATCGAGGATCAGGCCCCCTTTCGCGGGTCACTCGTTTGCTCGAACTACGACGCCTGGCAGGGACACGAGCCGGACGATGAGACTTCGGCGAGCAGCTGTGGCCACGACGGTGGGTCTGGTCGCTGCTGTCCTGCTGTTCCCTTGGTATGGGGTGGATAGTGATCCTCCGCAGTGTTGGTCGATCTTCGATTACGTGGTCCCGTGCCACGCCGGAGTTGCCGTCCTTGCCGGGCTGGGCGGAGCTGCCATGGTCGGTGTCTTGATCTCAGTCATCAGCCGGGCGCCGGGCCGAAGACGTCGAGCGCAAACTCGGACAGGTCGTTCCTGATGGACTAAGAGCTGGACTTCGGTCAGATCGGTGCCCAAGCCGCCGTCTGGACCCTTCAGCGACACTCCGACGACAATGCCCGAGCGAATGGTGCTGACCGGACCCAAGGAGAGTTGATCTCGCTGAATCAGGTCGGCTACCGGCGTCGCATCAACAGCCGCACCAAGACCGCTGTGGCCGCGCCGGCGCCAAGCGCCAGCCATGGGCCGCACGGGACGGTATAGCCGAGAATGGTCGAACAATGGCCGGGGAAGGTGTCGGCACCACCTGTGGGCAGCACTGCAACAACAACGACAAGACCTGCAACGAGTTGGGCGAGGCTGGCTGACAGGCGATTGATTGCTCGCCTGGGGGTCCGCACCGAACCTGGCCTGTGATCGGGGCCGATGGCCTTCTCGGCCCTTTCCGGCCTTCCGGCCGCGTCCTCGGCGATACTGGCTTCTAGACGTTCGCGAGCGGTCCTTACCTGGTCGGTGGTGGGCTCGCACTCGCCGATGAACGGCTGGAAGCTTCGCTTCAGTTCTTTGTCGCCTCTCATGGCCCACCTCGGTTCTGTCCCGTTCGGGCCTCAGACCCTCGCAACCCCTTCAGCGCCTTCACAGTCCGGTGGAGTTTTGACTTGACTGTTCCAACAGGAAGCCCCAGGGCTTCGGCGATCTCCCGGTGGGTCAGGTCCCCGAAGAGCGACATGGTCAGAATGGTCAGGTCGTCTGCCCGGAGCCGTCGTAAAGCGTGGGAGAGTTCCAGGTCCTTCGCCTCCTGAGCTGCGTCCAGTCTGTCCACCAGTCCTTCGGCGAAATCCTCGAGGTCGTCTCGCACCGCATCCCGGACGGTTGCATCCGCCTCTCTCCGGCGCCGCCTCGCCTCCATTCGACTCAAGTTCAGGGCGATCCCGAACAGCCACGGCCGAGCCGATGTCCGAGTCGAGTCGAACCTGTCTCGCTGGGCGAATGCGACCAGAAAGGTTTCAGATGCCAGGTCAGCACCAACCTCCTGCCCCCAATGCGCCGCCAAGAACCGGTGCAACGGTGGGTAGTGCCGATCGAAGATCGAAGAGAACACAGACCCGTCGACGAGGGATAGCCGGATCATCTCAGCATCCGATTCTTCAGAGCCTCGCACGGTGAGACAGTCTACGTAGTGGTCCTGTGTCTTGAACCGAACTCGCATCAGCTGTGGCATGAAGGTCTCCAAAGGGCGCACTCGAACCCCCCTCACCTCCTCCTTTGCCGCAGCAACCGCAACGGTTCCCGATCGCGGCGAGGTTAAAGCCTTAGGTGTCCTCTCCATGGACGTTGTTGACAGCTGATTTGGGGCCTACCTGCTCGATTCGTGGGTGAACCGCGAATCTCGAAGAGGCCCTCATGGCTCACACTACGGCCCGTTTCCGTTCGGTCGGCGTCTACTGGTCGCCGCAACTATCCGGACCGTCTTCGCACGACCCGACCCCGTATCCACCGACACTGTGGAGGCCCGCATCAACGACCCGAGCGTGCCACACGTCCCAGATCGGCGACTGGCTGCTGGATCCAGCAGGGACGAGAACGATCGGTCTCATTCGACCTGCCCTTCGTCACAGTCCTCAACGAGGGCGGCCCTCAACTTGTGTCATATCAGAGGATCGTCCGCGAAGGCCTAGTCTGAGGCGCGGCTGTTTCGATACTTTATGGGTTGCAGCCAGATTGCAACAGGTTCGGCAGAATCAACAGTTTGGCCGCGTTTCCCCAGGTCACAGGCCTGCTGCTGCGTATGATTTTCGGTCTGAAAAACCGGAGGTCGACGGATCGACGCCGTCCCTGACCACCACCCATCTTGGAGGCGATAGCGCCCGACACCAGTTCTTCATCGACATGAGGCGATGGTTCGGACACCGGATTCTCCTTGTGTGAAAGCCGTGAGTACTTCCTGGCTGTGGGGACCGCTCGACGTACCAGCGCCTAATCGCTCCATCCGGCGCGTCCCGAAGCCGATGATCAAGACGTGAACCCGTGTACTGAAGGTGTGCTTCCAATCGCCGGCTGGGCAAGTGCTGGATCCGACGTCAAAGGAGGTCGGGCGGACAATGCAGAACGGGGATAACAGCAGAAAGCTCCACCGGGGTACCTTCATAGAGGGTTTCATCGACGACTACGCCCGAGTGCGTCTCATCATCGGATTGGCCTGTCTTCCATTGATGGTGGGCCTCCTGGTCGCAGGTGCTGACAGGCGTGTGGTCGGCCTATCCGCTCTCGGCTTCGGTGTCATGGCGATCCACGCCGGGTGGAACCTTCGGTTGGGGATCCGCACTCCTCGCCTCTCTTTGGCGCTCGACATGACTGTCATCAGCGCAGCGGCAACTGCATCGGTGGTCCCAACAGTCTCAGCTGTCGCGTTCGGTTTCTGGTGCGTTCTCATAACCTTCCTCACGCAGGGTCGGTCGCGGCTGGCTTTCTACGCCTACGCTGCAGGCTGGTATTTGTTCCTAGTCAGCCTCGCCACTCCAGGCCAGGACATCGCCACGACCGCATCGGTCCTGGCTGCGACCGGCTTCACTGTTCTCATCCTCATTACGGTCAGCAGGAGGAGCCTCATGCTTGAAGCTCAGAGATCCCAGCTCCTGGGCTCCGTCAGCCATGAACTCCGCAACCAACTCACAGGAGTGATGGGAATGATCGACCTCGTCCTTGATGATGAGAGCGCACCGATCTCTGATGGGAACCGGGATCTGATCAGGTTGGCGCGGCGAGAAGCGGCCGACGCCGCCGGCATCATCGAGGATCTGCTCACCGCATCCCGCATGGAGAGCAATGTGTTCGAAGTGGCGTCAGAGCCGGTTGATCTCGACCTCGAAGTCGCCAAGGTTGTCGATCACTATCCGGCCGAGGGAAAGACAATCCGCCACACAGGCCCTAGGTCGGGAGTGGTGGCGTTGGCCGATCAGGTGAGGTTGCGGCAGGTGCTTCGCAATCTGCTCAGCAATGCCGTCCGCTACGGCGGGAACTCGATCGATGTCAGCGTCTACCCGGACGAGAACAACGCCTATGTTCGAGTAGCAGATGACGGTCCGGGCGTGCCTGCCGGCGAGGAGGAAACGATATTCCTTCCTTACCGAAGAGCAACAACACGCAGGCACAAGAGCTCGATAGGGCTCGGTCTGTGGATTTCTCGTCGTCTCGCGAGAGCTATGGACGGCAACCTGACATACATCCACGCCGGCAATGAGACAATCTTCGAACTGACCCTGCCGATTTATGCACCGCCCCCTATAGGGGTATCGCCGATCGCCACAGTGGCAAACACCTGATCACACCCGTAGGGAACACCTACTTCGACAGGATGAGCCAACAGGTTCTTGCGGTGGTCACAGAACGCATTGGAGGGCCGATGCGACCGCAGGGTACGCGTGACCCCCAAAACCCGCAGAGGACGAGTCTCGACTCAGCCCTCGCGGCGGCTTGAAATCCAAGTTCCGCGATGTGGTCTGACCTACGATTTCCTCCGAAAAGGAGGAAACATGGCCACGAAATGGGGACCATCCAAGATCCTGCTGGCGGCTGCGGTAGTGGCATTTCTGCTAGCCGCGTTTGGCGTGGGGTTGGGCGAGTTGAATCTGATCGCCTTCGGCCTCGCACTGGGCTTCGCTAGCTTCATCGTGTAGAGCCGACACCGTCGGCTTTCACGGGAAGAGGAATCCAGATCATCTTCTTCCCACCACGTTGATGAGAGCCGTCTTGGGTCAAGAGCCAACGACCAAGGCGAGATCGCTGGAGTTCGGAGAGTTGCCGTTCATTCGTCACCCCACAGCCTCCAGATAGAGGAGTACCGCGAGGGCTGGACGGTCCTACCAACTTCTAAACAACGTCACACAATCTGTCAGCGTTGAAAGCTCCCGGCCTAAGGGCGAATGGGGAACAGCAGCTGAAGCGTGACCGGTCAGAAGGTGGTGGGCAGTGGGACAGACCCTTGTGGCCACGTCAGCCACAGGACACTGCCAGTCACCGGAGGCGCACGTCTGACTCCGCTGAGGCGGGACCGGGCTGAGGTGTCCGACGAGGTTCGGCTAGCCAACGAAAGGCAATAGAGACCAAGGCGGTGAGGCCTAGTTCTCTTTCCTCGTCGGGCCCCGGCTGAAAAGACTGACCACGATCCCGACAGCGAGAAGCCCAAAGCCGAGCATGAGGATCACTGTGCTACTCCTACCAGTCAGTGGAAGCTCGGTCGCGGGTGTCGTCGTGGCGGCGCTAATTGTCGTCGTCGTTCCCTGAGACAGGTCACACGGAACCGAGGTAAAGGTGTCGTTGATGAGTGTGACCTCACCGGTTTGAGCCAGGGCCCGCCCTTGTACGGTGACACTGTCCTCCATAGTTATCGTGGTCAAGGCCAGTATGTTGCCCACGAACGTCGACCCGATGCCCAGGGTGGCGGAGCTGCCAACCTGCCAGAAGACATTGCATGGTTGGGCCCCGTTGATCAGTATCACCGTGCTTCCCGGCCCGGTGATCAGAGTCGAGTCTGTCTGGAAGATGAAGACGGAGTTGGGGTTGCCCTCCCCGTTCAGGGTCAAGGTTCCGGACAGGGATAGCGGTGACTTGCTCGGTCCCGCATACACCCCTCCTACCAACGTGAGACCTGTGAGCTCAGAAGTTACGGTCTCGTTGAGCGGCCGGCCAAAGGCATCGAGGTAGGCGGCAGTCGAGGCGGCTTGAGCCTGTGCCGCTAGCGGGGTCCCGGCTTCGATGGTTCCCGGGGGCTGCACAACGCCCGGCGGGAACCCGACTATCGCGGTGCCGGGCGAGACACCCACGCTGTTGGCGAGGACACTGTCGCCGGTGTTGGTTACGGTCTCACCCCCCAGGACAGAGAAGTCTTCGGCCGTGCCGAGATCGATGGTGGGCACTATGGCAGCGTCTGCCGTAGCCACGGCGAGGAGGACGGAAGCGCCGGTGGCGAAGGCGAGGAGGGCGATGACCATTCCTCGACCAAGGGCCTGCAGAGAGCCGAAGTACGGGGCTGACACGGGGCGCTGACGCACGAGCGCCATCACCGAGATGAACAGCATTAGCAGAAGGCCAGACACCATTCCCACGATCAACATCGGGGGCTCCTTTTCCAGTTCGGATCAGTTGCCACCGACGGGGTCCCGGTCGGGCACTACCTAAGAGAGCCTATCGGGTACCTAACACTATGACAAGGGTGTTCTGGGTCTTCGCCATATTCGATCGCTCAACTGCCTCAGCCCGAACGGTAGGGACGGGAGCACCTCACCACTTTCGGACCTGGCCAAAAGTCTATGAGTAGTGGGTGAGCAGCTGGCGGTGAGCGCGGTCTGAGATGCCGGAGCCTAGAAGCGGTCGGGTCAACTTTGCCTCTGACAATCCGTGACCTGCGCCCTGCATCTCTCAGGTGCCCTGGATTACCCGTTGGCCTTTCCGACGGCTACCCGAAGGGCGTGATCGTCCGCCATGCCGGCTGACATCGCTGCCGCGGATTGATCGGGAGTCAACATCTCGACGATGCAAAACTCGTTGCCAAAGGGGTCTTGCATCACGGTCCAGTCGATCCTCGGCGCCTCATCCCCATATGACCCTGGTCTGGGGTAGAGGCTTGGTGACTTCTTGACCCTTCCTCCAAGCGCAACGATGGCCTGAACTGCGTTGTCCATGCCGTCGATGGGCCATATGTCGATGTGGACGCGGTTGGCCTCGTTGTGGGTCGGAGGATTGAGATTCACCGGTGCCTTTGTGACGTCGTTGAGGATCATGAAGTTGCTCGAGTCAGGATCGCGTAGATACCCAAGCCACCCGTGCCACCTACCTGTGGGTTCCCAACCAAGCACTTCTGACCAGAAGTCCAGACCCTGATCGAGATCGGTGACATTGATGCAGATCGACTTCCATCGTCCGATGGCCATAGGCTGACTCCTGGATACTCGCATTGTGAGTATACATCTTGTATGGTGCGATGTCGTGGCCACACCAACGCCGACGACATACGGACTGCTCGGAATGTTGGCGGTTCGATCCTGGACCGCATACGAGTTGACCCAGCAACTCCGGCGGTCACTGCGCTTCGTCTGGCCTTCATCGGAGGGCCACCTGTATCGCGAGCAGAAGCGTCTGGTTGAGTTGGGATGGGCAACCGTCAGCGCGGAAAGAGTTGGGGGCCGAAAGCGCAAGCGCTACACGATCACACCACCCGGTCGAGCTGCCTTCCAAGAGTGGCTCGCCACCGAGCCCGCGGTGCTCAAGTTCGAAATCGAGGGAGTCCTGCGCATCTTCTACGCCGACCAGGGTTCAACAGAGGACCTGGTCCGTTCGCTTCGTGCCACTTCTCGGTCAGCGGAAGAGATGCTGAACGAGATGCTCGGTTTTGTTGAGGACTACCTCGAAGAGGGGGGTCCACTGTGGATGCTCGAGAACGACCTCGGCGGACCCGGCACAAGGAGGCTGGAGTTTGGGGGCCGAACCATGTTTCCAGAGCGCCTTCACTCCATAGCCAGGGTGATCGACATCACCACGCGCCTCCTCGCGACCATCGGCAGCTTCTCCGCAGAGCTCGCCGAGGAGGTCTCTGACTGGGACACACCGGTCGATCAGGGGCTCACCCCATCCACCAGGCGGCTGTTGGAGGCAATCCGAGACCGCCACGTGCCATCCGAACCCCTAACGAGGTGAGCCGAAACCAGCAGCACGGTTGGCCCGCCAATCGTCGCGGCCTGAGGAGCGTTTAGGCTCCCGGGCATGCACCCCGCCGTTGCCTCGTATGAGGCTGCGTACACCACCACCGATCCGTCCCAGATCGACGACCTCGTATCCCAAGCGTTCACCGAAGACGGGAAGCTGCTCTCACCCTGGATAGACGGTGCCATTTCGGGTCAAAACGCGCTCGCTCACCACATTCGACTAACCCGAGCGAGACTCGAAGGGACAATCTCACAGCACACCAGCGCCGTCGAGCGAGTCGGCAACATTCTCCGTTGGACGTGGGAATTCGAGGCAGAGGGAGAAACGGTTGCAGAAGGTATGGACATCGTCGTCCTATCCCCGGACGAACGAATCAGTCTCCTCGTAGTTTTTGACGGAGTCGCTCCGCCCGCTTCCTGAGTCTCGCTCATCGGATCGGGTCTAATAGCGGACTTCGGCCGTCCTTGACCCGATCTGCGGTGGAGAAGTGTCTGAGTACACCCCCATGCACCCGGCGCCGACACCTGGGCCGCCTTTGCCCTCCTCGTCAGCGAATCTTGAGTTGGCCGGCGTTGCGCAGCATGGGACTTCCGCCCTGCATCCGCAGTCGGTGCGACTCAGCTGCGAGAACCGCTGATTGGGCTCGATGCACGCCGCTCAGTTCTTGGGCCGTTCAGGAAGGCGGCCGACCGCTCCCGCAGCATCCTTGTCCTTCACATA
>JBGTEJ010000090.1:0-15619 GCA_041747855.1 Acidimicrobiia bacterium | reverse complement strand
AACCCTGGTTCCTGGAGAACAGATAGGCCGAGGAGACCCGGCCCATCCGGGACGCTTCGGTCACCGACCGGAGCAGGGTGAGCGCGGCGTTGGTGGCCAGACCGGCCCCTGCCCCGACCACGAAGTAGACGGCGAAGGATGTGGTGAGTGGATAGTCGGCGGCCGCCAGGTACCAGGCGAGGCCCAGCGCAGGGATGTTGACCATGAACCCGAGGAGAATGATCCATGACTCGGAGTGCCGGTCCGCCAAACGGCTGGAGAGGATTGCCCCGATCGTCCAGCCGACGGTGAGGGGGAGCACCGACCACGCAGTCAGACCTGGCGAACCCTCCAGCCCGGCACGCACGTAGAGGGGGATGTACGAGCTGAGCGAGAAGGTCCCGGTGAGGATGAGAGCGGTGGACAGGGCCAGCCCGCTGTACGGCTGCACTGCGATGTGCTCGAGCCTGACTACCGGTGATCTGGCTCTCCTGGCATGGCGGATGTAGAGGAGCAGCGCCGTGGCCGCGACTCCGAGCCACAGGATCGAGGTGCGGTCGACCGCATCGACCGCCAAGAGAGTGGCGGTTGCCACCAGCGCCAGGAGCACCGAACCGGCCGGGTCGAACCTTCCGGTGGCCTCGCCGTGAGGACCGGGGAGTACCTTCCAACCTACGAAGAGGGCAAGGACCGCGATCATGGAACCGGTGTAGAAGATCCACTCCCAGGTGCCGAAGGTGAGGATCAGGGCTGCGATGGCGGGACCGGCCACGCCCATGACCCCCCATACGGTGGCGTTTGCTGCGAAAGCCCGGGCGGTGAGGTGCCCGGGATAGACCAGGGAGACGGCCGAGGTGGTGACGGAGATGAGCAGGCCGGCACCGGCGCCGTGTAGCACCCGGAACACGATCAGGACCTCCATGCTGGGAGCGAAGGCCGATGCCAGCCCCATGGCGGCGAACAGTCCGACGCCGATTCGGAACATCCGGGACACCCCGATTGCGTCGATGAATGGACCGGCGACGACCGTGGCCAGGGTGGAGGCGAGCAAGAAGGAGGCGATCACCCAGGGGAGGAGGGACACGTTCCCAAGGTCGGTGGCGATGTCGGGCAGCGCGGCGGCGACCCCCAGGGCCTGGAACGACGCGGTCGCGGATGTGGCGAGTATTGCCGTCGACGCCGGCAACAGTTCGCGGGAGAGGATGCTATGGGCCCGGGTCGACACCTTGGGAGGGTATACCGCTACCGGTCAGCGTTTCACCACTCATCGAGCCGTGAGACCAAGTCCATCACCGCCTGAGCCACTCCGTGGGGGTTTTCCAAGTGGTGGAGGTGACGTCCTTCGAGACGCATCACTGGCCACCCTCGACCCGAAGCGAACCGCATCTCCTGGGCGTAGGTATCTCCGAAGCCGAGATAGGCACTTGGTCGCTCGGACCAGGCTGGAGGGACGTCCACCGTGGTGGCGAAGTAGTCAGCCGTCAGACGTGGCTGGGCGGCCACGATGCGATCCCGCCAATCGTCATCGGGTATGAGATCCTTGATGGTCGCCTCCGGCCACCACTCGCTCCATCGTGGCAACCGCCCGTCACTCACCGGAAGGGAAGAGAGAAACTCTCGGAAGCGGGGTGGGGCGAGGGCAGTCGTGCCATCGGTCATCGGCAGGGCCGCATCCATGAACAGAATGGGTCTTCCCCCGGTCCGTTGAGCGACGATCGGGGCGAAATACCCGGCGTTGCTGTGCGGGATCAGGATGTCAGGCTGGGCGGATTCGGTCTGGCCGACATAGCTGTCCATCACCCTTTCGGGTGTCACCGGATCGGTAGGGAGCTCGGCGATACGACCTGTCCAACCTCTGGTTGTCAGTGCTTCGAGAAGAGGCTCGAACGAGGCACCCCCGAGAAGTGGAGACCCCAACAACAACACATGTCGGCTCATCTGAACTGGCCGAACCTGTCATCTAGTCTCACGGCCCGACGGTAACTGGTTTGGTCAATCTGCGGTGGGCCGACTGGTCTGGCATGGGTAGCGTTGTTGTCGGAGGAGGAGTTCGTGTACCGACGTGACCTAGAGACGATGTCCCCCGACGAGAGGCGAACCCTTCAGGAAGATCGGCTGATCCGGCTGCTCGACCGTTTGAGCCGGATAGAGAGCCCCTATTGGACCGGCAAACTCAAAGAGGTCGGCGACATCCGATCCCTCGAACAGCTCGAGGAGATCCCATTCACCGAGAAGGCTGAGTTCCGGGACACCTACCCGTATGGCATGCTCACCGTCCCCTTGGAGCATGTCGTCCGAGTCCACGCATCCTCGGGTACCTCAGGCAAACCGACGATCGTCGCCTACACCACCGAGGACGTGAGGATCTTTGCCGAGGTCGTTGCCCGCTCCCTGTCTGCGGTTGGTGCCACGGCTGACGACATCGTCCAAAACGCATACGGATACGGTCTCTTCACGGGGGGTGTCGGTTTCCACTACGGCATCGAAGAATTGGGAGCCACAGCCATACCGGCCTCCGGAGGCAACCCGGGATTTCAGGTCGGACTCATGGCTGACACCGGTGCTACCGGTCTCTCCAGCACGCCATCGTTTGCCTTGGTCTTGGCCGAGCGAGCCGTCGCCGACGGGTTGAAAGACAGAATTCGGCTGAGATGGGGAATCCACGGGGCCGAACCGTGGTCGGAGAGTCTCCGTGCCAAGATCGAAGAGGCCTGGGGCCACGGTTACGACGCCTGTGATGTCTACGGTCTGTCCGAGGTCATCGGTCCCGGTGTCGCCGTCGAGTGTCTCGAAGGGAAAGGGGCCCTCCACATCATGGAGGACCACTTCTATCCGGAGATCGTCGATCCTGAAACCGGGGAGACCGTCGAGGAGGGTGGCCAGGGCGAGCTGGTGTTGACCACCCTGACCCGGCAGGCACAGCCGGTGGTCCGATATCGAACCAGGGACATCACCCGTTTCGTACCCGGTGCCTGCCCCTGCGGCCGGACCACCCGCCGTATGGCCAGACTCGAGGGTCGGGCCGACGACATGCTGATAATCAGAGGGGTGAATGTCTACCCGAGGACGATCGAGGAGATCCTGATGTCAGATCCCGAACTCGGCCCCAACTACGCCATCATCGTCGACCGTCGGAACCCACTCCCCGAGATCGAGGCCAGAGTCGAACTGATCGAGCATGTTCTGGCCGACCGTCGGGACCTGATCGCCCGACGTCTCGAAGATCGCTTGAGGGAGACCGTCCGTTTGCGGGTGAAAGTGACCGTGGGGATGCCCGGGAGTGTCCCCCGCTCGGAGACCGGCAAGGCCAAGCGGGTTTTTGAAAGGACGGGTGACACCGATCCTCTGGGTTGACTCGGAAGGATCAGAACACCGGAACCAGAAACAGCCCTCCGTGAACAGAGGGATTTGGCGGAACGTCGTTTCGAGCGGTCTGAGCGCTGGGTCGCCGGGTCAGTCGACTCTCAACCGATAACCGACGCCCCTCACGGTCTCGATCCGCTCCTTGCCCAGTTTGCGACGCAGGTAGCCGACATAGACGTCGACCACATTCGACCCGGGGTCGAAGTCGTATCCCCACACATGGGACAGAAGCTGCTGACGGGACAGAACCTGACCCGGATGACGGAGGAACATCTCGGTCATCACGAACTCCTTGGCTGACAACTCGACTTGGGTCTCGTTGACGCGGACCCGATGGGTGTGAAGGTTCAGAATCACATCTGCGGCCTTGAGTTCCTCCAAGTCCGGGCTGCCCTGATCGCGGAGTCTGGCTTTCACCCGGGCCAGCAGCTCCTCGAAGCTGAACGGCTTGGTCATGTAGTCGTCGGCACCCCCCTCGAGACCAGCCACAGTGCTCGAGACACCGCTTCGGGCTGTGAGGATGATCACCGGCATCCGCTCGCCCCGCGCCCGAATCTCTCTGAGCACCTCTTGGCCATCGAGCAGTGGGAGACCGAGGTCGAGGATGAGCATCTCGAAGTCGTCATCACGCGCCGCTGATGCGGCAGTGCGGCCATCCTCGACAACCAAGGTCGAGTATCCGGCCGCCTTCAGGCCTTTGTCGAGAAAGGAGGCGATACCCGGCTCGTCTTCGGCAATGAGGATCCTGGTCATTCGATGTCCTCATGTTGTATAGGCATCGTGGGCAACACAAGAGTGAAGGTGCTCCCACCGTCGCCCGTCTCCAACTCCACCCTGCCCCCGTGTCCCTCGGTTATGGCCCGGACAATGGACAGGCCGAGACCGGCCCCCTCCGTCCTCCTTCGACCTGCCTTCCCTCGGTAGAACCTTTCGAAGAGTCGGGCTTGGATCTCCGGATCGATGCCCGGTCCGTTGTCGGCCACCTCGATTCGAACCGTACTGCCTACCACGTACCCACTCAGAACTATGGCGACGTCCGGTGTGCCATGTTCAGATGAATTCCTCACCAGATTCATCACCACCTGGGCGAGTCTCTGCCGGTCGCCTTGAAACACTGCAGGGTCGCTCCGTCCTACCGTGACGGGTGACGCCGTGAAAGTGGACGCCTTGGTGGCCATCTCCTCGAGGAAATCGATGAGGTCGATCGGGCTGGCTTCGATGAAGTCACGCTGTTCTGCCCTCGCCAGGACCAGTAAATCCTCGACGATTCGCGACATGCGGTCGAGTTCGCCGGTGACGAGGGCGACCGTCGACTCTCGCTCTTGCGGGTCGTCTCCGAGAAGCTCGAGTTGCCCGCGGATCACCGTGATCGGTGTCCTCAGCTCGTGGCCGGCGTCATCTACAAATCGCTGTTGGGTGTCGAAGGCCTCCTCGAGCCGGTCGAGCATGTCGTTGAACGTGTGGGCTAGGTCGGCGATTTCGTCGTCGCCTTGTGCTGGGATGCGACGGGAGAGATCACTCTCGGTTATGGCTCGCGCGGTCTCCGTGGTCAGACGCAACGGTCTGAGAACGTCTCCCGCCGCCAGCCAGGCGGTCACCGAGGCGAGCACGAAAACCGATCCGAGGACCAGGGCCCCAACTCGAATGCCGCGGTCCACCTGGTTGAGCTGGCTCTCGAGGAAGACCGCCACCACGAAGACCCCACCGATTTCCTGTTCGGTCATGAGAGGAACCGCGAGATAGTGGACGGGGCCCTCCTCGGTCTCGATTCGGCCCCGCTCGGGCTCGGTGAGTCGGGTCCAACTGTCGAGGATCTCGGTGCCGCGAAAGAAGGAACCGGTGATGTCGCTCTTGTAGGGAACACCATCCACGATGGTGACCACACCCTCACCGGTCAGCGGGACGTTCCGGGAGATGAAGGTGTCGAAAATGGCCTGAATATCGCCGGCGAAAGGGTCACCGGTGGCCGGGTTCATTCCCCCGGCGAGCTGGCGTACCTCTTCTACTTCCCTGTCGAGAATCATTTCGGCATCGTTCACGACCTGCTCGAGCAGGTACGAGCGCTGGACGAGGAGGGCAGCCACCAAGGCGGTGGCGAGGAGAATCAGATACCAGCCGAGGATCCTCATTCTGGCTGACGGTGTCCACCGTCTTGATGTCCTGTCAGTCATCGGGCGAATCCGCCGAGTCGGAGTCGACAGAAGCAGAAATGCTGCCGGCTGGATCCGAGTCAGTGGAGTCGGGTGACGGGCTGTCGGCACTGTCGAGGGTGGTGCTGGTGGCTCCTGTCAGTTGGATCGTCGGGTTGGGTGCCACTACCAGCCCGTTTGGGGTTCCGCCATGAAACAACAGTTCCCCCTCCAATCTGACGGGAGGGGGAACTGCCGGTATGGGCATGGGTCGGGCTACGAACATCACGGTGACCACCATGGTCGCAGCCGCCACCGTGATCCAACTGATACGCCGATTCATCTGGGGCAGAGGCTAGAGGCTTCAGTCAGAGTCAGCGGATGAGGGTGAGTCCTGCGACGAGTCTGCGGAAGGGCTCGAATCCATCGAGGGGCTCGAATCCAATGAGGGGCTCGAATCCAATGAGAATGTCGAATCCACTGTTGGGGTCGAATCCAGCGACGGGCTCGAATCGAAGGTGGTGTCGGCACTCATGCTGAAGAGAACCGATGGGAACGTGAAGCTGGGACCAGTCTCATCGTTGGCCTGACTTGTCACCGACGAGACCGGGATCCGATCCTGGAGATCGATCGAGCCAGGGGTGGTCGTGTCACCGGTTCCGGCCAGTGCCAGACCGGTGAATCCGAGGGCACCCACGGTGGTCACTGATGCGATGACCTTCCAATCCCTGCCGTTGAAATTCTGGTTCTTGAGTTGCATTTCGGTACACCCTTTCTGGTTGTGTTCTGTGAGTATCAGATGTCGGGATTAAGTCACCCTGAGAAGGGCATGAGACTTCTCTCATCTGAGCTTGATGCACTTCGGACCCAGCTCCGCGCAAGGGCGACACGATCAGACACCTCACTGGGCCATCCCGCTGACTGAACTCTGAACGGGCCGGAAGCGAGCGAAAGCACCACCGAAGCGGTCCTGGTACGAAGGTCGACGGGGTCGAGGATGGTGTCCCACATTCTGAGCAGATCGGTTCCCAGATCCCGGACCCGTCTTGGCTCTGAACTGAGTCCCGCCCAGACGGACAAATGTCCGAGCATCGTGGCGGCATCGTCGCCGGGTCTTCCCCAACCGAAGGTGTCGACGTCGAGCATCCCCGAAACGTTGCCATCCTTGACCATGATCTGCGCCTCGTAGTAGTCGCCATGGCTGGGGACGGTGGCCTCATACCGTTCGCTCCCTATCTCTTCTTCGAGCATTCTGAGCTCGGACTCGAGTTCCGGCGTGATCGCGGTCAGGAGCCCGATGGTCGAAGACATGCGCTCGATCGGGGATTTGGCAACCACGCTGGAGGTCGGTTGTGGAAGGGCTGGCGGTAGTGAGATGAGCTGTTCCACAGGTGGCACCCGAGCGCCGGGGTTGTCGAGGGTGTGTCGGAGAGTCACTCCGGGCAGAGCCTGTAGGGCGACAATCCCCAGATTGGAGTCGACACCGAGACTCTCAGGGATGGGGAGGACCGCGCTCAAGTGTCGATGAATTCGGTGCAGGTCGCGCACCTTTTCGGGCCGAACCACCTTGAGAAAGATGTCGTGAGCGCTGCCTTTGACCTCGACTACGGCCCGGCGGCGAGGGCGATAGGCCCTCAGCCTGGTTGTGACCGGCCCGGATACTGACCCGAGCGTGGTGAGAAGACTTCCTACGGCTTCATTGTCCACCGCCGACGCCATTCCGGGCAATGCAGGGTCGTATGGGACCCTCCAGACGCCCACGCGCTCGCCATCACTCTCAACTATCAAGGCCCCATCTGGGATCTTCCCGGCGACGCAGACGAAGGAGTGCTGTCCATCGAGGGATCCCCCGAGGACACCAACGCTGTATCGAACCGTGATGCTCCGGCCGGGCCACCATGAGACCTGGGCCACTTTCACATCGGTGACTTCTCCACCGGCAATGTCGACCGCGGCCCGGAGGGCAGGAGGGCAGGGAGGCCCGAACAGGGTCGACACCGCCGGAAGAACCGGATCGGAGAGCGCCATGGTGCGTGGGTGGGCGATCGTCACGGACTCAGTGTGCCCTTCCCTGCGTGAGCGACCGGTGAGAGCGAGATGAGAGAGTTCTCATACATGAGTTGAGTAAAGGGCCGCACTTCGTGCGGCGCCCCCCACGACCTCGCTTCCGCTTCGGTCGGTCCCCCCTGAACGGGGGGGGGACACAAGAGCGTCTGCTCGACCCCGCTTCCGCTTCCGCTTCGGTCGGTCCCCCCGTGAACGGGGGGACACAAGGAACGTCTCCTCGACCTCGCTTCCGCTTGGGTCGGTCCCCCCCGTGAACGGGGAGACACCAGAACCCTCCTCTTGTGTCCCCCCACTCGTGGGGGGACCGCACGACCGGGAGGGTCGGGCGAGGGGGGTGTTCGTGCGGAGCACGGACTCGTCTCTCACCAACCGCTCGTCTCAGACGACGGGCCGGCCGCTCTTGCCCGGGCGCTCCACCTTCTCCTTGATCGGAGTCGGATACCTCTGCTCCAGCGCGACATAGATGGGTGCGGCAACGAACACCGACGAGTAAGTCCCGACAAAGATGCCGATCAGAAGGGCGAGGGCGAAGTCGGCAAGGGTGTCCCCACCCAGGATGAGAAGTGCAGCCAGGACGAAGATCGCCCCCAGACCGGTGTTGATAGTTCGCGGTATGGTCTGAAGACAGGCGTCGTTGGCGAGTGCTCGGACATCGCCCTCCAACTGGTCCCGTCGATGCTCCCTTATCCGGTCGAAGATGACGACCGAGTCGTTTATCGAGTACCCGATGACGGTCAGGACCGAGGCGAGGAACACCCCGTCGATCGGCTTTCCCAACCAAGCGAAGATTCCCACGAGGATCGAAATGTCGTGGAACATGCCCGCGACCGACGCCAATCCCATTGTCCAGCGGAAGCGGGCGGCGAGATAGATAAGCTGGACGCCAAGGGCGACGGCGAGGGCGATCAAGGCCTTGGATCGAAGCTCTTGGCCGAGGGTCGGCCCCACAAACTGATCTCTGACCAGGACGGCCGGCCCGGCAACCTGGTCGACTGCGGCGACGATCGCAGCTTGACCCTCCGAGGTCAGTTGCTCTGACCGAATGATCACGTTGTCATCGCCGGAGTGCTGTACCACGGCCCTCGGAAAACCGGCCCCACCGAGCTGTTCGCGTAGGTCGTCGAGGTTGGCGAGAGTCGTAGTCTCGAACTCGAGCAGCCTCCCTCCTGAGAACTCGATTCCGAAGTTGAACCCTTGGGTGAACATACCGGCAAAAGAAGCCACCACGACCAAGGCAGCGATACCGAGCACCAATCGGGAACGACCGAGGAGGTTGGGGTTGCGGACCTGGAGCCAGTCTTTGAATCGACGACCGACATACATCCCCATCAGCTTCGGCCGATTGACGATCGCCTCCGACTTGGTGAGCAGGGAGATGATGACCCGAGCGACAACCAAGGCCGAGAACATGGACATGATGACCCCGATGGACAGAGTCACACCGAATCCGCGGACCGGTCCGGCGGCAAAGAAGAAGAGGAGGATGGCGGCGAGCAGAGTTGACACGTTCTGGTCGGCGATGGCAGTCCAGGCGCGCTTGAATCCGGCCGCGGCAGCCTCTCGCAGTCCGAGACCGGCGTGAAACTCCTCCTTGGTCCTCTCGTACACGAGAACGTTTGCGTCGATGGCCATGCCGATGGCCAGGACGAAACCGGCCACACCAGGAAGAGTGATAGTCGCCCCCAGCCACAGCAATACTGCGGCTGTGCTGGCGGCGTACACGAGAAGGGCGATCGCCGCCACCACCCCGAGCAAGCGGTAGTAGGCGACCATGTAGGTGATGGTGAGGGCAGCGCCGATCAGGGCCGCCTGGATGCTCGCCTGGATCGCCGCCTCACCAAGTGTTGGTCCGATGGTCCCCTGCTCGATGATCACGATGGGAACGGGGAGGGCGCCAGCCTGGATCAGTAGCGACAATTCGGTGGCGGAGTCCTGATCGAAGTTGCCGGTGATGATGGTGGTGCCGCCGATGATCCCGACACCACAGGTGACTTCAGGGCTCACTTGTGGACTCGAGATCACCTGGTTGTCCAGGACTATGGCCACCCTCCGTTGCGGTGTTCCGGGAGGGGAGCAGGCAGCTTCGCCGGTCAGGCTGGCCCAAAGGTTCGGGCCCTGTCCGGTGAAATCGATCCTGACCACCCAACCGCCCATGGCTGGTTCGAAGAAGGGGATCGCGTTTCCGACTTGCTCTCCGATCAGTTCCGTGGGACCGACCACGATGATGGTGAACCCGGTTTCGTCGGGAATCGCCTGTTCACCCTCCTCTAGTTCCGGAGGTTCTGTTCCAAGGGCGAACGACCCGGTCACCGGATGGAAGGTCAACTGGGCGGTGCGCCCGATGATGTCGACCGCCTGTTCGGGATCGGTGACTCCGGGCAACTCGACGATGATCCGCCGATCCCCGGACGCCTGGATGGTCGGCTCGGTCACCCCCAATCCGTCGACGCGTCGTCTCAAAACCTCGACGGTGCGCTCGATCACCTGTGCGTCAACGGTGACCTCTGGTGTGTCCTGTGCTTCGAACACGATCTGAGTCCCGCCCCGCAGGTCGAGGCCCAGGCGTGGGCTGATCGTGGTCAGTACATATGCGGAACAGGCGATGGCCAGGAGAGATACGACCAGACGCCAGCGGAAGCCTTCGGACAAGTGATCACCTTCGGGTGTCGAACGACAGATGACGTTACCTGCTGGGTACTGCAACCCTGAACCGGCTGGTGTGGCTCAGGTGCTGGAACGACCCCGGGTCAGGAACCGTCTCCGAACGAACCACCCCACTGCAATGGCTGCGGTCAGGATCATTGGTTGCTCGAGGGCCTAGTCGACCAGTCCATCGAGCAACAGCGGGTGGGTTCTGCGGCGTCTTCCGGCGCTAGTCATCAAACCTTCGAAGAGAACTGTCGAGAGACTGGTTGGTTCCCAACCTGGCACTCGGCTTGAACTAGACGGAGGCTCTGGGGCGCGCTGCCCGGACTTTCAGTGCCCGGCCATCCATCTTCGAGCCGTCCAGTTCGCTGATGGCGCGGCGCGCCGAGACTTCGTTCATCTCGACGAATCCGAAGCCTTTGGATCGTCCTCTGCCGTCGGTGATGATCGTGGTGTCTACCACTTCCCCATGTGTGGAGAACAACTGTCTGAGGTCATGCTCGGTGGCATCCCATGGAAGGTTGTTGACGAAGACCGTGTTCGAGGTGCCTCCGGCCGGTCTTTCCGGCTGTGGCCGTTGGGCGACTTGAGGCTGCCGCACTCTCGGAGCAAAGGCTTGGGAAGATGTGGGTTGGCCAACGGTCTCGGAGATATTCAGTTCACGCTGGATTCGGGTCACTAGTCGCTTCTGATCCCTCGTGACCAAGCTCACCACCGAGCCAGCGGCGCCGGCCCTCGCGGTCCGTCCCGAACGATGCAGGTAGTCCTTCGAATCCGCCGGAATGTCGAAGTGGATCACGGTCGCTACGTCATCGATGTGGATCCCTCTGGCTGCCACGTCGGTCGCGATCAGAGCCGGAGCCCTGCCTTGCGAGAATGCTTTGAGGGCCCGGGTCCGCTGGTTCTGGGACAGGCCGCCGTGGATTGCCACCGCTTCGACCCCCTGGCCGTTCATCTGCTTGGCCAATCGGTCGGCGCCGCGACGGGTGCGGGTGAAGACGATCGATCTGCCTGCCTGCTCTACCAGGCGGACGGTATGGTCGACCCTGTCCTCATGGTTGACCATGACGAAGCTGTGGGATGCCTTTCCGGCGTCTTCGACTGTTGACACCGCTTCATGGACTACCGGGTTGGTCTGGTAGTGCCTCGTGAGCACGGCGATGTCACCGTCGAGCGTGGCCGAGAAGAGGAGGGTCTGGCGTTTGGGGCTGGTCAGATCGAGGATTCTTCTCACTGCTGGCAAGAAACCCATATCGGCCATGCGGTCGGCTTCGTCGATGACGACGATGCTGGCTTGGCTCAGGTCGATTGCGCCTTGAGCGATGAAGTCTTCCAGTCTGCCAGGTGTGGCCACAAGCACGTCCACCCCGCGCCTCAGCGAAGCTCTTTGGGGACCGTAGGCAACACCGCCATACATGGCGGCGACGGAACGACCCACTGCTTTGGCGAGTGGGGCAAGGGCGACACTGATCTGTTCGGCGAGCTCGCGCGTAGGTGCCAGTATCAGGGCACTTGGCCGGTTGCGGTTGCCTCTTTCGACTCGGGTCAAAAGGGGCAGACCAAAGGCGAGAGTCTTCCCTGAGCCTGTGGGCGCCTTACCCGAGATGTCCCTCCCGGCGAGAGCATCGGGGATTGCCGCACTCTGAATCGGGAAAGGCTCGGTTACGCCGTTTCTTGATAGGACCTCGATCAAGGGTTGGGACAGGCCCAGCCCAGCAAAGGTTGTTGTGTTCATGATTGCTTCCTCGTCCCAAGCGGGACTGCTAGATGATTTGCCGTTGTCTCGCTCGTGGCGAAGCGTCCAAACGCTGTCGTTCGAGATTCGGCCGAAGAAGGCAATCCTGCCGGATGAGAAGTCGAGCCGTGTTCTGCTCCAGGGAAGCGATGTTTCGCTGGCCTCCACCTGGTGCGGCCCAAGAGGAACTCTAGCAGTCAGGAATCTATACCTGGCATTGTCTCCTCGGCGCTGATCGCCATCAGGTATCCGGTGGCCCTTTCGGTGTAGGGATAACGGCTGGTGAGAGTGCGGAACTCGGACCCGTGGTCGGGTGCGGTCAGGTGGGCCAACTCGTGGACGATCACCGAGTCGAGAACCCACACCGGAACCGATGCGAGTCGACTGGAGATCCTGATGGTGCCGTTGCTGGTGGTGCAGGAACCCCATCGTCTCAACTGTCTTTCGGACCATTCGATGGAGGTGGGTGTCGGCAGTCCGTAGCGTTTGGACAGGACCATTGCCCGAGAACCCAGGTCGATGTCGACGGTGGCCATCTTGAGGAAAGCCTTCGTCTTCATCTTCTCGACGATCTCTGCCTCCTGCTCGGCGGTGAGATGGTCGGGGATCATCACCAGGAGTTTGCCGTGACGCAGATACGCCTGGACCGTCTTGTGTCGCCGTTCGCTCCGAATCACCTCCACCGGGATCTCGACCATATTCGGATCGTACGGTTCCTGGCTGACAGAAGTGGTTCATCGCCGATGGCTGCGCGGTCGACTACTTTTCGCCGATGCGGGGCGGTGAACTGACACCAGGTTTGAATTCGGTAATCGACTACGAGCGACCCTGGCTTCGTGGTGACCTCATCGGGGGTCTGACTGTGGCCGCATATCTGGTTCCTCAGGTGATGGCCTATTCCGAGGTTGCCGGACTGCCACCTGTGACAGGTCTCTGGAGCGTGGTCGGGGCAATGACCGTGTATGCCATTCTCGGTTCGTCCCGCCAACTGTCCGTAGGGCCCGAGACCACGACAGCCCTGATGACCGCAGCCGCGGTTGGGCCACTCGCAGCCGGGGATCCGGCGAGATACGCCGCTCTGGCTGCACTGCTCGCAGTGATGGTCGGAGTCTTCTTTCTGGTGGCACGGATAGCGAGGCTCGGCTTCCTCGCCGATCTGCTCTCAAAACCGGTGCTGATCGGATACCTGGCAGGGGTCGCCGTATTGATGATCTCGAGCCAGTTGACCACGCTCATTGGAGTCGACCTGGAGGCAGAATCCCGTGTCGACGAGATCGTCGGGTTCTTCGCGTCTTTGGGCGATGCCCATGTACCCACCGTGACCATGGGGGTTCTGGCCTTGGTCGCCCTACTCTATGGGTCGAGACGCTTCCCGAAGCTCCCCGTCCCCCTCTTAGTGGTGCTGCTGGCAACTGCAGCAGTTGCCCTTTTGGGCTTGGCCGAGGAGGGAATCGTGGTAGTTGGTGAGATCCCCTCAGGTCTGCCCCTTCCAGGGCTCCCGAGTGTCGCAGCGTCCGATGTGGTCATGCTTCTCTTTTCGGTGGCTGGTGTGGCCATGGTTGCGTTCACCGACACGTCGCTCAATGGCAGAGCCTTCGCCATCAAAGGGGGATACTCGGTCGACGCCAACCAGGAACTCCTGGCGCTCGGTGGGGCCAACCTCGCAGCTGGCATATTCCAGGGGTTTCCAGTGTCGAGTTCCGGGAGTCGGACCGCCATCGGTGATTCAGTGGGCACGAAGAGCCAACTCCATTCCCTCGTCGCAGTAGGAGTAGTTGTGGTGAGCCTTCTCCTGCTCGGGCCGGTCCTCTCCTCGTTTCCGAAGGTGGCTCTTGCCGCACTTGTCGTGTGGGCCGCCACTCGTCTCGTCGACCTTGGAGAGGTGAAACGAATCGGAAGGTTCCGGCGTAGTGAACTTGTGCTCGCCTTGGTAACCACCGCAGGCGTCTTGTTGGCCGGGATCCTCAATGGGGTTGCGATCGCGGTGGCCCTCTCGGTTACCGACGTGCTTCGGAGGACGGCAAGACCCCACGACGGGGTCCTTGGGTATGTCCCGGGAGTTGCCGGAATGCACGATATAGAGGATTACCCGATCGCCCGACAGATTCCAGGCCTGGTCGTCTACCGCTACGACGCTCCCCTC
This sequence comes from Acidimicrobiia bacterium, assembly GCA_041747855.1. Lineage (GTDB taxonomy): Bacteria > Actinomycetota > Acidimicrobiia > Spongiisociales > ZC4RG35 > ZC4RG35. The sequence goes on along the minus strand of JBGTEJ010000090.1, from coordinate 1,557 downwards.
TTCTTCGCCAACGCCGACGACTTCCGGCAACGGGCGATTGCGGCCCTGGATTCAGCCGACGAAGAGGTGGAGTGGTTCCTCCTCAACTTCGAGGCCAACGTCCAGATCGATGTGACGGCCGTGGATGCGTTGGACCAGTTGTACGAGGAGTTGGAGCGCCGAGAGGTGGTCCTTGCCCTGGCACGGGTCAAGCACAAGACGAGGACCGAGTTGGAGAAGGCAGGATTCGTCCAGAGAGTCGGCGAGGGCAGGGTGTTCGCCACACTCCCCACCGCCGTGTCGGCCTACATCTCCGAGTACACGGCGAAACACGGAGGGCCACCGCCTGGAATCGTCGCACCGAAGCCTCCGGAGCCCCCGATCTTCGAATGACAGTTCCTGGCTCGGATGGGTCTCGTGGCGTTTCTCGTCCGCCCTCTAAAAGCCCTGCCGCTGACCCGTCCAAGGGGGAGGGGTCTCCGCTTCGAACTCCTCCACCGATGGTCCTTCCAGCTCTTCCAGCCACTTCCGACCCATCGTGTAGGTGAGGATGAGCAGCGCCGCTAACCCTGGCCAGCCGGTGGCTACCCGGACCAGCCCGAGTGCGGTGGTTTGGTCGTAGAAGAACAGGACCCCTTGTCCAGCCGTTCGGAGACCGAAAAAGGCGGCCCAAACCCATGTGGTACGCATGTAGGCGGGTCTGACCTGGGGGTGCCAATACCACTCGATTGGCCACCCCCGTGTGATCCAACTGGTCCAGGCGACAAACGGTTTTCTGGCCGCGATTGAAACCAGGATCAGCAGAGTGGTCAACGCCCCGCTGATCAGACCGGGGAGGAAGTAGCCGCTGGCTGACCCACTCCTAACCGCCACCAGAGCTGCGATCACGGTGCCCCCTAGACCGGCGAGGGCGAATCGCAGGGGTTGGCGGCGGATGAGCCTCATCGAGGCGATGACCAATGCGGTGCTCACTCCTGCGATCGCAGCAGGGGTCACCCCCCAGATGGAGTTGACTGCGACGAAAACCAATGGGGGAAAGATGCCGTCGGCGATGCTGACCCCGCCGCTGAGCAGTGTTCGGATCTCGGTGATGAGCTCAGGCCTCAGTGCCATGAGCCATTGTTCCTCATCAAGGGATCCTTCGGAGCGGAGTCGCCACCTGGACTGCGATCGCCCACCCCAACAGGCGGTTCGACCATTACGCTCCGTCGATGGCCCTGGAGGCACTTTCCGGACTCGACTTCTCCAGGTGGACCGAGCCTCCGCCGAGCAACGACATGCGCGGCATGCTGGAAGGCTGGCTCCGCTATCAGAGACACGAATTCCTCCGGAAGCTGCGGGACCTGACTCCCGAAGGTCTGGCCCAGTGGTCGATCCCACCGGTCGAGCTATCGGTCCTGGGCCTGGTCCGGCACATGACTCAGGAGGAACATGTATTTCTCGCCTGGGGTCTTAGCGGAGGCGAAAGGGTCGATCACTACGGGACAGACGACTATGCAGGGGGATCTGTTGACACCATCGACGAGGACCTGGCCCTCTACTTCGCGGAAGTTGAGAGGTCGGATCGGGCGATAGCGA
>JBGTEJ010000089.1:0-24493 GCA_041747855.1 Acidimicrobiia bacterium | reverse complement strand
TCGGGTGGTGTTCCATTCGATGCACCCCGGCTGGGTGAAGACAGAAGGGGTCAAGACCTCCCTGCCCACCTTCAACAAGGTCATGTTTCCGCTTCTCCGCTCGCCCGAGGAGGGGGCCGACACCGTGGTGTGGCTGTCCTCCAGCGAGGAGCCGATGGACTCGAACGGAGAGTTCTGGTTCGACCGCCGTCAGGTGTCCACCCATCTCAGATCTGCAACCCGGGAGAACGCCGCTTCCCGGGAGAAGTTGTGGCGGGGTTTGGTGGAGTTGACCGGCTCGGACATACCTGGATTGGAGGCCTGACGTTGGGTTCGGTCATCGTCGGAACCGGGATCTCGATTCCCGAAACCGTGGTGACAAATGACGACATGGCCCGGGTCATGGACACCAGTCACGAATGGGTGGTGACTCGCAGCGGAGTGTGCGAACGACGATTTGCCGATCCCGGGGTGGGATCCTCTGATCTTGCCATTGAGGCGGGTATCGCTGCCATCAGCGACGCCGGTCTCGATCCGTCTGACATCGACCTGGTTGTGACCGCCACCATGACTCCCGACCACTTCGCACCGGGAATCGCCGGTTCGGTACAGGTCGGCTGTGGAATCGGCCCGGTGGCGGTAATCGACATTCGCCAGCAGTGCAGTGGGTTCATCTACGGACTTGATGTGGCCGACGCGTATCTCAGCGCAGGACGGGCCAGAACTGCCCTGGTGGTGGGAGCGGAAGTACATGCCGGTTTCCTTCCCTGGAGTGAGAACACCTGGAGGGCCGTCCTCGGTGAGGACATCGCCATCTCCGCCGAGGAGAGGGAGTGGAACACCGCATATCGGGCATGGAGTGTCCTGTTTGGGGACGGCGCTGGCGCCGCAGTCCTGACCAGCGACTCCGACGATCAGAACGGGTTCTTGGCCTCATCGCTCCACACAGAAGGCGAGTCCTTCGAGTTGATCTGGGTTCCCGGGATGGGCTCCAAGAACCGCCCCTACGCCTCAACCGAACAGATCGAGAAGGGTCTTCATCTTCCGCTCATGGATGGTGGCGGCCTCTACAGGAAGGCGGTTCGGCTCATGCCCGAGGCTGTGAACGCGGTCCTGGAAAAAACCGGGTTATCGGTAAGCGATGTCGACCTGGTCATCGCCCACCAGGCCAACGATCGGATCCTCGAAGGTGTCCGCAAACAGCTGGGGGCCCCGCCTGACCGGGTTCCTTCGAATATCGCCCGTTACGGCAACACCACAGCCGGGACGTTGCCCATCCTTTATCACGAGATGCGTGCCGCGGGGAGAGTCCCACCAGGTTCGGTGGTCTGCTTCACGGCTTTTGGGGCAGGAGCACACTATGGAGCAATGCTCTATCGGGAGCCGGCCTCGCGGTAGGCAGCCACGGCCCGTTCCCGGGCCACGGCGTGGTCCACGATCGGATCGGGCTAGTCCACCCCGAGTGTCACAGCGGATGGTGCCCGGAAGACTGTGTCAGGTCGACCCAACTGTCGAGTTCGGCCCAGAGTCCAAAGAGCCACAGGACTTGCTCGGAACGACCGTCAGGAATCTGACCGCGTGCGACTCTGCGGAAGTCCACGCTGATCTTCGATCCGACCAAATCGCCCCGCCAGATGTCCTTCACCGTGGCAAAGCCCTCCAGACCGGTGTGGGCGAGGAGGACCACGTCGGTCTCGGATGCTTCGAGAATCGCCAGGGTTCCTCCGGGTCGGGGTGGGAGCACCCATCGGAAGGATCGGGCGAGATCCCCGAGAGGACTTCTTGAACCGAGGCTGGCGATAGCTCTCTCCCTCTTCGAATGGGAGAATCGGGTGCCTTCCGGATAGATCAGTATCCCCTCGCCGATGTCGAGGCTCGATGCCAGCTCCCTGATCTTCCCCCGTTCTCGCTCCGACTCTCCGGCTCCCCTGTCGACGAAGAGGTTGGGCAGTCTGTTGCCGGCCAGGTCCAGGGCCGGATCGACGAGCAGTTCTTTCTTGAGGACGTATCTCAGTCTGATCCCCGCTTCGCGAGTGATCAGCACTGCCGGCAGAAGGGTGTCGATTAGCGAGGTGTGTCTCGAGAGGACGACGATCGGGCCGGGCTGGAGGGCTGCGGATCCGGTCACATCGAACTCGAGTTGGAAGAGCGTCCTGACCGCGGCCAGATTCCACGACGCCCAACGCTGCTGTAGGCGATAGGTGGCTTCGATCCTCCGTTTCGCGCCGAGGAAGCTGGTCAATGCGATGGCGGCGATTGCCCACACCTGTCCCGCCAGATAGCACCAGAGGAAGGCGATCATCCTCACCGAGACCCATGGACTTCTGCGGGCCACCCAGCGGGCCGTGTCGACGATGAGCCCGGCCGTCAGCAGGACTGGGGAGGCCCCGGTGACGGACAGGAACAGGATGACCACCACAGGGATGGTTATCAACCGCCTCACCAATTGTGGCCCGGGCTTCCTACCAGGGCGACGGACGGTCTCTGTCTGGACTTGCGTCGTCTGGAAGGGGCGGCAACTCCTCGCCTCCCCCACGTATACACAGCCATCGCAGCTGTTCGGGACTGTCGGGCACGCAACGCCACGTCCTGGCGACACCCTGGCCAACCCGCACGACCGTGCCCGGGCCGACATCGATGACGTCGTCGTCGAGACCCATCTGGCCACGTCCGGCTAGAAACACGTACAACTCCTCCACACGAGAGTGGGCATGCCAGTAGCCGGCTTCCTCGCCCGGTTCGTAGGCGTTCGCCGTCATGCCGATGTATTGCGAGCCGAGATCATGATCGAGCACCCGCCGGCCATACCGTGAGGTCTGCGGCCGGAATCCGCCAAAGTGCTCGCGCCACTCGTCGAGCCCTCCCATTTCCAACACCTTGTAGTCGCTCATGGGCTCAGGGTAACTCCTGGTCGCCATCTGAGACCGTGGTGTGAGAGGGGTCGGAAGAGCTCATCGCATGGCCGCCAAAGGGTCCTGCCGGAACCGTCCTTCAGGCTCGGGAGCTCCGACCCTGTTGAGCGCCAACCTCCACGACGGTGAGTAGCCCATCGCCCATCGGAGAGTGCCGATCGCAGACCTGCCGACATTCACCGCCCCTCGTCTGCCTCGCACACCGAGAACCGCTTGGAGTGTTGGTGGGATGGTTGCTACAGCCGCTTCCAGGAGCACTCGATATCCGAGTTTGAGAGATACCTCCAAGGGAGGATCGGTGAGGAAGGCGACCGCGTCGCGCATCTCCGGTGAGGGCCCGATGTCGGGATGCTCCACCATCCACCGGGCAAGGGTGTCGGCGGTGTTGGGGAGAGGCCTTGCATCGAGCAATTCCCCAACCCTGGTCTGTTCGACCACGAACCGATCGGCGTCCCCGGCCTCGAGCCTGACACCTCCGAAGACCTGGTTTGCCACGAGGAACGAGTCGGTGAGAGTGTTGTGGACCCATGCCGACAGATCCGGTTGCCCGGCGTCGTAAGGGACACCGCGGGAGGACACCCCGGCAACAGGGCTGTGGATCCTTCTCACGATGGCGACTGCCCGCTCGACCTCTGGGATCGCCCCATACGTGGTGGCAGTCACATATGCCGAAGTGCGGGACAGTCTCCCTAGAGGGTCATCTCGGTAGCGAGAATGGTCACCGACGCCTGCGACTACCTCGGGGTGGGCCGCCTGGATGAGCAGGGCCCTCACCCCACCGACGAAGGTGGCCACATCTCCCATCACGGCCCACGAGACCGAGTCGGGGCCGAGCAATCCCGGGTCGCCATGGTGTTCGAGGGTCTTCGCCAGAGGATACGGTGCGTGTTTGAAGGGTCGACTCGCAGCCTCGGTGATTCGCTCCCTCAAACGGTCGACGAGGAGCAGTCCGGATCGGACGGTCGGAGTGGTCATAGTTCAAGCACCCGTGATGACTGAAACGACGTCGCCTTCGCTGGCGATCACTCCGCCGGCGATCTCCCGGGTGAGGGCGAACCCGGAGACCGTGCCCGTCCAGGTGAAGGTGGCGGCTGTCGGGTCATGCCCAAGGACTCCTGCGGATATGACGAGATTCTCGTCATTGATCACCCAGAGTTGGTACGCCCTCTCTGTGGGGAGGGCGGGGAGATCATCGGTGGGCACCACGAATCCCCGGCCGTCAGTGGTGAGGATCACACGGGCCACCGCCACCCCTTCGACCTCGAAGTTCTCCACGAAGGCTCCAGGTTCGGCAGCCGCACGCTCAGCTGCCAGTGCCACCGCCGAGTCACCGGTCAGGTTCGAGATAGTGGCTTGCTGGACGATGGCGAGAGTGGCGAACACCAAGGCCGCGACCGCAGCCATTGTGGTCAACCAACCCGATCTCCGTCCGCCCCGCTCCGCGGCAAGGTCGATGGGGGCGGGCAAGTCGGTTGAAGCAGGGTTCGCATCGGTAGCGTCGATCTCGGCGACGATGCGTTCCCAGACCTTTGATGGGGCCGGTGAATCGGGGACCAACTGGGCTAATGCCTGCCGGAAGGAGTCGAGCTCATCGCGGCAGGTGGCACAACCCTCGAGGTGGGTCTCGACGGCGATCAGTTCCTCACCTTGAAGTGCGTCAACGGAATAGGTGGCGACTAGTGCGTTGAGTTCTTCATGTGTCATGTTCGAACCTCACCCAACGAAACTGACAGCTTCCTCATCCCGGATCTGATCCGGCTCTTCACTGTCCCCTCGGGTGCCCCGAGCTTCTCAGCCACCTCCACATAGCTAAGCCCGTGCAGATAGGCCAGGGCGATAGCCTGCCTCTCCCCATCGGCCAGATTCGAAAGGGCGGACCTGACCTTCTCCCCGACCGTCAGAGCCCAGACTTCTTCGTCGATGTCACCCGCCACGGACTCGGGGACGGTCTCCTCACGTCTGGTTCGAGCCTGCTCAGAACGAACGATGTCGACCGCGCGCCGATGCGCCAACGTCAAGAGGAATGCCCTGAGGCTACCTCTGTCGGGGTCGAATCTACCGGGTTCTTTCCATAGGCTCACGAACACGTCCTGTACCACGTCTTCTGAGAGCGAGTCGTCACGTAGCACCCGCCATGCCGTCGTCTTGACCGCACCGGAAAACTCCCGGTACACGGTCTCCAATGAGGCGCGATCAGACCTTGCGATACCCTCGACCAAGGTCGAATCGCGCTCACGTTCGGGTTGCTCTCGAAGTGTCACCTGAGAGGGCAAGCCTAGATGGGCTGGCATAGTGATTTGCCATGGTGTGAAGACTCGAACTCTTCTTTCTGCATGTTCGTAACCGCGGCCGGCTTCGGATTGAGCGGCGATGACTAGTGGAGGTCCTTGACCACCCTCGATACGTGGGCGGCGGTGCTCATGACATAGAAGTGGACGCCGGGAACCCCGGAATCGAGGAGGCCACGTGCCTGATCGATGGCCCAGGAGACTCCAAGGTCGGCCACATCAGCGTTGGTTTCGGCTTCGGCCGCCCGGGCAGCCAAAACCGGCGGGATCTCGGCTCCGAAGACCTTGGGCAGGATCTGGAGCTGTCTTTTGGTGGCGAGGACTTTCAGACCCGGAATGATCGGTACCGTGATCCCCCCCTGCCGGCACATCTCCAAGAATCTGAAGTAGTGGGTGTTGTCGAAGAACATCTGGGTAACGACGTAATCCGCCCCCGCCTCCACCTTCTTCTTCAGATTGGCGATGTCCCAGTCGAAGTTCGGGGCTTCCTCGTGTTTCTCCGGATATCCCCCCACACCGATGCAGAACTCGGTGGGTCGGGCGTTATCGATCTCCTCGAGGTATCGACCCTGATTCATATTGGTGATTTGTGAGACCAGCTCGTTGGCGTAGGTGTTCACCGTCCTGTCAGGACGCTCCGGTTTCGGATGTTGTAAGTCGTCCCCACGTACCGCGAGGACGTTTCTGATCCCCAGGTAGTGGAGTTCGATGAGAGCGTCCTCGGTTTCTTCTCGGGTGAAGCCACGGCACAGGATGTGGGGCACCGCGTCGATGCCGTAGCGATACTGGACTGCGGCGCAGATGCCGAGGGTGCCCGGTCTCTTCTTCTTGATGTGCCTCCGGACGAAGTTGCCCGGCAATTCCTCGTAGTGGGCTTCGGCCGCTCTGCTGGTCACATCGATGAACGGTGGGTTGAACGGGAGTAGCGCCTCGATCAAACCGAAAGCACCTTCGATCGATCCCCCTCGTTGAGGAGGATCGATCTCGTAGGAGATCAACGGATCGGTGGCCCGCTCGTAGTGGTCAATTACACGCATCGCTAGCGGGAAGTCTATTTCTCCTGGACCATCCGTAGGAAGCGTTTGGCGCGATCTGTGCTCGGGTTACCCAGGACCTGTTCGGGGGGCCCCTGTTCGACGATCGCTCCTTCGTCCATGAAGACGACCCGGTCGGATACGTCCCTGGCGAACCCCATCTCATGTGTCACCACCATCATCGTCATGCCCTCCTTTGCGAGGGAGCGCATCACGGCGAGCACCTCCCCCACCAACTCCGGATCGAGGGACGATGTGGGCTCGTCGAAAAGCATCATGTCGGGGTCCATGCACAGGGCGCGTGCGATGGCCACCCGTTGTTGCTGGCCGCCAGAGAGTCGTATGGGGAACTCTTCGGCCTTCTCAGGCACACCGACCCTCTCCAGCATTTGACGGGCGGTCTCTTCCGCCTCCTTCCTTGGCCGCTTCAGAACCTTCGTCTGCGCGACAGTCAGGTTACCGAGGACATTGAGGTGAGGGAAGAGATTGAACTGCTGGAAGACCATTCCGATGTGAGTTCGGATCCGGTCTATGTCGGCGTCCGGGTCGGTTATGTCCTCGCCTTCGATGAGGATGGTCCCCGATGTCGGCTCCTCGAGACGGTTGACACACCGGAGCAAGGTCGACTTTCCCGACCCGGAAGGGCCGATCACACAGACCACCTCGCCCTGTCGGACCGAGAGATCGATCCCCTTCAAGACCTCGAGTTTTCCGAAGTTCTTGTGGAGGTCTCGAATCTCGATCGCTGGCGTCATCTCGACCTCGCGGTTCTCTTCTCCATCTTCCTCACCAGGTAGGTGAGAGGGAGTGTGATCAGAAGGTAGGCGATGGCGATGACCGTCAAGGGAGTGGCGTTGCGACGATTCGACATGAAGTCACGGGCGAACTTGAGCAACTCCCTGGTGGCCGGGGTCGATCCGATCACGAAAAAGAGGGAAGTGTCCTTGATGAGGAGGACCATCTCGTTGGTCAGCGGCGGAATCATGATGCGAAAGGCCTGGGGGAGAACGATGGTCATCATGGTCCGACTCTGGGACATGCCCAGCGACCGGGCGGCCTCGGCCTGACCACGGGGAACAGCCTCGATCCCTCCTCGTATGGTCTCCGCCATGTACGCCCCAGCAACGATTGAGAGCCCCAGGATCGCAGCGCCGACCTGTCCTCCCGGAACACGGATGCTGAAGGCGATGGGGATCCCGAATGCAAGCAGTATGAGCGTGACCAGTGCAGGGAGCCCACGGAACAATTCGATGTATCCGATCGCAAACGCTCGATAGGGGAGGATGGTGGACATACGCATCAGTGCCAGAGTCAAGGCGATCACCAGTCCGATACTGAAAGATGCGATGGTGTAGAGGACGGTGTTCCGGGCCGCAATCGTGAGCACCTCGGGAAGCATGGCCCTGACGACGTCGATGTTGAAGAAGTTGCCGGCGATCCTCTCCCAGTCGCCGAAAATGGTCGCCAGGACGACGAGGGCGACGGCGAACCCGTATAGGGCGATGTTGATAATCAGCTGTTTGCGCCGTTTACTCATGGGATATGGAAAGGGCGACCCTAGTGGGTCGCCCTTTCCGTTGAGTTTGTCTCAGATCAGCCGTCGAACCAGTCCGAGAAGATCCTGTCGTAAGTGCCGTCGGTGCGGAACTTTGCCAGGGTGGCATTGATCGCTGCAAGGAGGTTGGGAACGTCCTTGGTCCCCAGTCCGTACACCTCGTCGGTCTCGAAGGTCTCGGCCACGATCCAACCCGGATTGCTGTCGACATACCCCTGGGTCGCGACCAGGTCGGTCATGAAGCCGGCGGCGGTGTTGGCCTCGATCGCCAGATATGGCCCATCGGCATCGGGGAACTCGAGCAATTGCACTCCAGCTGGTGCGTTGTCGCGAGCGTAGAAGTGGCCAGTGGTACCTGTCTGGACAGCCAATACCTTGCCCACCATGTCGGCAAACGACGTTATACCGGAGTCTGCCCTGACCAGAAGTGACTGCTTGGCCTCGAAGTAGGAGCTGGAGAAGTCGACCGCCTCGGCCCTCTCGTCAGTGATGGTGATGGACGCCGCGGCCACGTCGCATTGATCGTATGCCAGCCCACCGGTTATTGCGTCGAAACCGGCCTCGACCACAACGAAGTCGAGGTCGAGATCCTCTGCAATAGCTCTCATGAGCTCCATGTCGAAGCCGGTGTAGTTGCCGGACTCGTCCACATATTCCATGGGTGGGTAGGGGGTTTCGGTGCAGACCGTCAGAGTGCCGGCAGTCACCAGCTCGAGCTGGGCGGCTGCCTCCGTAGTGGTGGTAGTGCTGTCACCGCAGCCGGCCGCCACGAGGGCGAAGACCGCGGACAGGGCCACCAGTCGGAAAGTTTTTTTCATGTTTGAGATTCCTCCATCTGTACAACCGGGGAAAGCCCCCAGCGCGTTGTAAGGGTAAACAACTTGTGCCGTTTGGGTGAGTTGCGCAGACATTGCTCGAATGAGCCTCCGGTACAGTCTCCAGACAGTCGTCCCCGAATGTATACGAACTTCCTCAGATTCATCGACGCACGGCGGGCAGAGTCCACCATGGTCGGCATCGTCGTCCTGTGGACGGTGTGGATGGGTTACTTGGCTCTGCACCGCTTTCATGGTCTTGGTTTCGGCGCCTTCGACCTGGGGATCTTCGACCAGGGACTCTGGTTGCTCTCCAGGTTCGAGGAGCCCTTCATCACCCTCCGTGGCCTTCATCTCTTCGCGGACCACGCCTCATACATCCTCTTGGTGATGGTGCCTATCTACTGGGTGTTGCCCCATGCGGAGGTCCTGGTCGTACTGTGTGCGTTGATCCCGGCCGTAGCCGGATGGCTCAGCTTCGTCATCGCCAGAGGGGAGGGGCTCCGTCCCTGGCTGGCGGTCGCGGCGGCTTCTGCGGTTCTTCTTGCCCCCGCGATGGTGTGGACCCCCTGGGATGCTTTTCATCCCGAGACCCTCGCCATTGTCCTCTTCCCGGCCAGCTTCTTGGCGGCCACTCGGAAGCGTTACACCCTGGCGTTGGTCCTTGCGGCTTTGATTCTGCTGGTCAAGGAGGACTCTGGTCTACTGATCGCTCCATTTGCCTTGTTCTGGTGGTTTCAGTGGAAAGAAGCACGCAACCAAGCCTATGTGCTGGCCGCGCTTGCGGTGGGGTTCCAGGCCCTCTCACTACTGGTGATCCTGCCCGGCTTCTCGCCGACGGGTGAGCTGATCTACACGGGCCGCTACTCCTCGGACCTGTCCACGCTGCTCACCTGGCCGAGGGCGGAGTACCTGGCCAGCATCTTGATTCCCGGGGTTCTCGCCTTCTGGGCTCCGAGGGTGCTTCTCCTTGGGCTGCCTATAACAGTGGCGAATCTTGCCAGTGCCCATGGGTACCAGCACGAGATCCTATGGCACTACACCGCCTATCTCCTTGGGGTGCTGGCGGTGGCCGTCCCCTTGGGCGCCGCCCGGTTGGCTCGGCTCATCGACGATCCAAAGCGGCCCCGGTGGCGATTTCCTTACGGAAAGAAGGGAGCCTTGATCGCAGCCGTGTGGATCGCCGTCATGGGTCTCGGTCTTGCCGGGCCCGACCTGATCAAACGCTTCGGAATGTGGTCGGGTCTCTCAGCGGTTGAACACGCTGAGGTTGGCCGGATCCTCAACACGATCCCCGATGAAGCGGTGGTCAGTGCACACTGGAATCTGACCCCGCACCTGGCCCATCGGCGTCACGTCTACATGACACCCAACCCGTTCGCACCGAAGAATTGGGGTGTCGCAGGCAAGTATCCGCCCCTCCACGATCCCGACACCATCGAGTACCTCGTGATTGACACCCGTCGCGCCGTCGAAGAGATACCCGATCTCGTTGACCGGTTGCTGGCCGAGGGATGGGTCATGGATCTTGACGGGACCTTCCAGCTCTTCCGAAACCCTGCTCCGACCGGCACCCCGGGCACGCCGCCGCCCCGATAGTCGTAGAGAACTCTCCCCATGGCATGGTCTTGTCGGCGCCGTCATACGGGGTTGTCGCCTAGTGTTCCGGGCACATGGCTCACATCCTCGGATTCGGCGGGTATGTACCGTCGCGGGTCGTCACCAATGACGACTGGGCGGTTCTGGTCGATACCACCGATGAATGGATCACTCAGCGGACTGGGATCAAACGGAGACGATTCGCCGCCGACGAAGAGACCACCATGACGATGGCTGTCGAGGCTTCCCAGGTCGCCATCAAAGACGCCGGGATGGTCGCAGCCGACATCGACGAGATCATCCTCGCCACCGACACCCAGGAGATGTTGACGCCCGACACCGCGGCGCTGGTCCAACACGAACTGGGGTGTCGCAACATCCCCACTTTCGACATGGCGGGGAGTGGGTGCGCCGGTTTCGTACAAGCTGTCGACGTGGCGAAGTCCCGAATCACATCCTCCCCGAAGAACGTTCTGGTCATCGGGGTCGAGTTGATCACCCGTCTGATATCCCTTCAGGACAGGGCGACCGCGGTCCTCTTCGGTGATGGCGCCGGAGCGGTCGTCATGGGTCCGACCGGGGGTCGGGCAGTGGTCCTCGATGTGGTCAGCGGCACCGATGGGGGCAGTGCGGAGATCCTGACCCTCGCCGCCGGTGGCACCAGGAACCCGTTCAACGAGAAGACCCTGCTGAGCGGGGACTACAACCGTCTGGTGATGGACGGTAAGCGGGTCTTCGTGGACGCGGTGAAGCGCATGAGCGAGGCCGCTGAGGAAGTGCTTGGAAAGGTCGGTCGATCCTTGAGCGAAGTCGCCCTGGTGATCCCCCATCAGGCCAATCTGCGGATAATCGATGCGGTCCGGAAGAAGATGGGTCTGGATGAGGATCGGGTCTTCGTCAATGTTCACGAGTACGGCAACATCGGATCGGCGACGGTCCCTTTTGCACTTTGGGAGGCCGTGGAGAGCGAGCGGATCAGACCCGGGGATCTCGTTGTCCTCACCGCCTTCGGCGCCGGATTTCATTGGTCGGCTGCCGCCGTCCAGTTCTGAGTCAGTCGCCTTCTCCGATGGCGGCCCTTACCGCGTTGTAGCCGCACATGCCGTGCACTCCGGCCCCTGGTGGGACCGCCGACGAACAGAGGAAGACACCGCCACCGAGGTCGTAGGGTCGACGCGATCCCACCTGGAGGACCTTCCCGATCCCGAATTTGCCTCCGCCTATGTCGCCTCCGACCAGATTCGGGTTGTAAGCCTGGTACTGGGGGCTGTTCATCGTGGCCTTGGCGAGGATCAGATCTTTGAACCCTGGTGCGAATCTCTCGATCTGGCCTTCCATCGCCTTGGTCATATCGACCGTGGACCCTGTCGGGACATGGCAGTAGCCCCACAATGTGTGCTTGCCCGAAGGGGCCCGGGTCGGGTCGAAGAGGGACTGCTGGGCTAGGAGCACGAAAGGCCGTTCCGGGTGTTCCCCCGAGAACACGGCCTTTTCCGATCTATGGATCTCTTCGAAGGTTCCACCTACATGCACCGTCCCCGCCCCGCTGCTGACTGGGTCAGACCAGGGGACGGGCCCATCGAGGGCCCAATCGACCTTGAACACACCGGGTCCTGGTTTCCAGCGTTCCAGTCTCCGGCGTGCCTGTAGGGACAGTCGATTGCCCCCGATTCGGAGGGCAGCAGGGGGCATGACGTCGAGGAAGATCACCGGTGCTGACAGTTCGTCGAGACGCTCGATCGTGCGGTTGGTCTCCACCACGCCCCCGAGTTCGACGAACCGCTTCACCATGGCATCCGTGAGACGTTGGGAACCGCCCCGGACCAGCGGCCAACCACCGGCATGACCAACCGCTCCAAGGGCCAGACCCACTCCCGACGTGGCCAGTCGGTGTAAAGGAGCCACGGAGTGGGCGGCGAGACCGGAGATCAGACCCCTGGCCTCAGGTGTGGAGAATCTGCGCACCAGGACCGAAGCGGGCAGTCCTCCGATCACACTCGCCTTGAGCATTAGCAGCTTGTGTTCCGGCAGGGGAACGACCGGTCCGAGAAGCATGCCCATAAGCTCTTCTATCTGGCGGGCGAACACACCCATGATGCGCCGGTAGAGAGGGCCATCCTCACCCAGTCGGGAAGCTGTCTCGTCGAGGCTGGGGAGGAGGGCCGCCACCCCTCCCCCATCGAGTGGATGTGACACGGCAACCGGGGGCCGAACCCAATCGACCTCGACTCCAGCCTGCCTGAAGAATGGGGAGACGAGACCCGAAGGGTGGATCGCGGAGCAGACGTCGTGGTGGAACCCGGGAAGGGTTAGTTCTGCGGTGCGGGTCCCTCCACCCGTTTGGGTCGCACCCTCGACCAGGAGGACCTTTCGACCTGAACGCGCCAGTTCCACGGCTGCGGCGAGTCCGTTGGGGCCGGCCCCCACCACCGCGGCATCGAATCCTGTCATCGGTGTGATTGTGCCCTAAACCTCGCTCCGAACCCCAAATCGTGAGTCATACCGCAGACGAGCGGAAGGGCCCCCGAAGGGGCCCTTCCAATGCTGCTGCCCTGAGCTTGACTCAGACCAGCACTGCCCTCCTGCGAATGTGCAGGAACACCAAGCCGGCGAAGACCAGGACCAGTCCGACAGCCATCGCTATCGCAGCTAGTGCGTAGGAGATGATGCCGAGGCTGAGGGCCGTGGTCAGCGTGGTTGCGTCGAACCATGAGGCCCTGGCCGCATTGGCGACCATCACGGGCTCGCCGTCCTCGCCGATCACCGGCTGTCCGGCTTCATCGAGCTGGGGGACCGTTCGCGGCATCTGGGAGTAGTACAGACCTTCTGTCCGATCGAGCTGATGGAAGGTGATGATGTCGGCCTGTGCCCACATCGTCAGTGGCCCACGGACCGGGGTGTTCGCGATCACCGCATCGTCCGGTGTGGTCACATCCTGGACGACAGCCTGATTCCAGGTGAACCAAACGCCGAACGCTCCGCCGATCATGGAACCGAAACCGACCGCCAGGGCCAGGATTCCGGCTACCAGTAGCAGCCAACTCCTCTTGTGCCCGACGTTCTCGGTCTGAATTCTTTCGTTGTATGTGGTAGCAGTCATTTGGGGCCTCCGTTCTCTTATGGCGAACTGCTTGATAAGGAGAGCATCGTCTGATCGGGGTCCCGATCACAGGGGAGAAGGTCCCTCTCGGGGTGCCAGAAGTCCTTTGACCGCTTTGGCGATCCTGGGCGCCTACTCGCCGGTGTAGTGGGGTGGACGGCGCTCCAGGTGGGCCGCCATCGCCTCGTAGAGATCCTTGGAGATGAGGTGCTCTGCGTTCCAACGGGCCACGAACTCGAGCCCCTCCTCTACGGGCCGCCCGGCCCCCGCCTGCAACACCCTCTTGATACCGGATATCACCAGCGGGGAGTTGGCCGCGATCACACCAGCCAGGGAATGGGCGGCCTCCATGAGGGTTTGGTGGTCGGCGAGGACCTGACTGACGAGTCCGCACTCCAAAGCCCACCGGGCGTCGTAATTGCCACCGGTGAACGCCATCTCGGCTGTGGCCGCCTGTCCTATGACGGCGGGCAGTCGCTGAAGGACGCCGATGTCAGCCACGAGACCCATCCGGGTCTCACGTATCGAAAAGCTGGCATCCGATGACGCCATCCTCAGATCGCATGCCGAGATCAGGTTGATCCCCGCTCCGAGGCAGTACCCGTGGATCGCGGCTATCACCGGCTTGCGGGTGTCCGCTAGACAGTTCACGGTGCCCTGGAGTCGTCGCACCGTCGAGTAGATCTCGTCACTGGTTGGGGCACCGGTCCCTATCGAGGCCAGCATCTCCAGGTCGATTCCCACCGAGAAGGCCGGGCCTCTTCCGCTGAGGACTATGACCCGGACCCTTCTGTCGGCGTCGAGGTGCTCCACAGCCTGCGGGAGGTCCTCCCAGATGTCGGCAGACAGGGCGTTGAGCTTCTCCGGCCGGTTGAGCCAGAGATTGGCGATGTCACCTTCGATCTCTACGTCGAGATGTTGGAAGTTCACGATCTACTCCGCAGCGCTTCGCCAGGCATCACGAAACCGCACCTTACCCCCGTATCGGAGAACTCCTCCGGCGTAAATCCGTCCGCCTGCCCACACCAAGCCGATGATGGCGGCGAGGGTGAGGATGACGGACAATGCGAACTCCCACCAAGCGATTGCCTCCAGCGAGACCCTCACGGGAACCACGAACGGGGCCGTGATCGGGATCATCGTGCCGATCCTGGCGGCCATCCCCGCCGGTGAGTCGAGCGCCGCGAAGGAGATGAACAGACCCACCACCGCGATCATCGACATGGGTAGGGCGGCGTTGTTGGCGTCTTCGACACGGGAGGCCAGGGACCCGGCGGCGCCAAAGAGGAGGGCATAGACGGTGAATCCGAGAATGAACCAGAAGATCAGGTTGGCCAAGGCAAGCGGGTCCAGGTCGGGGATCTCGAACCCGCCGAGACTGAGCCCAGCGAAAGCGACCAGAACGGTGGTGGCGAACTGGGCCAGACCGAGGAGGCCGATGCCGAGGATCTTTCCGCCTAGGAGTTGCCAGGGTCGGAGACTGGAGAGGAGGACTTCGACCACCCTCGTCGACTTCTCTTCTGTCACACCGGTAAGCATCCAGGTCCCGTAGAGGAGGATGGCCACGTAGAGGAAGATCAACCCTGCATAGGCAATTACGTAACGGGACGAATCACCGACCTCGCCACCGGACAAGGCGGTGGTGGTGAGTGGATCTGAAGTGAGCAGCTCGATCACGTCAGCGACCGCCTGGCCTTCCTCGGCGATGAGACGTTCCAGGGCTACCGCGGCAGCTCCCTGACCGAGAAGGCTGAGCAGTCTGGAGCCTCCCCATCCGACACTCTCGACGACGACCTCGGTGCCGTCCACGAGGACAGCATCCACTTCACCCGAATCGAGGCCCTCAACAGCGGCCTGACGGCTCTCGAAGCGGACGGTGGTGATCTCCACGGAAGCCAAATCCCCCGGTTCGTCATCTGCGGTGGCGAATCCGAGGGCCGCGGTGACTATCGGCTGATTGCCCTCACCGAGCAGACCGACGGTGTACTCCTCAGTCCCGCTGCCGAACACACGGGGTATGAAGATCATTCCGAGCACGAGGATGAGGGTGATCACGGAGGAGAAGAGGAACGCTTTCGAACGTCCGCGCTCCCGGAGCTCCCGCATGGCCACCTGCCACAACTGACTCATCGAACCGCCTCCCGGAACAGGTCGGTCAGTGAGGGCGGCTTGTACGCGAAGTGCCGGAGTCGGCCAGCCGCCTGGGCCCGACCCACGAACTCACGGATGTCGGTTTCTGCTCCGATGGTCAGGCTGTGGAATCCGCCCGACGACTGGACCTGGAGGACGTCGGGCAGTGACTCGATCAGAGCCTCGATGTCACCGTCGATGTCGAGTTCCAGATGACGTATCGGTGAGGCGTCCTTGAGGGTTCGCACGTTCCCCTCGACAACGATCCGTCCCTGGTTGATGATGGCGACCTCCTCGCAGAGATCCTCTACCAGGTCGAGCTGATGCGAGCTGAATACCACGGCCTTTCCCTCTGCCGCCTGCTCTATGAGGACACCGGACATGGTGTCCACCCCCATCGGGTCGAGCCCACTGAATGGCTCGTCGAGCAGGAGCAGGTCAGGGTTGTGGACCAGGGCAGCGGCTAGTTGTACTCGCTGCTGGTTGCCATGGGAGAGGGACTCCACCCGGTCATTGCGACGTTCGAGAAGCCCAAACCGCTCCAGCCAGAGGTCGGCGCTCGACACCGCGTCAGATTGGGCCATCCCGTGGATCCGACACAGATAGACCAAGTGGTCGACTGCCTTCATCTTCGGGTAGAGACCACGCTGCTCGGGCATATACCCGAAACGGAGACGCTGCTCCATCCCGATCGGGACTCCATCCCAGGTAACGCTCCCCGATTCAGGTCGTACCAGTCCGAACACCGACCGCATCGCAGTGGTCTTTCCTGATCCGTTTGGTCCGAGAAATCCCAGCATCTGACCCCGCTCCACCTCGAAGGTGCACCCGTCGAGGGCGCGGATGTTCCCGAAATTCTTGTGGAGGTTCTCGAGTCGGAGCACGAACCGTGCAGGTTAGGGGAACTTGTGGCATTGGTTGTCCCCCCCCCCTTTAAGGGGACCGAAGAAAGCGGAAGCGAGGTCGAGGGTGGCGCCGCAGGCAGTGCGGCCCGCTACCTGGCGGTGTGACAAGGTGAGAGACGAGTCCGTGCTTCGCACGAACACCCCCCTCGCCCGGCCCTTTCGGGCCGTGCGGTCCCCCCATTTCATGGGGTGACACAAGAGTCGGGTTCTGGTGTCCCCCTGCTTGCGGGGGGACCGGCCGAAGCGAAGCGAGGTCGAGGGGGGTGCCGCACGGAGTGCGGCCCGTCACCCACTTCAGTCGAGGAGGGTCGGTCGATAGAGCCGGTCGTGCACCCGCAGGGCGAAGCGGTCTGTCATCCCTGCCACATAGTCGATGGCCCTGGTGAGCGGGTCGGCCCCAGGAACGGTGTAAGAGTCGGGGACCTCATCAGGGTGCTCTCCGTAGTAGCGGACCAGGTCTTGGATGACCAACACCGCCTTCTCCTTCTGGAGTTGGGACTCAGGGCTGAGATAGACCCGTTCGAACATGAAGTCGCGGAGACCCCACATCACCTCGAGATGGTCCTCCCGCATCGACACCGATCCATGTTCATGCGAGCTCTCGATCACGGATGTGACCATGGTCCCGATCCACTCCCGGGCGGTCGCGCCGAAGGTGGTCAGGGATGACACCGGGAGGTCGTGATACTCGATGACCCCGGCCCGTAGTGCATCTGCGACGTCGTGGGTGAGGTAGGCGATCCGGTCGGCGAACCGACAAACAGCGCCCTCTTCGGTAGCCGGTGGAGGGTCGATCTTCCAGGAGTGGGCCCGAATCCCGTCGAGCACCTCGAAGGTCAGATTCAAGGGCTCCAGTAGGGAGAGGGTCCGGACCCCATGTGCGGAGTGGAGCCATTCGCCCCCCGCGAAAGGTGCCAGGGCATCTTCGCCGGTGTGCCCGAAAGGGGAATGACCGACGTCATGGGCCAGACAGATCGCTTCGGTCAGGTCTTCGTTCAACCCGAGGGCTCTGGCAATCGCCCGCCCCACTTGGGTGACATGGATGGTGTGGGTCATCCTCGTTACGTAGTGGTCTCCGTCGGGGTTCAGGAAGACTTGCGTCTTGTGCTTGAGTCTCCTGAACGCCTTGCTGTGAAGGATTCGGTCCCGGTCGCGTTCGAAGACGGTGCGGAACTCGTCGTGCTCCTCTTCATCGGCGCGTCCCGCCGATTCGTCAGCCTTGACCGCTCCCGGGGCGAGGAGTTGGTGCTCGAGCCGCTCTCGTTCAGCACGAGTCCGTCGCAATAGCTTCTCGTCCATTTGTAGCAAGGGTAGGCGAGGGTCAGGCTACGGGGGTCTGGAGCTGCACCAGCATGAAGACGACGGCAAATACCGCGGCCATGCCGAACAGGGCCATGGCCACCCTCTTCCCCGGGCCGGCGGCTTTGAACACGGCAATGGGGCCGGGCTCGCGGTTGCCGGTGATTATCCGTCGTCTGAGTCTTGCTGAGATCAAGTCGATGATGAGCACGACTGCGATGGTCAGCATGAGCACGGTGCCCACCCTTGGGAAGTTTCGGAAGAAGAGCTGCTCTCTCAGTTCTAGGCCTATCCCACCGCCACCGAGCAGACCGATCACTGCGGAGGCGCGGACATTGATCTCGAACCTGTAGAGCCAGTAGGCCATGATGACCGGCATGACCTGGGGTGCGACCCCGAACCGCACTTTGGAGAACCAGCCACCACCAACCCCCGCAATCGCTTCCACCGGCCCGGGTTCGGCCCCCTCGATGAACTCGGTGGAGAGCTTCCCGAGAGTCCCCACCGAGTGGTAGCCGATGGCCAGAGTGCCGATCCATGGGCCCAGACCTGCAACCGGGATCAGGAACATGGCAAGCACCAACTCGGGGATGGTCCGGATCACGATGAACACGAAGCGAACGACTCCTCCGGCGACCCTGTTGCCGGTGTTCCGGGCGGCGACGAAGGCCAGTGGCAGGGAGATGATCGCGGCGATCATCGTCCCTATCCATGCAATGAACAGAGACTCCATGACTTTGGGTAGGGCTCTCTGGAGTGTCACCGGACTCAGGTCCGGAGGAAAGGTGGCCCGGAACATGGTGATGACCTGACCGGGGGCTCTCTGCAAACTCTCCCAGGAGAGGCCGAGACCGGTCGCCGACCAGATCAGCGGCACCACGATGATGACGAAGGCCACCCATCTCAGCACCCGGGGGGTGAGCGGCTCTTTCGGTCGCATCAGTTTCGGGTCGAGCAGGGTCTCCGGTGGGGTCACAGCAGTTTCCGTCTCGCCCAGTTGGAGATCTGTTCGACCAAGATGACCAATATCAGTACCGGAATGAGGATGGCGAGTATCCGATCGAAGCGAAACGCGCTCCGCTGGGCCTCGATGACCATCCCAATGCCTCCCGCACCGACCAGGCCGAGGACGGTCGACGACCGGATCGACAGTTCGAAGATGTAGAGACCCAGGGCTATGTAGCTTGGCAAGACCTGGGGGAACACCGCGGCGCGGACCGCAGGGAAGTGACGGGATCCCGTCGCCTTGGCTGCTTCGAGCGGTCCAGGCTCCGCCCCGTCGACCGTCTCAGAGAGCAGCTTGGCCATGATCGACATCGTGAAGATGGTGAGCGCAAGGGCCCCGGCCAGTGGGCCGAATCCGATTGAGGTTACGAAGATCATCGCCCAGAACAAGTCGGGGATGGTTCGGATGAAGTTGAGGAATCCCTTGGAGATGAGATAGGCGGGATGGTTTGGTGCGGTCAGTGTCGAGGCCAGAAAGGAGAGGGGTAGTGCGATCAGACATCCCACGATCGTGGCGGTCACCGCGATTCGGATGGTCTCCACCAGTGGGTTGGGGACAAACGGGTTCCCAAAGTCCCACGAAGGCGGCCACCACCATGTGCCATCCCCGATGGCCCAAGCGAAATTGGGTCCGCGGTCGAGATTGGGCACCTCAGTGATACCGGTGATAGCGGTGAATAGTTGGGTGAGGCTGAAACCGACCACGGAACCTGCGAACAGGGTGAAGATGACCACTGCCGCCCCGGTGGCAAGTGCCGGGAGCTTGGATCGGACCGCAAGGAGAGTGCTTCCTCCGAGTGTCGAGACAATCACCGACATGACGACGTAGTCGGTGGCATCGAATGTCGGCTCTTGACCTCTTCTCAACTGGTCCAGAGGCAGGAGGACACCAAGCGCCTCCGCCAGCGGGGGGGCGGCTGCCCCACCTACCAGCCACATGAGTCCGGCGTTGAACACAGAAGAAGGTCTGGCGCCGCCACGGTGCGCCACTACTGCCGAAGCAATGGCCATCGGGGTGAAGGCCAGGCCGAACTTGAGACTGAGCAGCACGTCCACTGACTGAGGTGCTGAAGGCATGACCCTGTTGGCGATGACCGCAGATGCGACCATGCCGACCAGGAGAAGGAAGCTATCGAGCGGGGTCGTGTTGAGCTTGCCGAGCCTGAGGGCGATCAGCAATCCTCCCGCAGTCAGTACTCCCCAGAGAATGCCGTATCCGGTGAGTGCGGCTGCACCGCCGACACCGGCGAATCCGAGGAAGACCAGCAGAGGACCAACCATCGTCATGGTCCGTCGGGGCGGAGCCGGACGGACGCCGGTCTCCACAAAGGCGGTGGTCACAGGTCGGCGCCCTCGAGCAGGTCGTCGGGTGTGACCGAACGACCGTAGATCTCGCGGAAGGTCTCTTCGGTCACGTCAGCGATGTCCCCGTCGTAGACCAGTTCGCCCGACCTGAGCCCGATCAGACGTTTCCCATATGACCGGGCAAGGTCGAGAAAGTGCAAGTTGATGATGGTGGTGATGCCGAGATCTCGATTGATTCGGCGAAGGTCGAGCATCACGGTGTGAGAGGTCACAGGGTCGAGTGAGGCCACCGGCTCATCGGCGAGAAGGACCGTCGGTTCCTGGGCGAGAGCCCGGGCGATCCCCACGCGTTGTTGTTGGCCCCCGGAGAGGTTGGTAGCTCTGACATAGGCCTTCTCCACGAGCTCGACCCGTTCCAGGGCGGTCAGGGCCAGTTCCCTGTCGGCGGCCGGCCAGAGGCCGAACATCGCCCTGGTGAATCCCACCTTGCTGAGACGACCCATCAGGACGTTGTTGATCACTGTCGTCCGATTCACCAAGTTGAAGGTCTGGTAGATCATCCCGACACTCGAACGCAATTCACGCAAGGTTCGGTTGGATGCTCCCCTGACTTCGGTGCCATGGACCTTGACCGACCCGCCAGTGATCGGCACTGAACCGTTGATGGCGCGAAGGAAGGTCGACTTTCCAGCCCCGGACAGACCTACGATCACGACCAGTTCCCCGTCAGCGATCGAAACGGTCAAACCTCTGAGGGCCTGGAAACCGTTGGGGTAGGTGACTTCGACATCGGTGAACTCGATCAACCGGCTGTCCCTCCATTTAAAAGGCATGGGACCGCTCCCCGGGCGGTCCCATGCGAATGTTCGATCAGTCGAACAGACCTGCTGCTTCGGCTGCTGCACGGATGATCGCCATCCCTGCTTCGGTCTGTGGCCCGGCGCGGACCAAACCGGTCCAGCTGTAGATCTGATCCATCAGCTCGAGACCCTGCGGGGTCGCGATGAAGGCGGCCAGGGCATCGAAGATGGCGTCTTTCAGACTGTCCGGCATGTCGGAGCGGACGGCGATGACATCGTTGGGTATGGGCTTGGAGATGTTGAACACGATCACCTTGCTACCCACGTCGCTCAGACCGGCCGCGTTCTCCGGGGTGACCCGGACGTTGCGACGGGCATCGTCGAACGAAGCTCCGAAATCGGCGTCGCCCTGGTAGACCGCAGTCACCGAACCGTCGTGGCTACCACCGAACAGCTCGTTGAACTGTCCAGGGTTGACACCGGCGGCGATCAACTCACCCAGCGGGAAGAGATAACCGGATGCCGAGCCCGGCGTCACGAACGAGAACGTCTTACCTGCAACGACGGTCAAGGCGACCGGTGTCGGGCATCGAAGTCCCGGGTCGTTGGTCTCGTCCCTGGTGCCATCGGAATTCCATCCAACCTGGGTGGCGGATGACTCGCCCGGGCCCACTCCAACTGAGTTCCCGGCGTCATCGTGGATGAACGAACCCTGAACCGGAGCGCCGGTGCAGATGCTGGCATCGTTGGTGAAGTACTGGGTCCAGTAGAAGAGCGACCCGTTGCGCTCAGACTGGGCAAACAGCTCAACCGCACCCGGGAAGTTTTCGGCTGTCGTCACATAACCCAGGGGCGGAAGCGCTCCCATATGGATGATCTGATCCGAACCCGCAGTGGTGGCCATTGCCTGGCCCAGCGACGGGTAGTCGGGAGTGACCAGGCCGACCACTTCGATGTCGAGGGCGTCGGCGAGGATTCCAGCCAGGACGTCTACTCGGTCCTGGAGTTCCTCGGCTTCACGTGACGGCACGAAACCGAACACCAGCCTGTCGGGCCATCCTGCTTTCGGGTCCTCGGTTGTGGTGGTTTGAGCCACTGTGGTCGTGGTCTGGGCCGCGGTGGTCGCGGCCGGCTCCGCCGGACTACAGGCTGCTACTACCAACGCCAGGACGGCGATGACCGCGAAGGTCATCCTCTTGTTTCTTTTCACGTGTCTCCTTTGATAACAATCGCGACCGGACTGAGGTTGTTTGATCCCCGGGACCCTCTTGTGTACCGGTCGGTTTGGGAGCGTAGCGACTCCGAGACCGAAGTGGCCAACGTAGGAATGAACTCAGGATGACCGCTCTACCAACTCGCGAAATTCGTCCCAGTCGCGAACGTCGATCGCACCCTCCACCGGGTCGTTCCATGGTCTGACGTATCGGCAAACCAGCCGGTCAGGCCAGTGTCTGACCAATCCCGGGATCACGTGGGGGCCATCGTCGAGGTAGACATCGCATTCGACGTCCCACTTCTTTCCGTTGTTGATGCCGAGGATGTGAACCTCGTCCGTAGGCATGCCTACCCGTTGCAACCACTCGTGGGTGTCGCTGATCGCGAAGTGGGGCTTCTGTGTGATGACCACGATCTGGTGTCCACGATCGGCGAGGTGGTGGAGGGTGGTCAGGGCTCCTGGATAGGGCTCCAGATGCCAGAACACGGACCGGCCCTCGAGGTTCGACGACCATGCCCAGAACTCCCTCATGTTGGCGAAGTGAGTGAGGTCGACTAGATCATTCCAGCGTTTTGAGTCCTCCACCACTAGGTCGGTGCCGAACTCCCGGTTGTAGAACCGCTGCCAGCCTTCGGTGAAATTGGCCACCACTCCGTCGAGATCGATCCCAAGACGCATCGAGGAAATGTAGGCGATTACACCGATCTTGTTGGAACCGGGTTCAAGTGACCTGGACCCAGGCCATGACCTCGGGGAGTCTACGTCTCAGTAGCTTGGCGCTCAGCCAGAGTGACAGGGAGTAGAGGATCAGTCCCCACAGGACGGCGAACAATGCGGTGACCCAGGGTGGAATGGCTTCGCCGAAATCGACGGTGATGACGACAACCGAGGCGGGGAGGACGAGGAGAAATCCGATTGCGAAGAACGACAGCGCCTGACTGACGATGGCGAGACACCCCTGCTCCGTTGACTGGGCGAAGACGTCGGTCCCTTCTCTGGGGAGCCGCAGCGGGGTGAGCACGGACACGATGTTCCCTACTGACAACTGGGCCCCTATCGCGGTTACCGCGAGGGGGAACACCAGCCAGAACCATCGCCACTGGCCGGTGAAGACCGCCAGTGCAACGGCCATGATCACGGTTTCGACCATGAGGGCCATAGCCACCGCCAGGTTCTTGCCGAGGAGGAGTTGACGTGGCTTGGCCGGGAGAACGAACAGATAGCTGGCAGCGTTGCGCTCCCATCCGAACAGGTTGAGGGCGATGGGGAGCCCCACGAATAGGACCAGGATCGGGGCTGCCAGAGGGGCCCAAGCAAGCTTTCTGAAGTCGATGAAGCCGACGGCTCCCATCACCGTACCGGCTACGGCCAATCCCACGAAGATGACGGTCCCTGTCCACACCAGGCGTTGTCTGGGATCTCGGATGTAGAACCGGAGCTCCTTGCGGGCCAGGGTGGGTACCACACCCCATGGCCCTGTGGCCATCCCTCTCGATCGGGCCCGGGCCGCGGGGCGACTCCCCTCCTTCGGGGTGGTCAACATCCAACCGAGGAGCCGTTTCCAGAGAACGGCGAGGATCAGCGTCCCTGCTGTGGCCGCAAACAAGTTGAGCACCGCGGAGAATCCTGAGCCAGCCGCGGCGTCGAGCACCGCCCTCTGGGCCGCCACGGGCGGAATCAGGAACGACCAATCGACAACCGGAACTGACGCCGCGGCGGCGCCGATCCCCGACCCTAGGACTCTGGATTCGATGGCTCGATAGAGGGCAAATCCGCCGCCGGCGATGCCGAGAACCAGGAAGGTTGCAATGTCACGACCCCTCCGTGTCCTGAGGATGGCCGAGATCGTGGCTGAGAACAGCTGGCTGCCCACCGCCAGCATTGCGAGAAAGACCACCGATGCAGGGATCGCCATCCACCAGGCACTCGGGAAAAGGATCAGATTGGCCCCGAGGACGATCACCGGGACCAGGGTGGCGGGAGCGACCAGGCTGGCGACGGCCAGGCCTCGGACCATCTGATCGTCGGAGACGGGGAGTACCGCGAGTTGCTGTGGGTCCAGGTTCTCATCGAGGGGGAAGACGATCACCGGGAGTGTGACCCAGGCGAGGAACAGCAGCAGAGCCATCCATGCCGCCACGTCGTGGATCGAACCAGGGTCAGCGATTCGGAGCTCGGTGATGGTCCTGACGTACTTCCCGGCCAACCAGATCCCGAGCCAGGTGAGAAGGATGACCGCGATCGGGAACCCCCACCGACGCTGCACGTCACTCCGGACGCCGTTCCAGGTGAGTCGAGCTTTGAGCTCTATGAAGTGCCGTACCACGACGAGTTCCCAGGGTCCTCGCCGCCGACCGCAGCGATGAAGGCGTCTTCGATGTTGTCCCGGCCGGTCAGCTCACAGAGACCTTCCGGTGTCGCCTCGATGGTGAGACGCCCATGGATCATGATCCCGATGCGGGTGCACAGTTTCTCGACGAGGTGCATCTCATGGGACGAGAAGACGATGGTGGTGCCACCGGCCGCCGCCTCCTGGAGGAGGTTGCGGATG
>JBGTEJ010000088.1:0-66406 GCA_041747855.1 Acidimicrobiia bacterium | reverse complement strand
TCTGCGCCGGCGCGCTCATCCACGTACCGCTCGGTGACAAGGACGTAGACCTCGCAGAGAATTGCCACTTCGGCAGGCGGGTTGGAACACTCGACGGTGCGAACTTCCCTTCCTTCGCTGCTGATCACCGAGGTCGTGGTCGCGGGGGGAGCGGTAGTCGAGGTGGTTGGTGTCACCGTGTTGGTGCATGCCCCCACTAGGAGTAGGAGGGCCAATCCGCCGCGTAGTCCTTTCATGTCTTCCATTATGCGGCAGGTCAGGGGGTTAGCGTTCATGGCATGACCTATCGCGTTGTGCTTCGGGAACCATCAGGGTCGGTCTCGGTCCGGGATGTCGTTCACGGAGCATGGGCCGATCCCTCCGGCGACGTCGAGCTGATCTTGGGCGAGGGGCTCTGGGCATTGCCCGGCCTGGTGGATGCTCACGGCCATCTGGCGACCGACGAGCTCCGGGCCCAGCCCGGCGACATGGAAGGAGCAATGGCCAGGGCCAGGGATGCTTTGGCGGCGGGGGTGACCCTGATCCTCGACAAGGGGTGGACCGACGACACCGTGGCCAGGATGACGGAATCGATGGCCCAGGATGACCGGCCCGATATCGAGTCTGCCGCCACCATCATCACCGCGGTTGGTGGCTATCTGCCGGGGTTCACACGTGAGGTGGAGTCCTCCTTTGAACTCTCCAGAGCTGTTAGCGAGGGTTCAATATCCGGAGGCGGTTGGGTGAAACTCATAGGCGACTGGCCCCGTCCCGGCCTGGGACCAATGCCCAACTTCTCGAGCGACGACCTGGAGATGGCAGTGACGCTCGCCAGTGGCATGGGTGCCCGAGTCGCTATCCACACTATGGCGAGAGAAGTTCCCACGATGGCGGTAGCAGCCGGGGTCCACTCGATCGAGCACGGTTTGTTCTTGATGCCCGATGATCTCGCTCTCCTGGGGAGTCGTCGGGGGATGTGGGTGCCTACTGTGATGCGAGTTGAGGCGGTGATCACCCAACTTGGTTCGGGGTCGAGTGGTGGCAAGCTGCTCGCTGAGGGTTTGACCAATATCGGGCGGCTCCTCAACGACGCAGTCGATGCGGGAGTCCATGTCCTGGCTGGCACCGATCTCATCGGATCTTCCTCGAGTGTGGCCGCCGAGGCCCTGAAGCTGCTCGAGCACGGACTGTCGGTTGAGAGGATGCTCGACGCTGTGGCCGGTTCGGGGTTGCGGGCGACGGGGAGGCCGGATGATTTCGGGCTGGGGTCACCTGCCGATGCTGTGCTCTTTCCGGAGAATCCTTTGAACGAGCCTGGAGTTCTGGCTCATCCGCAAGTGGTCATTCGACGCGGACGCATCCTGTGAAGATGGTTCTGGCCTCGGGATCCCCACGTAGGGCCGCCATTTTGAAGACGATCAGCCTCCGATTTGAAGTGATGGTTCCCGGGGTTGACGAGTTACGTCACCCCGACGAAAGCCCCGATGTGTATGTGGAACGTCTGGCGAGGGACAAGGCGATGGCAGTGGTTGGCCCCGGTGTCATCGCAGTGGGGGCCGACACCGTGGTGGTTCACGAAGGGAGGGTGATGGGTAAGCCGGTCCACCCCGACGAGGCCCGGAACATGCTCAATCGGCTGCAGGGCAGCAGACATGAGGTGTGGACCGGGATCGCCGTCGCCGGGCCGACGGGCGGAGTCGAGTCATTTGCGGACAGGGCGTCGGTGACCTTCATGACGATGACAGCCGACGAGATCGACGACTACATCGACACCGGCGAACCCTTGGACAAGGCAGGTGCCTACGCCCTCCAGGGGTTGGGGGCACGATTCATCGAATCTGTCGACGGAAGTCCCTACACCGTGATCGGGTTGCCGGTCCATCTTCTCGACAGACTCGTATCCAGGGCGGGTTTCGACCTGAGCGACTTCGTCCGACCTGGCTAATTTGAGGCAATGGAGAACATCTTCGAGAACCGAACCACTTATGTCAGCCACACTGGCATAGAACTGACCGAGGCGACCCCGGACCTTGCTGCTGGCCGACTCCCGATCACTGAGAACCACCACCAACCGTATGGTGTCGTCCATGGTGGGGTCTACTGCACCCTTGCCGAGACGATTGCCTCGACTGGAGCCGCGGTATGGGCAATGGCCCAGGGAATGGCCGGGGCCGTCGGTGTCTCGAACACAACCGACTTCTTGCGTGCCACTTCATCTGGAGTCCTCGTTGCCGTAGCCACCCCCATACATCGGGGAAGAACTCAACAGCTGTGGGAAGTGCTGACCACCCGTGAGGAAGACGGCAAACTGGTGGCGCATTCCCAGGTGAGGCTCCAGAACATCACCGACTTGCAGGGGTTCTAACCGCGGGTGGATGACGCCGGCTCGACCGCTGTCCGACAAAGGCGCTGGCGGTGAACAGAATGGTGCCGTGTCCTTCTCCATAGGCCCTTTTCATATAGACCCCCCGGTCGTGCTGGCTCCAATGGCCGGTGTCACCAACTCGCCGTTCCGGCGACTCTGCCGGGAGTATGGCGCAGGCCTCTACGTTTCAGAGATGATCGGTGCCCGGGGATTGGTCGAAGGAAACGCCAAGACCCTCGACATGGTCAGATTCGCAGACGACGAGACACCAAGGTCGATCCAGCTCTATGGGACCGACCCCGGGTCACTCGGTGATGCGGTGGCCATCCTGGTGGACAAGCACGGGGTCGACCATATCGACATGAACTTCGGCTGTCCGATGGGGAAGGTCACCCGGCATGGTGGCGGGGCAGCCCTTCCGTGGAAGACGGACCTGTTCCGGTCGATCGTACGGTCCGCAGTTGCCAACGCCGGGCCGGTCCCGGTCACGGTCAAGTTCAGGAAGGGGATCGACGACTCTCATCTCACATACATCGAGACCGGTTTGATCGCCGAGGAGGAGGGGGCGGCAGCGGTTGCCCTCCACGCACGGACCGCACGGCAGCTCTACTCGGGAGAGGCGGATTGGCTGGCGATCGCCAGACTCAAGAAGGCGATTGTCAGTGTTCCCGTGCTTGGCAACGGGGACATCTGGGTTGCAGAAGATGCCGTGAGGATGATGCAGGCAACAGGCTGCGACGGTGTGGTCGTCGGCAGGGGTTGTCTCGGAAGGCCCTGGATATTCCGCGACCTGGCTGATGTGATGTCAGGCAGGGAGCCCTCCCCACCACCGAGCCTGGGAGAGGTCGGCGACATCATGCTGAGACATGCCCGGTTGCTGGTCGACCACTTCGGCGACTACGGGATCATCCTGTTCAGACGGCATCCCGCCTGGTATTTAAAGGGGTTCGCGGTTGGACCGGTACTCAGGGACACCTTTTCGAAGGTTGCCTCACTCGAGGGTCTGGTCGATTTGATGTCCAGGTTGGATCGGGAGATGCCCTATCCGGAGGGTGCGGCAACCATGCCCCGGGGCCACACCCAGGGACCTCGACCGGTGCGCTTGCCTGACGGTTATCTGAACAGCAGGGTTAGTGATGGTCTGTTACCCATCGAGGCTGAGGAGGCCGTCAGCGGTGGATGAAGAAGGGTCTTGACTTCAAGTTAACGTGAAGTTGTAGGGTTCCCGCCTATGGATCGAAGTGCGGTGCAAACCTGGGTGACCGACCTGTTTGCCGCCTGGCAGAACGCTGACCCCTCGCGCGCTGCTGCCCTGTTCACGCCCAACGCGGTCTACCGCTCTCACCCCTTCCAGCCGCCCTTAGAGGGACGAGCAGCAATCACTAGCTATTGGGAGAGGGCGGTTGAGGGTCAGGCCGATCTCGAGGTGCACGTCGGTTCGGCGGTTGTCGAAGGTGATCGGGCCGCAGTCGAATGGTGGGTCTCCCTCACCGAGGCAGGCGCGGCATCGGTGTCCAGCGGCTCATTATTCCTGACATTTTCAGGTGGCCTGTGCTCCGAGCTGCGAGAGGTTTGGACGGAGCGAGAGGGAACGGCCCAGCCTTATGACGGGTGGGGCAAGTGAGTGTTGCCATCGTCACCGGGGCCTCACGGGGATTGGGGCTCGCTCTGACCCGGCGTTTGGCTACCGATGGCTGGATCGTGGTAGTGGACGCCAGGAATGGGGAGGAACTGTCGGAGGCAGTCGCCAGCCTGGGAGGCGCGGTGGTTGCGATACCAGGTGATGTGTCCGACCCGGAGCACCGACATGTCTTGGTCGATGTCGCCCAACAAAGGGGAGGTCTCGACCTCCTGGTCAACAACGCCTCTCTGCTCGGCCCAAGTCCTCAGCCACCCCTGGCCAGGTACCCACTCGATGTGTTGCGCAGTGTGTTCGAAGTGAATGTCTTCGCTCCGCTTGCCCTCACCCAAGATTGTCTCCCTCTTTTGGGCGAAGTCAACGGGACGGTGATCAATGTCACTTCAGATGCCGCTGTCGAAGGGTATGAAGGCTGGGGGGGCTACGGCTCCTCAAAGGCCGCCCTAGAGCAGATGACCAATATTCTCGCCGCGGAGCACCCCGGCCTCTCCGTCTATTGGGCCGATCCCGGTGACATGAACACCCGAATGCATCAGGAGGCTTTCCCTGCGGAGGACATCTCGGACAGGCCTCCTCCTGAGGAGATCGTTCCCGGACTGATGCACCTGATTGTCGAACGCCCGTTGTCTGGTCGTTATCGGCTCCGCGACCTTCTCGTGGCGGCGTCATGAGCCTCGACGTCCTCGCTCCGCTGGATTTCCAGATCCCCGCCGGATCGGCGGTGGGCACTCCGCCTGAGCGCGAGGGTCGCCGTCGGGACAGTGTCTCGATGATGGTCGCCGACACGGCCAGCGGGACGATCGACCACGCGAGATTCACCCGGATCGGAGAGATCTTGAGACCTGGAGATGTCCTGGTCCTGAACGTCTCGGCCGCAGTTCCCGCTGCTCTCGACGGGGTGAGTGACCAGGGTGATGTCCGCCTCCACATGTCATCCCCCATCGCCGGATCGATTTGGACGGCCGAGCCCCGTCGTCGGTCCGGTGTCGGTTCAGTGCCCTGGCGCGATTTTGGTGGAGGTGTTGTGGCCCTACCTGGCGGGGCCGAAGCCGTTCTCCTTACTCCCGATACACGGTCGCCCCGGCTCTGGATCACCGAGATGAAGGGTATCGGCGATGCCCTCGACTACCTCCGGCGTCATGGTCATCCGATCCGATATGGCCACACTTCGGCCGCCTGGCCAATTTCTGACTACCAGACGGTTTACGCCCGAGAGCCAGGGTCGGCAGAGATGCCAAGCGCCGGGCGTCCTTTCACCACCGGTCTCCTGACTTCGCTCATGGCATCAGGTGTTCAGTTGGCACCACTTGTCCTCCACTGTGGGGTGGCCTCATTCGAATCTGGCGAGCTTCCCGACGCCGAGAGGTACCGCATCCCCGAAACGACGGCCAGGGTGGTCAATCAAGCGCGTGCGGCTGGCGGACGGGCGATCGCGGTGGGGACCACCACGGTACGCGCCATCGAGACGATGACCGACAGTGACGGGCTCCTCCATCCCGGTGCCGGGGTGACCGACCTCATCGTGACACCTCAACGCGGAGTCGCCGGTGTCGATGGGATGATGACCGGCTGGCACGAAGCCGGGTCCTCTCATCTCCAGCTTGTCGAGGCTGTGGCGGGGAGAACGATGGTGGAGCGCTGCTATGCCGAGGCGGTCACCGCCGGATATCAGTGGCACGAGTTCGGCGATTCACTTCTGGTCCTTCGCGACCGTTAGACCGGCGATCAACTGGAAGGCTGACTACGACCTGGTGGCCAGACCGGCGGTGGCAGTCAGCATCAGATGAGCGAGGGTGTCGAGAGTGAGGTTGTCGACATCGGCCTCAGCATCGACCTCGACGAAGTCCATCGATCTGACTTTGGGGTGGGAGGCCAGTCTGAGGACCCCTGCGGAGAGCTGTCGCACGGTCAAACCCCCGGGCCGGGCACCCGGACATCCGGGGGCGAAGGTGCGGTCCAGGACATCCACATCTACATCGACATAGATCGTGTCGCAGTGGTCGAGGGCTCCGAGGGCGGTGGTGACCACTTGGTTCATCCCCGTCCGTTCGACGTCGGCGACCGTGTGGATCGAGATCCCGTTGTCGTCACAGAACTCGCGGTACGTCACCGAATTGGCGAAAGAATGGATGCCGATCTGGACGACATTCCGACCCGGTAGCCCATCTTCTTCGATCAACCCGCGAATTGGTGTCCCGTTGGTGGGCCTGTTCTCCAGTGATCTGACATCGTGGTGGGCGTCAAAGGTGATAACGCCCAACCTGTCGAGTTCGGTGTGCGAGCCCCGGGCCAGGGGTCGGGTGATCGCGTTGTCACCCCCGATGAAGAGCGTCAGATGAGCTTCGGGAAGGTCGCGGGTCAAAGACTCGACCAATCCCGGCATTGCGTGCATGTCCAGTTCCGATACCGGCCAGTTGCCGAGGTCCCTCACCTTGACCATCGAGAAGTCTGTACGGGTTTCGCCGTGGAAGGTCGAGAACCTCCGGAAACGGTCCCTGACTGCCCCGGGTGTCAGATCCGCCCGTGACGGTGACAAGGAGGCCTTGGAGGATGGGACTCCAACCACGAGGAGGTCGGGTTCGGTTGCCTCCGAGGCCAGCCACACATCGGCGGTCGGCCAGAAACGGTCAACTATTGACATTGAGCATGGGTAGGTCGAGGCCCTTTTCACGGGCCACTTGCTGGGCTATCTCATAGCCAGCATCGGCGTGACGCATCACACCGGTGCCGGGATCGTTGGTCAGGACTCTCTCCACCCTGAGAGCCCCCTGGGCCGTGCCGTCGGCCACGACCTGGGCCCCGGCATGTATCGAATTGCCGATTCCAACCCCACCTCCATGATGAACCGCAACCCAAGCCGCTCCAGACGAGACATTGAGCATGGCGTTGAGGATGGGCCAGTCGGCCACCGCGTCGGAGCCGTCGAGCATCGACTCGGTCTCCCGGTAGGGGGAAGCCACCGAGCCTGAGTCGAGATGGTCGCGGCCGATCACCACCGGCGCCGAGATCTCCCCATTGGACACCATCTCGTTGAATCGCAGACCGGCAAGATGGCGCTCCCCAAAAGCCAGCCAGCAGATGCGCGCCGGCAGCCCCTGAAACTCGACACGCTCTTCAGCCAGGCGGATCCACCTGGCCAGACCATCGTTGTCTGGAAACAGATCGAGCAAGGCGCGGTCGGTGGCCGCGATATCGGCAGGGTCCCCGCTCAAGGCCACCCAGCGGAACGGACCCGAACCCTCGCAGAACAGGTCGCGGATATATGCGGGAACGAATCCCGGATAGGAAAATGCGTCGGCGTAGCCTGCCAGTTGAGCCTCACCGCGGAGGTTGTTGCCATAGTCGAAGACTTCCGAACCGGAACCTTGGAAGTCGACCATCGACTCACATTGGACCGCCATCGATTCACGGGAGGCCTTCATGTAGGTGTCGGGGTCGTCGACTCTGAGCCGCGTCGCCTCATCGAGGGTGAAACCCGCAGGAACGTAGCCATACAGGGGATCGTGCGCAGAGGTCTGATCGGTGACGATGTCGATTTGCGCGTCCATCTCCCTGATCTGTGGGAACACCTCGGCCGCATTGCCTACTACACCGATCGATAGAGCCCGTCTCTCGCGTCTCGCAGTCACTGCCTGGGCTACCGCCTCCTCGACGGAATCGGCAACTTGATCCAGGTAGCGGGTCTCCAGGCGACGCTGGATCCGATGGGGGTCGACATCGACACATATGGCCACCCCGCCGTTCATGGTTATTGCCAGGGGCTGGGCTCCTCCCATCCCACCCAGGCCGCCGGTCAGGGTGATGGTGCCGGCGAGGGTTCCGCCGAACCTCTTCTCTGCGATCGCCAGGAACGTCTGGTACGTCCCCTGGAGGATCCCCTGGGTGCCGATGTAGATCCACGACCCGGCGGTCATCTGACCGTACATCATCAGCCCTGCCGCCTCCAGTTCCCAGAAGTGATCGAGTGTCGCCCAGCGGGGCACCAGGAGGCTGTTCGCGAGCAGGACGCGGGGCGCCATCTCGTGGGTCCGAAAGACACCTACCGGCTTCCCTGACTGCACCAGGAGCGTCTCGTCGTTGTCGAGACGCTGCAAGGTCGCCACGATCGCATGGAGCGACTCGAGGTTTCTCGCCGCCTTGCCGCGTCCCCCATAAACGATGAGATTCTCGGGGTCTTCGGCAACGGCCGGATCGAGATTGTTGAGAAGGCAACGCAGTACTGCCTCCTGAAGCCAGCCCTTCGTGTTCAGCGCCGACCCGTGTGGGGCATGTAACGGGAATGTGAGATCGAGCATCTGAGTTCGGAGACTACGACAACGAAGGAGCACCGTGGAGACTTGGGACACGATCAGGGCAAGACGGAACGTCAGGGAGTTCAGCGATCGACCGATCGACTCCGGGGATCTCGACCGGATCCTGGAAGCAGGGAGGAGAGCCCCTTCGGCGAAGAACACCCAACCTTGGGGCTTTGTCGTGGTGACCGATCCTGCGCGGCTGAGGGAGTTGGCGGGAGTGTGGCAAGGCGCATGGCATGTCGCCGGGGCGCAAGCTGCGGTGGCCTTCATTCTTCCCCGTATCGCAGACAAGAGGTGGTCGGATATGGCCCAGTTCGACCTCGGGCACGTGGTCATGTCGATGATGCTGATGGCGACAGATCTCGGGCTCGGTACCGGACACGCTTCGGTTGCTGACCAGGATCTCGCCCGGTCGATTCTCGGGTTCCCGGATGAATTCTTCTGCGCCTACCTGATGTCGGTTGGGTATCCGGCGGACCGCCCCGTGAAGGTGATCAAGACCCCGAACCGCCGACCCTTCGAAGAGGTGGTCCACCGGGAACGGTGGTAGCCGCGAGCGAGTACTTGCCCTACTTGCGGAGCAGTCCGTCGAGCCGACGGGAGGCGATCAGGGAACCGACCAGGCCCATCGCCAGCAAGTACCCGACATGGGCGAGTATCGACCAGTCGATGATCCCGAGCGAGAACGACCGCAACAGCTCATTGCCGTGGTAGAGCGGTGAGAATCGGACCAGCGTCTGGAGGAACGGCGGGTACACGTCGACCGGGAAGAATGTGGCTGAGAACAGGAACAGCGGCATGGTCGCCAGTGTGACCAGGTCGAAGTCCTGCCACGACCTCATCCAGGTGCAGGCGGCGAGACCGACAGATCCGAAGGCGAAACCGATCAGGAAAGCTCCGGGGACGGTGAGGATGGCCCACCAGGTCTCGGTCAGTCCCAGCAGCGCCATCATCGCCAGGAACACGGTCGAGTAGGCGATGCCACGGAACAACGCCCAACCGATCTCGCCCACGGCGATGTCCTTGGGGTTCATCGGCGTGGTCAGGATCCCCTGGTAGACGTTTCCGAATTTGAGCTTGAAGAAGATGTTGAAGGTGGTCTCCATCACCGCCCCGTTCATCGCCGACACCGCCATCAAGGCAGGTGCCACGAAGGCGGTGTAAGCGACCACCTGCCCACCGGGCAGTTCCAGGTCTCCGATCAGGGCGCCGATCCCGACACCGATGGCGAGCAAGTAGAAGACCGGTTCGAAGAATCCGGTCACGATCACCTTCCAGAACCTCTTCTGGGCGAGGAGGTTGCGCTCCCAAATCCGCTGGGCACGGAGCGGTGTCATCCTGCCGGGCGGCGTTATCCGTGATGGTGCGGAGACACTCACGGGCGGAGCCTCCGGTCCAGGGCCTTGACCGCGATGATGAAGCCGATCGTCGCCATTGCCAGAAGGTAGGCGACATGGACCCAGGTCGAGATGCTGGTGATCATCTCGGCTGAGAGATCGGGTAGAGCGATCTTGCGGACCAGTTCGACACCATGGAACAGCGGTGTGGCGTAGGCGACGAACTGAAGGGCCTGCGGCAGGTTGCTGATCGGGAAGAAGGTGCCGGAGAAGAGGAACAGGGGCATGATCACGAACCGGAACACGGTGGTCAGACCCATGTCGCTCTCTATCTTCACCGTGAATGCGGTCATCGCCAGGGTGAAGGCGAGGCCGGTGAGGATTGCCGGGGCGATGGCAAGCAGGGCGGTGCTCAATTCAAGTGCTCCGAACATCCCGGCGATGACGGTGAACACGGAGAGAATGAAGGCCAGTCTGATCGCTCCCCAAATGGTCCTGCCGATGATGATGTCGGTCGGGGAGACCGGGGTGGTGATCATGGCATGAAACTCTTTCCGCCACTTGATCGCAGCCATCACCGGGAACGCCCCGTCGGCCGCACCGGCCTGCATCGCGTTGGCTGCCATCAATCCGGTGGCCACAAACACGAGATAAGGGACACCGAGGTCGGCACTACCACGATCGACCAACGCTCCGACCCCCATGCCCATAGCGGAGAGGAAGAAGATCGGGTTGACGAAGCTGGAGATGACCGTTCCCCGCCAGGTCCGGCGATACCCGAGGAGCTGGCCTTCGGTGACTCTCAGCGAGCGGGTGAGAAGGGTCATCAGTCGATCAGTCTTCGCCCGGTGAGCCTGAGGAATACGTCCTCGAGGGTGGCGCGGCGAACCATCGTCTGTTCGGGGTGAATGTCCCTCTCATGGAGACCGCGCTGGGTCGCCTCGGCGTCATTGGTGTAGAGGAGGATCCGGTCCGTCAAGACTTCAGACTGGTCGGCCAGACCATCGATCTTGAGGGCGGCTGCGTCCTGCTCGTCGTCTCTAAACCGCAGCTCGACAACCTCCCGGGTGGCGTACTGCCGGATCAGGGCTGCCGGGGAGCCTTCAGCGACGATCGCCCCTTTGTCCATGATGACCAGACGGTCGCATAGCTGCTCGGCCTCGTCCATGTAATGGGTGGTGATGATCAGGGTGGCCCCTTGACGCTTGAGCCTGTACAAGCGGTCCCAGAGGAGATGACGGGCCTGCGGGTCGAGGCCGGTGGTGGGCTCGTCGAGTATGACCAGGTCGGGATCGTTGATCAGGGCACGGGCGATGGTGAGCCGCCGCTTCATGCCCCCGGACAGTGGCTCCACCCTGGAGTCACGACGTTCGGTGAGCTGTGCGAACTCCAGCAGCTCGACCACCTTGGGGTTGATCTGGGCGCGGGTCATGTCGTGATAGCGCCCGAAGATGTAGAGGTTGTCTCGAACCGTCATCTCGAGGTCGAGGTTGTCTTCTTGGGGGACGACCCCGATCCGCTGTCGTATCGCGCGACCCTGCGTACCAGGATCGAGCCCGAACACAGTCAGCTTCCCCTCGGTGATAGGGCTGACGGTGGTGATCATCTTCATGGTCGAGGTCTTGCCGGCACCGTTTGGCCCAAGGAACCCGAAAGCCTCACCCTTGCGAATGTCGAAGTCTATGGCGTCTACTGCGGTGAAATCGCCGAACTTCTTGGTGAGGCCGCGTGCCTCGACGAGATTCTCTGTCATGTTCTTTCGAAGGTAGTGGGGTATAGGGACAAGTTCGGTCCGTTATCCGGACTCACCGGCCATGGCCGATGCACCTCAAGTTAGAACTTCAAGTGCTCTTCAAGTCAAACAGACCCTTCAGCCGCGGTCCTTGACGACCACTGCCGACCGGTCCTTTCGACCGCCGAACTTCCTCGGTCGGGCATCAGCGGTCGGATAGCCGAGTGCTACCGCATACATGGCCTCCTGGTCGGCGGAGAGCCCTAGAAATTGTCGGGCGTCGGCAGACCGGTGCAATGTGATCGGGCAACTGGCGACTCCAAGGGTCTCCGCCGCGAGCATGATGTTCTGGGCGGCCCTGCCGATGTCGAACATGTTCCCACCCGGCTCCCGCACCAGGACCACGGTGGCGGCGGAGTCACGCACCGGTTGGGTGAAGTCTCCGTGCTCCGCCAGGCCCTGAAGACGGTCGGGGTCAGCCACCACGATGAACGACCAGTCCTGACGGTTCTTCGAGCTACCCGTCCATCGGGCCGCCTCGAGGATGGCATCTAGGTGGTCCGGCTCGATTGGCCGATCCTGGTAGTCGCGGATTGCCCGCAGATCGAGGATGAATTGGTGGAAGTCGTTCATGGCACCAGGCTAGGCCTTCGGGTAGAGGATGAACTGTGTGCACCGGAAGAGGGCGATGGTCTTGCCACTTTCCTCGGAGATGACTTCGACGTCCCAGACCTGTGTCGTCCGGCCCCCATGGACCATCTTCGCCTCGGCCATTAGAACGCCTTCCAGGGCAGTTCCCAGGAAGTTGATCTTGATTTCGATGGTGGTGAATCCGACTGCCCCCGTCGGGAGGCTGGCCATGCATCCGTAACCGGCAGCAGTATCGGCGAGGGTGATCACCGTTCCGGCGTGGAGGAATCCATTGGGCGCCTTATGGAAGTCCTGGATCAGGCACCGCATCCTTCCCAGTCCTGGCGCCAGGTCGATCACCTCGAGTCCCATGTGTCCGGGAAGCAGTTGCTCCCCGCTGGCGATCAGTGCGTCTAGGAGGTGCTGGGTGTTCTTGTCGTTACCATCGGGCATCTCGTGGAAGTTACCCGGCTCGTTGTCGACGCCGGTCTAATCAATAGGAGTTCGCTCAGACATGGCCACACCTCATATATCCGCAAGTAAGGGTGACTTTGCACCGTCGATCCTTCTTCCCGGCGATCCGCTGCGCGCCAACCACATCGCCGACAACTTCTTGGAAGATGCTGAGCAGGTCAACGGTGTGAGGAACATGCTGGGGTTTACCGGGCAGTACCAGGGGATACCGGTATCGGTCATGGGCACCGGCATGGGAATCCCCTCGGCATCCATCTACGCCACTGAACTGATCACCGAGTACGGAGTCGAGCGACTCATACGCGTTGGGTCCTGTGGCGGGATCCTGAGTTCGGTGAAGATACGGGACGTCATCCTCGCCATAGGGGCATGTACCGACTCCTTGGTCAATCGCACCCGCTACGGGGGTCATGATTTCGCCGCAACCGCGGACTTCGGCCTACTTCGCGCAGCCGCGACAGCCGCTTCGGCGAAAGGCGTCAGTGTCAAGGTGGGCAACGTCCACTCTGCCGATCTCTTTTACAATCCAGATCCGGAAGCCTTCGACAGGATGGAGGCAATGGGTGTCCTCGCCGTCGAGATGGAGGCTGCAGGCCTCTACGGGGTCGCCGCCGAGAAGGGTGGACGAGCCTTGACCATCTGCACCGTGTCGGACCATGTTCGAACTGGCGAATCAACCAGTTCGGAGGAGCGTCAGAGCACCTTCGACGAGATGGTGGAGATCGCCCTCGAGACCATCCGGCTCGACCTGGTCTGAGATCCCACTGCTGAAAGTCTGGGGACGATGGCTCTCAATCTGAACGGCACCTTGGTGCGTAGAGGTCTGGCCGATGCCCTCCCTTTGTTTGTGACGGTCATCCCTTTTGCCCTGATCATCGGTCTCGCGGTGGTGGAGTCGGGGATCAACCCCCTCGTCGGATGGTCGACCTCCCCTCTGATCTTTGGTGGCGCCGCTCAACTCGTGGTTCTCTCCCTGATCGGGTCGGGTACAGCCGCCCTTGCGGTTGTCTCCGCGGGGCTGGTGATCCAGGCTCGTCACCTTCTCTACTCGGCGGCGATGGCACCTGTGTTCCAAAAGCAGCCGAGGTGGTTTCGTTGGCTCGCTCCATACGCTCTCATCGATCAGATGTTCGCGTTGACCGTGGTCCGGTCAGCGGACGATCCGGTCGACTTCAGGAGCTACTACGTAGGGTCAGCCTTGGTCTACATCACCGGGTGGAACCTGACCACGGCCGCGGGTCTCCTGATCGGGCCGAAGATCCCTGTGGGTTGGGAACTGGGGTTTGCCGTTCCCCTGATGTTCGTGGTGCTTCTGATCCTCGGTATCGACAGGTGGCCGAAGCTGGTGGCGGCCCTGGCGGCGGCTGCCGCCACTTATTTGACGGCCGGGTTACCCAATAGGACCAGTCTCCTGGTGGGTGGGGCTGTCGGTGTTCTTGCAGGTCTTCTTGCTTACAGGGCCAGCCAGTGAGTGCATTCCTGATCATCCTCGCCGTGGGTATCGGAACCTACGTGACCCGGTCGATCTTCATCGTCGCGCTGGCCAATCGGCGGATCCCGCCACTCGTCATGAAGGCCCTGGAGTTCGTGGCCCCGGCGGTACTGGCGGCTCTGGTCGTTTCGCTGGTGCTCAGACCCGACGGCAGTTTTGACGTCGGCGCCCCGGAACTCGCCGGGTTCGTTGCCGGGG
The DNA here is from genome assembly GCA_041747855.1 of Acidimicrobiia bacterium. Taxonomy (GTDB): domain Bacteria; phylum Actinomycetota; class Acidimicrobiia; order Spongiisociales; family ZC4RG35; genus ZC4RG35. The sequence goes on along the minus strand of JBGTEJ010000088.1, from coordinate 52,265 downwards.
GCGCCGCCATCTATGTCAAACGCAACTTCCTTTTAGCGGCCATCCTTGGGATGAGCGCATTCTGGATCGTGCGAGCGATCGTCTGATCTCCAGGAGGCGGACCAGAAAGGTTGACCTCTGAGCCAAGAAACCCCCGATCCACACGACGCGCCCTGCCAATTCTCAACTACCTTCCGGCTGCTTGCGGCGGAGCTTGAAGTCAATCGCCGAGGAGGAGTGACATGACCGACACGAAACAGAGGCCCTCGGCCCCTGTCGATTCGACCCTCGACCGATTCTTCAAGTTGACCGAGCGGGGTACCTCGGTCGGGACCGAGGTACGGGCTGGATTCACCACCTTCCTGGTAATGGCGTACATCTTGTTCGTCAATGCCGACATCCTCGGGGCGGCGGGCCTCCCGGCTCCTGACGTAGCTGCCGGCACTGCCCTGGTGGCTGGTGTGTTGACCATCCTCATGGGGGTAGTCGCCAACATGCCGATAGCCCTTGCTGCAGGTCTCGGAATAAACGCGGCCGTTGCATTCGGCCTTGTCCTTGGATCGGGGCTGACTCCCGAAGGGGCCATGGGTGTCATCTTCATCGAAGGTGTCGTAGTCACCATTCTTGTTCTCGTCGGATTCCGCGAGGCGATAATGAAGGCTGTTCCCACCAGCCTCAAACGTGCGATCGGCGTGGGAATCGGTCTGTTCATCCTGTTCATCGGGTTCGTACAGGGTGGATTGATCGCCTACACAGGCAACCCGATTCCCCCACTCCACTTCGTCTTCCCCGACTCAGCTGGTGCGGCGGTGACACTCATAGGGCTCGGGTTGACGGTGCTCTTGTATGCTCGAAAGGTGCCAGGGGCGCTGATCATCAGCATCCTCGCCACGACCGCAGTCGCCTTGTTCATGAACGTGGCCAGCATTCCAGAAAGCATGAGCGTTGTACCCAGCTTCGGGACACTCGGTATGTTCGATCTCACGAACGTCTTCAACCAACTGGGGACCCTGGCTGCGCTGCTCACCATATTCGCCTTCCTGTTGACCGACTTCTTCGACACCATGGGCACAGCAACGGCCATCGCCGAACAGGCCGACCTGGTTGACGAGAACGGGGACATTCCAGATGTCGGCAAGCTGCTGCTGGTTGACTCCCTGGGCGCGGCCGCAGGTGGTGCCGCCGGCGTCAGCTCGAACACGAGCTACATCGAGAGCGCGGCCGGGGTTGCCGAAGGCGGCAGGACAGGACTCACCTCTGTCGTCGTCGGTCTCCTCTTCCTTGCAGCCATCTTCCTGTCCCCACTGGCCTTGGTGGTTCCGTCCCAGGCGACGGCCCCGGTGCTGATCCTGGTCGGGTTCATGATGGCCGGCCTGGTCAAAGGAATCGACTTCGACGACTTGGAGGAAGGGTTCCCGGCCCTGTTGGCGATAGTCCTCATGCCCCTTACCTACAGCATCACGGTGGGAATCGGTGCCGGCTTCGTCATGTGGACATTCATAAAGGTCGTCAAAGGCAAGTTCCGCGACATCCACCCGCTGATATGGATCGTGACGGTTGCCTTCCTCGTCTTCTTCGCCCAGGCGCTGTTCGAGGGACCGGTAATCGGATAGTCAATGAGCAGTCGGGACGGAGGGGAGCGTCAGGCTCCCCTCCGGGTCACGGACTGGTTTCGACGATGACGACGCTGCGGTTGCTGCACATCTGGGCTTGCCCGGTGATCGCCTGGTACTCGGGTGACTGATAGCAGGCGACGGCGTCTTCGAAGGTATCGAACCTGATAACCACGTTTCGCGGGTGGTCTTTTCCCTCCATCTGTTGGTACCTGCCACCCCTCGCCACGAAGGTCCCGCCTTTGGACGGGATGATCTCTGCCGCCTTGGCGGCATACTCGGCGTAACCGTCCGGGTCTGTCACCTCGACATGTCCGATCTATAAACCTGCCATGACTCCTCGTCTGTTCGTTGACGGTTGATGCTATGCCAACAGAGTTTCTCTGGCCCGACAGGCTTGAACTCTCCCCAGATGGGGCCGCGATCAGGCCGATCAGCTGCGGCTGTTCGCCTCGTAGTACAGGTTGTTGGCAGGACGCCAGATCAGATAGAGGACTGCTCCAGCGAGAATCGCGCTGAGCAGCCCCAGTATCGGCCCGAAACCGACGTTCGGTTGTCCCACTCCGGCGAAACTGGTCAGATTCACCAGGATTCCAATTACTCCGAGGACCGTGGCAGTGACCCGCGCCCATTTACGACCCCTGCCGTTGAAGACCGCCATCACCACCCAGAGTCCTGCCCCGATCAGACCTATGGCGAAGCCGAAGGCGATCGCGACGGCAACTCCTGCATCTACCAGCTCTGGAGTCGTCGTCTGACCGGTTGACTCGAGAGCTTCGACGATCGCTTCTCTGAGCGCGTTGCCCATGAAGAGAAGCGGTATCAGGCTCAGGACCGCCAGGACCGCACCCAGATACATCAGTTTCACCGCCTGGCTGAGGGGGGCCGGCCGTGTCACGGGGCCAGGTCGTGGAGACTCATGTTGGGGCCAGCTGCCGTCTGGTGGGATGGTCATGTCGTCTCCTGTCGGTGCCGCTGGACACCGACGAGGCTAGTCACAGAACCCTGGTCTACGCCCCTCGACCAGGACCGGGTGAACCCTCCCGGACAAGCTGACCCCTGAAGCCGTAGAGTCTTCCGACGAGATGGCAACTGGATGAGCGTCAGATCTGCCCGGGACCGCCCCGGGGCATTCGAAGCCCCTGTCAATCTGGCCAGGAGGGGACGATGGGCCAGGATCTCCTTGATGCTCGTCGGCTTGCTCTCACTGGCACGAACGGTGATAACGCTGTTTCTGGCGTTCGATTGGGAGATGCTCGGATGGCAGTTCGCTTACCGGGTGGCGAGCAACTGGTATGCGGTTGTCGTGCTGGTGTGCTTCACCACCTTCATCCTCTGGGTCCATGGGGCACATCGCAACCTTTTTGCCTTTGGGACAACCTCGAGATTCTCCGATGCGGCCTCGGTGTACTGGTGGCTGGTGCCCTTCGCCAACATGGTCGTTCCTTACAAGGTGGTCGAGGAGATCGTTGACTCCATGGAGGCCAGGGTCAACTCCCAGGAGCGGACCAAGAAACGGGCCCGTATCTGGTGGATGCTTCTGGTGGGTGGTGTTGTGCTTCACTTTGTCAGTGTTTCGCTCCCTTTGCCCGGGGGTGGCGGATTTGCTTTCGCTCTCCTTGTGGAGGCTGTATCCGCCGCTGCGCTGGCGGTTGCAGCCCTCCTCGCGGTCAGGCTGGTGAGAAGGGTCACCGAACTTCAGATCGGCTACTTCTGAGTGGAGTTCAGGCCCTGCGGTAAGCCTCTGCCAGCCAGCCTACGAGTACGTCGTCGATCTGGCTGACGTCGGTTAAGGCGACTTTGTGGGGGCACATCACCCCTGCGAGGTTGTTTTGGCGTTCCCGGATTCCCTGGCAGCCATCGCCTCGATCGGGTCGCTCACTCGAGCCCTCCGAGAGGAATCACCTCCACCGCGGCCCCGAAATTGGAGTCGAGCGACGGCCAGGTCATGGCGATCTCCAAAGCGTCCTCCAAAGAGTCAGCCTTGAGCAGGATGATCCCGCCAAGCACCTCCTTGGACTCACCAAAAGGCCCGTCGTGTACGGTCAGTTGGTGGTCGTCAGCGATTCGACCCCATCGACGCGGCCAGGCGAGATGGTGCCCTCCTGTGACCGAGTCCCGGTGGCGGGCGAACCACTGGGTGTGTACATCGATATTGGCGGCGACTTCGTCGGGTGTGAGCTTGTCGTACTCTTCGGCCCCTCGCTCGCTCGCATACGTCAGCATTGCAAAGTCCATCGTGTCTCCTTTCGACATTCGACTGTTGGGTGTCGACGGTCGGCTTGGGAGAAATTCGACATTCCTGTCGAATCATCATTAAGCCGTTCGTCGTAACGTATCCGAACAAGGGAGTCGACGTGCAATACATGCTTCTGGTCTATGAGAGCGAAGCCGATTGGGAGGGTCTCTCGGCGGAGGAGCGCTCAGCGTCCGTCCAGGGTCATATCGCATTCGCACGAGAACTCAGGGAACAGGGACGTTTCTTGTACGGAGATGGTCTCCAACCCACATCGACGGCCACCACGGTGCGGAAAGTCAGCGGCAAGACGGTCCTTACCGATGGGCCATTCGCCGAGACGAAGGAGCAGCTGGGCGGCTTCTATGTGATCGAGGCCCGTGACCTGGACCAGGCCCTCGAGGATGCGGCAACGATCTCGGGGAGGGATGGCGAGATGATCGAGGTGAGACCCATCATGGACTACTCGGATACTTGATCGACGCCGTCCTCGCGCTCGATGACGTATTCAGGAGGGAACATGGCCTGGTGCTCGCCTCGCTGGTGGGAACCTTCCGAGACCTCGACCTTGCCGAGGACTCCTTGGCGGACGCGATCGCCGTGGCGGCAGAGACCTGGCCGCAGGGAGGCGTGCCTGACAACCCGGCAGCGTGGCTCATCACCGTCGCCCGTCGCAAGGCAATCGACCGAATCCGCCGTGCCAGGTCGCTGGAGGAACGTCTCCCGCTCCTCGTCCCCGCCCAGATGGAGGAGTTGGAATCGGTGGGCACCGACCTCATAGAGGACGAGCGTCTGCGGCTGATCTTCGCTTGCTGTCATCCGGCCCTGAGTCTCGAATCACGGGTTCCGCTGACCCTCAAGTCGCTTTGCGGGTTGAGCACCGCGGAGATAGCCCGCGCCTTTCTCACCTCCGAGTCTGCCATGTTCCAGCGGATCACCCGGGCAAAGTCGAAGATCCGGCTGGCAAGGATCCCACTCGAGATGCCCTCCCAGGAGGACATACCGGACCGTGTCGACGGGGTCATCGCCGTCATCTACCTCATCTTCAATGAGGGCTACCAACCGCTGCGCGGAGAGGCTCTGAGTCGACCCGATTTGTGTCGGGAAGCTATCCAACTGGCGGAAATGATGTGCCGACTGGTCCCCGACGCTTCCGAGGTGATGGGATTGGCCGCACTGTGCTGGCTCACCGACGCCAGACGTGAGGCCCGGGTCGATCCGGATGGCCGGATGGTCCTGCTCGAGGACCAGGATCGAGGACGGTGGGATCCACGGGCGATCGCCAGGGGAGTGGAGCACCTGGACCGTGCTAGGCACCTAGCAGGCATGGGTCCATACCTCCTCCAGGCTGAGATAGCCGCAACTCACGCACGCGCCCAGACCTGGTCCGACACCGACTGGGGTCTCATCATCTCCCTCTACGAGAAGCTCCTGAAGATCAAACCGTCTCCGGTGGTCGCCCTGAACCTGGCTGCGGCAGTCGCCATGGCCGAAGGGCCACAGGTCGGGCTGGATCTCATGGCCGAACTCGAGGTTGCACTGGAGGGCTATCAGCCATTCCATGTGGCGAGAGCGGAGCTGGCCCTACGGGCCGGTCTCTATCAAGTGGCGGCTGGGTGGTTCGAGCAGGCGCTGGGGTTGCCTGGCAACGACGTCGAGCGTGAGCATCTGACTCGCCGGCTGGTTCGGTCTAGGGGGCTGGCAGACCCGAAATAGGGGTTTCCCCCGATGTCGGGGGTAGCCGTCACTCCGTACGTTCATCGCGGATCCTCAAAAGGGAGGATCGACCAAGAGAAAGAGGTGGACGATGCCTTTGTATATGGATGTGCACACCATCGAGGGTGGTGTCGGGGTCGATGACGTCGCCGGAGCGCATGCGCTCGACCTGGAAACTCAGGGGAAGTACGGCGTCGAATACAAGAAGTACTGGGTGGATGAGGCGCAAGGAAAGATCTTCTGCCTGGTAGTTGCGGAGTCTGCCGACGCCGCGGCCGCGGTCCATCGTGAGGCTCACGGTCTGGTGGCCGACGAGATCTACCTGGTCAGCGAGCACACATGAGCGTCGGACGCTGAGTGTTAAACCGACCAGGCTCTGGGTCCTTCATGTCTGGCTGTGGAAGGACAACCCGGCGGCATCTTCGAGGATTGGAATCCGGCGGTCCGGATGTGCCCTGACGGAGTCCCGGTGTTCGGAGTGGATCTCCCGTGATGACGGAAGGTCGTGGTTCCAGCCAAACACGCCCCGCGGCCCCCGTCCTGACCAGGCTCGTGGTGGTCATAGCCTTGGTGAGCGTTGTCCCGACCTCCACGGGTGAGGCTCACCTATGGCCGTGGAGCGGTCTGGTGCGCTCTACGGCGGGTGTGGTGACTGCAGGGATCGGTCCCTTCGTCTGTGAGATCGACTGAGCTGCCGGAAGGCTCAGACCACCCGGAGGGCAGCTTGGGTGGCGCCGCTAGCGCACTGAGAGGGTCTGGCTGTCGGCTACGCCCCCGAAACACCGGTGATACCCTCCAAACCGTGGTCCGTAGCCCACCCTTGATGGAGCGTGAAGAGCAACTCTTCCGACTCCAGACTGCTGTCTCGTCCAGGACCGGGAACGTGGTCCTTCTATCTGGAGAGGCAGGGTCGGGAAAGACGTCGATCCTGTCGCTTCTCAAGGAGGGACTCGACCATCGCTACCGGGTCCTCTCGGCCGCCTGCGAACCCGTTGGGGTCCCGGCAGGCTTCGCTCCACTCTTCGATATCTTGGACGAACTACCACCGACGGTTCGATCAGACGTCAAAGGAGGATCCGGGCGTACCGCGGTCCAGGCGGGCGTGCTCGAGATGCTCAGATCCGATCGGTTGGTCCTGATCCTCGAGGACATCCATTGGGCTGATGAGGCAACCCTAGGACTGATCCGTTATCTGGGTCGGAGAATCGAATCGACGATGAGCTGTCTGATCGTCACCTATCGAACCGAAGAACTCCCACTCAACCCCGTACTGGCTCTCGTCGTTGCAGACCTCGGTCCTTCAGCCAACCGAGTCGAGCTCCCACCCTTGACCCTCGCTGGAGTCGAGCAACTGGCTCGAGGGGTGGCCGTAGACCCTGCCAGGGTCTATGCCGTGACTCTCGGGAACCCCTTCTTCGTAGGGGAGGTCATCGCCAACCCGGACTCGGTTGTACCGAAATCGGTCGGGGACGCAGTCCAGGCTCGGGTCGGGCTCTTGTCTGACATGGCCAGAGAGCTGATCTACATGGCGGCCATAAGCCGCGACTTCGTGCCTATCGAGCTCGCCGAGGAACTCGGTCGCGACGCCTCGGAGCATCTCGACATTGCCGTACAGCGGGGTCTCTTGGTGGCGACCCCCCAGAATTTCTCGTGTCGCCATGACCTGATCCGGGAGAGTCTTCTCGATAGTGCACCCCCGACAGTGAAGAGGGGCATCCATCGCCGCTTGCTGGCCTTCTATGAAGGGCGGGTGGGTCACAATTCGGACATCGCACGGCTCGCTTATCACGCCATAGGGGCGGGAGATGAGTCCGCCGCGTTGCGATACTCGCTGCGTGCGGCAGAGGATGCGTCAGCCAGCGGAGCCCACAGACAGTCCGCTTTCCACCTCGCCAACGCTCTGGAGTACCGGGAGCTCCTCGATAGGACCTCCCTCAGGCGGATTTTGCTCGATGCAGCGAAGGAACACCTTCTGGTGAACGCGTTCCGGCGGGCGACGGAGATGGCATCGGCGAGGGTGAGACTCGCCGAGGGACCGGAGGAGGAGGCGGCGGCGAGAGCCTGGGTCTCCTACTTCATCTGCCGAGAGAACGACCTTGCTGGCGCACGGTCGGAGGCCGAGGCGGCTCTCGTCACCCTTCGGCGCGGTCCAGGATCCGAGGAACTTGCGATCGCCGCCTATGTCCTCGCCTGGATCGAACTTCATGAGGGGCGTTTCGGGGAGGCCATCTCTCTATCCGACTGGTCTTCAGGTCTGGCCGAGGAGGTTGGATCCGTCTCGGTAGAGGTCCACGCCCTTGCTGCCGGGGGATTGGCGCGTGTGCAAGCCGGTGACCTCGGTGGGCTCGAAGTCCTCGAGCGAGCGGTACGGATCGGCTTGGAACACGAATCGGTCGAGGCGGCATCGTACGCACTGGTTTACCGGGCTGCCGCAGCTTGGATACTCGGGCGCTTGGACGAGGCACGTACGCTGATCTGGAAGGCCGTCGACTACACGATGGAACGCGAGCTTGACGCATGGTACGTGGCTTCGATTGCGATGATGGCGGACTTGGATGTGGCAACGGGTCGCTGGGCTGAAGCCGATGCCAATCTGGAGCGTGTCATTGGACAGCGGACCTGTAAGTCGACCGAGATCCAGATCACGAGAGCCGCGGCTACGTTGAGGCTGCGCCGAGGGGATCCCGGTGCGTTGGAGCTCGTTGACGAGACACTCATCAAAGCCGACGATTACGGCGGTTATGACGAACTCGTACCGGCCTGTCTTTTGGCCATGGAGGCAGCCTGGGTCGGCGTGATGGAGCTGGACAAGGTTGCCCCTCGCTTCGATGCTCTCGCCGAGGTTCTCGAACTTAACGGCGATCGCGTTGGTCGATCCCGCCTCTCCTTCTGGGCGCGACGATTGGGCCTGCCTACACCAACCCAATCGATAGCCCATGGCGATCAGGCCGAGGCGGCGGCCCTCGAGGCGGATCGATTCGAGCGCCTCGGGATGCCGGTGGAAGAGGCCATCTCGCGGGCGATGGTCGCCCAGCCAGATCTCGAAGGGGTCGTCTCAGCTCTTCTGAGAATGGGTGCCGCTGGCGTCGTCCGCGGTCTGCGGCGCGAGCTCCAAAGAGGCGGCGTGAGAAACATTCCCCGAGGCGAGCGGCCTACTACCAGGGAGCATCCGGGCGGCCTGACTGAGAGACAGGTGGAGGTCCTAGGTTTGATCACCGCCGGATCCTCCAATGCCGAGATCGCCGATCGTTTGTTTATAAGCGAGAAGACGGTCAGCCATCACGTCTCGGCCATCTTGGCAAAGCTCAATGTCACCACTCGGCTCCAGGCGGCTGCACTGGCCAACGAGAGCGGCTGGTTTCGGGCGCTCGTCGCAAAGTAGGCAGTCCGTCCGATGTCCAGTGGCACTTCCTGCCCGTAGCTTCCTCTGTGTGAAGGAAGGTCGATAGGTGCCTCGTTATCTGGTAGAACGAGCATTCTCTGAGGATGCGGACGTTCCATACAGGTTTTGGTCAATAGAGAGATTCATCGAGGTGATCTCCTGCAACTCGGATCGGAGGGTCACATGGATCCACTCCTACATCTCTGCAGACCGACCATCGGTATTCGACCTCGTCGAGGCACCGAGTCCCGAAGCTGTCAGGTTGACGGCGCGGAGCAACGGACTACCTGTCGACCGAATCATCGAGGTGACCACGTTCGACCCGTACCCATATCGCATGCTGACCGGACCAGGCCAATGACCCGAACGATCAGGGCGGCACCCGGGTTGAAGACCCACCGCGGCCTTCCGTTCCCAGGTTCACGCTTGTAGTCGACGTCTAAGGTCGGCGGGTTCGCGGGCAGAAGACTGGTCGCGTATTCTGGGTGCGAAGCCGATGGTTGACGAACATCTGACCAGCCATGCCGAGAGACACCCAATCACGCTCTCGTTCCTCGACGTAGGCCTCGAGCGCAGCTACACCGGGGAGATCGGTCCCGGGCACCTCAAGCAGATCCGGTCGGCGACCATCCAGTCGGCCTTCCTGTGGGGGCTTGGAGGCCTCATATACGCCCGTTTCAGCAATGTGAGTGCCGGGATCGCTTTCGGGATCACCGGTGCGATGGTGGGAGCGAACATCTTTGCCCTCTACTTGATCAGGCGCTTCCAGTCTTACGGCCAGCTCCAGGTGATCGTCCTGATCTTCACCAGCATTGCGGTGTTCGCCAGCTTGCGGCTTGCCGCGGCCGCCGAGTGGTTCCTCGAGTACGGAGCACTGTCGGTGATGCTGATAGCGGTGTTCGCCTTTGTCATTTTGCAGCTCCGGTTTGTCATGGCTGCTGCCGGCGCCCTCATCTATCTGGCTCTGTTCATTGGCTTCAGCGGGGTTTTCGGGGGAGGAGTCGCCGTCACTGTTGTCCAGACATTCCTGGTCGCCTCAGCGATTCTTCCCGCGGCGTTGGGTGTCCGCGTCCTCGAGAGCACGTCTCGTGACGGCTTCCTGCAACGAATCCAGATTTCCTCGTTGCGGGACCAGGTCGAAAGTCTTCTCCGGACCTACCTCTCGCCCGGTGTCGCCGAAGTGGTCCTCGCCGACCCGGCGACTTCAAACCTGGGAGGTCGATTGGCCGAGGTGTCCGTGCTGTTCGCAGACCTCGAAGGCTTCACTTCGATGGCCGAGAGGATGAATCCCGAGGGTGTCGGAGCCCTGCTCAACCGCTATTTCGAAGTCGTCGTGCCAACGGTCCTCGACGAGGGCGGCTCGGTAATGTCCTTCGGAGGCGACGCGGTCATGGCCGTGTTCAACGCTCCGAACGCCTGCTCCGACCATGCCACGCGGGCGGCGCGGGCATCCCTCCGTATCCAGGAGGCGATCTCCAGGCTGCGTTCCGAGCCAGGATTTGAGGCGGCTCCTCCCTTCCGCATAGGTGTGAATACCGGCCAAGTATTGGTCGGCAATGTGGGCAGTGCCGAGCTGAGGACTTTCACGGTGATAGGCGACGCCGTGAACGTCGCCGCCCGGCTCCAGACCTTCGCCCAGCCCGGGCGAGTGTTGGCCGGGCCGACCACCTTCGCCCTACTCACCGATGGAATCAAAGGTCGAGCCATTGCGCCAGTCCTTCTGAAGGGGATCAGCCACCCGGTTCAGGCCTACGAACTGGACTCGGTCCCGGGAGTCGAGCCGGTCGAAGACATCCCGTCAGCACTCGGGGAGTACTGAGGTACGGCCGCTTACCGACGACCGAGAGGCGTTCCGGCTGTAACTCTCAGGACCATCCGACGCGGAGGCTGTTGAGACCACGGATGAAAGTGTTCCCGTTCCAGTCCGGAGTCTCCGATCGGAGTTCCAGGGTGGGGAACCGGGCCAGGATCCTGCTGAAGGCGATCCGCGCCTCGGCGCGTGCCAGTGGCGCACCCAGACAGAGGTGGATTCCTCGCCCGAAGCCGAGATGCTGGTTCGGGGTTCTGGTCACATCGAACGTTTCGGGTTCCGGGAACTGGCGAGGGTCACGGTTGGCCGCTCCGATCACGGCACTGACTTGCTGCATCGGTTCGATGGTCTGGCCGCCGAAGTCGGTCGCTTCCAGCGTCCACCGTGCCGTGGCCCGTTGGACCGGGCTCTCGTAACGCAGCATTTCTTCGATTCCTGAGTCGAGGAGGCCCGGATGGCTCTTGAGCAGGTCGAACTGGTCGGGATGGCGGAGCAGGTTGTGCAGACCGTTGCCGAGAAGGTTGACGGTCGTCTCGTAACCAGCAATGAGTAGAAGCATGCAGACCCCGAAGAGTTCGCCGTCGCTGAGCGAGTCGCCGGTGTCGTGTGCGGCGATCAGGGCGGTTATCAAGTCCTCGCCAGGGGTGGCCCTCCGACCCTCGATCAGCTGGGCGAAGTAGCCGATCAAGGAGAAACTGGCTGCCTCAGCGCGTTGGGCTCGTTCCGGATTCATACCAACGGCGTCTATTCCCCTGACGAGATCGGTGGTCCATGCCTGGAATTGGTCGCGGTCGGAGAGGGGGACACCGAGGAGCTCGGCGATCACGGTGATTGGAAGGGGGAGGGCGACCTCGCCCATGAACTCCATCTCATTGCCTTCCACCTCGTTCAGAAGGTCGTCGACGATGCCGGCGATGCGGGTTTCGAGGTCTTTGACACGCCGTTGGGTGAAGGCCCGATTGACCAGGCCACGCAAGCGGGTGTGGTCTGGCGGGTCGGTGGACAGCATGTCTCTTACCCCCATAGGGTCCTCCCGATCGGGGAACACCTTTGTGGAGTCTTTGGTGAGTCGGGATGATCGGAGGACTTCTGCTACATCCTCATAACGTGTGAACAACCACATCCCTTCGCCGGTATCTCCACGAGCGAGCCAGTAGACCGGAGCCTCTTCACGGAGGCGCTGGTAGTACGGGTACGGGTCGTTGGCGAATGCAGGATCGGACAAGTCGATGGTCGGCTGCATTGATCTTCCTTCTCAGGCTGGGCCAGCCGTGAGCTTACGCTGGACACCGAAACGCCGCCCGCCGGGCGGAGCCTGCAACGAATGTGGTCTCTGGTGCATCCGGTGGACGGTCGGTTTCTCGTCATACCTGGTCTGTACGGTCCATGGGACGGACTTCGCCAGTTTCGCTGTGGGTGTCGCGGTCGGTGTGGTTGGCACCGCGATCAGCGACTTCCTGAGACCCTGGATCAGCAGAGTGAATCGACGGCTGGGATCGTGGCTGGATGCGAAAGGCGACCAGCGAGACCGCCGTCGGTCTGAGCGAGACGCGAAGCGAGACAAGGTCTGATCTCGCTACTGGTCGATTCTCAGGCGGCTGGCCTCCCCTGATTGCTGGGGTCGGATTGACGGCCGACTTGGTTACTTCGCTGGTCACCTTCTTCCTCGCTATCGAGGCCTTCTTCAAGGTGCCATCGGAACGAAGAGAGGCGGCCTATTCGGCCGCCCCTCCGCTCTTTCTCTGTTGTCCTTCGGGCCAACCCGAGTCTTGATCTCACAGAATGCGACTCTGTCAGTTCCACTCGCATTCTGTGACAGAAGCACTCGCATTCGCTGTCAGAACCGCTCTCATTCGTGTGTCAGATCTCGTCAGCTACAGCCTGTTGTGTCCCCGCAAGTGAGACAGACGTAGCAACTGCCGTTTCTGATGGTCATGTGACCGCAGTTGGAGCAGGCCGGGGCGTCACCCATGTTCTCCCTCAAAGCCAGGTCGGCAGTGTCGGCTTTGCCGTTGACCTTGGCAACGGCCATCTGGGTCACCTTCTCGACAACCATCGTCGCCACCTGTTCCTTGCTCGAGCCTGTCGGTGCGTCGACGAAGTCTGCAGCAGCCTGAAGGGCATCTATGTCGATCTCGGCCACTGCCTCCTCGAGCGTCACCTGGAGCCCGGCCTCGACGGCGAGACCCTTTGGTGGCGCTGCCAACTCACGGTCCGGTGGAACCTGGGCGAGTTCGTCCCGCTTCAGATACTCCACACCCAACGCCCGGAACACGTAATCAATGATCGAGTTGGCCATCTTGATGTTCTGATGGCCTTCGACCATGCCCCTCGGTTCGAAGGTCTGGAAGGTGAAGGTGTCGACGTACTCATCCAGCGGCACCCCGTACTGGAGACCCTTCGAAACGGCGATAGCGAAGCAGGAGAGGATCCCCTTCAGGGTCGCCCCTTCCTTCGCCAGGTCGATGAAGATCTCACCGAGTGTCCCGTCGTCGTATTCACCGGTCCGAAGATAGACCTTGTGGCCACCGACCCGTGCCTCCTGGTTGAAGCCACGCCGCTTTGCGGGCAGCAGGAACCTGGGTGGCTGCATCCCCTGTGCATACGCCTGGGTCGGGGAAAGTCCCTTCGGCAGGTTGCCCCAGTGGATCGCCTTCTCGGATTCCACCGCAACGGTCACAGCTTGCGGCTCATCTGCGTTGTCGTCTCCTTCGTCGGACGTGGACGACAACGGCTGGGCTGCCTTCGAGCCATCCCGGTAAAGGGCAATGCACTTGACGCCGTACTCCCAGGCCATCATGTAGGACTCTTCAATGTCCTCCACGGTGGCTTCGTTAGGCAGGTTGATCGTTTTCGAGGCCGAGCCACTCAACTGCGGCTGCACTGCTGCCAGCATCTTGAGGTGACCGGTGTGGTGGATGAACCGCTCCCCGTACTTGCCGTTCTTGTTAGCCGTGTCGAACACCGGCAAGTGTTCGTCCTTGACGTGGGGTGCGCCCTCTATCGTCCCCCGACCGCAGATGTGGTCGTTGGCCTCGGTGATCTGTGCTGAGGTGAATCCCAGCTCCTTCAAGAGGTTGAACTCCCACCCGGTGTACTGGTCTTCGGTGAACCCGATCCTCTGGAGGGTCTCCTCGCCGAAGGTGAACACATTGAAGGCGTGCCTCAGTTCGAACACCGACGGCAGGGCCCTCTCCAGCTTTTCCAAGTCCTCGTCGCTGAAGCCTTTCGCAGCGAGCGACTCCCGGTTGATGTGGGGGGCGTCCTCTATCGAGTTGGTTCCGACGATGTAATCGACGACCTCCTTGAGTTGCTCTTTGGAATATCCGAGGTTGGTCAACGCCGGAGCCAACGACTGGTTGACGATCTTGAAGTAGCCGCCGCCGGCCAGCTTCTTGAACTTGACCAGAGCGAAGTCGGGCTCGACACCGGTGGTATCACAATCGAGTTGCAGCCCGATAGTTCCGGTCGGCGCCAAAACACTTGCCTGCGCGTTGCGATAGCCATGCTGTTCCCCGAGGGCCAGGGCACGATCCCACGATTCCCGGGCTCCGACCAGGACATTCTCAGGACAGAGGTCCGGATCCACGCCCATCACGTAGTGAGAGATGCCTTCGTACTCGGCGAGGTCCGCGTTGTAGGCCGCCCTTCGATGGTTCCTGATCACCCGGAGCATCGCTTCGCGGTTCTCCTCGAACCTGGGGAAAGGACCCACGGCCGCCGCCATCTCCGCCGACGTGGCATAGGCGAAGCCGGTGAGGATGGCGGTCAGTGCTGCCGCCATCGCTCTTCCCTTATCAGAGTCGTAGGCGATTCCCTTACGCATCAACATGGAGCCGAGGTTGGCGTACCCCAGGCCGAGCGTCCGGTAGTCGTATGACCCTTGGGCGATCTCCTGTGACGGGAAGTGGGCCATCGCGACCGAGATCTCGAGCACGATCGTCCACAGTCGGATTGTGTGCTGATACCCCTCGACATCGAACACACCTGTCTCTTGGTCGAGAAACCTGACCAGGTTGATGCTGGCGAGGTTGCAGGCAGTGTTATCGAGAAAATTGTATTCGGAACAATTGCTAGTGAGTATTCCCGTGGTCAGGTACGAGTGGTTCTTCGGCTCGGTCAGGTTGTAGGTGGTCTCCCAGCCATCCTCGCTCCGGCCCTTCATACGGACCCAGTGCTTGGTGGCGTATCGAGTTGTTTCGACCAGAGCCTGGTGAAGGATGTCGTCCTTGTAGCTCAGTCCGAACCCGATTGACCCGAAGAACCTCTCAAGGTCGGAACCCATGACTCTCAGGTCAAAAGCCTGGCGGCCAGCATAGGTTCGAGTTTCACCCGCTCTCGTCACGTAGGTGAATGCGTCGGGTTGAGCCTTCTTGTAGCCGTAGATATAGCCGTGAATACCGAACGTGTCGAGCAACTGCTGAACGTCTCGCAACAGTTCTTTGGAGACGCTTCCGAGGCCCACATACCTGGTCGTGTCGCCATATCGAACGCAGCCATCGGCGTCGTATAGCCCACGAAGGAAGGCGGCGACTATCGGCTTAGGCGCCTCGAATATGGACCACGGGATTCTCTTGTCGCCGGCCTTCGCTTGGGATACACCCAGACCTTTGACGAACCGCCGGAAGGCATTGCGACCGATTCGAAGCTGGTAAGTGCCGTTCTGCAACTTGGTCGGCTTGAGTTCGAACCCACCGTTGATCTCGGTAAGCAACTCCTGATGGAGCACCATGGTGGTCTGTTGCTCTTCAGTAGACCCATAGACTGTGACGACAATCTTGTCGGTAACACTGCCGTCGCCGACCAGCCACCCGAGATAGTGAGCGAATTCCTCGGTCCACTTCTCAGGAAGATTGACTGCGTACTTACGACTCGACTTCCGTTGCTGATACATCGACGCGTCGGTTGACACAGGCATTTCCCAAGACGCCATCCCAAAGTCAATCTCGTTGTCGATGAGACGAACCTGGTCGTCATCGGTCAGCTCATCGGCCCGAACCCAACCGCGGTTAGCCGTCCACAAACGGTGGTTCGGCGTGGACCGCAACACTCGGCCGTCGGAGAACTCGAGGCGCAGAATCTGATTCACACCCGTAACCATCACCTGAGTTGGAGAGGTGAGATCGATGGTCTCTGTCGGCGTGTCGGGGTTTGTCGCGTCGTGGGTATAGACCTGGAACGTCTCACCTTCGGTCACGCGATTCACCAGCGACTTGAAAGGGATCAAGCCCTTGTCCGTTGCCACTCGCATGTCTCCCGTGAAGCAAGGATTAGTTGCCCTGATACGACCTCCTGCAGGGGAGGTGTGCCACTCGTTGACGATGGTGTCGAACTGAAGACCCGGGTCGGCGCAAGCCCACGCCGCGTCCGCAATCTTGTTCCAGAGATCGCGGGCCTTGATGGTCTTCCTGACCGAACCGTCGGTGCGGTTCGTCAGATTCCAGTCGCCATCGCTGATGACGGCCTGGACGAACTCGTTGGTCACCCTCACGGAGTTGTTCGAGTTCTGACCTGACACTGTGGCGTATGCCTCACCGTTGAAATCGGCGGGGAAACCACCGTGTTGGATCAGGATCCTTGCCTTCTCCTCCTCGATCTTCTTCCAGTCGACGAACTGCTCGATGTCAGGATGATCAGCATCCAGGATCACCATCTTGGCGGCGCGGCGCGTGGTGCCACCCGACTTGATCGCGCCAGCGGCACGGTCACCGATCTTGAGGAAGGACATGACGCCGGACGATTTGCCACCACCAGACAAGGGCTCGTTCTCCGATCGGATGTTCGAGAAATTGCTCCCTGTTCCTGAACCCATCTTGAAGAGCCGGGCCTCCCTCATCCAGAGGTCCATGATCCCACCGGGGCTTACAAGGTCGTCACTCACCTCATTGATGAAGCAGGCATGAGGGGCCGGACGTGTGTAGGCGTCCGGAGAGGATGTGAGCTCGCCGGTGTTGCTGTCGACGAACCAGAATCCCTGGGGCGACCCCGTCAGCCCGTACGCCCAGTTGAGGCCGGTGTTGAACCACTGCGGGGAGTTGGGGGAGGCGATCTGGTTGGCGAGCATGTACTTGAGCTCGTCCTCGAAGGCTTCGGCATCCTCGGTCGATGCGAAGTAACCCTCCCTCTCACCCCAGTGACGCCATGTGCCGGCAAGACGGTCGAACACATGCTTGGCCGACTGCTCGGGACCGGTGACCGCCTTGCCTTCATCGTCGAGGATCTGGTTGCCGGCATCGTCGACCTGGGGGACGCCCGCCTTGCGGAAGTACTTCGACACCATGATGTCGGAAGCCACCTGACTCCACTGGGCGGGGATCTCCGCACCCTTCATCTCGAAGACGACCGAGCCGTCGGGGTTGGAGATCTTGGAGTCTCGGTACGACCACTCGAACTGGTCGTATGGGTCCTTGCCGGCCTCGGTGAAACGCCGGTTGATCCGCAGGCCTTTGGTCATGTTGTAGTGCCTCCTCCGCACCGGACTCGGATGGGAAGGACCGAGCCCAAAATCTGATCTGGCATGTTGTAAAACCACAAGATGTTGTGGTCGGTGGGGAAGTGTCCACTACATCTGGTATGGACTACGAGAATGTAATTACA
Source organism: Acidimicrobiia bacterium (assembly GCA_041747855.1). GTDB lineage: Bacteria > Actinomycetota > Acidimicrobiia > Spongiisociales > ZC4RG35 > ZC4RG35. The sequence continues at coordinate 34,932 of JBGTEJ010000088.1, read as the reverse complement.
AGAGTGTCACTCGTCAAGTACCAAGTTTTTCCACCGGCACAGGGGCGTTGCGAACGCGGCTAACAGCCGGTCGGGGGAAGTGGGCGCTCCGTGCACCCGGGGGAAGTACGGGCACTCTAGATGTCAATCAAGGAGACGCTAAGTCCTGGGGGTGACAAGTTTTCGCGGTCTGAAAGCAGGGCCCTCTCCACGAACTCAAGCCCTTGCGGTCTCCCCTTGGTCGATAGTCCATCTAGGGAGAAAGAGTTGGACCAGTGGGCCGATTGCTATGGCGAAGAGGATCGTTCCCAAGCCAAACGTTCCACCCAGCCACCAGCCGATGGCCAGCACAACGACTTCGATCACGGTTCGCGTGAGACGGATCGACGGCCCCCGTTTGGCGATCCCGGTCATCAGACCGTCCCTCGGGCCGGGACCCAGCCTGGCTCCTATGTACATCCCCGAAGCGAGCCCGATCGCCAGGATTCCGGCAAGGACCATCGACCAAGCCAGCCCGGCTGAAGTGGCGTCGGGAACGACATTGGCGGTCAAGTCGATCATGAGGCCGACTATCACCGCGTTGAGAACGGTGCCCGGCCCAAACGGTTCCTTGAGGGGAATCCACAACAACAGGACGACCACTGAGATGATCACCGACCAGATGCCGATGGTGAGGCCGAATCGGGCCTCGAGACCTTGATGGAGGATATCCCAGGGCGGCATCCCCAGCCCCGACCGGAGCATCAGCCCGATGCCGAAGCCGAACAGGAGGAGACCGGCGATGAGCTGGGTGAAGCGGCGCCTCAAGCGGCCGCCGGTCAAAGGGATAAGCATGACGGCGGAACAGTAGGCAAGGTCCTGTAGGGGTCGATTCACTTCATCCGTCGCCGCCCGTGTGATACTTCTCCATATGCCAGGACTGACGCCACCGGTCAAGGAAGAGCCAAAACGACTCTTTCTGAAGATGCTCGTCGTGGTGGTGCTGATTACGGGTGCCGGCGTGATGATCTGGAGTACCAGCGTCGATCAGAGAATCAGCCTCACCGAGTCAGCCATGCTCGGAGATCTTGGGATCACCCCGGAAGTGTTGACCAGAGTCGAGGGTTTCAACATCTACGCGGTTGATAGGACCAACGGGACTGTTCCCGTCGTGTTGCTTCACGACATGGACATCTCAGGAAGCGTGACCCTCGACGCTCTCGTCGAAAGTGTTGGAGGAGACACCAGAGTCGTCACCATCGACTTGCCTGGCTTCGGATTGAGCCAGAGGATCCCCGAGCCCGGTCCTCAGCACACGGTGGCCTCGATGGGGCGCACCGTGGCTGCAGTCATCTCCGAGCGGTACTCCGTGCCCGTGGTTGTCGCCGGTGTCGGTTTGGGAGGCGAGGTGGCCGCTGAAGTGGCTGCCACCCGTCCCGAACTGGTGAGGGGTCTGGTAATGATCGACGTCGACTTCTGGCGGAACGAAGGATGGTCTGTGCGAGTTCAGCGGTTCCCCTTCATCGGGCGGTCGATGACTTTCCAGAACGAGGTTTCACCTGCCGCTCCATCGACAGGCTGGGCTCCATACTGTGATCGAGGGGGATGGTGTCCCACACCCGCCCAGCATGAGAGACGGCGGCTGGCGGCAACGATCAGCAACTCCACGAGTTCGGTGAACGCTTTCAGACACACACCTCGGGCCTCTTTCGTCCCCGAAGACCTTGACTTGATCACCGCGCCCACCATCTACGTATGGAGCACCAAGGGGCCGGTTCCCCGCTCCTCGGTCGAGGAGATCGAGAAGGCGATTTCCTCATTCTCGCTCATCGAGATCGAAGCCTTCCAAGTCCATCTCGAAGACCCGACTGCCGTGGCCTCAGCCATCGCCTCGGTCATCGCCCCTTAGTCGCGTTGAACCTTCCAACCACGCGCTTCGAGTTCGTTCATGAGGGTTTCGTCTGCGATATGGGAAAGATCGATGACCCGCTCCACTCCAAGACATCGGTCGATAGGGTCACGAAGCGTCCTCGCCCAGGCCCTTCCCTTGGCCTCCGCCTCGAGACTCAAGGTGGCATCGCCGTTCACGGTGTAGACCCGGGCCAGGATCTGTGGGTTGGCCCGTGAACCCCGCTCCCCGTAGACGAGCATGACTCCCCCCACCGGGAGGTCCTGGATGCCGCCCACATCGACAAAGGGCCCCTCGTAGGCCCACCCGGACGACCGGGATGAGTCAACTGACTCGATGAGTTTTGCCCAGTTCTTGTGTCGCTCATCACCCACGAACGGCACCTCGACTGGAACCAGAAGTGTTTCGTCCACGAGTCGAGACTAAGCGGGATTGACCGCGAAGTGTGTCACGACGGCGAGGTTCCGGTCTATGGTTTCAACCTGCATGCAAAGCATCAACATGACCACCCGACAGGGAGCAGGCCGATGACCGCGCGAGGGCAACAGGTGGCCTCGCCGACCTTCGAGGTGCTCAGCTTCATCCCGGTGGCTGTGATCGCGGTTGCGGTCTTGGCCAATCTTCAGTCCCAGGAGATCTGGGCTGCTGCCTCGGTCGCAATCGTTGCTCTTTGGGCGGTTGACATCGGGGCTTCGTTCGGGGGCCGGGGACGCGACTTCGCACCACTGTCCGTGATTGTCACCGCGGCTGGCAGTGCTCTTGCAGCCCATACGTTCGGGGGCCTGGGATACGGCATGACCGTTGCCCTCGCCGTAGTCATATGTCTGGGATGGGCGGTGGCCTTCGATCCATATCGCCAGGTGGAGGTCTTCGCCCCGACCCTGCTGGTCGGTCTGATTGGGGGACTTGGGGTGGCCTCACTGCTGCTCGCCAGGACTTCGGTAAGTCCCGACGCGGCCGCAGTGGACGTCTTCGTCGTGTCGGTCATCGCAGGCCTGATGGCGGGGGCAATCGTCTCGCGGATGCCGGCGTTGCCGTTCCTCGACCCGTTCTCCGCAACGGCAATAGTGGCGGTGTTGGGTTCGGTGCTGGCAGCGGTCGTGTGGGATCTCGACGTCGTCGGCTACTTATTGGTCGGGTTGGGAATTGCCGTTGCCCTGATCGCAGGAACCGGACTGTCCACGATGCTTCGCACTGGTCAGGTGCGGCTCACCGAGCGCGCCCCAGGATGGATCCCGTCGCTCGATGGTGCGGTTCTTGCCGCCGCGGTGTATCTCCCACTGATCCGCCTCATTCTCTGAAGATGGCAATCTGACTTCGCCAACGAAGGACACAGGGCTAGGCTCCTCAGTGCATGGCTGCCCGTAAGGTTTTCCGCCGCGCCGCTCCACCACTCGCTCTCATGATGATGGTGACGCTCGTCCCGGCCGTCGGTGCGGCGCAGACCACGCGTGCACAGGTGGATGCCGCATGCGAGGACTCTCGTGAGCAGTTGGCCGAGTATCGAGCCGCGCAGGCCGAGTTCGAGTCGGCCGCCCTCGCCTACGAGAGGGTGCTCAACGAGATCGACCAACTGCAACGACAGCAGGCCAGGGTCTCGGGATCGGTCGAGGCGAATGTGTCGACCGCCGAGAACGTGCAACGTCAGATAGAAGAGCACGCAGTCGAGTTGTACATGAGGGGTGGGTTCACCACTCCAGGGATCATCCTCAGCGCCTCATCGGTCGACCGTTTGATCACAACGACCGAGTTTCTGAGCAGCGCCGGACTCGGTGCCCGCGGGTCATTGGATGAGCTACTTGCTGCCCGTGGACAGTTGACCAGATTCGAAGTGGACCTGGAGGACGTCCATCGTCAACTTCAAGAAAAGCAGGCGGAGGCCGCTGAGATGTTGACCCGCCAGGAAGCAGCGATGCAGGCGGAACAGCAGGCCTACGCCAGGTTGAGCGACAGGTGTCGGGATCTAAACGCCAAGTACGAGGCTGAGCAGGCCGCGGCTCGGGAACGAGAGCGCCTCCGCCGCGAACAGGAGCGTCTCCGCAATCAGGGCTCGGTTCAAACCGGTCCGTTCATCTGCCCCTTCACCCCTGGCCGGACCTCATTCATCAACTCTTGGGGGTTCCCCAGGTCGGGCGGTCGTACGCACAAAGGGACCGACTTGTTTGCGGCATGGGACGAGCCGATTTACGCCGTGCAGTCAGGGACGGTCCTCAATACCAACAGCGGTCTCGGAGGCATCGGTATCTGGTTGCGAGCCGACAGCGGTTTCGCCTACTACTACGCCCATCTTTCCCGGCGCGCCGTTGGCAACGGGCAGCGCGTCACCCAAGGTCAGGTGATCGGGTTCAACGGGAATACGGGCAACGCCCTTGGTGGTAGTCCTCACCTCCACTTCCAGATGCACCCCGGTGGCCTCAACTCGGCAGCGGTCAACCCCTATCCGACCCTGGTCGCGGCCTGTAAGAGGTAAAGTGCGGCTGTGTCAGAACACCGCCGCCGTATAGACCTGGTCTTGGAATCGGAGTATCTCGAGGGACTCGGAAACCTGAACCTCGAGGAGCTCCGCCAGAGACGCGACACCGCCGAAGACGTGGAAGCCCAGATTTCCTACTACCGCCGTCTTCTGCATGGTCGGATGGATCTTCTCGGTTTCGAGGTGAAGCGGAGAAACGGCCAGGAGAGTCGGACTCTGATCGAGGCCCTACCCGAGATTCTCGCCAGTGGCCTGGTCCTGGGACAAGAACCGACCCAGCGTCACATCGAGGTCATGCCGCCGATACCGTCAGCAACCGGGAGACGGCTCATCGACCTGATCATGGACGACGGCGTCTTGACCCGTTTGTCCGACATGTCAGATGCCGAGGTGTCCGAGGCCCACGAAGGGCTCCTCGAATTCGAAGGGCAGTTGTCTGAGCAACGCCGCCAGCTCCATTCGGTGATCGACACTCTTCAGGAGGAGATAGTTGCCAGGTACCGCAGCCAGCAGGACGAGTCCGCGGTCCCGAGCTGACCACCGATGCTGGCCGAGAGTGTGCGCTCGGGTCTGGTCGAATCCCGCCACGATGGGGCAGTCGCCGTTTGTGCCCCTGACGGTTCCTTGATCGCACACTCCGGGGACATCGACCAGTCCTTTTTCATCCGGTCGGCCTGCAAACCGTTTCAGGCCTACACCTCGCAGGAAGCGGGTGCAGACCTCACTCTCCTCCAGTTGGCTATCGCCTCATCCTCGCATCGCGGCCACCCTGTCCAGATTGCGATCGTAGAAGACATGCTCCACGGGTTTGGGCTGGAGGAAAGTCAGCTCGGGTGTCCTGCCGACTGGCCAGCGAATCGGGCGGCTTCCGATCGGCTGATCAAATCGGTTCAGACTATGCCGAGGAAGCTTTGGTACAACTGCTCCGGGAAGCATGCTGCGTTCCTCAGGGCATGTCGGACGCAAGGTTGGCCTGTCGAGACCTATCTGGCTCCGGAGCATCCGCTTCAGAAAAGGGTCACGGCCCTGGTTGCTGATATAGGAGGGTTCGACCCGGAACCCGTCGGGGTCGACGGATGTGGTGCACCGGTGCATCGAACGACCGCAAGAGTGATGGCACGCATGTACGCCATCCTGGCAACAGACACTCGGTTCTCAACCGTCTTTGAGGCGATGCATCGTTATCCGGCGATGGTGGGTGGGAACGGAGAGCCGGACACTTCGATCGCAATTGCCCTCGATGCGGTGGCTAAGGGGGGTGCCCAGGGATGCATCGGAGTGGGATTGGCCGCCGGCTACGGCATCGCCGTCAAGTCCTGGGATGGATCCGGGCAGGTTGCATCCCTGGCTGCGGTGGCGACCCTCGACGAGTTGGGTTTCCTCAGCGCACCGGCCCGGGATAGGTTGGCAGATGTGGCTGGCCCGGTGGTCCGAGGTGGCGGCCAACCAGTAGGAGCACTGGTGTCTCGACTCCGACTCCAGAGGACTTGAGGACCAGACCGGATCGCGAAAAACTCGCTTAGAAACTTGTAAACACACCGGTGTGGACAAACCCTGTGGAAAACGCCGGTTCCTGTTGGTAACCGTTCCCCGTCCTACCCAACAAGGATAGATAGAGGGAGTTAGTGGTATTCAACTCGCGAAACATTGCGCTGGCAGGGTGATTGAACGCGGTTGGACAACGGCGTAGATTCAGCGACAGCAGACGCCCTAGAGGTTGTTTGGAGAAACGTCCGTTCGGGGAAGTGCGGAGGAGGCTCCAGCGGTCACTAGGGCGTTTGTTTTTATGGTGGCCGACTTCGCCTGTTTACCTCCAGGACCGCTATACGGTCTCATCCCCGGGGATCAGGGTCAGGTTCACGGCGGGTGGGGTGGGTCCGTCAGGCGAACAGACGCCGGTCGGCCACAGCTACCGCTCCCAAACGATCGGGTCCAACCTTTTGAGACTCCGGCCGACTTCGCCTGTTTGCCTCCAAGAATACGATGGGTTCTGGGCCCAGGGGATCAGGGTCAGCGTCTCGCCCCCCCGCCTAGCTCGGTCAGGCGAACGGACGCCGGTCGGCCACAGCTACCGCTCCCAAACAATGGGGTTCGGCGTTTGGGACTTACTTGTGGTGGCCGACTTCGCTTGTTTGCCTCCAAGAACACCATGGGGTCTGGTCCGGGGGATCAGGGTCAGGTCCACGGCGGGTGGGGTGGGTCCGTCAGGCGAACAGACGCCGGTCGGCCACAGCTACCGCTCCGTCTTCTGTCCCCCCAGGGGGACACCAGAACCGCAGATGTGCCGCCTCTGTGGGGTTGTCCCCCGTGAACAGGGGGACAGGCGAAACTCAGTCGTGACAAACCCACCAAAAGCGGGTCACCGTCAAACACGATCCTCCCGGCGTCACCGGCTTGTCGGGACCGACGATCAAGGTGGTGGTCGTGGTCGGTGGAAGGGTCGTTGTGGTCGTGGTCGAGGTGCTTGTCGTGGTGACCTTGGCTGTGGTGGTCGTGGTCGCTGGTTTGGTGGTCGTGGTTGTTGGGGTGCCGCCCGAGGTGCTCCCCTTCTTCATGAACACGACCGTGACATATGTCGAGTCATTGGCGTACACCGTCCCGATTCCGACATAGTTGTAGTCCCCGAGGATGTTGGACCGGTGGCCCGGGGAGTTCATGAAAGACTCGTGCAGCGAGTTGGCGTTGCCCCGCCCGACGTTCTCCCCGAGGGCCGACCATCCGCTCCCGGCCGCAGCCTGGAGCTGGGCACTGGTCGAATGACAGATGCTGGCCGGAGAGCCGTCAGATTTCGGGGGGCAGTTCCCGTCGGCCATGAACTGGCTGTGACTCCTCGCGTAGGAGCGGAGATTGCCGTCTACGGTCAACGGCGCCTTGCCAGCCGCGGCGCGGGAGGCGTTGATCTGGGAGAGGAACATGTCCTCTGTGGACGGGTCGGCTGAGGCCACGGTCCCTAAACCCAGAGTCAGCAACGAGATGACTGTCGCAATCGACACCCACCGCCATTTTCCTAGCATGGGTATCTATCGGCAGAACCCCGATTCGGCTTGACCCCCGCGGGTGGGTTTCGGGACTCAGGAGAGGAAGTTGGAGGAGATCGGCAGGGTCAGACCCCGAACATGACTTCCCTGAGATTGAGCATCTGTAGTTCGTAGGTCTCAGTGTTGAGCCGCATAGAACCCAGACGGAGACCGGTCATCCCCTCGCCGACATTCGTCTCTACGCGAAGGGTGTCGTCCTGGTAGCTGAGGACGCCCAGTCCGAGGCATCCGCCGTCCGCACCCTGGACACCCACCAGTACACCGTGGAGTCGTCCGAGGTTCAGACCTATAGGGAGGGTGGGGGCGAACACCGTCGGTCTGACTTTCCACCGCTCGAGCGGTTTGCGAAGGGCCCGGGCGAAGCCTTCCGCCCTCAGCTTGGCCCGAGCATCCGGCGACATTGGAAGAATCCCGGGATCGGTGGAGACCGTTGTCACATCGGCCCCGAGGAAGCGTCGGAGCATGCCTACAGCCGGTTCCATCTCTTCCCCACGTTGGAGGGCGACGATGCGGTCCGGTCGACACAACTCCGTCTTGTGGTATTTGAGACTCTCCCCGGCCACTCCCGAGGCCACGGCGGTGGTGTCGATGATGACGACATCACCCAGACCACGTGCGCGTTGCGCCATCACCGCCGTGGCGACCACCTGCTGGAGGACCAAGCGAGAAGGTGTGATGGTCCCGACAAAGTGCAAGAAGTCGGGCTCGTCCAGTCTCTGTAGGTCTTCGCTCGATCTGATGACCTTGATGGAGACACATGCTGGTGGGCCGATCGTCGAGTTGCCGAGGTCGGCATCGACGATGACTGCGGTCTTCCCGGAGGCCAGGGCCAGTCCGGCCGCCTGTAGGGCCAGGGTGGTCTTGCCGGTGTCCAGACCCCCGATGAACATCGAGACCCCTCCGGAAGCCACCGTCCTTGCCACGGTCTCGTGTGTCAGGTCAGCCATACCACGAATATAGGAGTGACCCCGAACGAAGGCGTCGGTGGCTCGTCTACCGTCACCCGGTATGGCTCTGCCAGTCAGCTTTCTATCCGACTTCGGTCGTGACGACGAGTCCGTCGGCGTGGTCCATGGAGTCCTCGCCAAGTTGTCACCTGAGTCGAAGGTGATCGATGTGGGCCACGAGTTCGCCCAGGGAAACATTCGGGCCGGCGCGTTGTCATTGGCCAGGGCGATTCAGTATCTCCCCGAGGGAGTTTGTCTGGCCGTGATCGACCCCGGTGTAGGGACATCCCGCAAGGCCTTGGCCGCCCTCACCGATTGGGGCTACTTCGTCGGACCGGACAATGGGTTGCTCTCACCGGCGGTAGCGATGTGTGGTGGAGCATCACGGGTGGTCTCCATCGAGAACCCGGAGGCGATGATTCCATCTCCAGGGGCCACATTCCACGGCAGGGATCTGTTCGCACCGGCGGCCGGACTCCTGGCGTCCGGTGAAGCCACCCTCGACGATCTTGGCCCCGAAGTCCCCGATAGCGAATTGACCCCTTTGTTGCTCCCGCTCACTGAGGTTTCGGAGAACACAGTGTCGGGGACCGTGTGGTGGGTGGATCGATTCGGCAACGCTCAGACCAACATCTCACCCGAAGACCTCGAGACACTCGGACTGACTCCAGGATCGGTGGTCACTGTCAAGGTTGGGGCCACTATTCACAATCTCATGTGGGCGACTGCCTATGGGGCTGTCGAGGAAGGAGAGGGCCTGATCTACGTCGACTCGGCGGGTCTGATCGCTTTGGGGGTGAGGAACGGTCGTGCGGATGACGACCTGAATCTTGGGGACGGTGTCCCCGTGTCATTGGTCAGAAGAGCAGGATCCAAACCTGAATGACCCCTGCGACAACTATCAGGGCGAGAAGGATGACGATGATGATCGCGGTGGCAGGTCGCACAGGTCAGCAGCGTACAAAGGTGTCAGGGCCCCGCGAACGGGGCCCTGACTACACGAAGGAGGATTCCGCAACCGTGGGGCGGGCTGGGAGGCTATCCGTTCACACCTGGGACGAACGTGCCCTAGGTATGCGGGTTACGGAGGTCCCTCCTTCCTGCATGCATTTCCATTATCGACCACGGAGAGTGGTTACTTGAATTCTTTGGTGGTGGACTTTCTCACCCGTGAGGGATGCCATTTGTGTGACGAAGCGCGGCGTCATGTCCGCAAGGCGGCTCGTCGTGCTGCTTTGGAGGTCCAGGAGGTTGACATCGATTCGGATGATCGGCTTGTGGGTGTCTACGGGTTGAGGATCCCTGTGCTCCTCGCCCCTGACGGAGCGGTAATCGCTGAGGGGGAACTGACGTCTACAGCGGAACTGGTCAGGCTCTTCAGGGAGTGGAAGAGGCCTCGATGAACCTCACGATCCTGGCCTCGGGATCGTCGCCCGCTTCGGGCTCTCCATCATCGCCCTCCCCATCGTCCGGATCCTCGCCCTCAGGGGCCTCGGCCAACCCGCAATCGATGGCGGTTTGTTGAGGATCGGCCCCCCCGAAACGAACCCGCTCGAAGGCCACCACTGCAGCGAGCTGTTCCTCGGTCAAGGAGTTGCCGAATGCCGGCATGGCGCTGACCGGGCGACCGGTGTCGCCATAAGTCTGTCTGCCCGCAGCCAGGAAGCCGGACGCACCAAGCGTGACCCACTCGATGTGATCGGAACACGACGAGAAAGTGGTGATCACCCCTGTCATCGCCGGGAAGTTCCCGACTCCCTGACCCTGGGCGCCATGGCACCCGGCACAATTGACACCGCTGGCGCCCGTACCTCCGTAGATGGAGCCACCGAGGGCGATGAAGTCGACCCCGCCACCAGGCCCCCCCGAACCGGTGAACTCCGACCCGTCACAGTTGATGACGTCACCTGTCACCACATCGACCCGGAGCTCGGTGGCCTGACCACACTCGCCGGTGGCAAGACCGCCCAACGCGAATAGAGCGAAGAGCGGTGCGGCTAACAAGAGGCTGGTCAGCCATCTCGGGATCGTGGAATTGGTCCGCTCACGAATGCCTGCCGTTGGCACGGTTATCACCTCGGGAAGGCGGGCAGCCTGACGAGGGCCGACCTCGGTGGGCATGGGTGCCCTGGTGGCACCCGCTGCTGCTGGCGCAATTGGGGAAGATGGAGCAGACACGGTCGGCGTCGAAGGTGGCGACTCCGCGTTTGATCCCGGAACCGGAGAAGGTTCGGTTGCCTCGGTCGGACCCGCCTCTTCTTCTGCGGGTGGTGCTGCAGCCGCGGGGGCGGAGACGCTGACCGCGTCGCCACCTGCCCACGCCTTGATGACATCGTCGACCGTCATACCGGTCTCTGCCGCGCGTGCAGCCGCAGCCCTTCGTACCAGGGACTCGGGGATGCCCATGGCAGACGATGCGGCGCTGAGAAACTCGCTCAAATCACCCTTCCTCCTCTGAAGTGTCCGAGGCGACGAGGTAGGCGATCAGGGAGGCCATGTCGTCAGCTGACAGGTTATGACCGGGGTGAGTCAAAGTGCCCCGGACCAGCAGTTCCATCTCCGGTGGAGTGGCCCGAGATCCAATATCGGAAAGGTCAGGCCCGAAACGGCGCAAGCCCAGGATCTGGTTGGTGTCGTTGAGTGTGACCGGCCCCAGGCCGACGTCGGCGATCACCGGGCGCACCATCTGGGTGTGACAAGCGGCGCAGCCCAGCGTCGAATAGGTGTGCTGGCCACTCCTGGCGGTCTCCGTTAGGTCCAGATAGCTGGTTCGTGCCCCGATGTTCTCCGTGGGAATGGACGGGCCAACGAATCCGATCAGCAACACGACCAGGAACAATCCGATCACGCCAGCAAGGACACGGGCAGGGTTGTCGACCGCGCCGACCAGGACCGGGGGTTTGTATGGCCCGGCGGGCACTGAAGGGGATGGACCGGTCGGACTTGGGCGGTCAGTTTCAGGCTGAGGATCTGACGACTCGGTATCGACCGAGGTGGTGCTCGGACTGCTGACGCTTGTCGGGGGCATCTCTTCCTCAGGTTGGGGCGTGGCCGCCGCAGGCGCAGGGGCGCTGACACTTCCGCCACCAGCCCAGGCTCCGAGGACCTCATCGACGCTGGCACCGGTGGCCGCGGCCCGCGCTTCTGCAGCCCGTTTGACCAAAGCTTCCGGTGTGCCGAGTGCAGCGGCGACAGCAGCGAGAAGCTCACTCATCGGATGACTCCCCAAACCGTACGAGGACCTCTTGTGGTACCGCCTTACCCTTGACGACCGTCCCGAGAACGGTGCCGGCGTAGGCGAGGTGGCCGAAGAACCCGATGATTGCGGTCACGAGGGCCAAAAGCAGGAGGGTCTCCACGCTGGCACCGGTGGCTGCACCCCAGCTGACTCCGAGTTCAGGGTCCGCTCCGCTGTTAGATCCGGCCACCCATGAATACCCGGTGAGCAGGCCTGCCGCAGTCATGAAGAGAAGGGTGCCGATGCTGCCAACGAGAGTGAGACGAATGAACCTTCTCAACGTCCGAAGGGAGGGGACCTCCCTACCGATGAGTCGGGGTAAGGCAGGGATGGTGACCCCGGCTACCAGCAGGACGCCGACCCCCGCCACGGCGGCGTACTCGACGCCCTCCCAGAAGGAGGTCAAGGCGGTGACGGCCGCTATGGATCGGAATCCGGCAAGGGCCGCCATCGCCCCTACACCAACCGCGAGGAACAATCCGTACACCCCGGCTGCTATCTCGGGCCGTTCGCGGAGTCCCCCCCAGGAGCGTTCCAGTGTCATGGAGACGTTGGCCGCATTGGCCAGTGCGCCGATCGGGAAGGCGAGGCCCAAGGCGGCCGCGGTGCCAGCGAGCCAGCTAGGGCCTGGACCGAAGATCAATTGGGCCGTTCCCCACCAGACCGCGGCGAGACCGAGGGACCAGAAACCGACCAGGGCAAGTTGTCGGCTGGCCAGGGCGATGTCGAGTTCTCGCACCACCGTGTAATAGAAGAGACCGGTGCCGAGAGTGATTACCACCATGGTGACGATCCCCGCCGCCAGGAATGTGTCGGAGAAGGCAACGGTCAAGGAGGCGAGGAAGGGGGCGTGACCGGCCACGTGGGCGGCATAGAGCAGGGGTAGCCAGGTTGTCCCGCCGAGGATGAACCAGATTGACACGTAAGAGTGTTTCTCGTTTCGTGCGCTGATCGTCCTCGCCGTGACCAGGAACGGGACGGTCAGAACACCCAGCATCGGGATGTCGAGCCACCAGGGAAGCCCGAACGGCTGACGTCCACTGCCGAACCCAAGGAAGACCGCAACGACCCCAGCCAAGACCAAGGCACTCATTCCGGCCAGCCCTAGACCGGCCAACCTGCCATAGGCGAGACGGGTACCGGTCAAACGGGGCAGGGCGTAATAGACCCCACCTACCAGAGAGATCACACAGAATCCGATGGTCAAGGTCAGGTTGGCCACCGCCTCGAACCTCCCGAAGCTGAGCGGCATCAAGGCGGGGAAACGAAGAGAGGCAAAGGCGAGGACAGCCATCAGGCTCCCGAGAACCAGGAATAGTGCCCCCACCACGAAATGGGTGGCAGCGACCCGATCTTCTTCTGAGCCACCACCAAGAATGGCTCGAATGTCAGCTGTTCTGCTGTCGGTCAACCGTCTTCCTCACGCGAAACCGAGACGGCGGGAGCATAACCGCCCAGTTCGCATGGCCTGCCGTTATGTCCGCCCCGTCGTGTTGTTGATTTTTAGCCGCTCGCCAGCCGGAGACTCGAGGGGTGGTGGAACCGAGAACCTGGACCGTCAGGTTCCGAACCAAAGCCGCCTTGTGGTAGAAACTCTCCAACACAGAACCGAGACTCCCTGGACCCGAGAGTATGTACCGTCTTACAGAGCTGAGCGACAGTCGCCGGAAGGCGATAGGGGCAACCCTGCTCATCCTCGGACTCATGGGTCTGGCATTGGGAGTCTTCTGGATCCACTGGTCCTCGTTCCCACTGACCGAACGAATCGACGGTGTCGATGTCCCCTATGTAGTCGATTTCGCCAACTGGTTCCCTCGTGGCATCTACTGGAAGGGCGCCGGATACCTGATCGTGCTGGGAGCAACCACCCTGGCCTTGGTCGGCGCTTCCTTCCTATGGTTGCTCAATCAGAGGATGACCTGGTCGAGGGCGATCGTTGGCTCGATGATCGCCTGGGTGGCCCTCGTCTTCTACATGGGAATGGTTCCCTCCGAGTGGCTCAACTTCGCACAGACCGACCTGGTGTGGTCAGGACAACGGGTGGCGGTCACGATCCCACCCATCCTGGTCCTCGGCAACCAGGTCGATATCAGTTATGGAACGATCAAGGACCTCATCAACGTCGGGTACTACCACGTGGTGCTGATCGGGGCGGCCGTGCTTGCACTCCAGATTCAGAAGATGAAGGCGGGACGTCCCGCCAAGGCGCGCCCCGAAGCACAAGTGTCGCCCTACGGTCGGCCGCTGATCAAAGGGGGTCGCTGATGCCCCGTGGAGTGGTAGACGAGACACCCCCGATGCGGGACGACTATCAGCTGGCCGTGGTCGAGGGCACCTACTTCGCCGACAAGCTACGCCCAAAGCAGTTCCTCCACATCGATCAGTCGGAATGCATCCTCTGTGAGGGTTGCGTCGACATCTGCCCCTGGAAGTGCATCTTCTATCTCTCACTGGATGCGATCTCAGAAGGAGTCAATGTCGACCACCCGGCCGATGACGCACAGAATTTCGGTTTCTTTATCGTGGATGAGGATGAGTGCACCCGGTGTCAGTTGTGCATAGACAGATGTCCGACCGGGGTGATATCTCTCGGGAAGTTCGAAGGCTCTCTTGCCGAGAATGCCGCCGAGCTCGGTCTCGATCGTCGTCCCTGGGATTTCGACACGGGGCAACGAGACTTCAAGAATGGGTATTCGTACGGGATGCGCTGGTAGGGGTGAGCATTGGCTAACGGCAACGGCAGAGTCGGTCTGAAAGATCGGGCGAAGGAGGCGGGTGAGAAGCTCCGCACCTCCCAGCTCATGGAGGCGGTCCTCCGACCGGGTTCCCCCTTCAAGCAGGGTTATCAGGACAGTCCCAGGAACCGCTCCTATGTGGTGATGAACAATGTCCTCTATCACCTTCATCCGGTGAAGGTGAAGAGGCACGGGGTCAAGCTGTCCTACACCCTGTGTCTGGGAGGACTGAGCTTCTTCTTGTTCATCCTCCTCACTATCACGGGCATCTTCCTGATGTTCTATTACACGCCCACCACCGAGTTGGCCTACCAGGACATCGAACGACTGTCCACGAATGTGGCTTTCGGGTCGCTGGTGCGAAACATCCACCGATGGGGGGCGCACCTGATGGTGCTCTCAGTCTTCCTCCACATGAGCCGGGTCTTCTATCACGGTGCCTACAAGCCACCTCGCGAGTTCAACTGGGTGGTCGGAGTGATCCTGTTGCTGCTCACCCTCCTGCTTTCCTTCTCCGGCTACCTGCTTCCATGGGACCAGTTGGCCTACTGGGCAGTGACGGTCGGGAGCAACATGGGTCGAGCCGCCCCGGTGGTGGGTGAGCAGGTCACCTTCCTCCTCTTCGCCGGGCTCGAAGTTAGTGAGGCGACTCTTCTGCGGTTCTATGTGCTTCATGTACTGGCCTTCCCGTTCATCATCGTGATCTTCATGGCGGTCCACTTCTGGCGTGTCCGCAAAGACGGCGGCATCTCGGGACCCCTCTAGGAGCTATAAATGGTTGAGATACCCGAAGACCTTCTGAGAAGAACCGCCGAGGCGAAGGCCAGGGCGACCGGTGTTCCCGTCGAAAGGATCCTCGCCGAGATGAAGGGCGAAGCCCCACCCGTCGAGTTCGCTCTGCCTGAGCCCAGACCCGAGGAGGCCATCTCCGCCGAGGCACCCGAACCCGACCCCGAGCCCGTAGACGAGGTTCCCCCGCCCGGTGCAGCAAGCGAGGTCGAGGTCGAGTCGGATATGGTCCAGGACGTCCCACCTAAGGAGCCCAAAGTGGCCGAGCCTCTCGACGAACAGGTGTCCGCCACCGAGTCGGAGGCGGACGCGGAACCCGAGACCGAGCCAGCCCCAGTCGCCACTTTGGTGGAGGACCGACCCGCGTCCGACCCGTCGACCAATGGTGGCAACGGGCCCGGTACCGGCAGGGTTGCGGCGATGGTCAGTGCCAGACCGGTTGCGCCACCGGCCGGGCTGCCCGAAGGGGTCCGGACGCAAAGGTTGCTCACCGTCGTAAAGGCGAGGGCCATCCAGAACGTCAAGCCAGAGCCAGCTGACAAGGTCAACACCTGGCCCCATTTGATGCTCATGGAGTTCGGTGCGTTGTTGGCGATCACCGCCATCCTGGTGATCATGGCCGTGATCATTCATTCACCGCTCCTCGACCCGGCCAACATCAACAACACTCCCAACCCGTCCAAAGCGCCGTGGTACTTCCTCGGTCTGCAGGAACTCTTGAGCTACTTCGACCCGCAGATCGCCGGCGTGATGATCCCGGGCTTTGCCGGGCTGGTGGGTCTGATGATCGTCCCCTTCATCGACAAGAACCCGTCGACCAGGCCCAGCGACCGCAAGTTCGCCATCGCCCTCTACTCGGTGTTCCTTGCCGGCTCAGCAGTCCTGACCATCTTCGGCGTCCTCTTCAGGGGGCGAGGCTTCAACTTCTCCTACCCGTGGAGGGACGGGGTGTTCTTCGACGACATACTCGATTGGGTGCATTTCGAATGACGTTCGCCAACATGATCCTGCTCGCAGTTGCGGTGTTCGCCATCCTGGGTGCGATCGGGGCTTTCACCATCGCCTTCCGACGGTCCCAGGCGGTCAAGCCGGTCGACTCCGGGGCCGGGGTCTCAGCCGAGACCAGACGCGCCGACCGCTCGATGGCCGGTGTGGCGTTGGCTCCCGTCGCCGAAGAGGTGTCGGCCGTGGAAGAAGAACCCTTGGAGACTGAGGTCGAAGCGACCGAACCTGCGCCATCGGGTGTCCGGGTCGTTGAGACACAACGTGTCATCGAAGTCTCTCCCGAGGAGGCCGGGGTAACCCGCCGACAGTTCTTCAACCGGGCGATCGGCGCCACATTCTTCTCGTTCCTGGGACTGATGGGCATGGGTTCCCTGGCGATGATGTGGCCAAAGCTGACGGGTGGTTTCGGAACCGATGTCGATGCCGGGGCCCTGGCTGATCTACAGACGATGGTCGTAGCCCCCGACGGTTCGGTGGCCCCGGTGTTCGTTCCTGAAGCGAGGGCCTATGTGGTGCCTGCGCCGACCACGCTCTCGGAGCAGTTCGCCGGGCTGAGTGTCGAGGCGGGCGGTCTCATGGCCCTGTTTCAGCGTTGTGTCCATCTCGGATGCCGGGTGCCCTGGTGCGCCACATCGATCGGCTTCGAGTGCCCGTGCCACGGCTCAAAATACAATGCCATCGGAGAGTGGTTCGGCGGCCCGGCACCCCGCAACCTCGATCGATTCGTGGTCGACGTGGTGGGTGGCCGGTTCATCATCAAGACCGGTTCCGTCCTGGAAACACCGAGGGCCCGTGATCTGTCCTTCAACTACCCGCAAGGGCCCAACTGCATCAGCGCCGCAGTGGGTGACGAGGACGCCTGAGGAATGACCGCCGAAGTCATCACCGTCCTCGCCCTCGTTGCGGGGATCGCCTGGCTCGGCATCATCGTCGTCTCCGCCTTACGCAACCGTGGCGGGGAGGAGGTCGCTCCCAACCTGAGGCCGGGGATCGACGACCAGCAGTTGGAGACAAGACGGGTAGAACGCGGCCAGAAGGCGGCGATCGCGGCAGCCGGGTTTCTGGCAGTGTCACTTCCTCTCTACTTCTTGGGCGAACCGGGTCGTCAAGGAGGCTTCGTCGAGGAGTTCGCAGAAGCGTCGATATCCCGGGGTGAGCACATAGTCGAAGAATTCGGATGTTTTGCTTGCCATGGACCACTCGGTTCGGGTGGGGTGGCCACCTATGTTGAGCGTCGGTCCGGTGTCACCGTGGATTGGGAGGCACCGTCACTCGATGACGTCTTCTTCAGATACTCCGAGGACGAGGTCAACTATTGGGTCACCTATGGTCGGGGCAACACCCCGATGCCGCCTTGGGGCCTGGCTGGTGGGGGTCCCATGAACGAACTCCAGGTCGTCGACGTGGTCAATTACCTGAAGACCTTGGAGCGGCCTCAGCAAGACGTCGTCGCCGACACCGCGGCGAACATTCAGGTTCAACTAGATCGTCTGGCAGGGGCGGATCAGGCAATGATCAACGCCATCGCCAGCCAGGAGCAGGTCGTCGTGGAGATCGACCAGGCCCCCGAGGACTACGCCTTCATCCGTCCCCTCGCCGAGGAAGCCCGTCGCCTCTTGAACACTGGTTCTGGTCTCGACACCGACGGGGACGGACTTCCGGATGCGGTCGAAACCCGTCTGTCCGAGATCTCGGCTCAGGCGGTCGCCTATTTCCGGGCCTTCGAACCGGTCGTGCTTGATCCGGCCAACCCCGACCCCGAAATCCTCCTGCAGAACCTGACTGCACTAGACCAGGCGGCCCTGAGGGATCCAATACTGGTCACCTACATGGCCCGTCTCGAGGCCATCATCGAAGGGGCGACGGGAGATGACGGTGACGGCGACGGTATACCCGATACGGTCGAGACCCAGATCAACGCCCTGCTTGCCGAAGCGGCCAACGCCACCGTCCCGAGAAGTCTGGGCCTGGTCGCACTGAGCCCGACGAACGCCGAATCGGTCACCGCTGTTGCGGATCTGAGGAGCGCAACATCTCTGGTCGGGAATCTCGAATCCGTCACCATCATCAAGAGAGTGCTGGTCGAGAATGAAGATCGGATCAGACCACAGGAGGAGGCAGGTCTGGCCTTCCTCCGTCAGGCACAGCGGGACCGCTCCTGGGACATCGATATCGATGGAGTGGCCGCCACCATGGGAGTCTCACAGGAGCAGGCAGCGAGAGCCGTTGGGTTGTTCCAGGCGAACTGTGCCCGATGCCACACCTCGAGCTTCAGTGCCGGTCTGCCTTTCGCCCAAGAAGTCGGCTCTGGGGGATTCGGCCCGGCGCTCTGGGACGGTCGCCCGGTGGTTCAATTCGGTGAGCCTCCCACCGACCCGAGTATCCCGGACTCCCTTGTCGAGTTCCTGATCAACGGTTCGGTGGCTGAGACGCCCTATGGACTGAACGGCTTCGGTTCCGGTCGGATGCCCGGATTCGGTGGCGCGTTGAGCCGGTCCGACCTCGAGTTGATCGCCGCCTACCTGAGAAGTGGCAACCTGGCGGGAGTGAGGTGAGAGATGTTCCGTGAACTCTTCAGATCGTTGCTCTCGGCGAACATGTTCATCACCGGGATCATTCTCACGCTCGTGTCGGTCCTTCTCTTCATCGGCTCCCAGTACCTCTTCAACTACACCAACCTCGGGAAGAAGTTGGGGTTCCTCATCACCGGGTCCGCCACTTTCGGGTGGTTGGCGATCAGTTCGATGCTGTTCGTCGTTTACGCCCCACGTGGCCCGGCCCCCCAGAACATCGAAGGGCTCAACGCCTTCGAAGTACGGATCATCCCCATCACCTGGCTGCTGGTGAGCCTGGTGTTGTTTCTCGCCTTTCTGACCGCCCTCCACCAGTATGAGCAGTCCCAGGAAGCCGATTCGCTGAGCGGGTAACGCGACCACTCCGATATCGTGTAACGGAGCGTCAGCCGTAGTAGCTGAGGATCTGGAGCTCGTTGGAAAGATCGACCTGACGAACGGCAACTGTCTCCGGAACGTTGACCCGGATCGGTGCGAAGTTGAGGATCGACTTGACGCCGGCATGTACGAGAGTGTCGGCGACCTTTTGGGCTGAGCTCGCAGGGACGGCGAGGATGGCCATGTCGAAGAGCCCCGATATCAGGTCGTCACCCATCGTCTTCAGGCTGCGGACGGCGACCCCTGACACCTTCTCTCCGATTCGCTGTACGTCGATGTCATAGATGGCCACCACGTCGAACCCACGCTTGGAGAGTCCCGAGTACTTGGCCAGTGCCGTGCCCAGATTGCCGGCGCCGACTATCCCAACCCGCCGTCGATTCTCGATCCCCAACTCCCTGCGAATGCGGTCTCGGAGATCGGAAGCCACGTAGCCGACCCCACGAGTCCCCTGGAATTCGAGTGCGGCCAGGTCCCTCCTGACGTTCGCCGCGTTGACTCCGGCAGCCTCGGCCAATTCGTCCGAACTGACCGTTCGCTGAGACTGACCACTGTCGTCCAGCAACCGCAGATATCTCGGAAGTCTTGTGACCGTCGCCTTGGAGAGGCTGCTCATCGTCGGCGACGATACAACAGGGAGAACCTTCTACTCTCCGTTCCTGACATGAACCCACCTGAAGTTCTCGTGGTCGGTGGTGGCCCGTCGGGCAGCGCTGCCGCTTTCTGGCTGGCGCGAGCAGGGCACCAGGTCACCATGGTCGAGGCCAAGGAGTACCCGAGGGATAAGACCTGCGGTGATGGTCTCACCCCCCGCGCCATCTACCACCTGACCGACATGGGCTTCGACTTCTCCGTGCCCGAGTTCCACCGGATCGATGGTCTCCGTTCCTACGCCGGTGACGACCTGATGCTCGAACTTCCCTGGCCCGAGCACAGCCGCTACCCCAATTGGGGTGGTGTCATCCGGCGGTCCGATCTCGACTCCCAGGTGGCCCGTCTCGCCGAGAAGGAAGGCGTGCTGATCAGGGAGAAGACCACGGCCACCCCGGTGATCGAGAACGGGGTGCTCACGTCGGTCGCTCTCGCCAACGGCGGGACCACCGAGACGGTCACCCCAAAGATCACGATCATCGCCGATGGGTCGATGAACCGGTTCGGTCGTGAACTGGGGACGGCCCGGCGAAAGGATTACCCGCTTGGACTTGCGGCACGCGGTTACTACTCGTCACCCAGATCCTCCGATCGCTTCCTGGAGAGTCAGTTGGACCTGAGGGACTCTTCGGGGGCGACCATGCCCGGCTACGGATGGGTGTTCCCACTCGGGGACGGCTCGATCAATGTCGGTGTCGGCCTCCTCTCCACCTTCAAGAGGTGGAAGACCGTGAACACAACCAACATGATGAACGATTACGCAGCCACCGCCCCCGATTACTGGGGGATATCCGAGGAGACCCGGTTGACCAAGCCGGTCGGTGGGAAGCTGATCATGTCCTACTCCCGGGGGCCGTTGGTCGGGTCCAACTGGATAACCGTGGGTGATGCCGCAGGGGCGATCAACCCCTGGAACGGTGAGGGCATCTCCTACGCATACGAGACCGGGCGGATGGCCGCTGACTATGTGGGAGACGCACTGACCAAGGACGACCTGGGGCTGCTCCGTCGTTACCCACAGCGACTCGAAGACGAGTTCGGGCTCTACTACAAGATGGCCAGGATCTTCGTGAAGGTGATCGGCAACCCCCCGGTGATGCGTGCGTTGGCCCATACCGGTCTCCGCAACCGACCGTTGATGGAGTGGACCCTCAAGGTCATGTCGAACCTCCTCGACGAGGACGAGAAGCACATCGGGGAAAGGGCCTACGACGCTCTTGCCGGCATTGTTCGGGCCTTACCGACCTCCTGAGCCACTCTCTGAAGTCCGAGACCCGAGCTGGTTCCACCTCTCGGCGGACATCGCATAGTGGACCACGTCGACCCAAACGCCCTGCTTCAGGTGTCCCTTGTCGGTCACCCCTTCCTCGGTCATCCCCACCCTCTCCACCAGTCGACGGCCCCGCACGTTGTTGGCGAACACGTCGGCTTCCATGGTCATGAATCCGAGTCTGTCGAGACCCAGACCGAGCAGAGCGGGCAAGACCTCGCTCATGACTCCCATCCCCCAGTAGGGCCTCCCGATCCAGTAGCCGACATCGGCCACCCCTTCCGACCTGGGGCGGGTTCCAACCGCCCCTAGCGGGGTCCCTACTGATCCGGTCAACGCTCCCTCCCGATCACGGACCACCCAGTGGAATCCCCAATCTTCGAATGTCGCCTGATTGCAGCGGTCGATCCACCATTCGATGTTCTCGACATCGTCTGGCCCGTCCCACACCAAGGTGGCGCAGACCGCATCCCTGTCGGCCCCTCCGACCAACCTGAAGATCTCGACGGCGTCGTCCTGCCGTGGCAGGTCGATCCTGAACTGGGTCGTCTCGAAGTCATACGTGTTGTGAGAGGAGGGCTCAAGACCTGGTTCGGGCACCCGGGAAGGTTAGGCGGAGGCCCTCTGAAGCGATTTAGTAGGCGCTCCGACCCCGCTCTATGCTCCGAACGTGACTCTGGGCGAATATCTGCCAATAGCCGTCATGTTGGTGTTGGCCGCAGCTTTCGTAGCGGTCTCCCTGTTGGCCTCGAGACTGGTGAGTCCCGATAACCCGACCCCTGAGAAGCTCGACCCCTACGAGAGTGGGATCGTCCCAGAGGTAGAACCGGTGCAGAGATTCCCGGTCAAGTTCTACCTGGTGGCGATGCTGTTCGTGATCTTCGACATCGAGATCATCTTCCTGTTCGCATGGGCCGTGATCTGGATCGAACTGGAGTGGTACGGGGTGGCGGCGATCCTGATCTTCACTTTCTTCGTCCTGGAAACGCTGCTCTATGTGTGGAAGCGGGGGGCCCTCGACTGGAATGTCAAACGGCGAGCCCGGTATGTGCCGGTGACGGACGAGGTGGTCTGATGGCAGTCACCGCACCCGGCAACCTGCTGACCACGACCCTCGACAAGGCCGCCAGGTGGGCACGCACCCGTTCGATGTTCCCTGCCACCTTCGGACTCGCCTGCTGCGCCATAGAGATGATGGCCACCGGGGCAGCACACTACGACCTGGCCCGATTCGGTATGGAAGTCTTTCGGGCTTCACCCCGGCAAGCTGATCTGATGATCGTCGCCGGACGTGTCAGCCAGAAGATGGCCCCCGTCTTGAGACAGGTGTACGACCAGATGCCCGAGCCGAAATGGGTGATCTCCATGGGTGCCTGCGCCTCGACCGGTGGCATGTTCAACAACTATGCCCTGGTGCAGGGTGTTGACCAGATCGTCCCGGTCGACATCTACGTGCCCGGGTGCCCGCCTGGCCCGCAGAGCCTCATGCACGGGATCCTCACCCTCCACGACAAGATCATGTCGGGTGAGATCAGCCGATGAACCAGATCCTCGAAACCCTCTCCACCCGATTCGACGGGGTCAATTGGGAGGTCTCCCATGGTCAGGACGTCGCCGTGGTCCCCACCGAATCCTGGTTTCCCTTTGCCGAGGCTGCCCGCGACTCCGGATTCGAGATGTGTGTGGATGTGACCGCCGTCGACTGGATGCGGGCCAGACCGGAGCGCTTTCAGTTAGTGGTCAATCTCCTCTCCGTCCAACACCGAACCCGGCTGCGGATGACAACCGGGATCGATCGCAACCAGCCCGCGGTCCCTTCGATCACACCAATATGGCCGGGGGCAGGTTTTGGTGAGCGGGAGGTGTACGACATGTTCGGGATCGTGTTCGAGGGTCATCCCGATCTGACCCGAATTCTGATGCCGGACGATTGGGAGGGTTATCCCCTCCGCAAAGACTTCGGGGTCGGCTCGGTTCCTGTCCAATTCAAAGCCTCCCCGCAGGTGACCTGACATGGGCGAAGACACGACCAAGCTCGATCTCTGGGTGGCAGGCACCGAAGAGCCGGAGTTCAGCCCGACCGACGAAGGTGCCCAGGAGATCCGACGAACCGAAACCGAGGCCCGTCTCGACCAGCAATACGGTCGTGTGGTCGACGATGACTACCTCTTCGACGACGAGGTGCCCGACGAGGAGCGGATGATCCTGAATATGGGGCCCCAGCATCCGTCGACCCATGGTGTGCTCCGTCTCCAGGTCGAACTGGAAGGTGAGGTGATTCGAAGATCGAAGCCGATCATCGGATATCTCCATACCGGCATGGAGAAGACAGCCGAGCAGCTCACTTTCGGTCAGGGTCCCACCAACGTGACCAGGATGGACTATCTGGCCCCGCTCCACTGTGAGCTGGCCTTCTCGCTAGCCGCGGAGAGACTGCTCGGCGTTGAAGTCCCCCCCAGAGCCGCCGCCATCCGCGTGCTGATGACCGAGCTCAACCGGATCTCCTCACATCTTGTGGCCACCGCCACCAACGGGATGGACATCGGGGCGATCTCGATGATGATCTATGGGTTCAGGGAGCGGGAGTCGATCCTCGCCTTCTTCGAGAAGACCACCGGTCTTCGAATGAACCACAACTACATCCGTCCAGGTGGTGTTGCCGCCGACTTGCCTCCGGGATGGAAGGACGATGTCGGGGCGATCCTCGAGGACATTCCCCAGCGGCTGACCCAATACGACGATCTGCTCGAGAACAACCCGATCTGGCTGGCACGCACCAAAGGCGTAGGTGTCATGTCCACCGAGGAGGCCCTGGCCAACAGCATCACCGGCCCGGCACTCCGGGCGACCGGGCTGGACTGGGACATCCGCAAGGTCTTCCCCTACTCGGGTCTCGAGCAGTACGAGTTCGATGTCGTCACCGGCACTGAGGGAGATGTCTACGACCGCTACCGGGTGCGGATCGGAGAGATACGGGAGTCGCTGAAGATCGTCGAGCAAGTCATGGACACCATGCCCAAAGGTGACTACCGGATCGCCGACAGGAAGATCACACCCCCGCCCAGGGCCCGCATCGACGAGTCGATGGAAGCCCTGATTCACCACTTCAAGCTGTTCACGGAGGGTTTCAAGGTGCCCCCTGGTGAGACCTATGTCTCGATCGAGTCTCCACGTGGGGAGTTGGGCTGTTACCTGGTGTCCGACGGTGAGGCCAGGCCATATCGGATGCACACCAGGGCGCCTTCGTTCTACAACCTCCAGGGCCTCCCGATCACGATGGCCGACAGCCTCATGGCTGATACCGTCGCCACCATCGCCTCCATGGACCCCGTCATGGGGGATGTCGACCGTTGAGCTACTGGCCGGCGGCCACCCAGGAGCGTGCCAGGGCGATCATCGCCCGATATCCGCAAAGGCGCTCCGCCGTCATGCCCTTGCTCTATCTGGCCATGGCCGAAGACGGTTATCTGACCGAACAGGGGATGACCGAGGTGGCGGCCTGGTGTGGGATCACCGAGGCACAGGTCCAGGCAGTGGCCAGCTTCTACACCATGTACAAGCGGGAGCGGACCGGCAAATACCTGGTCTCGTGCTGCACTTCGATCAGCTGCATGCTGCTCGGAGGCGACGATGTGCTCCACGCCATCGAAGACGAGTCGGGTGTTCCCCATGGGGAGACCGACGATGAAGGGCTGGTCTCGGTCGAGCATGTCGAATGTATCGGGGCGTGCGGTGGTGCGGTGGCGGTACAGGTCAACTACGAGACCATCGAGGGGGTCACCCCCGACAAAGCGCGTTCGCTGGTCCGATGGCTCAAGGACGCCCGTCCCGAAGTAGTGAACTGCGATGAGATGCAGGGGTTGTTCGGTGGTCGCCAATCGTTCGACTGGGCGATACGCGAAGAAGCAGGGGCGGTCGGCCCGTTCCCCGCCTTCCAGCCACTTGGCACCGTTGGCGATGAGGGCAAACCATGAGTCAACTCGTGGTCACCAGACGCATGGTCGAGAATCCGGCCGATTCACACACCCTGGACCGGTACCTGTCCACAGGCGGCTATGACCAGGTCCGGAGGGCGATGGACCTCAGCCGTGAGCAACTGGTCGAAGAGGTGAAAGCGTCAGGTCTGCTCGGACGTGGTGGGGCAGGCTTCTCGGCCGGGCTGAAATGGAGTTTCCTGGCCCAGCCTCGACCGTCCTATCTGGTGGTCAACGCCGACGAGTCGGAGCCGGGCACCTTCAAGGATCGTCAACTCCTCGAGCGCGACCCGCATCAGATGATCGAGGGGATCATCATCGCTTCGATCGCCAACGAGGTTCGACACGCTTTCATATACATCAGAGGCGAATACTCGAAACCGGCCCGCCGGGTCCAGACAGCAGTCGACGAGGCGTACGCGGCCGGATACCTCGGCAAGGGGATCTTCGGATCCGATCACGATCTGGAAGTGACCATCCATCTCGGGGCGGGGGCATACATCTGTGGTGAGGAGACCGCCCTCCTCAACTCCCTGGAAGGGTTCAGGGGTGAGCCCAGACTGAAACCGCCCTACTTCCCGGCTGCCAAAGGCCTTTACATGGCACCCACCATCGTCAACAACGTGGAGACGGTCTCCAACCTCCCGCATGTGCTCTCGATGGGGGCTGCCGGGTTCGCCGGCATATCAGACTCAACGGACACCGGGACCTTCATGATGTGTCTGTCCGGTCATGTCCGGAAGCCAGGCAACTACGAGCTACCCCACGGGATCACATGGCGTCGGCTCATCTACGAGGTCGGTGGGGGCATCAAAGGCGACAAGGCCTTGAAAGCATGGATCCCGGGTGGGGCATCCGCTCCCTGGTTCGTCCCCGAGCATCATCTCGACCTCGAGATCACCGCCGCGGCCACGGCCGGGGCAGGCTCGATGCTCGGATCGGGTGCTGTGATAGTCATGGACGAGGACACCTGCATGGTCAGGGCGGCGGAGAGGATCGTCAGATTCTTCGCCCACGAGTCTTGCGGCCAGTGCACACCCTGTCGGGAGGGCACTACCTGGCTCGAGATGATCCTGAGAAGGATTGAGGAGGGAAGCGGGAGGGCGGTCGACCTCGACCTGTTGATCGACGTCAGCGACGGCATCAGCATCGGTCTCGGCTGGCCACCCAAGATGACCACCATCTGCCCCCTCGGACCGTCCGCGGTGTCACCGATCAAGGCCCTCAAGGACTACTTCCGGGACGAGGTCGACCGTCATGTCGAACTCGGGCACTGCCCGTTCGGAGAGTCCACTCATACCAGCGGGGAGGAAGAGTGACGACCCCGCAGCCGACACCCGAAATGGTCACCATCACCATCGACGGTGTCGAGAAGCAGGTCCCGTCGGGTGAACTCCTGATCCAGGCGGCTCAGGATCACGGCACCTACATTCCCCGGTTCTGCTGGCACGAACGGATGAAGCCGGTCGGGATGTGTCGGATGTGTCTGGTGCAGGTGGAGACCCCCAGGGGGCCGGCGATCATCACCGCCTGCACCAACACCGTTGCCGATGGGATGGTGGTCGACACCCTGAACCACGATGTCAAGAAGGCCCAGGAGGCGATCCTCGAGTTCCTCCTCGCCAACCATCCCCTCGACTGCCCCGTATGCGACAAGGGTGGTGAGTGCCCACTCCAGGATCAGGCGTTTGCATACGGTCCGGGCGAGAGTCGTTTCGTCGAGATCAAGCGGACCTTCGAGAAGCCCATCCCCATCTCGGACCTGGTGTTTCTCGACCGGGAACGATGCATCCTGTGCGCCCGATGCACCAGGTTCTCCGACGAGATCTCCGGTGATCCGCTGATCGAATTCAAGGAGAGGGCGAATCAGACCGAGATCAACACTTTCCCCGATCTTCCGTTCTCCTCCTACTTCTCAGGCAACACAGTTCAGATCTGTCCGGTGGGGGCCCTCACCGCCAAGCCCTACCGTTTCAAGGCTCGCCCCTGGGACCTGGTGAAGGTCGAGAGCAGTTCCCTGTTCGACACCGCCCACCCGAGGATCGAAGTACATGCCAGTCACAACCAGGTTCTCCGGTACACCGGTGTCGACAATCCGGAGACCAATCACGGCTGGCTGTCGGACAAGGCCCGGTTCGGTTTCGAGTACCTGGATTCTGAACACCGCCTGACAAAACCCTTGGTCCGACGCGAGGGAGACTTCGAGGAGGTGAGCTGGCGGGAGGCCCTCGAGATCGTGGCCAATCGTCTTGACCTGATCAAGGGCGAGGACGGTGGAGGGGCCCTCGCCGTCATCGGCGGCGCCCAGGGGACCAACGAGGACGCCTATGCCTTGTCAAAGTTCGCCAGGGTCGTCCTCGGGACGAACAACATCGATTGCCGGACCGACCAGGCGCTGTCATCTCATCTTCTGGCGGCCACAGCTGACCGTGCCACCATCGACGATCTCGACACTGCCGACACCATCTTGGTGTGGGGGCCGGATCTCAAAGAGGAATACCCGACGCTCTATCTGCGGGTGCGCCGCGCCGCACAGGAGCTGGGAGTCAGACTGATTGTCATCCACCCAAGGAGGACCGGTCTGGACGATCGCGCCAGCCTCAAGTTGCAATATCGGCCGGGTGGGGGATTCGGGCTTCTCGAGGAGATCATGGCAGGGGAGCATCCGGAACTTGGTGAAATGCTCACGGGCAGGGTGGTTGCCCTCATCGGTGCCGCCAACCTCGCCGACGACCCCAAGCTGGCTGAATCGGTCGCCGCGTACATCCGTCAGACCGCCATTCAGGCCCGTCTGCTCCCACTCATCTCGAGGGCGAATAGCTACGGAGCCCTCGACATGGGTGTGGCCCCGAACCTGTTCCCGGGCAGGGTGGCCGTCGACTCCGCCGGTGCCGGAGCGCTGATGGCGGTGTGGGGTGACGTCCCGAGCAAGCCGGGTCGTGACACCGGGTCGATGCTTGAAGGTCTCGAATCCGGTGACATCCGTGCCCTCCTGCTGGTTGGCGCCGACCCGGTCGGAGACTTCCCTGACCACCGGCTGGCGGCTGAGGCGCTCGAGTCGGCCGAGTATCTGATCTCGATCGACACTTTCATCCACGACTCCAACCAGCATGCCGATGTCATTCTCCCCGCCGCGACTCTGACTGAGTCAGAGGGCACCATCACCAACTGCGAGGGGCGGGTCCAGAAGGTGAATCAGGTGAAGCCGGCGCCCGGTCAGGCGCGATCCGATCGGGCCGCCCTTTCCGATATCGCCTCCCTCATGGGCTTCGAGTTGGGTCTGGGAACGGCGGAGATCGCGGCGAAGGAAATCACGGCGGTGGCACCGGCTTATGCGGGAATCACCTGGGACTCCCTCGACTGGGAACACCGCAACGGTGTCATCGTGCCTGAAGGTGGTTCCCAGCCCTTGACCTACATCCCGGTGGTTCTTTCCGGCAATCGGCCACCCCAGGCGCAATTGACGCTTCACACCTCGAGAGTGATGTATGACTTCGGGATTCGACTCCGTCACTCACCGTCCCTGGCGGGACTTGGCCCCGGGCCTGTCGCCCATATCAACCCTGGAGATGCTCCGGGACTGGGGGTCCGTCAGGGAGCGTCGGTCCACCTGGTTACCACGACGGGTGAGGGAGAGTTCTCCGCGGTGATCGACGACGGGACACCGCCCGGTGTCGTATACGTGCCGCTGAATCAACGGGGGGCGACGAAGCTGGGGACCGACCCGGTGGTACGAGTGACGGTGGTCAAATGACCTGGGCAGAGATCGGGATCGTGCTCCTCAGGGTGCTGCTCACCTTCGGCCTGCTGATGACGGTCACCTTGGTCAACGTCTGGCTGGAGCGCAAGGTGCTGGCCGACATGCAGAGTCGGATCGGTCCGTCCCGGGCCGGGCCATGGGGGATCCTCCAGACTGTCGCCGACGGCCTCAAATTGTTCTTCAAGGAATCGATAACGCCACGGAAGGCCGAGTTGGGCATGTACATCCTGGCGCCGTTCCTGGCTGTCGTGCCCGCCTTCCTCATCTTCATGATGGTCCCGTGGGGCCGTCCGTTCACGCTCGGGGGCCAGGAGGTCGCTCTCCAGGGGGCCGACCTGAACATCGGACTGCTGTTCATCCTCGCCATGTCGTCGTTGGCGGTTTACGCGGTGGTGCTGGCCGGGTGGTCGTCCGGCTCGAAGTACCCACTGATCGGCGGTGTCAGGGCAACCGCCCAGGCCATCTCCTACGAGGCGGCGATGGGTTTGGCGATGGTTTCGGTGGTGGTGTTCAGCGCCACCCAGGGTGACGGTGGAACTCTGTCACTCAACGAGATCGTGGCCCGGCAGAGCGGCAACTGGGGTGACATCCTGCCCATCTTCGCCTGGGTTCCACGATGGAACATCTTCCCCCAGATCATCGCCTTCGTCATCTTCTTCATTGCCATCGTCGCCGAAACCAACAGGGCGCCCTTCGACCTGGTCGAAGCCGAACAGGAGATAGTGGGCGGATTCCACACCGAGTATTCCGGTATGAGATTCGCCATGTTCTTCCTCGCCGAGTACATCAACATCTTCTCGATGTCGGCGGTAGCGGCCACCCTCTTCCTCGGGGGGTGGAACGGCCCCACCCTCGAAGGAATCGTTCCCGGGTTGGTCTCGGCGGTCCTCCCCACCCTTTGGTTTCTGATGAAGACGTATCTGATCGTTTTCCTGTTCATCTGGATCCGGGCCACACTGCCCCGGCTCCGATACGACCAGCTCATGGTCTTGGGCTGGAAGGGTCTGATCCCGACCGCTCTCATCTGGTTGATGGTGTCGACAGTGGTCATGGGTATCCGACAATTCGGTCTTCCCTGGAGTTGAAGCTATGGGTGTGCTCGCAGAACTGATAAAAGGCCTTCGGGTCACGGGTGGGACGATGCTCCGGACCATCACCGGCCGTGAGATGGTGACCACCCCATACCCCGACGTGATGCGTGAGAAGCCGCAGCGGTTCCATGGGCGACATGTCCTCAACCGCTATTCGGACGGTATGGAGAAGTGCATCGGGTGTCAGCTCTGTGCCGGTGCGTGTCCGGCCGACTGTATCTATGTTCGGGGTCAGGACAACGACCCGGAGAACCCGGTGTCACCGGGCGAACGGTTCGGTTTCGTATACGAGATCAACTTGCTGCGGTGCATCTTCTGCGGTCTTTGTGTAGAGGCTTGTCCGACTGAGGCAATCACAATGACCCACCTCTTCGAGATGTCGACGACCAACCGTGAGGACGCCATCTACACCAAGGAGACCTTGCTGATGGACGAGAAGGGACGGGTCCCCCATATGTTCCCCGAGGACTCGCTTGCCGACCTGGCAGAGCTGGACACGGCTGACGGGTGGCTACGGGCAACAGCACCCTCCGGTTTGGCCTCGTATCAAGGGACTGTCATGTGGCGTGGTACCCCCGGACGGGGCGATTGGTCACCGGAACCCTCGCAGGAAGTCGGTGACCGGTCCAAGGACGACAGCGATGGTTGAGGCTGTCCTCTTCGTCTTGATGGGTGCCGGAGCGATCGCCGGTGCGCTGACTGTGGTGCTCGCCCGCAACCCGGTCTACTCGGCCATGGGTTTACTGGCGACACTATTCTCGGTGGCGGTCCTCTATGTGGTCCATCTGGCCCATGCCGTGGCGGCAGTCCAGGTGATCGTCTACGCCGGGGCGGTAATGACCCTGTTCCTCTTCGTCATCATGTTGATAGGGGTCGACAAGAGCGAAGTCCGTGACGAGCAGTTGCCCCACCAGAGGGCGCTCATCCTCGGTGTGGGATTGCTGATAGTGGTCCTCGCTGCTGCGGTGACCTTCAGTGGGAGCTTCGTCTGGGTTCCGGCGGCCGTTGCCAGCCCGAACCCGAACCTGACCAACGGCACCATCCAGGCCATAGCCGAGCCGTTGTTCACCGATTGGGTGCTCGCCTTCGAGGCCACTGCCCTGCTGTTGACCATCGCTGCGGCCGGTGCCGTCGCCCTTGCCCACTACCGGCGGAGGGACACCTGATGGTCGACCCCGGGTGGTACATGGCCTTGGCCGCCAGTCTCTTCGGAATCGGTGCGGTCGGTCTCCTCATGCGACGCAGTGTGCTGGTCATGTTCATGTGCATCGAACTGATGCTCAACGCGGTAAACCTGACTTTGATCTCGGCAGGACGGGCCATGAACGACATCAACGGTCAGGTTGCGGTCTTCTTCATTCTGGTCGTGGCCGCCGCCGAAGTAGTTGTCGGTCTGGCCATCATCGTCTCGATCTTCAGACTTCGTTCAACCGCCTCGGTGGATGATCTGGGAGAGATGCAAGGGTGATCACCGAGTACATCTGGCTGGTAATCGCTCTGCCACTCGCCGGAGCGGTTTTCCTTCACTTCTTCGGGCGATTCCTCAAGGCGCCCTTGCCCGGGGTGGTCGCCAGTCTTGCCATCGCTGGAGCCTTCGCGGTCGCCCTGGTGGCCACACTGCCCTTCTTACAGGGGACCGACCACGGGCAGGGCATCCTGCTCTGGGAGTGGATGCCGGCGATCGGGGCCAATCTGGAGATCCTCTGGGATCCGTTGGCTGCACTGATGACACTCGTGGTCACTGGGGTGGGCGCCCTGATCCATGCGTTCGCGATTGGCTACATGCACGGCGACGACCGATTCCATCGCTTTTTCACCTACCTGAATCTGTTCGCCGCCTCGATGCTGACACTGGTTCTCGCCGGGAACTTCGCCATGCTCTTCCTCGGCTGGGAGTTGGTGGGATTGTGTTCCTATCTGCTGATCGGGTTCTGGTTCACCGGGGAGTCGGCAGCGGGCGCCGCCAAGAAGGCGTTCGTGGTGAACCGGATCGGTGACCTCGGGATGTTGGTCGCAATGATGATCCTGTTCGCCGTCTTCGGGACGCTGTCCATGGAGGGGATCTTCGGGGAGGCCAGCCAACTCGGTGCCGGTCTGGCGACCGCGGTGGGTCTCTTGTTGCTGCTCGGGGCCGCAGGCAAGTCCGCCCAGATCCCGCTGTACGTTTGGCTTCCCGACGCCATGGAGGGCCCGACTCCCGTCTCGGCCCTCATCCACGCCGCCACCATGGTCACAGCCGGCGTCTATCTGATCGCCCGGTCTGCCCCGATCATCGAACTCTCGACAACCGCACAGGTCACCATCGCCACTGTCGGTGCGGCGACGGCCATCTGGGCGGCGACGATCGCCCTCGCCCAACGCGACATCAAGAAGGTCCTGGCCTACTCGACGGTGTCTCAACTCGGATACATGTTCATGGCGGTGGGAGCCACCGCGTATGTCGCCGGGATCTTCCACCTGATGACCCATGCCTTCTTCAAGGCCCTTCTGTTCCTCGGTGCGGGGGCGGTCATCCATGCCCTGAACGACGAACAGGACATGCGCAAGATGGGAGGCCTGTTCAAGAAGATGCCGGTGACCGCGGTGACCATGGGTATCGCAACACTGGCCATCTCAGGCATACCCCCTCTCGCCGGTTTCTGGTCCAAGGACGAGATCCTGGGCAGTCTCTTCAACCGTGGCGGGTGGTTTTCCGTCCTTTGGTTGGTTGGGCTGATCACCGCTTTCATCACGGCCTTCTACATGACCCGTCAGTGGGTCCTCGTGTTCCTCGGCGAGCCTCGCTGGGCCGACGACGCTCACCCCCATGAAGGGCCACGGGTCATGACCGTTCCCCTTGTGGTTCTGGCCGTCCTCACCATGGTTGGAGGTCTCGTCAACACACCGCTCCGATTCACCCTGGAACACTTCCTGGAGCCGGCCTTCGAGGGGGTCCGGGTACTCCATCCACCGGCCGGATGGCTCATGTTCGCCGTCCTTGCAGGTATCTCGGTCCTGGCAGGGGTCGGTGGCATCGGTGCCGCCTACCTCGCCTACAACCGGCCCAAGGAAGATTGGGAACGTTTCGAATCGGGATTCGGACGGGTCTGGGGTCTTTGGGAGGATGCATACGGGGTAGACGACATCTATGGCACGACGTTGGTAGCCCCGGGTCTCAAGCTCGCCGAGAAGGCCGCCTTCAAGGTCGATTTGCCGGCCATCGATGGAGCAGTCAACGGGTTGGGGTTCCTGGTGCGGCGTGCGGGTCAGGGGATGAGGGTCTTTCAGACCGGTCAGGTTCGGAACTATGCGGCATTCCTGATGGTTGCCACGTTGCTCCTAATGATCTGGATGGTGGTGGGAGGGTGACGGAGAGATGCTGACCTGGCTGATACTGCTCCCTGTGCTCGGAGCGATCATCGTGGCGTTGGTGCCGGCTCGGAGAAAGGAACTCCACCTTCCTCTTGGGGTCGTGATCTCGATAGCTCCTCTTGCCCTGGCGGGTTATCTGTTCTGGGCGTTCCGGCCGACCGCAGGCTTTCAGTTCTCCGAAACCGCCATCTGGTACGAGAACTGGGGTGTCGGATGGCGTCTCGGTGTCGACGGCATCTCCCTGCCGATGATCCTCCTCACCGCGCTCCTCGTCCCGATCTCGCTGGGTGCCTCAACATCGATAGAGAAGGGCGCGAAGGGCTTCGTGGTCTTTGTTCTGCTTCTCGAGGCGGGAATGTTCGGATCTTTCCTCGCCCTCGACCTCTTCCTCTTCTTCATTTTCTTCGAAGCCGTGCTCATCCCTATGTATTTCATAATCGGCCTCTGGGGAAGCGAAAGACGGGTCTACGCGGCCACCAAGTTCTTCATTTACACCGCCTTCGGATCGGCCCTGATGCTCGGTGGGATCATCGCTCTGGCCTTCTTCCAGCGGGACACCGGCACCCCCTCTCTGGCCCTGATCGACCTGATGCAAGTGGGTCTGAGCCAGGGCCAGGAACGATGGCTGTTCGCGGTGTTCGCACTGGCCTTCGCCATCAAGGTACCCCTCTTCCCGTTCCACACGTGGCTGCCGGACGCTCACACCGAAGCCCCCACCGCTGGCTCGGTCCTCCTGGCCGGAGTCATGTTGAAGCTGGGGACCTATGGATTGATGCGCTTCAACCTGCTGCTCTTCCCTCAGGCATCGGTAGACGCGGTTTGGATCATGGGGAGTCTCGCCGTGATCGGGATCGTCTACGGGGCGTTAGTGGCCATCGTCCAACCCGATCTGAAACGACTGGTCGCATACTCGTCGGTGAGTCACCTCGGGTTCATAGTGCTGGGGACTTTCGCCCTGACCACGGGTTCCATGCAGGGTGCGGTCATTCAGAACTTCAACCATGGCCTGACCACGGGTGCGCTCTTCCTGTTGGTGGGGATGATCTACGAGCGCCGTCACACCAAGCAGATCGGCGAACTGGAAGGCCTTCAGAAGGTGATGCCGATGTTGGCCGGGTTCTTCCTCTTCATGGCACTCGCCTCCATCGGCCTTCCCGGTCTCAACGGGTTCGTGGGGGAGTTCCTGGTACTTGTCGGCAGCTATCTGACCCTCCCCGCACTCACCATCGTGGCTGCCTCCGGTGTGGTCCTGGCGGCCATCTACATGCTCTGGGCGTATCAACGTGTGTTCACGGGAGTCCCTGTGCATGAAGAGAACCGTTCGCTCACCGACCTGACACCACGGGAGATCGGTCTGCTTGCGCCCTTGGCGGCCTTGGTCCTGGTCATCGGTCTCTACCCGAACCTCCTCCTCGACAAGATCGGCCCGTCGGTGGACGTGACCCTCCGGTATGTCGATGTGGCCACGGACTACGACCCTCCAACCTTCGGATACTCCGTGAGGGTCGGTGGCGAGGCGGTGGGGAACCGATGATCATCACTCCTGAGATCAACTGGCTGGCGATCCTGCCGGAACTCATCCTGGCCCTCGGCGCGGCGGCGATTCTCCTCGTCGAGGTTCAATGGAAACCGCCGAATTGGGTGCTGGCCGTGATCACGACCTGGGTCCTGTTGCTGGCCGGGGGTGTGACCCTCGTCCAATGGGACGTCGCAATAGGGACCAACCCGGCACGTCATGGGGATCTCATGGCCTTCTCACGAATGGTGATGCTCGACGGTCTGGCGGTGTACG
>JBGTEJ010000087.1:0-2903 GCA_041747855.1 Acidimicrobiia bacterium | reverse complement strand
GCCCTGGCCACGGACACCGAGGCGGACTCAGCGACGCGGTCCGGGGTGGCCCCGGCGAGACGGGAGACGCTGTCTATTCCAGCTTCGGTGAGACGACGGGCAAACACCGGCCCGATTCCGTCGATGGTTTCCACGGGATGTCCGGCTTCCGGTTCCTTGAAGGTTGGCAGCACGGGCTCACGGGAAGTGGCGACCGAAATGAACCGATCCCTCATCGCCCAAACAACGGCGACGATGCCACCAACCAGGCCCAGCACCTTGGCGATTCGCTTCATGGTGTGAAGATTACCCGAGACCGGATGATGGGAGTCTTCCCTGTCGATATCCGGGCGGTCCGCTGAACCGACGATGGCTAGCCTCACCGCCAACGACAGATCCAAGCGAAAGATCCCCAGGGAGAATCAACGAAGCATGAAGGTCGACCACTATTTCGCCAACATTCCCCCCGACCTCGCCGCGCGTGCTGCGGCCGATGCTGCGGCGCGTGGATGTGCTGGGTTCTTCAGCGCAGAGACCCAGTACGACCCGTTCTTACCACTCGTGGTCGCAGGTATGGCCGGACACGACCTCGACCTGGGCACTGCCATCGCAGTGGCCTTCCCCCGTTCACCCATGGTCCTCGCCTACACCTCTTGGGACCTGGCCAGACTCACCAAGGGGAGATTCATCCTCGGTCTGGGGACTCAGGTCAGGGCCCATGTCACCAGGAGATTCAGCACCGAGTGGGGACAGCCGACCGAGCGTCTTCGAGACTACATCCTCTCCCTGCGGGCCATTTGGGATGGATGGCAGACCTCTTCACCGCTCAGGTACGACGGGGAGTTCTACAAGTTCTCGCTGATGACACCGTTCTTCGACCCGGGCCCGATCGCACATCCTGAGATCCCGATCTATATCGCCGGTGTCGGGCCCCACCTGAGTCGGATGGCGGGCGAGGTCTGTGACGGTTTCCATGTGCACCCCTTCCACACCGCGGCCTATCTCGATGAGGTGGTGCTACCCCAGATCGAAAAGGGAGCTGCCTCGGCCGGTCGGGAGTTGGGTGATGTGACCCGGGCGACCACGGTCTTCGTGGTCACGGGTCGGGACCAAGCGGAGATGGAGCAAGCGATGGGCCCTGTCCGTCAACAGATCGCCTTCTACGGATCGACACCGTCTTATCACCCGGTCCTGGAGGCAAGCGGCTCGGACATCGGGCCGAAACTGCACGATATGTCCCGGAGGAAGCAGTGGGCCGAGATGGCAGGGCTCATCTCCGATGATCTGGTTGCAGAGGTTGGAGTGGTCGCCCCTATCGACCAACTCGGCTCGGCGATCAAGTCGAAGTACGGCAGTCGTGTTCAGCGTGTGGGCTTGTACGCGATGGGTGGCACCTTGAGCGACCATGACGCCTTGACACAGGTGATAGCCGACATCAGGGCTTAGAAGGCGATCGCCGCGGTAGTCTCGACTCGAGGGTCGCGCGCCGTGTGACGGTGGTCGCCGTCCACTCCGATGACCGACATAGGCCCCCAGCCCGGTTGCGGTTTTTCCGTGACCTGAATTTGATGGCCCCTGGCTCTCAGATCATTCACGACCGTCTCGGACAGACCGGGCTCGCACATCAGTTGAGAGCCGGTCCCCGGGCCGAAGTCGGTCATGGACCACCGTGGTGACCCCTGTGCGGTCCCCACGTCCTGCCCGCCGCGTACCACCCGGGCGGCCATCTGAGCCACCAACTGCGGTTGGATGTCGCCTCCTCTGGTTCCGATGGACCATGCAGGCTGATCCCCAAGTGTCCAGAGTGTGGGGGAGAGGGTGTGTAGCGGCCGCTTGCCCGGGCCTAGCTCATTGGGGTGGCCGGGGATGAGGTTGAATCCGAGACCCCGGTCCTGAAGCAGGAATCCGGAACGGGCCGCACCGTACGGGGAGCCGAGCCCCCGGTAGTTCGACTGGATGATCGAGACCAACATGCCGTCGTCGTCGGCGGTGCACATGTAGGCAGTGCTGCCGAGACCGCCCATGGAGGCTGGCCAGACTCCGGAGGTTGGCTGGATGGTCTTCGAGAGGCTCTCGAGTCGCACGCGGGACACCATCTCATCCGGGTCCAATCTCCCGAATCTGATGTCGGACACGAGATCGTCGCGCTCCCATGCCAGACACCGATACGACTCGATCAGGAGATGCCACCACAGAGGGTCGTCAGCGTCGTCAGGAGGGTCGAGCATCTCGAACAGGGCGAGGGAGGCGGGGCCGAGATATCCCTGTGAGTTTGGGGGAGTCGTCCAGGCCGTGTGCCCGAACACTTCGACCCCGAGTGGGTCGATCCATTCCGCCTGCGATCGGGCCAGGTCGTCGGTGGTGATCAGACCGTCGACCGCTTCGATGATGTCGGTGCCCGCCTGGCCCAGGTAGAAGGTGTTCCGATCTCCCGATGCGGCCAGGTCCGCCAGGGTGTTTGCGAGGGCGTCACGGGTGACCCGCGAACCTTTCGCTACGGGAATGCCGCTCGGGAAGAACTCGGACACCGCAAGGTTTTGCCGATACCTCTCAGCCTGGCGAAGGAAGGATCCTGCCAGCTCGTCGGACACGGTGAATCCTCCAGACGCCAGATCTATGGCCGGTGTCAGGAGTGAGCGGAGGTCCTTCGTTCCCAGATTGTCGCAGAGTGTGACCAGACCATCCACACATCCGGGAATGGATGCCACGGCCGGGTGGTCCAGAGGTATCGAATCGAGCTTGTCGCTCCGCATACGGCTGGCGTCGACCTTGCTTCCTGAATGTCCCGAGGAGTTCAGGGCCTTCGGCCGTTCCCAACCCGGTTGATGCACCAATGCGAAGAGATCACCCCCGAGACCACAGGTCTCGGGTGCCACAACGCCTTGGGCGGCCACCACCGCGATGGCGGCGTCGACTGCATTGCC
>JBGTEJ010000086.1:0-21624 GCA_041747855.1 Acidimicrobiia bacterium | reverse complement strand
GGGTCAGCCGACGAAAGGATTCATCATGGCTGAGCAGAGCAACATGAAGTGGGAAGGGCGCTGGGACCAGGTCAAGGGCAACGCCCGCAAGATGTGGGGCCACCTGACTGACGACGATGTCGACGTTGCCGAGGGCAACTTCGAAGAGTTGGTCGGCAAGATCAAGGAGCGCACCGGTGAGACCGAAGAGTCGATCAGGGAGCTTCTCGAGCAGGACGCCTAGTCCGGACAATCTGAACAACTGAGGTTGGAACCCGCCGTCACCCGCGGCGGGTTCCTTCGCGTCGTGGTCGGCCGGGCTCGGATCCAAGACTCAGAAACTGCGTGGAGTGTCCCGTCCGGATAGCCTTCGGCAATGACATCCATGATCGATCGTTTCCGAGGGCTGATGGTGGGTACCGCCGTCGGGGACTGTTTGGGTATGGCGGTCGAAGGCCACTTCTCGTGAGTTTGGCCGAGCAGTGCCACCAACGGTCCGGAATCACGTGAGCTGGAGTCTCGCCGACGTCCCCGATCTGACGGGGCGGATAGCGGTGATAACCGGGGCCAACAGCGGCCTGGGTCTGAAGACGGCGAAGGCTCTGGCCCGAGCCGGTGCCCACGTGGTGATGGCCGCCCGGGACCAGGCTCGCACCGTCGAAGCGCAGTTGCAGATCCGCTCCGGGCATCCGGAGGTGTCCACCGAATTCGTCGAACTCGACCTGGCCTCCCTGGCGTCGGTGCGGTCGGCGGCCGAGAAGATCATCGCCACCCACCCACTTGTCGACATCCTGGTCAACAACGCCGGAGTGATGGCGATGCCCCAACGCCGCACGACCGACGGGTTCGAGATGCAGTTCGGCGTCAACCACCTGGGCCACTGGGCATTCACGGCCCAATTGATGCCGCTGATCGTGGAAGGCTCCCGAGTGGTGTCGGTGACCAGTTTCGCCCGACTCAACGCACAACCGGTCGACCCGGCCGACCCTCATCTCGAGCTGAGTTATGGGCCCTGGAAGGCGTACGGACAATCCAAGCTGGCCAACATGCATTTCGGGGTGGGTCTACAGCAGGAGTTCGATCGCCGCGGAATCCGGGCTTTGTCCGTTGTAACCGACCCGGGACTCTCCCATACCAATCTTCAGAAGACCACGGTGAAAGAGGGTGGCACCGGGTTGTCGGGCCGGTTCTGGCGTGGGGCCGCCAAATACACGGGGTCGTCCCCTGAGGCCGGGGCGCTGATGCTGATCCGTGCTGCCACCGACCCCGAAGTGAGCGGAGGGGAAATGGTCGGCCCGAAGTTGATCGCCCGTGGTCGCCCAGTCCGCCGCAAGATAAGAAACTCGTCACAACAAGCGATCGACACGCTCTGGGAGGTCTCCCGTGCCGAGACTGGGCTCGACCTCTTCCCGGGCGGCGGGTGACCGTCGCCGATCAGATGTCGTTGTCGGATGAGCGCTGACTGGTATCCGGGATGAGATCGAGGACCTTGGTGTTCAACAGGAAGAACTGGTCGGAAGGTAAAGAACCCTGCCCGTGACGACGGTTCAACTCTTTGAGTAGTCGTACCCACTCCGCAAACGCATGAGCCGGCGACACCTCATCGGATTCCAGGAGCTCGGCTACCGCCGAGATCCGCTTGTCCAGGGCTTCCCTGTGGTCGACCACAACCGGAGCGGGTGGAGAGACTTCGGAGGTGCCAGATGCTGGGGGTTGGACCCCCTTCGCGTTCCCGAGCAATTCGGGATTAGCCGACCGCCGTGACCCCAGCGATGGACGGGGGGTCCGGCCAACCCCCAAGGCCGCCGCGAAACGAGCCGACTCGGACACGCTCAGAACGATCTCCTCGCCCTCGACGCTGATGTGGAAACCATCGGGATGAGCCGCGACCTCGAGGCGATCCAGCGGCCAGGTGCCAACCCTCCGGTCTCCGGCGGTCACCGTCATCCGTGAATGGTCGATATCGACCTCCACCCCGAGGGGTAGTCGAGAATGGCCCGGAAGGCGAAGTCTTGCATCGAACAGCGGCATCGAAACTCCAAACTAGCGTCGGTTCGTCGGCTACGGCCTCGAACATGTAATCGCTGGAACCTCCTCTCGGGATACGACCGCCGAGCGGTTCCTCCTGAAACCAATGGACCCTGACCTGGAGAGATTCACGCTGCTTTGGAGGTCGCGAAAACAAATCCATTCAAAAGGCCGTTTCGGTTTGCGTTAGGTTCGCGGGCCGTCTACCTTTCGGTTACCGGATTGAGGGCAACCTCAGACCGGGACGGAAGTAACCGAGAGGTGACTTCGGTACTCGACTGGTGGACCGGCTTTAGGGTCGGAGTACGAGGCGAGTCGGAAACCCCGAGAGGGTGATGACTTCGGTCAACGCTCCCTCGGGGTTTTTTCGTGCCTGACCGTTTACTCCGGTTTCCGCCAGAACACCGCCAGCTGAACTGCCCCAGCAGCGACACCTGCCAAACCAATCAACATGCCGGTCCAACCTGATAGCGCGGAATCGATCCCGATCACAGCGTCGAACGACCAGGGACCCGGACCCAGAACGGCCAGCGCAAGTGCGGCCACCGCCAAGGTGGCCACATACTCCCAGCCCTCATCCGGTCGTTTGAACACGAAGAACCCGGCGAAGCGGTGAATCGACCAGAAGGCGACGGTCATGGTGGCGATCAGCCCGGCTGCCGCCAGTGAGGTCCCCAGACCGACGATCAGACCCGCACCGATTGCCAGCTCACCCAAGGCCGAGACACGGGCGTTCAATCCGGAACTTCTGAAGCCCTTATTGCCGAACCAGGAAGCGGTCCCATCCAGACTCCGAGCGTGATGCCACCCGTGGGCCAGCATCACCACCCCGAGCCAGACCCGGAGAGCGGTCACCGCGAAGTCTGAAGGATCCATCGGTAAGGGCAACGCCAATCAGTGCCGCAATGTTTCCCGACATTGGGTCCACCGTCTAAAGCGCGGCAGGTAGTTTTGTGGAGTGACAGCCCGAGAGCTGAGGAAGCAGACCACCGTCGAAGCCGATGTGGAATCGGTGTGGGCGATGTGGACCACCGAAGAAGGTCTCCGGTTCGTGTCATCTGAGTCGCGGGTCGATCTGAATCCCGGTGGCGATTACGCCCTGTTCCTTGCGCAGCCACCCGACGAACGGGGGAAGCGGGGGAGTGAGGGCAGCCGGATCGTCAGTGTTGAATCACCTCACCGGCTCGTTTTCGACTGGACCTTCTCACCCGAGACCCCCGGGCTCAGGGCGGCGGGTGAGACCACCCAAGTCACCGTCACCCTCGCACCGGTTGGAGACCAGACCCAGGTGACCCTGGTCGCCACCGGTTGGCAGGAGGGTGGCGAATGGGATCGGGGATACGACTACTTCGACAGAGCCTGGGACTACGTGTTGGAGCGATTGCGGGAGGCGGTTGCCGGGAGTTGAGTTCCTGGGCCTATCGGTGAGAGACGGGCGAGGCTGACGCCTCGCACCCCCCTCGCCCGACCTGCGGTCGTGCGGTCCCCCCACTCCGTGGGGTGACACCAGAAGGCAGCCTCCTCGCCCGACCTGCGGTCGTGCGGTCCCCCCACTTCGTGGGGTGACACCAGAAAGCGGCCTCCTAGCCCGACCTGCGTTCTGGCGGTGGGATTCTCCGGCGAGTTAGCTTCTCCTCGTGAACACTGATGACCTCAGAGCAGCGATCTACAGGTCCTTCGCACGAACCGGCTTGAAACCCAACTACGACGAGTTGGCTCAGCGGTTCAAGGTCACCCGAGGGCAGATCGTGGAAGGAATACGCCGACTTGCAGTCGAGCGCCACCTCGTGATCGACGAGTCCGACGAAATTCTGATGGCCCATCCCTTCTCCGCGATTCCTCTGGGTTTCTCGGTCATGGGAGCCAAAACCATCTGGTGGGGTGGGTGCTCCTGGGATTCCTTCGCCATCCCTCATCTGGTATCAGATGAGTCCATCGTCCTGGTGGCCACCACCTGTCCTGGGTGCAGTCGTCCCGGCGCTTGGGTCGTCAACCGGGAGGAGCCACCGCCCAGCGATTGGCTAGCCCACTTCCTGGTGCCCGCAGCTCGCATGTGGGACAACGTGGTCTTCACATGCTCCAACCAGCGTCTTTTCTGCGGTCACCGGTGCATCGAAGATTGGCTGGAACGCAACTCCTATCAGCAGGGTTATGTGATGGACATTTCGACTCTGTGGCGTCTAGCCAGCCGTTGGTATGAGGGGCGGCTCGAGACCGGCTACACGCGGCGCGAGCCGGCGGCGGCCCGCGACTACCTGCGCGGCGCGGGCCTCCACGACCCTTTCTGGGGCACCGGTGAGTGACGGGCGAGGCTGACGCCTCGCACCCCCCTTGCCCGACCTTCGGTCGTGCGTTCCCCCCGCTTCGCACGGGGACGCCAGAACCGCGGCCCTTGAAGTTGCCACCGCAGCGATGCATGCTTGCCTCATGGCGATCTCGGAAGCAGCACGAAACGAGCTCTACACTGGACTGACTGAAGTGCTCGGCCAAGAACGAGCGGAGACTCTGATGAGTGCGATCCCACTCCACGACCTCGATCAGGTTGCCACCAAAGGCGACATCGCCCTACTTCGGGCCGAACTGCAGTCCGACATGTACGCGCTCAGTGCCAAAGTGGAGGGGCTTACCGCGGTCGCGGCAAGGGCCGACGCGAAACTCGATCGCCTCGTCTTCGTTCTCATTGCCGGGCTGTTCGCGGTCATCGCAACCCTGATTGGAGTGGGTCTCAGCCTCTAACCGGTGCCGCCCTGTGGCCTGCGTGCGAGGCAGCTACTGAGCGGACACCCAGTCCTTGACCATGCGGTCGAGGGTCCCCAGTGGGACAAGGCCGGAGCTGAGCACGGTGTCATGGAAGCCTTTGATCGAGAAACGATCTCCCAGGCCAGCCTCGGCTTCGGCACGCATCCTGAGGATCTCCAACCGTCCGATCATGTACGAGCAGGCCTGGCCCGGGAAAGCGATGTAACGGTCGACTTCAGCGGCGATGCCGACCTCGCTCATCGGCGAGTTCTCCTTGAGGTAATCGATCGCCTTCTGACGTGACCAGCCCATGGCGTGGATCCCGGTGTCGACCACCAGACGACCCGCCCGTAGCGAGTCAGCCGACAGCATTCCGATCCGGTCCACCGCAGACCCGTAAAGACCCATCTCGTCGGCGAGCCTCTCGGTGTAGAGACCCCAGCCTTCCGCATACGCCGAGATGAGAGCGTGTTTCCGGAACTCGGGTACGTCTTCCAGTTCCCCTGAGATGGCCAACTGGAGATGATGGCCGGGGATCGCCTCGTGATAGGAGAGCGCCTCGATCTCGAATGTCGCCCACTTCGATGGGGTCGATGTGTTCACGAAAAAAGTCCCCGGACGTGACCCGTCTGAAGCCGGTGGAAGGTAGTAGGCAGCGGGTCCATAGGGGGTCTCGATAACCGCGCAATCGGCCTTCGGCAAACGACCGAACCAGTCGCCCATCGCCGCCTTCGCCTTCTCCATCGCACGCACCGAGGCCTCGATGATGGGAGGACCCTCCTGATAACGGAGCTCTGGGTCGTCGCGCATCCTCGAGAAGATCTCTCCGAGGTCGGTCGTCCCAAGCACCGGGCCGGCGATCTCCCGGTACTCCTCGGCCAGTTTCGTCACCTGTTCCAGACCCACCTGATGGATCTCTGCAGGGGTCATGTCCGTGGTGGTGTACCGATAAAGAGTGGTCGCGTACCACTCTTCACCCCCCGGGACGAAGCACAGTCCCGGCCGGTCGTCGGGTCGCGCTGCCGGCAACACCATGTTCTCCACGGTGTCACGCCACCGCTGCATCGCGGGATTGACGACCTCGGCGACGATCGCTGCCATCTCGGTCCGCCAGGCATCCTCCCCATCCCAACCCTGTGGAGCCATGAGGGCGAGGAATGGACTCGATTCTGCGTTGATCAGATCGTCGATCTGGGCGAGGGTCTTCTCTGCGGTCGAGGCCATCG
Source organism: Acidimicrobiia bacterium (assembly GCA_041747855.1). Classification (GTDB taxonomy): domain Bacteria; phylum Actinomycetota; class Acidimicrobiia; order Spongiisociales; family ZC4RG35; genus ZC4RG35. The sequence goes on along the minus strand of JBGTEJ010000086.1, from coordinate 15,652 downwards.
GGACTCGCCCCGCCGCCACCCCGTCACGCAGACGCGTAGCGGCGTCATCGAAGTAGGTGGCGATGCCACGGTATTTCTCACGCATGGCGAGAGCGTGTCCGGGTTCGACCAAGGGCAGTTGGGGGATGAAGGCGGGGAGCTGTGCCTGCATGCCCACTACATGGCTGACTTCCATTTCGGCCGCTCTCGTCTCCAGCATGTCGGCCGTGGTCGATGCCTCGAAGATGAGCACATCGCGGGTAATTCTCTCATCGACGGTCAGGATTTCCGGATCGATCGCCTCGGCAGCTTCGACAAATCTCCGCAGAGCCCAGATCTGTCCGTCCTCCGTTACCAGGTCGGTCGCCTCGAACTTCGAGTCGAACCGGTGGTCACCCAGTATCAGCGCTGTGGTAGGACTCGACTCGAGGTGGAAGTCCCAGTAGTCATGGGCGAGACGATCGATTGCTTCGTTCATATGTAGGTTCTCCTTGGGGCGCACCAAGATAACCAGCTGCAGATCCTCTGGAGTCGGGGCTCGGGGTGGTTGACCCGTCCCGCCCACGACTACCCTTCCCGTCCCATGCGCTGGTCGAAAGCCCACATACCCACTCTGCGCGACGCCCCGGCCGACGCCGAGGCGGTGAGTCACAAGCTGCTGGTTCGGGCGGGCTACATCCGCCAACTCGCCTCCGGCTCCTACACCATGCTGCCCCTCGGTCAGCGTGTCCGCCTGAAGGTCTCTGAGATAATCCGTGAAGAAATGGACGCCATCGGAGGTCAGGAACTCCAACTGCCCACCCTTCATCCCGCCGAAATCTGGAAGAAGTCCGGCCGGTATGACCTGATGGGTGAGAACCTGTTCCGACTCAAGGACCGCAAAGACGCCGACCTGGTCCTCGGCATGACCGAAGAGGAGATCTTTGCCATGCTGGCCACCGAGATCTTCTCCTACCGTGACTTGCCCCAGATCTGGTATCAGATGCACACCAAGTTCCGGGACGAGGCCCGTCCCAAGTCGGGTCTGCTCCGGGTCCGCGAGTTCACCATGAAGGACGCCTACACCCTCGACCTGAACGCTGCCGGTCTCGATGCAGGGTTCGAGAAGCATCGCGGGGCCTACAAGCGGATCTTCGAGAGAATCGGTCTGTCCGCCGTCGACGTGGAAGCCTCCTCCGGTGCCATGGGTGGGTCGGAGTCGGTCGAGTTCATCCAACGCAGCGATGCCGGGGAGGACCTGATAGTCACCTGCCCGAACTGTGACTACCGGGCCAACCTGGAGAAGGCGACCTCTGCCTTGGACCAGGTCGAGGACGGTTCCGGCCAGGAGCTGGAGAAGTTCCCAACACCGGGATTGCGGACCATTGCGGCCCTGGCCGACGCTCATCCGGACATCGCCACCCCGGAGCGACAGCTCAAGAGCCTCATCTACATCGTGGATGGGCGCCCCACGATCGTCATGCTCCGTGGCGACCACGAACTCCACGAACAGAAGCTGATCGACGCCACCCTCGCCGCCGACGTCCGACCTGCGCGCGCCGACGAGATTCTCGAGTTGCTCGGCGCCGATGCCGGCAGTCTTGGTGCTGTCGGGGTGGACAACGTCCCGATCATTGCCGATCTGGCGGTGAAAGACCGGACCAACATGACCACGGGGGCCAACGAGAACGATTGGCACTTCAAAGGTGTCGATGTCGAGCGTGACATCGTGGTGACCCAATGGGCAGACCTGCGCACCGTTGCCAAAGGTGAGAACTGTGTCCACTGCGGTTCGGTGTTGGAACTCTGGAAAGGCATAGAAGTCGGGCACATCTTCAAACTGGGAACCGGGTACGCCGAAGCCTTCGGTGCTTTCGTCCAGGACGAGACAGGGGCCAGTCGTCCGATCATCATGGGCTCCTACGGAATCGGGGTGGAGAGGAACATGGCTGCCGCCGTCGAGGCCAACCACGACGACGCAGGGATAATCTGGCCGGTCGCCATAGCCCCCTACGAAGTGGTGATCACCGTCCTGCGAGGCGACGATCCAGCGACAAACGCCGCCGCCGAGGACCTCTACCAGTGGTTTCTCGGTGAGGGAGTGGACGTGTTGATCGACGACAGGGACGAGCGTCCGGGTGTGAAATTCGCCGATTCCGAATTGATCGGTGTCCCGTATCGGGTCACGGTCGGTCCCCGAGGTGTGGAATCAGGCACCGTCGAGTTCACCACCCGAAGAGGACTGGTGACCGAGCAGGTCGGTTTGGCCGACGTCGGGGCCTTGGTGAAAGGCCTGATTCTCGACGGGAGGGGCGGCAGGTAGCGATCTTTCCGGCCTATAATCGCGGCCGGACAACGGGACGCTTTTCGGTCAGGTGGGCGCTTGTGCACCCACCTGGTTTGTTGTGTGGCCCGAAAGTGAATGGACGATGACGCAGGTTGACGACATTTGGACTGTGGTAGAGCCCTATCTCGCCGCGGAAAGACTCGAACTGGATGATCTCGAGTTGACCGGGCAGGGTAAGGGCCGGGTTCTGCGCGTCATCGTTGACGGCGAGGGTCTTGGAATAGAACGAATCGCAGACGTTTCTCGCGGTCTATCCAGACTCCTCGACAACGAGACCGATCTCGACGGACAGTATCAACTCGAGGTCAGTTCTCCCGGTCTGGAGCGCAAGCTCAGGCGTCCCTCCCATTTCCACAAGTCTCTGGGGCGTGAAGTCGTCGTCAAATACGCCGCCGAGGGTGAGAACCGGACCTTGAGGGGCACCATCAGCACCGCAGACGAGGACAGCTTCACCGTCGCCGAAGAAGCGGGCGACACGGTTGTCGGATTTGAAGATGTCATCACCGCCAAGACCGTCTTCCGGTGGGAGAAGGCCCCGAAACCCGGGTCATTGAAAGGGAAAACATGAAGCTCGACTCCATGATGGAAGCCATCGATGTACTCGCCCGGGAACGGGGAGTGTCGGTCGACACCATCCTTGATGCCTTTGCCAATGCATTGGTTGCTGCCTACAAGCGGAGTCCCGGGGCCGCCGAGGAGGCGCGGGTGACCATCGACCCGAACTCCGGTGAGGTGAATGTCTACGCCCAGGAGTTGGACGAGGAAGGCAATGTCATCGACGAGTGGGAAGACACACCCGATGGCGAGGCGTTCGGACGGATCGCTGCCCAATCGTTCAAGCAGGTGATGCAGTTCAAGCTCCGCGAGGCGAAGCGGGAACAGGTCTTCGAGATGTACGAAGGTCGCGAATACGACCTGGTCACCGGGATCGTCCAGCAGTCCGACTACCGATCGGTGATCCTCGACCTGGGGGATGCAGAGGCCATCCTCCCCGGGAGTGAGAAGATCCCGTTCGAGCGTCTGGAACGGGGCAACCGGGTCAAAGCGCTAATCATCGAAGTGCGCAACGAAGCCAAAGGGGCTCAGATCGTCGTGTCCCGAAGCCATCCCGACCTGGTCCGACGGTTGCTGGAACTCGAGGTTCCCGAACTCACCGACGGCACCATCGAGATCGTCGGGATCGCCCGAGAACCCGGCCATCGGACCAAGATCGCGGTCATCTCGCACGACTCGAATGTCGATCCGAAGGGGGCCTGTGTAGGCGCTCGGGGATCGAGGGTCAGACAGGTAGTGAACGAACTACGTGGTGAGAAGGTCGACGTTGTCCAGTGGCGTGACGATGTATCCCAGTTCATCGCTGAGGCGCTCGGCCCTGCCAAGGTCAAGGAAGTCAATATCAACCAGGAAACGAAGACGGCAGACGTAGTGGTATCAGAGCATCAATTGTCCCTGGCAATTGGCAAAGAGGGCCAGAACGCCAGACTCGCAGCCCGTTTGTCGGGTTTCAAGATCGACATCCGCTCCGATGAGGAACCAGTAACGGTGGAGGAAACCGTCGTCGTCGAACCACCTGCACTCGAGGACGCCGCTGCTGAAGATGTCGTTGTTGAGGGGTCTGTCCCGGAGGTAGTTGCCGCTGAGGAGGCTGGTGCTGAGGGATCCGTCCCGGAGGTGGCCGCTGCCGAGGATGTCGTTGTTGAGGGGTCCGTCCCCGAGGTGACCGCTGCTGAGGAGGCCGGTGTTGAGGATTCAGCCCCCGAGGTGGCCGCTGCTGAGGATGTCGTTGTTGAGGGGGCCATCCCGGAGGTGGCCGCAGCTGAGGAGGCTGATGCTGAGGAAGCCGCTCCTGAAGCGACGGAGGAACCTGTAGAAGGTGGCGACGAATCTGGGGAAGCTTTGGATGAGATGATCGACGACGACCAGGTAGTCGCCGAGACTGAAGAAGACGAGAGCGAGTGACAGCTTGATGAGGGTTTATGAGCTGGCACGCGATCTAGACATCGACTCCAAGGAGATCATGTCCCAGGCCGCCGAGCTGGGCATCGAGTTGAAGACAGCGTCTTCGGGACTGTCCGATGACGACGTCCAACTGCTCCGTCTGGCCCTGGCCCCGGCGCAAGCTGAGACCCCGCCGGCTCCCGCGCCAGAATCAGCACCAGCCCCAGCTGCCGCGCCAGAAGCCGAAACACCCCCCGGGGCTGAACCATCATCTGAGCCCGAATCAGCACCAGAAACCCCCGCCGCCGAGGCACCCACCGAGGAGGCCGAGGTCCAGCTCGCCACCATCGGAGAAGGTGCGACGGTCGCCGAGTTTGCCGAGGCCGTCGGCCAGCCGGTAGGAGAAGTCGTCAAAGCCCTCCTCGGTCGGGGTGTCCCGGCCGGAGCAGGTCAGGCCATGCCGGCGCAATTGATCGACACCATCGCTGAAGACTTCGGTTTCATGGTCGAGATCGCAGAGACTCCTCCGGCCCCGGTCGTGCAGGAGCGTCCGGAATTCGACGACAAAGACGCCGATCTGGTGAGTCGCCCACCGGTGGTCACCGTGATGGGCCATGTCGACCATGGGAAGACCACCCTCCTCGACTCGATCAGGAAGACCAAAGTGGTCGAAGGGGAACAGGGTGGGATCACCCAGCACATCGGTGCCTATCAGGTGGAGGTCGGTGGCCATCTGATCACATTCATCGACACCCCGGGTCACGCCGCTTTCACTGCGCTACGTGCGAGGGGGGCCAACATCACCGACATCGTGATCCTGGTCGTGGCTGCCGACGACGGCGTCATGCCCCAGACGGTCGAGGCCATCTCCCATGCCAAGGCGGCAGGGGTCAAACTGATCGTCGCGGTCAACAAGATGGATCTTCCTGGGGCCGATCCCATGCGGGTTCGGACCGAACTGACCAACCATGGAGTGATCACCGAGAATCTCGGTGGCGACGTCCCGAGCGTCGAACTCTCGGCGACAACCGGCCAGGGCATAGAGGAGCTGCTCGAAGTGGTCGACCTGATCGCACAACTCGAGGACTTCAAGGCCAACCCCAGTGCTCTGGCTTCTGGAGTGGTGGTGGAGGCACAGCTGGAACGTGGACGTGGGGCCATCGCTTCGGTGATCATCCAGAGAGGGACTTTGAATCAGGGTGACTCCTTCGTCGCCGGTCATGTCTCAGGTCGGGTGAGGGCCATGACCAACGATCGTGGGGAGATCCTCAAGACGGCAGGCCCGTCGACCCCGGTCGAGATCATGGGCTGGGACGATGTTCCCAGCGCCGGAGACTATTTCGAATCGACACCCAACGATCGGGAAGCTCGCAAGATCGCCACCGACCGTCAGGAAAACATCCGGGCGGAGGCCCATCAGGCCCCAAGCGCCAAAGACCGTCTTCAGGGTCTCCTCGAGCAGCTGCGCAGCGATGATGCGATGCTCAATGTCATTGTCAAGGCGGACGCCCAGGGCTCGTTGGAGGCCCTCCGCGACTCGATCAGCAAGATCGAACGAGAGGGCGGCAAGATCCAGGTGGTTCACACCGCGGTCGGTGGAATCAACGAGAACGACGTCACACTGGCGGAGGTCACCACATCGGTGATCGTGGGCTTCAACGTCCGGCCAGAACCCAAGGCTCGCAAAGCGGCCGAGGAAGCCGGTGTGGAGATCCGGACGTACGGGATCATCTACGAGTTGCTCGACGAGCTGGAACAGCTCCTGGTGGGTCAGCTCGCTCCCGACCGGCTCGAGCAGGTCTTGGGCACCGCCGAGGTCAGGGCCACCTTCAAGGTGCCTCGTATGGGCACCATCGCCGGTTGTTATGTGATCGAAGGTGTTGTCCAGCGTGGTGCCAAGGCACGACTGCTCCGTGGCGGGGTGATCATCCACGACGGAACCGTTGCCTCGCTGAGACGATTCAAGGACGACGTGCGCGAGGTTGCTTCCGGGTTTGAATGTGGCATGGGCTTCGAGGACTACAACGACCTCAAAGAAGGCGACCTCATCGAGGTGTATGTGATCCGTGAGGTGGCCCGGACCTGATGAGGGTGGCGGCCCTCAGGGTCGAGATCCGAATCCCTGCAGCACAGTCGCTGAAGGAGAAGAGGGCCGCGCTCCGACCTGTTGTGGCGGGAATCCGAAGGCTGGGCTCATACAGTGTCGCCGAGGTCGACAACCAAGACTTCTGGCAGCGGGCAACTCTTGGGATCGCCACCGTCGCACGTGACGGTGCCGCACTCGAGATGCAAGTCTCGGCACTCGGTCGCTACCTTGACTCCTGCCTGGAGATCGAAGTGGTCGGAATCGGGCGGTCCGAGCTGGAGGAACCGGAGTGAGTGAGCGGATGCTGCGGGTCAACTCGATCCTCCGTCATGTGCTGGCTGAAGAAATCGAACGACTATCGGATGCGAGGCTCGAAATGGTGACCGTCACCGGTGTCGACACTTCACCTGATCTTCGTCACGCCATGGTCTATATCGACGTTCTCGGCGACTCCGGACCCGCATTGGATGCTCTCGGGAGGGCAGCACGACGTCTGCAAGCCCGGCTGGGGGCACAGGTGACGATGAAGTACACCCCGCGTCTCGAGTTCGCCGTGGACCCAGGTGTGGTGATCGGGGACCGCATCGAGAACCTTCTGAAAGAACTGAGAAAGGACGAGGAGGAGTGAGACCCGAGGGCATCGCTGCCGCCGCCTCAGCCATAGTCGGAGCCAAAGAGGTGGCCCTGGCCTGCCATGTCGGACCCGACGGTGATGCGTTGGGCTCGATGCTGGGACTGGCCCTGGCCACAACCAACCAGGGCAAGAAGGCGGTCGCCAGTTTCGGCTCACCCTTCGTGGTGCCAGGGACGCTTCGATTCTTACCCGGTCAGGAGTTGCTCGTGCCGACCGGGGACTTCCCCGACGAACCCGAACTGATGGTGGTGCTCGATGTCGGATCAGCAGAACGACTGGGCGAACTGGCGGCCAGTGCAACAAAGGCGGGGACCGTCATCGTCCTCGACCATCATGTCACCAATCAGGGTTTCGGGGACATCAAGGTGATCGACGGGGAGGTCGCCGCAACGGGTGAGATCGTGTACCACCTTCTCCACGAGTTGGGGTGGCCACTGACACCCGACATCGCCCAGTGTCTCCTCACCGCGGTCATCACCGACACCGGACGGTTCCAATATTCGAACACGTCACCGGCCACCATGCGTGTCGCCGCCGACCTGGTCGAGGCCGGGGCTCAGCCTGCCGTCATCTCCCGACATGTCTACGAGGAGGCACCGTTTGGCTACCTGGTCGCCTCCGGTGGAGTGCTGGCCCGTGCCAGTCTGCACGTCGACGCTTCGGCGGTGTCCGCCATCCTCACCCAGGACGACCTGGACAAGGCAGGGATCGACTGGGGCAGCACCGAGAATCTGATCGATACCTTGCGATTGGCCGAGGAGGCCGATGTCGCGGTCCTGGTCAAGGCCCATGATGACGGGCGGATCCGAGTGAGCCTGAGGTCACGAGGTGACACCGACGTCGGCTCCCTCGCCGTCGCATCCGGTGGAGGGGGTCATCGGCTCGCCGCCGGGTTCACGACATCGGGTGATCCCGACGAGGTCATCGCCAAGGTCGTCTCCTCGCTTGGGGAGTATCGATGACCCGTGGGTTTCTCATCGTCGACAAACCGACCGGAATGACCTCGAACCAGGTCGTGCGGATGGTCAAGAAGGCCACCGGGATCAAGAAGGTGGGTCATGCCGGAACCCTCGATCCGCTGGCCACCGGGGTGCTGGTGGTCGGGGTGGGAAAGGTCACCCGTCTGATCCGGTTCATCCAGGATCAGCCAAAGGAGTACCTGGCCACTGCCCAGTTTGGAGTGACCACCGACACCCTCGATGCCGACGGGGCCGTTCTCGACCGTGTCGAGATGTCCTTCTCGGCCCAAGAATTGAGAAGGGTCGCCGAGGGATTCGTCGGTCACATCAGCCAGGTCCCACCGATGGTGTCTGCGTTGAAACATGAAGGTCGACGGTTGCACGAACTCGCCAGGGCCGGTGTGGAGATCGAACGCGAGGCCCGACCAGTGGTGGTTCACGAGCTGGAGATAACGTCGGTCGCACCGGGCCCCTATCCGGTAGTCGAATTCAGGGTTGTTTGTGGGAAAGGGACCTATGTGCGGTCTCTGGCCTACGACATGGGTGTTGCGCTCGGGGGAGCGGCGCATCTCACTGACCTGCGCCGGACCCGGACCGGGTCATTGGGGTTGGACAAGGCTGTAACCGTCGAGCAGTTGGATGACTGGCGCAACTACATGCTCACGCCCCTAGACGCACTGTGTGACCTTCCCTTGGTCCAGGTGGGGGAGGGGACCGCACAAGGGGTCCGACATGGCATGAAGTTCGTCGCCGGCGAACTCGTGGAAACTGGCCACGAGGGGCCATATCGGGTGGCCGATGGATCAGGTGATCTGATCGCGGTTTACTCGAAGACCGGCGATCTGGCGCGACCCGAAGTGGTGCTATCGGCATGAGGGTGCTGCGTGGGCACCCATCTCAGTGGCCCCGGGGTGCAGGCCCGGCGGCGGTCACCGTCGGCGTCCTGGATGGTGTCCACACCGGGCACCGAAGTCTGATCCGACGGCTCGATCCCTCATTGCTCCGAACGGTCCTGACTTTCGAACCCCATCCCGTGGAAGTTCTCAGCCCAGGGACACCCCCACGTTTACTCACCACTCTCGAAGAGCGTCTCGAACTCCTCGAAGGGGCTGGCGTAGATCAGGTCGGAGTGCTCGATCTGGCGGATATCAAGGAGTACGAACCGAGACGATTCGTCGAGGACGTCCTCGTCGACAGACTCTCTGCAGGGCATGTCGTGTGTGGCGGAGACTTCCGTTTCGGCAAAGACCGGGCGGGGGACACATTTCTGCTCGCCGAACTGGGGAGACAGCACGACTTCATCGTCGACGAAGCACCGATGGTCACCGACACGGCAGGTGGAGTGGTCTCATCCAGCGCGATCCGTACGTTGATCGAGCATGGGAGGGTGTTCGAGGCCAACGAGGCGTTGGGAAGTGTTTTCAGTCTCACCGGTCCGGTGATCCGTGGCGACCGACGTGGCACCGAGATCGGAGTCCCAACGGCGAACATCGAATTGCCCGGCCGGAAAGTGGTGCCCGCATTCGGGGTATACGCCGGGCGGGTCAGGTTCGACGGCAGACGTCACGTGGCTGCGGTCAACATAGGAGTGCGTCCCACGTTCGGCGGTGACACTCCACTCGTCGAAGCTCACCTGCTCGACTTCGAAGGAGACCTGTACGGCCAGAGGATGACCGTCGAGCTAGCCCAGTATCTTCGCCCCGAGCTGAAATTCGAGAGTGTCGACGACTTGGTGGTCCGGATGCACTCTGACATCGACGCCGCCCGCCAGCTTCTCGCCTGATCAGATCTGGGTCCCGGATGTCAAATCTGGCTGGTTGGAATGTGAGTTGCACTCCCGGAGGTGGTAAAGTTGCCTTCATCCACTTGATCTTGAAGTTTTACGCGCAATGAAGACAACCACAGAACTAATCGCCGAGTTCGGCACCCACGAGAGCGACACCGGGTCTCCCGAAGTCCAGGTTGCCCTGCTCAGCGAGCGGATCAACCATCTCACCGAACACCTTCGGGAGCACAAGCACGACCACCACAGTCGTCGTGGTCTGTTGCTCTTGGTCGGTAAGCGGAGACGACTGTTGGATTACCTGCGAAGACAGGATGTCGAGCGTTATAGGACTCTCATCGCCAAACTCGGCTTGAGACGCTGATCATAGGATTTCGTGGGGGGCGGGTTCGCCCCTCATGTCATAAGCAGGGCAAAGCGCCCTGCCAAGATGCGGGGCAGAGTGCCCCGCATGGAAAGAGCCCTGTCAGTTGACAGTGGCGATGCCTTCCCCTCCGGTCGGAGGCATGACCACTGCCAACAGGCACGGCTCCCCCAGTAACAAGGAGCAAATGTGCCCGAAATAACTGTCCGGGGGCTGGTAGGCGGCAAAGAATTGTCGCTCAGCACCGGAAAACTCGCAGGCCAGGCCGATGGTGCCGTGGTCATCAAACTGGGCGGTACGGAAATGCTGGTCACAGCAACCGCCAGCCGCTCGGTACGGGAAGGAATCGACTTCTTCCCACTTACCGTCGATGTCGAAGAGCGTATGTACTCGGTGGGCAAGATCCCCGGGTCGTTCTTCCGTCGTGAGGGTCGTCCCTCAGAGGAGGGCATCCTCACCTGTCGTCTCATCGACCGTCCGTTGCGCCCGTCGTTCCCCGATGGCTACCGCTACGAGACCCATGTCGTGGTCACCACATTGTCGGTCGACCAGGAGAATCCCTTCGACGTGGTGGCCCTCAACGGTGCCTCCGCAGCCCTCATGGTCAGCCCGATTCCCTTCATGGGTCCCATCGGTGGTGTCCGTGTGGCCCTCAAGAAGGGCGACTGGATTCCGTTCCCCACAGAAGCCGACCTCGATGAGTCGGTCTTCGAGCTAGTGGTGGCGGGTCGTCGCAATGATGCCGGTGAAATCGACATCACCATGGTCGAAGCCGGTTCCACTCCCGAAGGGCTGCGGCTCATCGCAGCCGGTGACCCTCCCTCCGACGAGGATGCTGTCGCACAAGGTCTCGAAGAGTCGAAGCAGTACATCGCTGCACTGATCGACCTTCAGAACGAGCTTGCGGCCCAGGTCGAGAAGACCTCCTTCGACTGGACACCCATGGTGGACTACACCGACGAGATGTACGACCGGGTCAAGACCTTGGCTTCGGCGAAGATCACCGAGGTCCTGGCCATCGCCGGTAAGCAGGAGCGTCGTGAGGCAGAAGACACCCTCACCGCCGAGACTCTCGAAGCGCTCGCTATTCCTGAGGACGACACCGAAGGTTTGGTCGGGGCCAAACGAGCCTTCAAGTCGCTGTTCAAGACGATGGCCCGTCAGCGGGTCACCAACGACGGCGTCCGCATGGATGGTCGTGGCCCCACCGACATCCGCCCGCTGGGCGTAGAGGTCGGGGTCATCGAGAGGACCCACGGGTCGGCGCTGTTCCAGCGTGGTGAGACACAGGTGCTCGGCGTGACCACGATGGGCATGCTCAAGATGGAGCAGATGCTCGACACGCTCGCCCTCGAGAAGGGGAAGCGGTTCATGCACCATTACAACTTCCCACCGTTCTCGACCGGTGAGGCCGGGTTCATGCGTGGTCCCAAGCGTCGTGAGATCGGTCACGGGGCACTTGCCGAGAAGGCGATCCTTCCGACAGTGCCACCGTCAGACGTGTTCCCCTACGCGCTCCGCCAGGTATCAGAGGTCCTCTCCTCGAACGGTTCCACCTCCATGGCCTCGGTCTGTGCATCGAGTCTGTCACTGATGGATGCCGGTGTGCCGGTGTCCGACGCGGTTGCAGGTATCGCCATGGGTCTCATCTATCAGGATGGCAAGTACGTCACCCTCACCGACATCCTCGGTGCTGAGGACGCACTCGGCGACATGGACTTCAAGGTCGCCGGGACTGCCAACGTGATCACCGCCCTTCAGATGGACACCAAGATCCAGGGGCTCCCCTCTGAGGTCCTCAAGGGTGCCCTCGACCAGGCTCGTGACGCCAGACTGAAGCTTCTCGAAGCGATGAACGCGGTCATCTCCGAGCCTCGCACCGAGATGAACCCATGGGCGCCACGGATCGAATCGATCGAGATACCCAAGGACAAGATCGGTGAGGTCATCGGTCCCAAGGGTGCTGTCATCCGGGAGCTCGAAGAGGTCACCGGAGCTGCCATCGAGATCGAAGAGGCCGACGGAAAGGGCATCGTCAGGATCGCCTCGAGTGATAGTGAGGCATTGGCCGCAGCCAAAGAGCGGATCATGCAGATTGCCTTCCCACCGGAGGTCGAAATCGGCACCGAGTATGAGGGCAAGGTCGTGAGCATCACCAAGTTCGGGGCCTTCGTCAACATCCTCCCGGGTCGTGACGGGCTCCTCCACATCTCCCGTCTCGACGGCTCCAAGCGTGTCGAGAGGGTTGAGGACTATCTGGAAGATGGCGACATCCTCAAGGTGAGGGTTCGTGAGATCGACCGGGGCAAAGTGAGTCTCGAACTGATCGAGGCCCTCGAGGGCGCAACCCTGCCTGCTTCAGAGCCCGCAGGCACCAGGCCAGACCGTGGTGGTGACCGCGACCGCGACCGTGGCGATCGCAACGGCAGAGACCGTGGCGGCGACCGTGGAGGCCGTGATCGTGGTGGCCGTGACAGCCGTGATCGTGGTGGCCGTGACAGCCGTGATCGTGGTGGCGACCGTGGCGGCCGTGACGGTGGAAACCGTGGCAGCCGTGACGCCGGAAGTAGCGACAGTGGAAACCGTGCCAGTGGAAACCGCGACAGCCGTGATGGCGGCAATCGTCAGCCCCAGTCAGATAGTGGCGAGGCTGGTCGACGTCGTGTCGCTCCGAGCTTCAATGACAACTTCGAAGGCCAACAGGAATAGGCCCCGGCCCGGTCCCGGACCGCATCAGGGCTAAGGGCACTTCGAGCACAGCTCGCAATGCCAGAACTCCCTGACATCGTGGTCTACATCGAGGCCCTCGAACGTCAGGTACTAGGTCAACAGGTGGCGGGGGTGCGCATCCCATCCCCGTCGGTGCTGAGGACCTACGACCCCTCGTACGACTCGATCGTGGGTCAGCCGGTGACCGGCTTCAGAAGAGTCGGGAAACGGATCGTCTTCTGTTTCCCCGACGACCTCTACATGGTGGTCCATCTGATGGTGGCCGGCCGTTTCCGATGGGAACGACCGAGAGTGACATTGCCTCGGAAGGTCGCCCTGGCGGCCTTCGACTTTCTCCACGGGACCTTGATTCTCACCGAACAGGGGTCTCATCGAAAGGCCGGGATCTGGATGTTCAGGGGATGGGAGGGTGTCGCTGCGCTCGACCGTGGGGGAGTAGAACCGCTCGTGGTCGACTTTGGCGACTTCCGCGAAGTGTTGAAACGAGAGAACCGAACCTTGAAGAGAGCTCTCACCGACCCCAGGACTTTCTCGGGGATAGGCAACGCCTATTCCGATGAGATCCTCTGGGCCGCCCGGCTTTCCCCGGTGAAACGGACCGGGCAGATGTCGGATGAGGAAGTCGCCACCCTCCATCAGGCTGTCGTCGACTCTCTCACGGAATGGACCCAGACGTTGCGGGACGAGGTAGGAGAGGGATGGCCGACCAAAGTCACGGCCTTCCGAAAGGACATGGCGGTCCATGGGAAGTTCCAGCAACCTTGCCCACGGTGTGGCTCACCGGTGCAGCGGATCGTCTATGCCGACAACGAGACGAACTATTGCGCCACCTGTCAGACCGGTGGCAGACGTCTAGCCGACCGGTCCTTATCGAGACTTCTCAAGGACGATTGGCCGAGGACCGTGGACGAGCTCGAGGAGCAGTAGCCGGGTCATCGCCGGGTTGAGCAAATCCACGCCGCTCCATGTTCCCCCATCCTTTGACGGTCGGCCCCCCGATGAGTGCTCGAATACGCCAGGCCACCGTCATCTGCCTGAACCCGAAGTTCTCGACCAGTGCCATGACTAGAAGACGGCCGGTGTCCTTGGGGCTGTTGTAGTAGCCGTACGACTCGTCGAGCAGTAGGGCCACCAGCGAGTTCATCAGACCCATTCCGAGTGCGATGAGCACCATCCAGAGGAGCCACCCGGTGTCGAGTGCCCCCAACCACCAGGCAAGCGGGATGATCACCCAGCCGGCGAGCTCGATGATGGGTGCCAGGAACTCGAACAGGAACATGGCAGCCCACGTCACCATCCCCACCTTGCCGTATCGTGGATTGAACGTCATCGGAGCGAAGTCCCGGATGGCACGCATCAGACCCCGATGCCAACGGATCCGCTGGCGACGAAGGACTTTCACCGTTTCGGGTACCTCGGTCCAGATGACGGCCGAAGGCTCGTAGACGATCCGGTACGGGATCTCTCTGTCGAGGTGATGGCGGTGGATACGCATCGTCAGATCCATGTCCTCTCCCATGTGACCCGCGCTGAATCCGCCGACCTCGATGACGACGGACCTCTTCCATATCCCGAAGGCACCGGACACGAGAGGCAGTGCGTTCATCGCCGACCATGCTGGCCTGGTTGCCAGGAACGTCCGGATGTACTCGAGGACCTGCATTCTGGGGATCATGCGTTTGGGCACCGTGGCTTGGATCAGATGTCCCAGATTCAAGATGCTCCCGTTCAGCGGGCGTATGTTGCCTCCGACCACCACCGTCCGCTCACGGTCTTCGACGACTCGGGCCATCGCCCTCATCAGACAATCGCCATCGAGGATCACGTCGGCATCGGTGCACAGCACGTACGGGAAACGACCTGCGTTGATACCGGCGTTGAGGGCATCGGCCCTACCCCCATTCTCCTTGTCGATGACGGTGATGTCCACCGCCCCCCGACCTCGGTAGATACCCCGGACCACGGCGGTGGGGATGTCCGGTCGGTACGGGATGTTGACCCGCTCCAGATGGAACGCCTCAATCAGCGTTTCGAGAGTGCCGTCCGAGGAGCCGTCGTTCACCACGACTATCTCGAACCGCGGATACTTGACCAGCGACATCGATCTCACGGAGTCAACGATCCCCACGACCTCGTTGTAAGCGGGGATCACGATCGAAACCGGAGGAGTGGTCCGGGAGGAGAGCATTTCAGCGACCCCACCGAATCGCGCCAGATGATGGGTTCGGCGCAGCACGGCCGAAGATCTCAAAGCCAGCAACAGGATGTAGGCCTGCATCAGGACGAAGTAGCCGAAGATGAAGTACCCGACCCACTTGAGGACGACGAAGATCATCGGTCGGCCCCCATATAGGTGAGGAGCTGGCGGTCCCTGATATGGGCATTCCCCGATGTTTCGCGCTGTCGGGCCGCGGCCAGTTCACCAGAATCCGCCAGTGCTTCGGCGGCCGCATCCGCGGCGAGGCGGTCCTCGCCCACCAGTGCGTCGTAGAGGCGGTCGAGACCACCTCTGACATGTGCCAGGCCTTCTGCGGCGTTGTGTCGGACCCACCACTCACGGTCATTTAGGGACTTGCTGAGCACGTCGAGACAATGCGGGTCGCCGATATCGGCCAGGGCGGTCATCGATTTTGCCCGGATACGCCAATCGTCGGACCGGGCCACAGCCTGTAGCGTCGGAACCGCGATCGGGCTTCCCAGCGAGCCCAACGTCTCAATCGCGGCCAGCTTGATCTCAGGGTTGGTGGTCTCGTGGAGGATCTCCATGAGCGGCTTGGCAGCCTGGTCATCGCCAATCGTGGCCAAGGCCCTGATAGCTGCCGCCGGGCCTTCGTGATCGAACTCGTGGTTGAC
>JBGTEJ010000085.1:0-16293 GCA_041747855.1 Acidimicrobiia bacterium | reverse complement strand
GGCATCCTGAGATGGTGAGAGAACCAGGGCGAGCGGCTTTTCGAACTCGACCAGCCAGCCAACCCAAACACCGAAGCTCCGACTCAGCTCGACCGATAGGGAGCCAGGTATATGCCCGGTGGCGTACTCCTCGATAGGTCGAGCGTCGATCACCATGACATCGTCGATCATCGAGTGGAGGTCGCCGGCCGCGATGATGGGCGCCCTCAGCGTCGGTGGACCTGACGGCCCGGTGAGATTCATAGGGCCCATGTGGCGGTAATACGACGGGTAGGCGGGGAGACCGCCGAGTTGGGAGGCCACGAAGGAATCCACATCCGGGTGGGAGAAGACCGGGTTGGACTGCCGTTCCTCGCCGATGGTCGAGGTATCGCGACCGGCCGGGGCGGCGGTGCAGAAGCTGCCTGCCCCATGGGTCGGACATAGCCGGGTCGCATCGGGGAGCGCGGCCAGCCGATGTATCGATCCGTATTGGAGACGCGCCAGGCTCTCTGCTCTTTCGAGACCGAGCAGGTCGGATCGGCCCGCCGAGCCGGTGAGAAGGCTGCCACCCGAAAAGACGATTGACTCCTCCCCATCGGCGAGGACCAGGTAAGAAGTGTGTTCTGGTGTGTGTCCGGGCGTGTGCAGGGGCCGGATGGTCAGGGCACCACCGGCAATGTCTTCGTTGTGGAAGGCAGGACGGTGACGGAACACTGGTGCCGCCCCCGCAGGGAAGACCAGTTCAGCTCCGACTTCCCGCGCCAGATCACGCCCGCCGGACACATAGTCATTGTGGACATGGGTCTCGAGGACGAAGCGAACCTCACCACCCGAAGCTTCGATCACACTCTGGAACCGATCGATATCGCGTTGTGGATCAGCCACGACCACCTGCCCGTCATGGACGAGTATGTAGGTCGCGTCGCCGAGTCCTGGGGTACGGATGGAGTGGACTTCCAAGTCAATCCTGAAGCCCGAGGGCCTTCATTCCGCCCCCCATGTTGGCGGCACGGTCGAATCCGATCTTGCCGAGATAACTCGCCACCCTTTCGGAACGACTCCCCGAGCGGCAGACGCAGAGCACCGCTCGGCCACTTGGGATCTCCTTGACCCGCGCCATGAGCCCGCTCATCGGGATCAACAAAGCGTCCGGCAGAGTCCCCAACTCCCATTCGTGCGGCTCTCGCACGTCAAGCACGATGGCCCGGTTCGCTTTGACCCACTCCTGCCACTCGGCGGCCTCAACCACCTCTACGGTTTGCACACCCCAATCGTAGATGCCGCTGGTAGGAGCCGTTGCCGCCTCGCCTACACTCCCGATCCGGACGACTCCGGAGGGAACATCGACATCGCAGTGCTCGCATCAGGCTCGGGCACCAATCTCCAGGCCCTGATAGATACCCCCGAAGTCCGTCGACGCATCAGACTCGTGCTCTCAGACCGCCCGGGTGCGAAGGCCCTGGAACGAGCGGCAGCGGCCGGAATACCTGGTGTGTTGGTCCGGTACGACGACTTCGCCGATCGGAGTGCCTTCTCGTCTGCTGTCGCCGATCTGGTTGAAGACTCGGGGGCGAAGGGGGTGGTGTTCGCCGGGTTCATGAGAGTCTTGACCGGTGAATTCGTCAATCGCTTTCCGAATCGGATCCTCAATCTCCATCCTTCCTTGCTTCCGGCATTCCCGGGAGCCAACGCGGTGCGGGACGCATTGGATCATGGAGTCGAAGTCACGGGGGTTACTGTCCACATCGTCGACGAGAAGGTCGATCACGGCCCAATCGTGGCCCAACGACCGGTGCTGGTCGAGCCGGGAGACACCGTGGAGACACTCCATGCCCGAATCCAGGCCGTTGAACACGTTCTCTATCCAGAAATGGTCATGCACCTGCTGACCGGGGCCATTCAGGTCTTCGACGGCAAGGTAGTGATCCGATGAGAGCCCTGGTCAGCGTCTATGACAAGACCGGCCTGAACGCGTTCGTCGAACGTTTGGTGGCGGCCGGCTACTCGATCGTATCTTCGGGAGGAACAGCCGCTGCTCTCCAGTCGGCAGGGATTCCGGTGACGAAAGTCAGTGAGGTGACCGGCGCGGCCGAGATGTTGGGGGGACGGGTGAAGACCCTCCATCCTCGGATTCACGGCGGCATCCTCGCCCGTGGGGAAGCCGACGATGCCGAGTTGGCGACCCACGGGGTCGAGCGTTTCGACCTGGTCGTCTGCAACCTCTATCCGTTCCAGGAGACCCTCAGCTCGGAGACCGACACAGAGCGGATCGTCGAAATGATCGATATCGGTGGTCCGGCGATGATTCGGGCCGCCGCAAAGAACCATCGCCATGTTGGTGTGGTCGTCTCACCAGGACAGTACGAAGAGGTGGCGACTGCCATCGAGTCCGGGGGGCTGTCCGAGGACCTGAGGAGACGGCTTGCCGCCGAGGCTTTCTTTCACACCGCCACCTACGACGGCGCAATCGTGTCCTGGCTGGGGGACGACCTGGTCCTTCCCCTTCGACGGGTGGAGACGCTTCGGTACGGAGAGAACCCTCATCAAGAGGCGGCCCTCTATCGGGAGGAGGGGGTGGCCTCATGGTGGTCGGATTCGGTTCAACACCAGGGTGTCGCGATGTCCTTCAACAACTTCATGGACACCGAGGCCGCCTGGCGACTCTGTTGTGATCTCGGCGAGAACGCGGCAGTCATCGTCAAACACACCAATGCATGCGGGGTCGCGGTGGCAGACTCCGTCGCCCAAGCCTTCGAGTGGGCCTGGGCGGGCGATGACCAGGCTGCCTTTGGTGGTGTTGTCGCACTTGGAGGCGAACTCGATGTCGCCACGGCCGAGGCACTGGACTCCCGATTTGTCGAGATCGTCGTCGCCCGTTCGGTGAGTACGGATGCCCTGAGTGTCCTCGAGTCGAAGAAGCGGCTGAGGATCCTGACCGCTCCGCCACCGAGACCGACCGCCGATTACCGACGGGTGGAGGGTGGGTTTCTCACCCAGGAGCCGGACTCATTCGCCGTCGATTCGTGGGATGTCGTCTCCGAACGGACCCCGACCGAGAGCGAGATGGAAGCTCTCCGGTTCGCCTGGAAGGTGTGTGCCCACACCAAGTCCAACGCCATTGTCATTGCGAAGGGGCTGGAGGCAGTCGGGATCGGGGCCGGCGACCAATCGCGTGTAGGTGCCGCCCTTAGGGCTGTTGCCAAGGCGGGTGACAGGGCGATCGGGTCAGTCGCCGCTTCAGACGCCTTCTTTCCATTCCGCGACGGGCTCGATGTCCTGGCCGATTCAGGGGTGACCGCCGTCATCGAACCCGGAGGATCCCGCAACGACCCCGAGGTGATAGCTGCCGCCAACGAACACGGAATCGCATTGGTGTTCGCTGGAGCACGTCACTTTCGCCACTGACCGTCCAGGAGTTGGGGTCTAGTCACCTGCGGCTCACTAGGATCAGTGGCGGAATCCAACCTTTCTGAGGAGTCATTCGACATGGGCACACCTATCACCATTGGACCACAAGGTCTAGTGGTCCCTTCCGACCCGATCATCCCCTTCATCGAAGGAGACGGGACCGGTCCTGACATCTGGGCGGCATCGGTGCGGGTCTTCGATGCGGCTGTAGAGAAGGCGTTTGGCGGTGAGCGAGAGATCGCCTGGAAAGAGGTGCTGGCTGGAGAAAAGGCATTCCAAGAGACCGGCTCATGGCTGCCTGATGAAACGGTCAAAGCCTTCGGGGATTATCTGGTTGGAATCAAGGGCCCGCTCACCACTCCTGTCGGTGGTGGCATTCGGTCGCTCAACGTGGCTCTCCGCCAGATCCTCGATCTCTACGCCTGTGTTCGCCCCCTGCGGTGGTTTGAAGGCGTCCCCTCGCCGGTCAAGGAACCGGAGAACGTTGACATGGTCATTTTCCGGGAGAACACCGAAGACGTATACGCCGGGTTGGAACTCGAAGAGGGAACCGACGAGGTCAAGAGACTGCTGGCATTCATCAAAGAGGAGTTCGGCTGGGAGGTTCGTCCGGACTCCGGACTTGGTCTGAAGCCGGTATCGGTCACCGGTTCCAAGCGTCTCATCAGGGCGGCCATTCGATACGCCCTCGCCAATGATCGCAAGTCGGTGACCCTGGTCCACAAGGGGAACATCATGAAGTTCACCGAAGGGGCCTTCCGTCTTTGGGGTTACGAACTGGTCAGAGATGAGTTCTCTGACGTTGCCGTCAGCTGGGAGGACAGCGGAGGAGATCCTGGCGATCGACTCCTGGTCCAGGATGTCATCGCCGATGCAATGTTGCAGCAGGTTTTGACCCGCCCCGCGAACTACGACGTGATCGCCACCACGAATCTCAATGGCGACTATCTCTCCGACGCTCTCGCCGCCCAGGTCGGTGGTATCGGAATCGCCCCTGGTGCCAACATCAACTACGACACGGGGGTAGCCGTGTTCGAGGCAACTCACGGCACCGCACCGAAATATGCAGGTCAGGACAAGGTCAATCCCGGCTCGGTGATCCTCTCTGGGGAGATGATGTTCCGGTACATGGGATGGCCGGAGGCCGCGGATCTAGTCATCAAGGGGCTCGAGGGTGCAATCGCGGCCCGGACGGTGACCTACGACTTCGCCCGGCTCACCACCGGTGCCACCGAGGTCAAGACTTCGGAGTTCGGTGACGCTGTGATCTCTCATATGTAGCCGGCCCGGCTGTTGGCTGCGTTGCTGGGTGTGTCATCCGATGGTTGGCTGGTCGAGGAGCCGTTCGAGACTGTCCAGGAGCAGATCCAGCCCGAACTCGAAGTCGCCCTCACCCAGCACGCCCGTATCCAGGTGATATCGGATGTGTTCGACGAGGTGGGGGTACTCAGCTATCGGGAACTCCTTCAGGAACGCCTCGGCCATCCCCGCCATGTCCTCCTTCTCGAAAGGGAAGCTCACGCTTGCGAGAGCTACACCCTTGACGTATACGTCGAGGACGTGATAGGCATGGTGGGTCATCTCGACCGAGAACCCCCCTTCCCTCAGCGTCCCGAGGATGGCGTTCATCTGTCGCGGCGTCGCCGGGCCTGAACCTGCCCCGCCGGAAACTATCAACTGAGGGGCCCAGGGATGGCGGAGAAGGGTCCTCAGGATAGAAATGGCCCCCTGTCGGAGTTCCGCCTTCCATTCCTGTCCCGGCGAGGGCAACTCCATTTCGCTGAGAACGAGGTCCACCATTCCCTCGAGGAGGTCGCCCTTGTTGGTGACGTGCTTGTAGAGGGCCATGCCTTCGACCCCCAGCGCCTCGCCTAGCCCCCGCATCGTCAAGGAGGCGAGACCATGGGCGTCCGCAAACTCGACTGCACCCAGAAGGACCCGTTCCCGACTGAGCGGGATACGGGTCTGTTGATCTGGGTTGGGGCTGTTCGGCACCATCATCCTCCAAGCTCTTGACAAGTTTACATTGTAATCACTAGGGTTTACGATGTATACCGGAGAGAAAAGATGATCGACCAACACTCGAGACAGAGAGAACAACGAATGAGAGCAGTCACACAACTCGGATACGGGCCCCCCGAAATCCTCGAGGTGCACGACGACGTCGAGATCCCGGAAATGGGCGATGAGCAGGTGCTGGTCAGAGTCCATGCCTCTTCGGTCAACGCCGGGGACTGGCGAGCCGTCAGGGCCGATCCCGTAATCGTTCGCTTCGGCGGCGGAATGCGACGGCCGAAGTCGCCGCTGATAGGCACCGATGCTGCCGGACGAGTCGAGGCGGTCGGCAAAGATGTGACCCATCTCGAGCCCGGTGATGAGGTATACGGGATGCGCGATGGGGCGTTCGCCGAATACGTCAGTGGGAAGACCTTCGTGCCCAAACCCGTCGGAATCAGTTTCGAGCAGGCTGCCGCCGTCCCCGTCGCCGGTCTCACCGCCCTCCAGGCGGTCCGCGACCATGGTGGGCTCCAACCCGGGCAGCGGGTCCTGGTGAACGGCGCAGGTGGTGGTGTGGGGACGTTCACCGTTCAGATCGCAAAGGCACTGGGCGGCGAGGTGACTGCAGTCTCCAAAACCGCCAGTCTCGATCTGCTCACCTCCATTGGAGCCGATCATGTCGTCGACTACACGCGGGAAGACATCACCAAGGGAGCCAGCAAGTTCGACCTGATCGTCGATGTGGGCGGGAACCTGCCGTTCTCCGCTCGCAAACGCATCTTGAATCCGGGCGGAAAGTTCGTCCTGGTCGGCGCCGGTCTCGGTTCGGGTCTCTCGATACTGATCCACGTTTCCTCGGCGATGTTCCGGTCCCGGGTGTTGAAGCAGAACATCCGCTTCTTCATCGCCAAGTCCAACAAGGACGACCTTCTCGTTCTCAAGGACATGATCGAGGCGGGCCAGGTCACTCCTGTGATCGACCGGGTCTACCCGCTGGCCGAGACCGCTGCTGCCCTTCGCCATCTCGAGGAGGGCCGGGCACGCGGGAAGGTCGTCATCGCCATCTGACCTGTCGGCTGCCGGAGTGTGGTCTGTCGTGAGCCGCTCCTACACTTGGCAATCCAGGATCCGGGAGTTCCATGACGACAATCCAGATCACCACATCGAGGGAGGTTCTGCCCCCCGAAGAGGTGGCAGCGCTTCAGCCGGTCATAGACGAAATCAACAGGCTGAAGGTCGAGCGCAACGCCATCGTCGCCGCCCACAACTACATGACACCGGACATCTACCACCTGGCGGCCGACATCACGGGCGACTCGCTTGCCCTTGCCCATCTCGCCCTCGAAACCGAGGCCGAAGTGATAGTGCTCGCTGGTGTCCACTTCATGGCCGAGACCGCCAAGCTGATCAACCCCCAAAAGACGGTCCTGATCCCAGATCTGCGCGCGGGCTGCTCACTCGCAGACGGGATCACCGGGGCCGATGTGCGTCAGATGAAGGAGAGATACCCGGGGGTGCCAGTGGTCAGCTATGTCAACACCACGGCCGAAGTAAAAGCAGAGTCCGACATCACCTGCACGTCCTCGAATGCGGTCAAAGTGGTGGAGTCGCTCGGTGTCGACCGGGTCATCTTCACCCCCGACCAGTTCCTCGGGAAATGGGTGGCATCCAAGATCGATGTCGAGGTGATTCTGTGGGAGGGGTCGTGCATGGTGCATGACCGGTTCACTGGAGCGGAGATCTCCGAGTACAAGCGGAACTTTGGAGAGATTCAGGTCATCGCCCATCCTGAGTGCCCGCCCGACGTCCTCGCCGAAGCGGACTACGTGGGTTCCACCCACGGGATGATCGAGTGGGTACGCCACCGTCAACCCGAACAGGTGATGATGCTCACGGAGTGCTCGATGGCGGACAATGTTGCCGAGCTGGCGCCCGACACCAAGTTCGTCCGTCCTTGCAACATGTGCCCTCACATGAAGAGGATCACCCTCGACAACATTCGGCGTTCACTAGAGACCATGACCTATCAGGTGGAGATCCCTGAGGAGATCGCAGTTCGAGCCCGAGTCGCCGTGAACCGGATGCTCGAGATCGGGCGCCAGGACTAACCACGGTGCCCAAAGTCGTCGAACTCGACGCCCCGCTGGTCGTGGGTGCGGGGGTTGCGGGCCTATCGGTGGCGCTCGGCCTGGAGAGGGCTTACGTGATCACCGCAGCCGAGATGGGGTCAACCTGGTGGGCGCAGGGAGGTATCGCCGCGGCTCTCGCCACAGGCGATTCACCGCAGGACCATGCCAGAGATACGGTCGCGGTCAGCGGGGGTTTGTCGGCTACCGAGGCTGTTGAGATTCTCACCCAAGGTGGCCCGGACGCCATCGAGCGACTGATCTCGTTCGGAGCCCAATTCGATCGCGATCCGGACGGTCACCTCTTACTGGGTCGTGAAGCCGGTCACGGAGCGCGACGGGTGGTGCATGCCGACGGGGACGCCACCGGGGCCGAGATCATGCGGGCGCTCAACGAGGCCGTTTCTTTCACCGAGAGCGTGGTCGTGATCGAGGGCAGGGTGGTGGATTTGGTGCGCACCCGGGAGAGGGCTGCGGGGGTGGTTACCGCCGACGGGAAGAAGCGGACCGTCTATACGGCACCTGCCGTCATCATGGCAACCGGTGGGGCAGGTCAGATCTTCTCCCACACCACCAACCCGACCGGCGTCATGGGGGATGGCATCGTCATCGCCGGGCGGGCCGGCGCCAGACTCGCTGACCTCGAGTTCACTCAGTTTCACCCCACTGCCCTGCTGGTCGGCAAAGACCCTATGCCTCTCGTCACCGAGGCGATTCGTGGTGAGGGGGCCACGCTCGTAGATCCACAGGGCCGCCGGTTCATGGACCTCTACCACCCTGACGGCGAACTGGCGCCGAGGGACATCGTCGCCAGGGCCATCTACTGGCAGTACGACCGAGGATCATCCGCCTATCTCGACGCACGAAAGATCCCCGGATTCCACGAGCGTTTCCCAACTGTCACTGCCCACGCAATGTCGGTCGGACTCGATCCTGTCGAGAACCTTCTGCCGGTCTCACCCGCCGCACACTTCTTCATGGGTGGCATCGATGTGGACATACGGGGTCGCACTTCCGTCGACGGCTTGTGGGCAGTAGGGGAGTGTTCGTCGAGCGGTGTGCACGGCGCCAACCGGCTTGCCTCTAATTCGCTTCTCGAAGGTCTGGTATACGGTGCTCGGGTCGCGGCCGACGTCTCTTGGCGTATGGACAAGCCTGTAGGTGGACTCCGAGCACCGAAGGATGCGCTGGACCTGCCGGTGACCGCAGGGCCCCTCCTTCAGGACTTGAGGAAGACCATGTGGGAGAGCGCTGGGTTGATCCGCATCGGAAGCAGACTTTGGGATGCCAGGAACGCCCTCCTCGAGCTGGAGAATCCACTGCGGCGGACCATCGCCGGTAGAAATGCACTGGAGTTGGCGTCGATGATGGTCGTGGCCTCGCTTCGACGCAGCGAGTCTCGTGGTGGCCACTATCGGGCCGATTACCCCGATCTCGATCCGATGCAGAAGCATCGGATGCTCATCGATCCGGGACCGGCAGAAATGGTTCCCGTGTGATCAGCCCCACCGAGTACTTGCCGATCATCGACGGAGCTCTCGTCGAGGACCTGCTCGACGTCGGTGACCTCACATCGGTCTCGGTGATCCCCGAAGATCATGTCTCAGATGCCACCCTGGTCGCAAGGAGTGAGGGGGTTATCGCCGGACTCGATGTCGCCGCCTCGGTGTTCTCGCGGGTCGATCCGGGTCTTGTCTTCACCCCGACGCTCTCCGAAGGGTCGGTGGTCGTCCCCGGCGACGCAGTTGCCATCGTCTCGGGATCGACTCGGTCGATACTCGTCGCTGAGCGGACGGCCCTCAACCTCGTTGGGAGAATGTCGGGTGTGGCCTCAGCGACCCGGAGGCTGGTCGAAGCCGTTGAGGGTACGGGTGCCCGGATCATGGACACCCGCAAGACCATGCCGGGATTGCGGGTGCTCGACAAGTATGCGGTGACCGTCGGAGGTGGTCACAACCATCGGATGGGTCTCTACGACGCCGTGCTCATCAAGGACAATCACATAGCTGCAGCAGGGGACATCGCCAGGGCGGTTGAAGCCGCCCGGAGTGCGGTCGGGCCCGGGGTCATGATCGAAGTCGAAGTGGAGAGTCTCGACCAGCTCGAGGTGGTCTTGGGGACTGACGCCGACCGGGTCATGCTGGACAACATGGACCTGGACGCGATGCGCACTGCGGTGGGCATGGTCGGGGGAGCCATGGAAGTCGAGGCCTCAGGTGGTGTGACTCTCGATTCTGTGAGGGCCATCGCAGAGACCGGGGTCGACATCATCTCCGTGGGTTGGATCACTCACTCGGCCCCGCAGTTGGACATCGCACTCGATTTCTAGGCCGGAGCCGACAGGGGAGTGGGCGAGTATTGTCGATGTCATGACCCAACCTATGAGAGTGGCTGTCACCGGCGCTGCCGGGCAGATCGGCTACGCCCTCCTCTTTCGGATCGCTTCTGGGGCCATGCTCGGGCCCGAACAACCCTTGATCCTCCAGATGTTGGAGATCGAACCCGCCCTCCCGGCTCTTGAGGGTGTGACCATGGAATTGGAGGACTGTGCCTTTCCCCTCCTCGCCGGGACGGTGCGAACCGCCGACCCCAAGGAGGCCTTCGCCGAGGCCGACATCGCTCTGCTCGTAGGGGCCATGCCCCGAAAGGCGGGCATGGAGCGTTCCGACCTACTTTCCGCCAACGGGGCCATCTTCACCACCCAGGGTCGGGCCATCGCCAACTCCGCCAAGGACGATGTGAAGGTCCTGGTGGTCGGCAATCCGGCCAACACCAACGCCTTGATCGCCATGAACAACGCTTCCCGTATGAACCCCAACAACTTCACCGCCATGACCCGCCTCGACCACAACCGGGCGGTCAGCCAACTCGCCTCCAAGGTGGGGCGATCGGTGACCTCGGTCAAGAAGATGACCATTTGGGGTAACCACTCGGCGACCCAGTATCCGGACCTGGTCCACGCTGAGGTCGACGGTGAGAGTGCCTGGGGGCTCGTCGACCAGCACTGGGTCGAGGAGGATTTCATCCCGACGGTGGCGAAGAGGGGAGCGGCCATCATCGAGGCCCGTGGTGCGTCGTCTGCCGCTTCGGCGGCCAATGCCGCCATCGATCACGTCCGGGATTGGGTGTCCGGCACATCTGAGGGTGATTGGGTATCCATGGGGGTGGTCTCCGATGGGTCCTACGGGGTTGCCCCGGGGCTCATCTCGTCGTTCCCCTGCGTCACCAGGGACGGACACTGGGAAATCGTCCAGGGCTTGGAGATCGATGACTTCTCCCGGTCCCGTATCGATGCTTCGGTTGCCGAACTCGAAGACGAGCGTGAGGTCGTTGCCGAGTTGGGTCTGATCTAGAAGGATTCGACGAGACGGATCAGGCCAACGGTGAGAACGGGGACGCTCACCAGTGCATAGAACAACCGATCGATCCTGTCGTTGACTCTTTGGAACTCGGACTTCGTTTCGGATCTGATCTCGGCTCGAAACTCAGACAGCTCCCGACGTAGCAGCTCGAATTGGTCCGTCGTTGACAGGTGGTGGTTGGTGACCGTGGGTAGGTAGTCCATGAGTGTCGTCGCCTGCTCTGGCCCGATGATATCCGAGACGGCGTTGTAGAGGTCGTGTCGACGTTTCTCGGCAGATTCCATTGCCCCTTATCTACCGGGTGGTGATACCAGCTTCAAGGGGTATCGCCCGTACTGGGCCGTCTCTTCTGCGCGCCGGGGCGTCCCTCAGTACTCGACGTCGAGCTGGCTGACGGCCGCACCCCATTGCTGGATGGCCGACTGGTGCATCATCAGCTTGGCCAGGTTTCCGGAGACCTTGAGCTTGCCGGTCATGAATGCCGTCTGAGTGTTCATCTCACCACGCGAAATAGCACTGGCCGTGTCGTACGACTGCTTCACCGTGACGTCGGGGCTCTCGAGCTCGCCAAGTGCCATGGAAGCCGATCCACCCGAACTTGCCAGGTAGTAGGCGACCTCACCGTCTGGCCCGTCCTCGGTTATGAACTGGATCGCCAGGTCGGAATTTCCGATGGCGTTCTTGAATCCGTCATGGTTGTTGAGGGCCCCGGTTACCGCTCCGGCCCAGTCAGCGCTCAGAAACTTGGACAAATCGAACTCCTTGAGGTATTTCGGTTCCAGGATCGTAGCCCAGGAGACGGGGATATCACACCCGCGATTCCGGGCCTGGCCCATTCGATACCCACTGTCAGCCGATCAGCTTGGCGATCGCCGTCTCCGTGCCACGGGGGAGCCGGGCGAGTGGCTGACGTGGGTACCCGGACTCGAGACCCGCAGCCTTGGCCGCAGCCTTCACGCCGGGGACGCCGTGGAACTCCACCTGGGCGCTCAGAGCGGTGAGCTTCTTCTGGTGGCGACGGGCAGCGGCCGGGTCGCTCTTGGCGATGTGTGTGGTCCGCGTCACCAACTCCGGCGCATAGTTGCCGCTTGCGGTGATGGCCCCGTAACAACCGATGGCCATGGCCGCGGTCACCGCCCGGGATGCTCCGTTGTAAAGCATGAAGCCAGCTGGCGTGGCGTCGACGATGGCCTGGAGTCTGACCACATCACCGCTGGAGTCCTTCATACCGACGATGTTCGGGTGACGGGAGAGCTTGGCGACAACGTCTACCGGGAGGCTGTAAGCGGTGTATACGGGGACCGAGTAGAGCAGCAGGGGGATCTTCGACTGGTCGGCAAGTGTCTGGAAGTAGCGAGCGACGGCGTCGTCGCGTCCCCGGGCCATGGTGGTCGGGGTCTGGACCAGCACACTGTCCGCACCCGCCTCCTCGGCCTCTGCCAGTTGGGCCAAGCCCAAGCGTGTGGTCTCGCCGGCGATGCCACACATCAGGTGGCTCTTCCAGCGACGCCCCGCCTTGACCAGCTTGGTGCGTTCTCCGGGCTCCAGATACGGCCCTTCCCCGGTTGACCCGCCGAACAGGAAGCCTTCGATGCCACGCTCGGCGAGAACCCGGATGTTCCGCGTGTGAGCCTTGATGTCGACCTCACCACGGAGGGTGAACGGAGTCAGCAGGGCGGGGAGGTATTCGGGAAACGACGCCACCGACGAGAGGCTAGTAGCGCGACTTCCCTCGGACGGTCAACCCGGGGGTCTGGGCTCGACCTTGAATACGGCGTCGTCATGCCAGTCGACGGTCCCGTTCCACCACATGAAATTTGTGTACCAGGAGTGCTGGTACTCCAAACGCACACCTATCCAGTACGGATCAGCCGCCGGGTTCGCCTGAACTCGGTCCGGTGGATTCCATGACCCGCCGATGGCGTGGGGGGTCCAGAATGGGCATTCGGGGATCGGTACGTCGGGCGCTGCACCCCATGGCTTATAGACATTTACCAAGGACGCATTGCCCGGATAGCTACCGGCACCGTCGGACCGGTAGATGTGCGCGAAAGCGATCTGACCGGATCGGAATGACCGGAGGGAACCGGAGGTAGCCTCGAGAATGACACAGTCAGCCGCGTTGTAATTGGCCGCCGAAGCCGCCACCCGGGCCCCCTCACGAGTGGCGATGGTGACCGACAGCCAGTCACGCAGTGCCATACCGTATTCGAACGACCCCAGCGCCAGCATGAGCAGGAGCGTGAAGACGAGTGCGAACTCGACCATGGTCGCACCCTTCTCGTCCTTCCGAAAGCGGGATATGCGGTTCTTGCTCATGGCTGGTTAGGAACCAAACGCACCGGGTTACCGATGATCCTTGCCGCCCATGTGGTGCGGTCATGGGAGACTGTTCCCAACTCCAGACGCATGGTCCAGTAGCAGGTCGCCCCGCACGCATACACCGGGGGAACCTGGATGCTCATGTTGAGCCACTGAGCGTTGAACTGGGCGACACTGGCGATCGTGCTCTGGAGTCGACAGGGATTGATGTTTGCCGGCCCGCCCGTGACCGTACCCGCCTCGTTTCGCGACGTCCACCTGCAGGACGAAGGATCGTCCGTAGGCGTGCGCACCTCGACCCAGGCGTTGCCTGTGTTCTCACCCGGATCGAAGAAGTCGAGTTGGAGGTTCTTGCCACTGTGGATGGTCTCGACCTCGGCAAGGTACACGGTGGCTTGGGGGGCTCCTCCAGAGTTGGTGAAGATCGACATGTCGTTGATGGCGTAGGTACGGGCGAGTGGTGCGGCACTTGGGGTGGTTGTGATCCCGATCGAGTAGGCGTTCATCCCACCCCCATTCCCGGTCGTTCGCACCTGGAGCACGTAGATGCCAGCGGTCGGGTTCGGAATCGTGCAGATGGTTCTCCACTGGTTACGTGTATTAGGAGTGCCACTCTCTGGTCCGAACGTCTCGGTACAGATATGCAGCGCCGGATTGAGGGTGTTGTCTTGTGGGTCCAGAGGAGTTGTGTCAGGACCCCAGACTGAGTAGACGGTGGTAGGACCAGAGTCGCAATTGGAGTTTGTGAGGCAACGAGTGTCTCCTGCCTCAGAGAAGGTTGGGGTGCGGTGATAGAAGCCCGCGTCGAAGATCTTGACATCGAAGCTGGTCTTGCCTCCCGGGATCTCGAGTCCATAGAAATAGCCGTGCGCACGGTATTGGGGGTTGGTGTTGCCGGCGGGGTTGCACCCTCCGGAGTTCGCCTGTATGCACCTGGTGGAGAACGGGTCGCCGTGTTCTTTGGCGGTGAGGGGGCCGTTGATCGCAGCCCAGAAGTTCATGGTCCAGGCGGCACAATCACCGAGTCCCTGGTTGGCCAGAGATTGAGGGCCGGTGAGATCGGAAGCGAATGCGGCGATACCGAAGCAAGCGCTCGGTGATCCCATGGGCACCGGTTTGACGTACTCGGCGGTGGCCGTGCGCGTCATTTCTACCTCGTGTATGCCGAAGATCTTTATAAAGAATGTTGGAACACTCGCAGTGAGACTCACCTGGAGTCTGTTGTCGTTGACGGGTATCCAGTTCAGCTCATCAGGGCCGGGGTTCACGGGAACGGGTATCCCGTTTATCTCGCCGACATGCCAGCCATTGGCATTGGCTCCGTTGGCGGTTTGAGCGTTGACCTGGGCAGTGTTGGCCGGCAGGTGAACCACGCCCGCTAGAGATGCGGCGTCGGCTCCACGCTGAATCCGGGCGCCCTGGAGATAGAGCCATCCGAGATCCACGGCAAAGGCCGCCATCCCGATCAGAAGCATCAGCATGATGGCCACAAAGGGGAGGGCGGCGCCCTTCTCATCGGCACTGAGCTGCATTTCTCTGGCGCGTGCGATTCTGTCTGTCATGGCAACGTCCCTGGGAAGAAGGCCTTTGGCTCAAGGCGGGTGATTGTTGTCTCGTCGATTTGCACGGTTCCCCGGAATGGCGGGAACCCTGTGATCCAGTTATGACTCACACGAATCCGGACACCGATGATGTCGGGAGTCGTGGCAGGTCCCACGCTCGTCTGTCGGCACGAAATTGCGGATGGTGGGGGAGGGCATGGCTGAGGCACCCATACCGTCGAGACGGTCCAAGAGTCGTTCGGGTCGGCCGGGACGGTGCATTGAGGGGGTCGAGCCGGGTCGAAGGCGGCCACATTGGGGCCTTCGGCGACATTTCCGTTCGAAGTGGACCTGAAGATGTGGACCGGATGCGAGAGTCGGGTGAGGATGCCATCGGTCGCCAGGTTCTGTATGCCGAGAAGGATGGCACAGTCGGCGTCCAAGTCGTCCCCTGCGAGCGCACCGATGCGAGCTCCCTCACGTGAGAGGTATGAAACCGTGAGGTAGTCCTTGAAGAGCATCCCCAATTCGAGGATGGCGATGACAATCAAAATGAGGATAGGAAAGACCAGCGAAGCTTCAATGAGAGTCGCGCCCCTGTCCCTGCCCCGCCGTCTGAATCGTTTGATCGACATGTCCTTCTCTTCGGCTCCCCTGCTCCCGGCCGGATCCCCAATACACCCCGTGGGTAGATCCTACTCGGAGTGGTCAACACCGCAAGGGTCGCAAGACCCAAACGGTTCTGTGATTATCGGTGCGAAACCCGGGATTCTTTAAAGTCTTCCGACCCAATTCCGCCTATCGGTTCTGTGACGCGAGGCGTCTGTTTTTGAACTTCGCCTTCACATAATCAGCGTTCATCATGGCGATGAAGTCGATCGAGATCGATTTCGGGCAGGCCGTCTCACACTCTCCGTAGTTGGTGCACGATCCGAAGTAGTGCTCCATGACTTCGACCATTCGTTCGGTTCTCGACCAGCGTTCAGCCTGACCCTGAGGCAACAGGTTCAAGTGGGCGATTTTCGCCGCGGTGAACAGATTGGCTGCGCCATTGGGACACGCAGCCACACATGCCCCACAGCCGATACAGACCGCCGCGTCGAACGCGGTGTCGGCCACCGTCTTGGGAATCGTGATCAGGTTGGCGTCGGGGGCCGATCCGGTGTCCACGGAGATGTAACCGCCGGCTTCGATGATCCGATCGAAAGCGGACCTGTCGACCACCAGATCTCTGACCATCGGGAATCCGGCGGCACGCCAGGGCTCCACGACGATGGTCGCACCTTCTTCGAACTTGCGCATGTGCAATTGACAGGCCGCGGTGCCGAGTTGTGGGCCGTGCGCCTGGCCATCGATCATCACCCCACAGGTCCCACAGATACCCTCGCGGCAATCATGGTCGAAAGCGATCGGTTCTTCCCCCTGGACGACCAGTCGCTCGTTGAGCACGTCGAGCATCTCCAGGAAGGACATCTCCGGTGAGATCTCATTCACCTGATAGGTCTTGAACCCGCCAAGTTCAGAGGGTCCGGCTTGCCTCCAAACCTGGAGAAA
>JBGTEJ010000084.1:0-10878 GCA_041747855.1 Acidimicrobiia bacterium | reverse complement strand
CTCTTCGGAATGCAGATCGCTCTCAGACTCTCCGCCGGGGACACCAGCGCCCGCAAAGACATGTACGCGTTGCTCGGGGTCGACCCGGCGGCGCGTTTCATCGGTAGGTGCATGTCGGGAACCCTGCTCATGTTCGGGTTTCTCGTCGTCTTGTGGCTGTCGGTGGCCATGCTCTACGACCCGGTCATGCCGGCCGGAGCCCGCTGGGTGCTGATTCCGGTCACCGTCCTATACGCAGTCGGTACGACGGCGCTCGCCACTCTGGCCGGTGATCTGACAACAGGTATGAGGAACCGCTCTTCTCTCGCTCCCCTACTGGTGGCACCGCTGTCGATTCCACTAGTCGTCGCCGCCTCCCAGGCATGGGATTCGATAGACCGGGGTGCCGTTATCCTCACCTGGATACTGGTGCTCATAGCCTCGGCCCTCGGGTTGGTGGTGGCCGGGGTCAGCATCGCACGCGCATTGGAGGAAACGACACGATGAGAAAGATCCGGGTGCTCCTGACCGTTGCGGCCATAACGATGGCTGTTGGGTTCTACTTCGCCATCACAGCGCCGGGTGACACCCTCCAGGGGGCTTACAGCCGGATCATGTCGGTACATGCCCCTTCCCTCTGGCTGGCGTTCCTCGCATTCGTAATCACCAGTGTCGGATCGATCGGATGGTTGAGGACAAAGCGGCCCAAGTGGGACCGGCTGGCGGCATCCTCGGTCGAGATCGGTGTCCTGTTCACCGCGATCGGTATCGGGACGGGGATGATCTGGGGCAAAGCAGTTTGGGGCGTCGCCTGGGATTGGGCCGACTGGAGACTCTCGACGACCGCAATTCTTCTCTTCGTCTATGTCGGATACTTGGCCCTGAGGTCGGCCATCGATGATCCCGTGACCAGGGCAAATAGATCGGCGATCCTCGGCATGGTCGCCGTCGTCCAGGTGCCTCTGGTCTATTTCTCCGTCTATCTGTACCGCACCCTCCATCAGGTCCCATCGATTCGACCGGGCGGGTCCACCATGCCCCCGGAGATGAGAGCGGCGCTTTTGGTCAACGTGGTGGCCTTCACCGTCCTCTACATAGCCTTGCTCATGGCCCGGATCCATCTGGCCAAGGTCGAGGAAGCCAAGACAGGACGTGAAATGCTCGCTGGAGATGCCATCACATCACCGAGAATCGACGAGGTGCACGATGTCTGACACAGTGATAGTTGTCCTGACTTTCGCTCTCTCCTATGGGTTGATCATCGCCTACGCGGTATGGCTGCATCTCCGACTGCGGAAGGCTGAAGGATGACCGGTGGAGCACCGTAAGTTCGTATCGTTCGGACTTCTCGGTGTCGTCGTTCTGGTGATCGCGGCAACGGTCTTCTCCCTCAGCCAGAACCTCACCTACTACCTTTTCCCCAACGAAGCCCTCGAACAGAAAGCGGACTTTCCTGATGGGAGACGCTTCCGTCTCGCCGGTCTGGTAGTCGAAGGTTCCATCGAGCGTGACGGCGAAGGACTCCGGTTCGTGGTCACCGACGGTGCGGCGAGCATCCCTGTGATCCTGAGTGGCACCGCTCCTGCACTGTTCAACGATGGGGTGCCGGTGCTGATCGAAGGCACCTGGCAGTCCGAGGTCTTCCTCGGCGACACCGCTGTCATCCGGCACAGTGAGAACTACGAGATCCCGGAGGAGGGCGGGGGCTACCCCGAGTCCTGATGCTCGCCTTCCTGGGCTCAGCCGGGGTCGCCACCGCCTTCCTGGGCGCGGCCCTACTCATCGTGCGCGGGACGAGAACCGCCCGGGCGGGCACCGGTACCGACCTCACCCGTGAAGGCCGGCTCCTGCTCATCGGCTCCATAGTGGCGATCGGAGCGATGCAGTTGGCCCTCGCCCTCGACGACTTCTCCATCGCCTACGTGGCAAACCATCACTCGAGTTCCACACCATTCCCCTTTGACATTGCAACAGCCTGGGCGGCCCTCGAGGGGTCGATCCTCCTGTGGGGCCTGGTCCTCGCCGGATTCACCTGGATGGTGTTGCGGTCGTATCGCCGTTCGCCGGACTCGTTGGGAGCTGGCGCCCTCGCGGTGATGGGCTTTGTCTCGTTGTTCTTCTTCGGGTTGATGCTCACCGTCTCCAACCCGTTCGAAGTGTGCGTCCAGGCCGTAGAACGCGGGTGCGCCGTGTCCAGTCCGTGGCCGTGGTCGATCGTGTCTGCCCCTGTCGATGGCCCGGGTCCAAACCCTCTCCTGCAGAACCACATCCTGATGGCGTTCCACCCGCCCATCCTCTACCTGGGGTTCGTCGGACTCACCGTCCCCTTCGCCTACGCCATTTCGGCCTTGGCCTTGACCGTTCCCGGCCCTGAGTGGCTCCGTCGCAGTCAGCGTGCAACCCTGGTGGCCTGGTCCTTCCTGACATTGGGGATAGTCCTCGGCGCCCTCTGGGCCTACGAAGTCCT
The DNA here is from genome assembly GCA_041747855.1 of Acidimicrobiia bacterium. GTDB lineage: Bacteria > Actinomycetota > Acidimicrobiia > Spongiisociales > ZC4RG35 > ZC4RG35. The sequence goes on along the minus strand of JBGTEJ010000084.1, from coordinate 8,432 downwards.
GTCCTGGGGTGGCTATTGGGATTGGGACCCGGTTGAGAACGCCTCGTTCATGCCCTGGCTCGTTGCCACCGCCTTCATCCACTCGGCACTCGTCCAACAAAGACGGGGGATGTTGCAGGCGTGGAACTTCATCCTCGTGATCGGTGCCTTCTCACTGACCATTCTCGGCACCTTCATCACCCGCTCCGGCACTATCAATTCCGTTCACTCGTTCACCCAGTCGGCGATAGGACCCGCCCTGCTCGGTTTCCTCGTGCTGATCCTGGTCGGATCGTTCATTCTCTTCTCACAGCGCAGCCATCTCGTGTCCAGCGCACCGAGGATCGGGACTCTGGTGTCCCGGGAGGGGGCTTTCCTCGCCAATAACCTGCTCCTCACCGTCTATGCCTTCGTGGTCCTGATTGGGACGGTCTATCCGATCCTGCTGGAAGCTTTCACCGGGCAGATGGCGGGTGTCCGTGGCCCCTTCTTCAACCGACTGGCCGTGCCACTCACTTTCGGGCTCCTGCTGGTCATGGGCTTCGGCCCCGTGACACCGTGGGGGTCGGCCCCACCCGGACTCATCTGGCGTCGGACGAAAATGCCTGCACTCATCGCCCTTCTGGCCGGAGCGGCGACGACCCTGCTCTTCAGTCGGGTCGGTTGGGTGGTCCTCGCCGTCGTGCTCGGCATCTTCGTGATCGGGTGCATCGTCGGCCTCCTCCTAGAACTGTCGGCGGCGCGGAGGACGAAGCTCGACGAGTCCCGATGGAGTTCCATCATGACGGTGGTCAAAGGCGACCAGTCGTTCTGGGCGGGCCAGTTGAGCCACACAGGCGTCGTCCTGATGGCCCTGGGAATCGCCTTTGCCGCCAACCTGGCAGACAACGTCGAACAGGTCATGGAGCCGGGCCAGACCATCACCTTCGCCGGATACGAAATCACGTACACGGCTCCGTTTCAGCGGTCCGAACCGAACCGGACGGTGATCGGAACACGTCTGATGGTCAGCAGGGAAGGCGACCCGGTGGCCGTTCTGGAACCCACCCTCAACCTCTACGCAGCCATGGCGATACCCACTCCCGATGTGCTCCATCGACCTACCGGAGACCTCTACGTCACCCTCCTCGACTTGAACCCCGAGAGGGCAACTATCACCTTCGACACCTCACCCATGATCGGTCTTCTCTGGTTCGGCGGGTTCTTCACCGCGACCGGTGGTTTCTGGTCTGTGGCCAGCCGCCGACGGGAACGGGCCTTGGACCCAAGTCGTCAAACCGCAGATGTCTGAACGCTCCCGGAACTTCGTGCTCGTCTCCGTCATGGTTGGGCTTGCGGCGGTGATCGCAGTCATGGTCATCTCCGCCCCCAGCAATGAGGACCGGGTGACAAAACTTGGCGCCTCGATCATGTGCCCGGTGTGTCAGGGTGAAGCCATAGGCAGTTCTCCGTCCCAGATGGCGAGAGACATGATGGCCCTGGTTGAAGAGCGGGTCGCCGGAGGTGCTAGCGATGCTCAGATCATCGATGAGTTATTGGCCTCCTACAGCGGTGCCTTGCTCCTCGACCCTCCTCTCCGTGGGCCCACGATCGTGCTGTGGATTGCGCCACTGGTGGCCTTCTTGGTCGGTCTGGGAGTCATCGTCTGGTGGCGACGACACCCCCAGTCCAAAGAACCGGGGACCACACCCACTGTCGCTCCAAGCGGCCGACGAGCGGTTGGCGCCCTCGTCCTCCTCGGCTCGATGACCGTTGTGGTCATGGCAGTCGGCTTCTTCCTCCAGGAACGGGAGGGCCCGGCGGGGGGTCTCGCCGGTCTCGAAGTCGACAGCCTGGACGATGTTTCCAACTCCACGATAGAGGCCGTCATCGCCACCAACAAGGACCACCCGCAGATCAATGGGATGCGTCTGGCCCTTGCCGACCGCTACTTCCAGGCAGGCGACTACCGCCAGGCCTTCCCCCACTTTCTCGAAGTCGCATCGTCCGAGATGGCAACGCGGGATCAGGAGGTCACCGCCCTGGTCAGTCTCGGGTGGATGGCTTGGGATGGGAACGGGGAGGCCGGGACCGCGATAGGCCTGCTCGACCAAGCGCTGGCCCTCGACCCTGACTCGACTACCGCAACCTATCTGAAAGGCCGGGTGCTCTGGTGCCAGGAAAGCACGGTCGAGACTGCAAGCACCCTCTTCACCGGCCTCCTGACAAGGTCTGACCTCCCCCAGGAAACAAGGAACGTCGTCGAGAACGACCTGGCAGCGCTACGCGCAGGGGAGGGATGCACGTGAGCGGAAAGGGCCTGCGATGGCTCGGATATGGGATAGCCACCGTCAGCATCATCCTGGCGGTAGTACTGGCTTCACGATTCGGGACCGACCCGAGCCTGGTCCCTTCCCCGCTCATCGGTAGGGAGGCTCCCGAGTTCACACTCCCAGTTCTCGACGGGTCGGGAGAAGTCAGCCTGTCAGATCTCCGGGGTGAGATCGTGGTGGTCAACTTCTTCGCCTCCTGGTGCCTGGAGTGTCGACTCGAGCACGAGCATCTCCTGGCCACATCCGATTCGTTCGCTGACCAAGGTGTCACCTTTGTCCAGATCGTCTACCACGAGAGCCCCACCGCCTCGCTGGCCTGGCTCGAAGAGGCAGGCACCTCAGACTCGACGCTCTATCTTCAGGATCCGGGGAGCCGGGCCGCCATCTCGTTCGGGGTCTTCGGTATTCCCGAGACCTACTTCATCGACGAGCAGGGAATCGTCGTCGGGAAGATCATCGGTGAGGCCAACTCGCTCATTCTTGGCGCCACCATCGATGCCATCAAACGAGGCGAGCGACCGGGTCAGTCAGTGACCGGCGACACCCAGCAGCGGCCAGACTGATCATCTTCCGATCACTTCGAAGGTCACTTCCCTGAACCTGACGGTCTCGAGGGCCGCCGAACCGGTTCCCAACAGGTAGACATCGAAGAACCCGACCAGGTAGTTGTCGATGATCGGAATGATCCTCCCTGCTGAAATCGGGCCCTTGAAACCCATCTGAGCGGCAATCGGCGAGAGCAGGGGTGTTGCTACGAAGTCGTTATGTCCCGCCCCGTCCACACCTATCCAGTAGGTCAGGGCCTCTCCCCGACCCGCTAACCCACGGAGCATGGCGTCGTTCTCTGTGCCCCTCCAGCCGTCCGACCGCATGAAGAGGGCGGGCTTGTCCATGGTCTCTCTGATGACCTGGGTGGGAAGGGGCTCAATCCATGCATCCATGCCGAGGACCGCGTCGCAGCGGTCGTCAAGCAAGCAGAACCTGACCGCGGCGCCCCCGCCGGTCGAGTGTCCGTAGATTCCGGTCCGACTCAGATCGGCTGTAGCTGAGACGAATGCGAACGGGCCCCGGTCCCCACGTTCCAGTGCGTCCATGACTGACCCAATGTCATCGGCAAACGTCTCGATCAATTTCTGAGCAGCTGTCATGTGGGCGTCACGACCCGCTGTTATGGGAGGTAACGCCTCGGGCAGGTAGCGGACAACATCCCCATTAGGGAAACGAGTGGCTACAGCTCCGTAGGTGTGATCTATGGCCAGGACGATGTAGCCATTGGAGGCGAGACTCTCCATCTGGTTGACGGCGATGGTTCGGAACCCGGTCCACCCGTGGCTGTAGATCACAACAGGGAAGGTGCCCATGGCCACCCCGGCGTTCTCCACCGAGTTCGATCTGATGTGCTTGGTGTGGTTGAGGAACCAACCAGGGAGGCCGAGTCGGCGGGACATTCCCTGCGCAACCACGTCCCAGTCCGTGGACCACAGGCCCCTTGTCTGGCTGTCCGTCACCTCAGCCGGGTACCAGACCTGCACCATGATCCGTCTCGGGCCCTCCGGCTGTGGTCCATAGACGGCGGTCCGATCTCCATCGATGAGTTCGACACTGAAGGTCCCCACACTCAATCCCCCGCTGGGCACCGGCAGGGCTGGAACCGGGAGCACGGTGGGGAGGGTGAACACCAGACCCATCCCAAGGAAACCAAAGAGTCCCCGCGAGACCCGATTGGTCCACTTGAGTGTCCGGTCGACGAAGAGAATGTCGCCTATGGCCAGCCCCACCGAGAGCAGATACAGGGGGATGAGCTGCCATCTGACACCCTCGACCTGGATCTGGGCGACCAGGGCAGCGGCGATCATCCCCGCCACGATCCCCCGCCTGGGCCGCACCCCGAACAAGACGGGCCAAGCCACCGCAAAGACCGAGGTCAGAAGCAATATCCACTCGAAACGTCTCAAGAGATGGAAAGACTACGGTCTCATCGATGGTGTAAGGCCGGGCTGCACAGCTCTAGCCGACAGGCCCCCAGCTGTTCGGGATCCGGGTTCCTTGGTGGAAGACCATCTTCCACTTCCCGCCATCGTTCACCCAAACCGAGCTCCGTCGAGCTTCCTGGCCAGCCTGTCCGACAGTTCGGTAGGTCACGAGTGCGACACTCTCGGACAGTTCCCTCACCGCAAAGTCCCGGATCAGGACCTTCGCCCGCTCCTCCTTGGCGATCATTTCGACCAGCATGCGCTTTTCGTATACCCGGCCGGAACTGCCGAATTCGATGAAGTCATCACTGAGGAGCTCCCTCACCCGCCCGGCATCACGGCGGCTCTCCGGGTCGAGCAACTCCAATTCGAGTTCTTCCAGCTCGTCCTGCCAACGATGGGACCTCTTGGCGTACCGTCCGATGCCGGTCATGAAGCCAGGTTAGGAATCCTGACCCTCAGAGGCAGCGATAAGCGCATCCAAAGATTCCCTGATGCCTTGTTCTGATCGAACCCCCGCCCACTCCTCGACGACCTTTCGGTCGGCTGAGATGAGAACGGTCACCGGCTGGTAGGGCACGCCGTAGAGGCTGAAGATGACCTGATCCGGGTCGAGGCCCCATTGGATCTTCCCCGAGTGGAACAGGTCGGAGGCGATCTGGCGGGTGGCTTCCTCCCCCGACTTCCACACCGGAGCGACAAACTCGACTCGATCCCCGTACTCGGCGGCGACCTTGTCGACTATCGGTAGCTCCTTTCGACACACCGGACACCATTCCGCCCAGAAAATCAGGTAAACGGGTCGATTCGTCTCCGAAAGGGTGAAGGACCCACCGTCCCCCAGCTCCAAAGTGAAGTCGGGAGCCAGAGTGGGATCGATGACAATGGGAACCGAGGTCGTCGTCTCGACTCCAGGACCTGAAGTGGTTGGAGATGTCTGGGAGGGATTGGTGGTGGAACCGTCAGGTAGCGTCGACGTGACCGCCCCGGTACCGCTACAAGCTGCCAAGAAGATCGCGATGCTCAAAAGACGCAAGGGCATCTGATCATTATGGGCCAGAATCCGGCCAACCTTCCGCCTTCCAGGCTGGAGGCGGGACCGCGGATACAATCGGAGCCGCGTGTCCCACACCATCCTTTACTTCGCATACGACGCGTCTCTAGCTCCTGACCGCATCGAATCGGTCGCCCCGGGGGCCAGGTTCATGTTCACCGCCCACTACCCCGAGACCCGACTTGCCTTCGCAGCACCGGAAGAAGGCTCCTCTCAACCCCGGGCCACCCTGGTGCGCGACCCGGCCCACACCGTTTGGGGCGGAGTCTTCGAGGTTCCAGGAGGACAGGTCGATCAGCTTGTCGCCACCCTCGGGGAAGGTCGCGCAACCAGGTTCGACCAAAAGGCCGTCGACCGGGAAGGCAACAAGTACGACTGCCTCACCTTCGTGGCATCAGGCCATCCGACCGGTGACCACAGACCGGATGACGAGTATGTGGATGCGATGATCCGTGGGGCACGTCATTGGAACCTCCCCGTGGGATGGGTCCTGGGCCTCGAAGACCTCTCAGACGACCCGCTAAACGACTGAACGAGAGTGGGCCCGGGTTTGCACCCGGGCCCACCCGACGAGATAAGGGGCGTTCAGTCTTCGACTGCGAAGAGCCGGTAGAGAAGCCAGGCCAGTACCGCTCCTGCCAATGGGGCGTAGATGTACACCGCAACCGGGCCCAAATCGGCGGCCACCGCGGCCGGTCCGAACGACCGGGCTGGGTTGACCGAGGCACCGGAGAACGGAATGCCTGCCAGATGCACCCCGACAAGAGTGAATGCAATAGCCATAGGTGTGGCTGGTGTGTTCCGTTTGACCGCGGCCAGGATGACCCACACGAAAATGGCGGTGAGAAGAACCTCGACCACTATCGCCGTCGACAGCTTGTCGTATGTCGTCATGGTCATTCCCACTGCCGCTTGGCTGCCGGCAGCAGTCCAGACAACCAGCGAGGCGAGACATGCACCCGCGAACTGCCCGACCCAATAACCAACCGCCTCACTGAGCGTGACCCTCTTGTCGAGGAGCATCGCCAAAGTCACCGCGGGGTTGAAATGCGCTCCAGAGACATGCCCCACAGCCCATATGCCGGCGAGCAGGGCGAGCCCGAAGCCGAGGCTGATTGCAACGATCTCAGCGGCACCGTTGGCTCCTCCCACCGCGAGAATTGCCATCGAACCAAGGCCGACGAGGATGAATGTCCCCATCAGCTCGGCCAGGTACTTGTTGATTACCACATTCTCCTCCTGTATCGATGAACCGACCTCTCCTTTCGACCGCAGACCGACCATGAAGGTTTCTCGCTCGGACCTGGATTGATGGCATCATCGCTGGATGTTGGCTGCCCTCAACGTTGGAGCCGTGTTGCTCGGTGTTGTCTCTGGAGGTCTGATCGCCTCGGTCGTCGGCCTCCTGGTGGGTGTGCTGCTCGGGTTGCTCGGTGCCGATTGGGGAGCCGATGTCGGGTTGGTCACTGGAGTTCTGGTCGGCCTCACCGCAGCGGGCTGGATCGCGGGAGCTAAGGCACGACACTCAGGGAGATTTCATGGCGCCATCGCCGGACTAGTCCTGGCCTTCGTGGTGATGACAATCGCAAGACTTGGTGGCAGTCCAGCTGGAACACCGACAATCCTGTGGCTGGCAGCACTCTCGATCCTGATCTCGGGGGTATCGGGCTGGCTGGCCTTCCGCAAGAAGACGTCACCCAATTAGACTGGACCTTGCGAGTTCGTCGGGCGACCGCGGTCTTCGGATCGAGGAAAGTCCGGACTCCACAGGGCAGGGTGCTGGATAACTTCCAGGCGGGGCGACCCGACGGAAAGTGCAACAGAGAGCAAACCGCCGATGGCCCGCAAGGGCACAGGTAAGGGTGAAACGGTGGTGTAAGAGACCACCAGCGTGGCGGGGAACCGCGGCGGCTAGGCAAACCCCACCAGGAGCAAGGCCAAGCAGGGACACCGGTGGCCCACCGATCAAGTCCCGGGTAGGCCGCAAGAGCCAGCCGGCAACGTCTGGCCCAGATGGATGGTCGTCGACTACAGAATCCGGCTTATAGACGGACTCGCACCGTGTGGGAGGCCCCGAGAGGGGCCTCCTGCGCATTTTCGCACCCGCAAGTACGCTGACTGTCGATGTGTGGGCGCTTCTCGATCACCGGTGACCTCGACTTCTACGCCGAGTACTTTGCTGTCGACGAGGTGGTCACCGAGGCCCTCGAGAAGAGCTGGAACGTTGCCCCCACCGACAATGTCTACGTGGTCACCGAGAAGGAAGGGACCCGTCGCCTCGGGTCGATGAATTGGGGGCTCCTCCCCCACTGGGCCAAGGACACCAGGTCGATCCACATCAACGCCAGATCCGAGACGGTGGCCACCAACAACACCTTCCGCGACGCTTTCATCCGACACCGATGTCTGATACCGGCCGATGGCTTCTACGAATGGGGGCCGGTTGGGGGCGACCGCAGGCCCCATTGGATCTACCGAGCCGACGGACACCCCATCGTCTTCGCCGGCATCTGGTCGGCACGACGCGAGCATGACACCGGGGAGTGGCAACGGACCTGCGCCATCCTCACCCGTGACGCCGAAGGCTTCGTGGGACGGATCCACGACCGCATGCCCATCGGACTTCCCCAAGATGTCTGGGGACGGTGGCTCGACCGCAAACTGGAAGACCCCGAACAAGCCCGGGCGTTGCTCACCAGCGGGTCTGGCGAGGAACTGATGGGCCACATCGTCTCCAAAGCAGTGAACACGGTCCGTAACAACACCCCCGACCTTCGCGACCCGGTCGAGCCCGATACCCTCTTCTGAGGTGAGCGATCAGACGCTGAAGAGAGAGTTGGGGCTCTGGGGGGCGGTTGTCACCGGTCTCGGCTCGATCATAGGCACCGGGGCCTTCGTCGCCATCGGTATCGCCTCCAGCCTCTGGGGAGATCGCATCCTGTACGCAATTCCGGCCGCCGCCCTAGTGGCGGTGTTCAGCGGCATCTCCTCTGCATACCTAGCAGGAAGATATCCCGTGGCCGGAGGAACTTACGAGTACGCCTACGAGACCCTCGGCCCCCTCCCAGGCTTCACCGCAGGTTGGCTGTTCGTCCTGGCCAAGACCGCCTCGGC
>JBGTEJ010000083.1:0-5469 GCA_041747855.1 Acidimicrobiia bacterium | reverse complement strand
AACTTGACATAACGTCACTTATGGGCGTTATGTCATAGATTGGTCGCCGCACTGGATACTGTGTGATCGTCACACACCCCGATGGAGCGAGAGATCATGAACGGACACACCCAGAAGGCACTCGGAACCATGATGGTTGTCATTGTCCTTGTTGCTTGCGGGCCGGGCGGGACCACGGACAGTTCGACCACGACCACCGCGATGGCGACAACGACTCAAGTGCCTTCAGTTACCCAGCCGGGCGGTACAGGAGGCATAGGCGGCATCTCTCAAGCCTGCATCGACACGGCTCAGGCGTTCATAGGAGCTATGGCAGGCTTTTCAACGGTCATCGCCGGAATGACCCCAGCGCAGGCGGAGGCGTACATCACTCAGCTTGGAGACACCACCGACAAGATCCCAGCGGAATTGAAGGATGATTTCGAGGTGATCTCGCAGTCTCTCGGCGTCTTCTATGAGGGAATAGCGGACATGGGGATGCAAGCGGGTGTACCCATGACACCAGCCCAGATCGCGATCTATTCGGAACTCGCCGAGAAACTCGAGGAAGAGTCTTTCGAGGAAGCCATGGAGCGACTCACCGACTGGTTCGAGACCAACTGCTCATCTTCGTAGGGGCCAACCAATTCCGGAGGTTCTCGCACGTCTTGACGGCTCTCGTGGTGGTAGGCCCGCTGTGCGTCTTATCCTGACACCATGGAACCAGCCTGGGAGACGGTCGCGAGTGTCAGGACCAGGTTCGAGGCCGACGTGATATCGGCCCGTCTACTGGACGCAGGCGTAACTGCCAGGGTCCTCGCCGATGACGTGGCCGGGTTGTTTCCGTTCACACTCAACAGCAAGGGTGTTCTCGTTCAGGTACCTGCAGCATCGGTGGCGACTGCGGCCGGCTTGATCGGGGATGTCGAGATGGAGGGGTAGGAATACAGCCCCTGCCAGGGTTGTTTCCAGAGACGTCCCCACTTTCAAGAAGAGGTTGAACTATGGCCACGACGGCCCTGACCAAAGACACATTCGACAAGATCATCGACGAGAACTCGACAGTCATCGTCGACTTCTGGGCGGAGTGGTGCGGTCCGTGTCGCACTTTTGCTCCGATCTTCGAGAAGGCTGCCGAGTCCCACCCCGACATCGTGTTCGGCAAGGTCGACACAGAAGCCGAACAGCAACTTGCGATGGAGTTCGGGATCCGCTCTATCCCGACACTCATGGTCTTCAAGGATCAGATCATCCTTTACGCCCAACCCGGGGCCCTACCGCAACATGTGTTCGATGACCTCATCACGCAGGTGAAAGAGGTCAATATGGATGAAGTTCGATCCCAACTGGCAGCGAGTGAGGCCGAGCAGGCAGACGTCTACGCCGAAGAGGAGTAGCCCCTTCGGTCCCTGGCCGCTCACCCCAGCTTTCGGAACACCGAGACGTGCTGACCTGAGGCTTCTGTGAAGGGGCGACGGTCGTACCAACCCCAGCGATCCTCCAGTTCGAGTCCCGCCATCCTTGCCATCAGATCCATCTCAGATGGCCACGCATATCGAACGGTGACCGGCAGAACCAGGGTTGAGCCATCCTCGCGATGTCTCACGTGGTGTGAAACCACCTTCTGTTCTAGCGGGTGATGGATCGAGAGTTCGTAGGCGTGTTCCGTCGTTGACGAAATGGAGGACACCCCCATCCTTGTGTTGTGAGCGTCATAACGTTTCATGTCCGGCACGAAACAATCGAGCACGAATCGGCCGCCCGGCTCGAGATGTCGGGCGACGTTGGCAAAGCACTGGACCTGACGGTCCTGTGAGAGCAGAGCGAACAAGGTGTTGAAGGGCAGATACACCAGGGGGAAACGTCGGCCCAGCGAGGTGTCGACGATGTCCCCGATCACCACTTCGACTGACTCTGCCCCGGGCTTCTCAGCAAGAAGGTTGACCATGTCCTGGGAGATGTCGACCCCGGTGACTGACACTCCCCGCCCGGACAAGGGGATGGCTATGCGCCCGCTCCCCACCGCCAATTCCAGGGCGGAACCCCGCTCACCGGCGTAAGAGGCGAGCAGGTCGATCGTGTAGTCCTCCACGACGGTGAAGACCTGGTCGTAAATCGGAGCCCAGTACAGGCCATAGCTGGCCTCGCCGTAGTCCCCTTCACCCTTATCGAATCTTGCAACCTGGTCGATCACCCTTTCAGTGTGCCAGGAAACCGTCTAACCCTCCCGCCATTTCTATTCTGGACGACATGGCCCTCTCCCCCGAAGTCTCCCGGCATCTGACGGCGCTAGGGCTGCGCTACGAGGAGATGGAGTGTGATCCGGCGTTGGCGGACACCGCTCAGTTCTGTGAGGCATACGGGATCCCTCTCGACCGGTCGGCGAACGCAATCCTGGTGGCCTCCCGCAAACCCGAAGGCCACAACGCGGTCTGTGTCGTCCTGGCGACCACCCGCCTCGACGTGAACGGGATCGTCAGACAACGGCTGGGTGTCCGGAAGGTGAGCTTCGCCACGGCCGAGCTGACCAAGGAGATCACCGGACAGGAAATCGGTGGGGTAACCATCTTCGGTATTCCCGACGAGGTGCCGATTTGGATCGACTCCAGGGTCATGGACCAGGATTGGGTGGTGGTGGGGGCCGGCACCCGTAGCGCCAAGATCAGACTGGACCCGTCTCAACTGGTGGGACTCGACGGCTACGAGGTTGTCGCAGACCTGGCGGCAGCCCTGCCCAGTTGAATCCAGGCGCGACGGCACAGGAAGAAGTATCCGACCAGTCCCACTAGGGCGAAGCCGAACCATTGGATTGCATAAGCGAGATGCGGACCGTTGTCATCGAATTCGGGGGTCCGGACCACTTCCGGCAACACTCCCCTCTCCCCCACCATCACCAGGTAAACCGGTGCGAGATCTAACGGCACTTGCTGTCCGATACGCTCCAAATTGACCCGGTTGAACACGACCAGCCGACCATCCGCCTCTTGGGGCCCTCCGGATGGCCGTTCTTGAGACAGACGGACCCAGCCTTCAACGGTGGTGGCTCCTTCAGGTGGTGGGGCCAACTCCACAGGGACCGAGTCGAGTGTCAAAGGGACCCAACCACGGTTGACCAACACTCCCCTGCCCACCCCGGTCTCCAGTGGTGTCACAACATGGAATCCCGCTGTACCAAGATGCACCTGTGATCTGATCAGGACTTCTTCTTCCGGCGCGAACTCCCCTGTGACCGTTGCCCGCCGATACTCGATGGCGCCGAACTCTTCACCGGCTGAGGTCAACAGATGCTGGAGGTCTGCTGGCGGCTGGGCAAGACGCTCTCGCCGTAGCTCATTGAGAGCCATCCGTTCGCTGTGGCGATCGAGTTGCCACAACCCAAGGACAACGAAGGTTGCTCCCACCCCAATCACGAGCAGATGGGCCAACACCCAGCGAGGAGTCAGCAAATGAGGACTCCTGGCTCAAACGGGTGCGGGGTCGAGATGGCCACGAGAAGTCACGTTAGACCCCGCCCACGTCTTTCAGGAAGGCCGTCGATCAACCGACATCCACAACCTCTTCGACCAGCTCATCCGACCCCAGAGTGACCTGCTCGGCAACGATCTCAACACGACTTCGTCGGCCGTCGGGAGACTCCCAGAACCGACGCTGGACCGCGCCGCAGACCCAGAGCCCCTGCCCCTTGGAGCCGGGGTCCTCCCAGAGCCCGTCTTCGGGACTCCACACCGTCACCGGCACGACATCTACCCTCCGCTTGGGCGCCTCGGTCCGCACGGTGACCAGATACCGGATGAGACGGGTGCCGGAATCGAACACCCGGAGCTCGGGATCGGTGGCCAACCTGCCTCGTAGGCACACCAGATTCAGATCCGTGGACATTGACATTCTCCCCTCTCGATACGTCGGGGAAGTGCGTCACCACGATTATGTGCGCCACCGGTGACAGATTTCTATACCCCGACCAAAGTCGGTGGGAGTTGGCCCTAGGACAGAACCTCGGCGCGCAGCTCCTCCACCCCTTCGAAGTCGGGCTGGTGGGTGTCGAGGGCGGCCACAATCTTCCTTGCTGCGTCCTTGTCACCGGCTGCAAGTGCCACTCGGGCAGCGACGAACCAACGTCTCAGCTCGGACATCGAAGGGGAACCGACTAGACGCCCGGGCTTGATCGCATCCCAGGCTTCCCTCGCCTTGCCCTGATCGACGAGAAACGACGCGTACACCACTCGGGATTCATGGTCGATCGTGGGCGAGATGTCAGACGACTGAATCATGTCCCAGGCTTTCACGACGTCGGCGGGCTTATCCAGGGCGCGAAGACAGTCCATTTCGACGGGAGTGTGAATCAGGTCTCCAGTCAGCCGCCGGAATGTGCGAAGCTCTCGCAGCGCCTCTTCCCATTGACCAGAACGGTATGCCGCCAAACCTAGAAGCTCTCTGATCGTGGACGACCGGGGGGCTAGTTCCTTGGCCTTTCGGAGTTCCGGCACCGCGGCCCGGTATCGCTCGTCAGCAAACTCCGTCATCCCTTTGGAGAGGTGCGCTAACGCCGGATCTCTACGGTCCTTGGGTGTCGACAGATAGACCTCGTCACGCACCCACTTGGGTAGCTGACCCGAGGTGACCGCGGTCAGTGCCGGGCGCCGCTCGCCACCCTGCCGGTCTCCGTCGAAACGGCTGGGTTTCCTATCGTCGTTGGAGCCTCTCGATTGACGATCACCCCCTGAACGGCCAGCCTGACGATCGGATCCACCACTTTTGGGCTGGCGATCGCCGTCCGAGCGGTTCGAACGTTTGTCGGAACCGGGACGGGAGGGCCTTTTCGGGTCTCTATTAGGGGCCATTGTGGTCTCCGAAATGAATGAGGGGTCACCGACACTAGTCGGTGACCCCTCCACGTTAATTGCCCGGCAGTGACCTACTCTCCCAGGAGGTCGCCCCCCAAGTACCATCGGCGCTGGTGGGTTTCACTTCCGTGTTCGGAATGGGAACGGGTGGTTCCCCGCCGCTATCTCCACCGGACAAAGCTTCGAGTCTCGGGCAACCCGAGGACTCCATAGCGAGCACATCAATTGAATCAGATTCTATATCCAAGCCCTCGGCCTATTAGTACCGGTCCGCTGAACACATTGACTGTGCTTACACGTCCGGCCTATCAACCTGGTCTTCTACCAGGGGCCTTAACCCATTAAGGGTGGGAAATCTCATCTCAAGGTGGGCTTCGCACTTAGATGCCTTCAGCGCTTATCCCGTCCGTACATAGCCAACGAGCCGTGCCCTTGGCAGGACAACTCGCACACCAGAGGTACGTCCACCCCGGTCCTCTCGTACTAGGGGCAGCTCCTTTCAAATTTCCTGCGCCTGCGGCGGATAGGGACCGAACTGTCTCACGACGTTCTGAACCCAGCTCGCGTGCCGCTTTAACGGGCGAACAGCCCGACCCTTGGGACCTGCTACGGCCCCAGGATGCGACGAGCCGACATCGAGGTGCCA
>JBGTEJ010000082.1:0-2389 GCA_041747855.1 Acidimicrobiia bacterium | reverse complement strand
CCAATCCGTTGATGACCACTTCTATGGGCTCCATCTCGTACCCCAACTCGTTGAGGGCGACCACGATCGATCGAAAATTGGAGTCGTCCATCTGTTGCAGAACACGGGACCGATACTCCTCGTCGGTCTCCCCGGGCGTCCGCACGGCCTGCCTCTCATAGAGATCGATGGTGGGGTCGAACAATGCGATCACTGCTTCGAACACGTTGACGTTCTGAGTGATCACGGTCAGCATCAGCAGCTCACCCGAAGTCCGGTAAGTCTCGACACCCTCGGCCGCGATCGAATTGGTGACATCTGTGACCGGTCCGACGGAGTAGGCGATGTAGGGGAGCTCCACGTTCCAGGCGACGACCGAGAGGAGACCGGCGAGCAGGAGACCACCCAGCGTGAAGTATGGCCAGCGCGATGGTCTGGCTACAGGCTCGAGGACTTCTTCGGGGATCGCTTCTATTGACACTGAGTTATGACGCTGTGGAGAGAGTGGGGTTTCCGACAGGTTACGGTCGCTCGGCCCACTACTTCGATGGGTCGAGCGGCTTCAGAACTCTTCGCCGAGGTATGCCTTGATGACTTTCGGATCGGCCTGGACCTCGGCGGGCGTGCCTATGGAGATAGCCCGCCCGAAGTCGACCACCAACACCCTGTCGGCAATGTCCATGACCAGGCCCATGTCGTGCTCGACCAGGATGAGTGCGATGTCGATCTCTTCCCGAACGTCGAGTATGAACCGGGCCATATCCTCGGTCTCCTCCAGGTTCATGCCAGCGACCGGCTCGTCGAGCATCAAAAGTTCCGGATCGAGGGCCAGGGCCCTTCCCAGTTCGACCCGCTTCTGAACACCGTAGGGAAGCATCCCTACCGGGTACTTTCGCCACTGCTCGATCTCGAGGAAGTCGATGATTCCTTCGACGATGGCACGGTTGGCCATCTCCTCGCGTTTGGCCTTTCCTATCCAGAATGCTCCAGCGAACCAGCCGGTCGTCGACCTCACGTGTCGCCCCGTCAATATGTTCTCGAGAACGGTCATGTGTGGGTAGAGGGCGATGTTCTGAAAGGTCCTGGAGATGCCTTTGCGCGCGGTCTGATGTGGTTTGAGCCCCATCATCGACTCACCTTTCCAGAGTACGTCTCCCTCCTGTGGGTGATACACCTGGTTGATCACATTGAACAGAGAGGTCTTCCCGGCACCGTTGGGTCCGATGATCGAGAAGAGCTCGCCATCGTCAACGTGGAACGAGACCCCGTCGATGGCCTTGACCCCCTGAAAAGAAAGATGAACGTCCTTGACCTCGAGCAGATGGTCGTATGTCGGTGTCCCCTCCCTCTCGGAGCGTCTAAGGAGCAACTTCCCGCTCAATGTATTTGCCGCCCGACTTTGACCGCATGCCTCCAAGACGAAGCGGCAGACCCACAACAGGGGATCAATCCAAACTCATCGCTCGACGACGCAGCTCCCCCGGTCAAACAGACGCCGGTCGGGCGGTGCTGCCGCCGCGCGAAGCCACCCCCGGAACCCAATGATTCAGTTTGCCGCCCGACTTTGACCGCATGCCTAATCACGAGAGCCACCTCTTGCGGCGGCGGTAGTGCTTGACGTCCTTGAACGACTTCTTCTCGCCTGTCGCCTGCAGGCCCAGATAGAACTCCTTGACGTCGTCGTCCTTCAGGAGTTTCTCAGGGTGGCCATCCATCACGATTTTCCCGGTCTCCATGACGTAACCGTGGTGGGCTATCGACAGCGCCATGTTGGCGTTCTGTTCGATGAGTAGCACAGAGGTGCCCTGCTTGTTGATCTCGACGATGATGTCCCTGACCTCCTGGACGAGGAGGGGGGCCAATCCCAGCGAGGGCTCGTCGAGGATGAGCAACTTGGGGTCCTGCATGAGGGCTCTGCCGATGGCAAGCATCTGCTGTTCACCACCCGAGAGGTATCCGGCGGTGGAACTCCTTCTGTCCTTGAGCTTGGGGAACAACTCCATGACCCGGTCATAGGACGCTTTGAATCCTGAGGGGTTGGTGTAGGCCCCGGCCCGCAGGTTGTCATCGACTGACATCTCCACGAACACCCGACGACCTTCGAGGACCTGGCTTATGCCACGTCTCACCCTCCGCGCCGGATCCTCTTCTGTGATCCTCTCACCGTTGAATAGGACTTCCCCCTTGGTGATGTCCCCTCCATGAACTTCGAGAAGTCCCGAGATGGCACGCATGGTTGTGGTCTTGCCGGCGCCGTTGGCGCCCAAAAGGGCGACGATCTGCCCGTCACCCACTTCGATGGACGTGCCGCGTAGGACCAGGATCACTTCGTTGTAGACGACTTCCAGGTTCTCAACGGCAAGCATCGAATGGGCTCCGGGGTCGAGGTGTGGTGGGGGGGCCCCGCGGG
>JBGTEJ010000081.1:0-3394 GCA_041747855.1 Acidimicrobiia bacterium | reverse complement strand
CACGGGCAGACCGGAGGCAAGACGGGTCACCCGCACCCCCAAAGGTTTGAACTCACGGGCGATGTACATGGCCGTTGCGTCGCCTTCGATCGTCGGATTGGTGGCCACGATCAGCTCGATGACACCCTGAGGGCCGATCCTGGACTTCAACTCATCAAATCGGAGCTGACCCGGGCCGATACCGTTGATCGGTGACAATGACCCTCCGAGCACGTGATAGCGGCCACGGAACTCCTGAGTCTTCTCGACCACGATGATGTCCTGGGGTCGTTCGATGACACAGATCAAGGTGTCATCCCGCCTCGTATCCCGACAGATCGAGCAGGTTTCACCGGAGGCCACGTTGAAACAGATCTGACAGTGGCTGACCTGATCACGCATGTCGTTGATAGCTGAAGCGAGACGACGTGCGTCGGTCTCCTCGACCGCCAGAAGATGAAAGGCGAGACGTTGTGCTGACTTGCCACCCACACCGGGGAGTCGGCCCAGCTCATCGATGAGACGTTGGACGGGACCTTCGAACATCAGCCGAGCAGGCCCCCCAGCCCACCGCCGATGCCGCCCAGACTCTCACCGGCTGCAGTGGACGCGGCCCCCATGGCCTGTCGGACTGCAGCCACAATCAGGTCTTCGAGCATCTCCACATCGCCGGGGTCGACTACCTCGGGGGAGATCCTCACTTCCAGGAGTTCGCTACCACCGGTCACGACCGCAGTGACCATCCCACCACCCGCCGAGCCTTCGAACTGTCGCTGCGCCAGCTCTGCCTGAGCACGGGCCAGCTCCTGCTGCATCTGCTGGGCCTGCTTCATGAGCTGACCGAGGTCGGGTTGGCGGTTCATAGTGGTCAGGGTAGTGGCCACCGGTGACAGACCTCCGGCGCCGATTCATGACAGAGTCAGTCGTCAACGACCCGAGCACCGAATTCAGAGGCAAGAAGGGTCTCCGGATCGATGCTGGCCTGCGGACGGTCTTCGAGTTGTTCGAGGTCGACAGAATCCTCCACGGCGAGTTTCACCGGGCTGTTCCGAGCGCGGAACTTGACCCTGACAGGCGAACCGAGAAGGTCTGCCAGCTTGGTCTCGACGATCCGGGACACGGCATCGTCCTGCTCGAGAGCGGTGAGATGGAAATCGTGGGTGACCTCGAGAACCACAGTGTTGCCGTTCACCTCAGCGGGTGTCGCCTCCCTGAACAGGGCCCATCGACGGGCACCCAGGGTCGAGCTCAGACTTCCGAACAGACCCGGCCAGACCTTCTTCAGCTGGTCGAAGGAGATATCGATGGGTGGGCCGGGCGGTGCCGCACCGCCTACCTCGGTAACCGGTTCGGATACTGGCGAAGTCTTTTCAACAGTCGGAGTGACCTCGGAAACAACCGCCGGCTCGGTGACCACGGGCTGCCGGGCAGGTGAACTCGAAACAGCCGAGGCCGTCTCCCCGCCACGGTCCAGCCGTCGCTCGAGCCTGTCCATGCGGGCGATGATGGCGTCGGGATCGCTGGCCGTTTCGGGACGGGTCAGCTTGATCAGGGCCAATTCGATCATCAACCGTTCTTCACGGCCCTCCCGAAGACGTACGAGAGCATCGGCGAGAAGATCGACGGACCGCAGGACGTCGGATGCGGGAACCCTCCCGGCGGCCGCTCGCCACGAGTCGAGGACGTCGGACGGCTCGTCAGAGATCTCGGCCAGGTTGGGGGCGTAGTGAGCCAGGAACACCCCACGAAGGAAACCGATCAGTTCGGCAACGAATCTCCGCAGATCGACCCCAGAAGCGGCCAGTTCGGCGACCAACTCGAGAGCCGCTTTGGCGTCATGACCCGTTACCGAGTCGACCACCCTCAAGAACGCCTCCGTATCAGCCAAACCGAGTGCCCGACGAACACCAAGGAGGTCGACTGAGCCTGACCCGAGAGCAGCAACTTGCTCCAGCAAAGAAAGAGAATCACGGACCGACCCTCCGGCGTGCCTGGAGACCGCCACCAGCGCACCCGGATCGGTCTTGTATCCCTCCCGGTCGGCGATCGTGCTCAGATAGCCGGCGAGCTCATCGATGGGGACGGGGTGAAAGTCGAAACGCTGGGTTCGACTCCTGATGGTGTCGAGCAGCTTGTAGGGCTCTGTAGTGGCCAACACGAAGTGGACGTGGTCGGGCGGCTCCTCCAAAGTCTTGAGGAGGGCGTTACCGGCTGCCTTGGAGAGCATGTGGGCCTCGTCGAGTACGAACACCCGCTTTGACGTGGCCGCCGAGGCGACGGTGTTGACACTCATTCGGATGTCACGTATGTCATCGACCGAGTTGTGGGAGGCGGCGTCGAGCTCGAGCACATCGAGCGAGATTCCGTCGGTGATGGAGGTACAGCTGAGGCAGATGTTGCAGGGAGACCCGTCGACCTCTCTGCTCTCACAGTTCAGCGCCTTGGCGAGGATCCTCGCCGTGGTGGTCTTCCCGGTTCCCCTCGGACCGGCAAAGAGGTAGGCGTGGGCGACCCTCCCTTCGGCCACCTCCCGGGCAAGTGTGGTGGTGACATGGGCTTGACCGATCACGTCGTCGAACGTCTGCGGTCGATACTTGCGGTAGAGGGCAAGGTAATCCAAGACATCCCCACCGTACCCGTTCTCAGGGACCGATTCTCCTGGGCCCAATGGTTATTTCACTTACCGGTCTTGGGCGTCGATACTTCAACCCGTGACCCAACCCCTCACCGACGAACAGGACACGGACGCGGAACCGGGTCAGCCAGCGGTGTGGGCGCACGGGCTAACCCGACGATTCGGGAAGATGACCGCCGTCGACAACGTCGATCTCCGGATCATGGCCGGCGAGTTCTATGGTCTCCTGGGTCAGAACGGGGCAGGAAAGACCACCACCATAAGGATGATCGTCGGTCTGCTTCGCCCCAATTCCGGTAGGGCGGGGATCGAGTCCTTCGACACCTGGGCGACCCCGACCGAAGTGAAGGCTCGCATCGGAGTGCTCCCGGAGGAGTTCAACCTCTACGAGAGATTGACCGGGGCAGAGCTCCTCGACTTCACCGGTGCCATGCATGGTCTCGAACGGGACGACACCGTCGCCCGACGCAACGAACTGCTGGAGATGCTCGACCTGACTCACGCCTCCTCGAAGCTGGTCGGTGACTACTCCCGCGGAATGAGGAAGAAGGTAGCCCTCGGAGCGGCCATCATCCACAGACCACCTGTGCTCTTTCTCGATGAACCGTTCGAAGGAGTCGATGCGGTCTCTGCTCGGATCATCCGCAACCTCCTCCAGGAGGCGGCGGCCGGTGGCACCACCATCGTCTTCTCGTCCCATGAGATGCACCTCGTCGAGAAACTGTGCACCCGCATCGGGATCATGATCCATGGGCGTCTCACCATCGAGGCGACACCGGA
>JBGTEJ010000080.1:0-10431 GCA_041747855.1 Acidimicrobiia bacterium | reverse complement strand
CACCCCGAGTTCCGATCCCGGCCGGACGATCCGCACCCGCTGTTCCGTGGCGTTGTCGAAGCTGCCGCCAGGCGGAGGCTGGAGATGCAGGCGGAAATCGTCATCGAGGACACGACCGACGTCGTCCTCAGCTGAGGGCTTCCCCGAGCGCTGCGCATCACTAGCCTGACCCTGCTGAAGAGGAGGAAAGTGTGATTGTTGGTGTCCCCAGGGAGACCAAAACCGCAGAGCATCGGGTGGCGATAACTCCTGTCGGGGTCAGGGAATTCGTCACCCGTGGCCATCAGGTGCTGATCGAAA
The DNA here is from genome assembly GCA_041747855.1 of Acidimicrobiia bacterium. Taxonomy (GTDB): domain Bacteria; phylum Actinomycetota; class Acidimicrobiia; order Spongiisociales; family ZC4RG35; genus ZC4RG35. The sequence goes on along the minus strand of JBGTEJ010000080.1, from coordinate 10,131 downwards.
AGACTGCGGGGGATGGCTCGAGTATCAGCGACGACGACTTTGCGGCTCAGGGAGCGACCATCGTTCCGACGATCGAAGAGGTGTTCGGTCACGCCGACATGATCCTCAAAGTCAAAGAGCCACAGCCCTCCGAGGTGGCACTCTTCAGAGAAGGGCAGGTCCTGTTCACCTACCTGCACCTGGCTGCCTATCCGGCCATGGCCGCCTCTCTGGCCCAGAAGGGGATAATCGCCATCGCCTACGAGACGGTTCAACTACCGGACAGGTCTCTTCCCCTCCTTGCCCCGATGTCGGAGGTCGCCGGGCGAATGGCCACCCAGGCTGGCGCCCACTATCTGGAGCGCACCCAGGGTGGCCGCGGTGTCCTCTTGGGAGGGGTCCCGGGAGTCACCCCAGGCAAAGTGGTCATCATTGGGGCCGGTATGGCCGGGTCCAACGCGGCGACCGTGGCGATGGGAATGCAGGCCCGTGTCACCGTTCTCGACACCGACTTCGCCAAACTGCGGCAAATCGATGCAATTCATCAGGGTCGGATTGCCACGCTCCACTCCAACAGGCTGAGCATCGAAGACCAGGTCGTGGGGGCAGATCTGGTGATCGGCACGGTGTTGATACCGGGAGCATCCGCTCCGAAGCTGGTTACGGAGGACATGATCAGGGCTATGAAGCCCGGAAGCGTGGTCGTGGATGTCGCCATCGATCAGGGTGGATGCTTCGAGACCGCCCGGGAAACCACCCATACCGATCCGGTCTACACCGTTCACGACGTGATCCACTATGCCGTGGGCAACATCCCCGGGGCTGTCCCGCATACCTCCACATATGCCCTCACCAACGCCACCATGCGGTACGCGGTGACACTTGCGGACAGGGGAGTGAGTGGCTCGCTCGAAGCTCACCCTGAGTTGGTGGGTGGGATCAACCTGGTTGGGTCCAACGTTTGTCATCCGGCAGTTGCGGAAAGCCTGGGTGTTCCTCATCTTTCCCCTGCCGCCGCCCTCACCGGCGTGTGACCGGCTCCAGCCTCGTTGACGGTGTCGAGGAGTATCTCGCCTCACTGAGAGCGGAGGCAGGACTAGCCCGCAACACCATCGAGGCATACCGCCGGGACCTCAACCAGTACCTTGCATTCCTCGATGGTGATGAGCCCACCGCGGATCACGTGGAAGGGTTCGCCGCCGACATGGCGAGACGGGGACTGGCCCCGTCGACGCATCGGAGAAAGCTTGCCGCAGTGCGGGGTCTGCACCGGTTCCTGATCGGGGAGGGTTGGCGCGATCAGGACCCGACGATCCTCGTCCAAGTGCCAGCGCGAACCGGCACCTTCCCTAAAGCGCTCAACGTGGCTGAGACCATCGCATTGATCGAGGCCCCGGACCTTGCCACGGTGGCCGGCCGTCGCGACTCGGCCCTTCTCGAGTTCCTCTACGCCACGGGTTCAAGGGTCTCAGAGGCGGTGGACCTCGATCTGAGTGATCTGGATCTCGACGACCGGGTCGCCCGCGTCACCGGTAAAGGCTCGAAACAGCGAGTCGTGCCCATGGGCGCACAAGCCGTCGGAGCACTGGCACGCTGGCTCCCTGACCGGCTCGGACTCGTCAAACGTCAGCAGAAGGGCGACCCGGTGTTCATCAACTTACGAGGGGGGCGACTGACCCGTCAAGGAGTGTTCGATATCGTCCGAAAACATGCGATGCGTGCCGGAATCGAGCCTGGACGAGTGTCACCGCATGTCCTAAGACACTCGGCGGCAACCCACATGGTTGAAGGTGGGGCCGATCTTCGAACAGTTCAGGAACTCCTGGGCCACGCTACGATTAGCACCACCCAGGTATACACACGTGTGAGTTCCGCTCACATTCTGGAGATCTACCTTCAAGCACACCCAAGGAGTCGCTGATGCCGGTCGATGTCGAAAAAGCCAAGCAGGCGCTTGTGGCCGAGCGCGCCTCGTTGGTGCATCAACTGAGCGAGTTGGGTGCGGGCGAGACCGGTGATCTGAACATCGATCTCGACTTCGGAGAGAACTTCGCCGACGCCGCCGCGGTCACCGCGGAACGGACCGAAGTCCTGGGAGTTGTCGAGTCGTTGAAGAACCAGGTTGAGGACATTGACAAGGCGATGGCCCAGATCGAGTTGGGAAAGTACGGCTACTGCGTCGACTGTGGCCGGGAGATCAGCGCTGACCGGCTCGAGATCCGCCCAATGTCCATTCGCTGTATCGATTGCAAGAACAAACTGTCTGTCTGAACCAAACCGCCCCTCTCTTACTCATCTCGTTCGCCGATTTTTCGGGGTGCTCCTGGCCCGACCGTTGTCAGCTGTGGAGCTGACCGAAGTGACTTCGTGGCTCGGCCCCGATCTCATGCCGTTGTTCAGCGCTCAGCAGAACGCCGACCAGCGGCATGGGCTAGAAGTGGCCAGGCACGTCCTTCGGTCGGGAAAGATGCGCCCGGAGTTGGTCGTTGCGGCTGCCCTCCACGATGTGGGCAAAAGACACTCCGAGATGGGGGCGGTGCTGCGATCAGTGGCTACGATCCTCATGCTTCTCCACATGCCGATGACGAAGCGGATGAGCGACTATGTCCGTCATGGGGAGCTGGGGGCAGCGGACCTCGAAGCAACAGGAGTCGCCCCGCTGGCTGCGATCGAATTCGCTCGACACCATCAGCACGGACGCCCGGACGGATTTCCCCAGGAAGATTGGAAAATCCTCAGGTCGGCCGATCTGAACCTCTAAGAGTCCACAAAGGCCAGTGGATGGTGCTACCTCGGATAACCTCTACAGCGATGGCTTTTCATGTGAGGACCACCGTTTTCGAGGGCCCGCTCGACCTCCTCCTCCAACTGATCACCAGGCATCAGGTCGAGATCTCGGCGGTCGGTCTGACTGGCGTGGTGACCGAGTACTTGACCTTCCTGGAGGAGATGGAACGACTCGACCTCGAAGTTACCTCGGAGTTCCTGCTCATCGCTGCCACCCTGATCCAATTGAAAACCCGGGCCCTGCTTCCCACCTCGTCTGAGTTGGATCTCGACGATGAGTTGAGTCTGATCGAGGAAAGAGATCGGCTGTTGGCCAGGTTGCTGGTCTGTGTGACGTTCAAAGACGTGGCCGCTGTTCTCCAGCGCCGCTTTCTCACAGCAAATCGGTACGTGCCGCGTACATCAGGCATCGACCAGAAGATTGAGCCGACGTACCTGCCCTTGGACCTGTCGGTCGACGTAGGGGGTCTGGCGGAGTTGGCCAATCTGGTCTTCCATCGGGTCGAGCCCGCACTGGAGATCGATCACCTCGATCTAGACCTTCCTTCGGTTGAACATGCCATACGGGATCTCCAAACTCGAGTCGAGGGAGATGTCGTCTCCCGATTCGATGACCTCGTCGAACACTGCACACGCCCGGTCGAGGTTGCGGCCTACTTCCTTGCCCTCCTCGAACTCGCCCGGTGGGGTTTCGTCCAAGTTGCACAAGAGGATTGGCTATCCGGCATAACCGTCACCAGAACCGGTGATGGTTCGATCGATCTGACCTCGGAGTGGGCGCCATGACGGAGTTGGCAGCAATCGAGGCCATCCTCTTCGTCACCGAATCGCCGGTGCCGGTGTCCGAGCTGGCTGAAGTCCTCGAAGTCAACCCCGGTCGGGTGAGAGAACTCCTCGACGAGTTGGCTTCGCTGTTGGAAGAGCGGGGGTCGGGTCTCACGGTCAGGGAGGTGGCGGGGGGATGGCGGCTCTACAGTCATCCCGACGCCTATCCCTACCTGGAGCGATTCGCATCGTCCGCAACACCTCGAAAGATGTCCCCGGCAGCACTCGAGACCCTTGCTGTGATCGCATATCGTCAGCCTGTATCGCGGAATCAGGTCTCGGAGATCAGGGGAGTTGACTCCGAGTCGGCCGTTCGCACTCTCGAGCGGTTAGGTCTCATCGAAGAGAAGGAACGGCTTCACCTGCCCGGCAACCCCGCCGTCTATCGAACCACGAGCTTCTTCCTGGAACGACTCGGTCTCAACTCTCTCACTGAATTGCCCCCGCTTGCCGACCACATCCCGCCTTCGGACTTTGTCGACTCCCTCGAGGAGAGCCTTCGACCCGAAACGGGTTGAACATGGCGGAGAAGATTCGAATCCAGAAGGCCCTCTCGGGAGCTGGATTGATGTCACGGAGGGCGGCAGAGGAGGCAATTCTCGCCGGTCGGGTGACCTTGGACGGAAAGGTGGCCGTGCTGGGCGACCGCATAGAGCAACTTGGCCAAGTGTTGGAACTCGACGGCGTCCCCGTCACCCTGGACCCCGACGTGGAGACGTGGCTGCTCTACAAGCCGGTGGGCGTCGTCTCCACAGCGAGCGACACCCATGATCGACCCACAGTTGTCGACCTGATCGACACCACCCGACGGGTCTACCCGGTGGGTCGACTCGATCTCGAATCCGAAGGTCTGATCCTGGTGTCCAACGACGGGGAGCTCACCAATCGCGTCACGCATCCCCGTTACGGGATCACCAAGACTTACCTGGCGAGAGTGAAGGGTGAAGTGACGTCTGGCGAGATCCAGAAGCTACTCGCCGGGGTCGATCTCGACGACGGATTGGCCCGCGCCTTGAAGGCGAGAGTGGTCGACACCCTCAACGGTGAGACTCTGATCGAACTGGTGATGGGTGAAGGTAGGAATCGCGAAGTTCGGCGCATGATGGATTCCATCGGTCACGAGGTGACCCGGCTGGTCCGGGTGGCGATCGGTCCGCTGTCGGATAGAACACTCAAGCCCGGCGAATCGAGACGTCTCACCACCGAGGAGGTGCGGAACTTGCTCCTGTCCGGGCAATCGTCATGACCGACGGTTTCGACCCTATTGGCGGGCCATTTCGCGGGTCGATCAGGGTTCCGGGCTCAAAGTCACTGACCATCCGCGCCCTAGCTACCGCTGCCCTCGCTCGGGGCCGGTCCCACATCTACGGTGCCCTCGTTGCCGACGACACCCGGAGCATGGTCGGGATGTTCAGGGAGTTCGGCGTTGCGGTCGACACAACGGGTGAACCGTGGACTGTCGACGGAAGCGGGGGGTATCTGCAAACCCCGGGAGAATCGATCGATGCTGGCGACTCCGGACTCACCGCACGCATCGGGATCGCTTTCGCTTGCCTCGCCCAGGGGCCTACCACCATCGACGGCTCCCAGCGGCTGAGGGAGCGGCCGATCGGCCCCCTCATCGACCTGGTTAGGTCCCAGGGCATCGACGTCGACTCTGCAGGAGGAACACTACCGGTGACCGTCCATGGGCACAGGGGGTTGTGGGGTGGGGAGATGGCCCTCTCGGAAGCACCCACATCTCAACTGGTGACGGCGTTGCTGTTGGTTGCGCCGGTAGCCGACCAGCCATCGCAGATCCGTCTTCCAGCCAACATTGGATCTGAGGGGTACATCGATCTAACTGCACATGTAATGCGTGCCTTTGGTGCCAACCCGTCAAGAACGATCATCGGCTATGACGTTCCCAACGCGGGGTACATCGCGACCGACTTCAACATCGAACCTGACATGTCCTCGGCGGTGTATCCCCTGGTGGCGGCCGCCATCACCGGGAGCACCGTCGAACTCGAAGGAATCCGGAGGGACTCCGTCCAGCCGGACGTCGCCATTGTCGATCATCTCCAATCCATGGGTTGTGAGGTCACGGATGGGCCCCGAGGCCTTGTGCTTCAAGGACCGTCCGAGCAACTCGTTCCTATCGATGTAGATCTGGCGGATTCCCCGGATGGGGCTCTAGGACTGGCAGTCGCCGCCCTTTTCGCATCAGGTACCAGTCGGATCAGCGGTCTGGGGAGTCTTCCGTACAAAGAGTCCGATCGGATCGTCTCGCTCTCAGAAGGGCTGTCGCGACTGGGTGCCGTCGTCTCGGCCGGCGATGACATCATGACTATCAGTGGACCTGCAACAGGCCCTGCAACCATCGATCCGCATGGGGACCACCGCGTTGCCATGTCGATCGCCCTGGCAGGGTTACAACTGCCAGGGATAAGGATCGCCGATGCGAATGTGGTGAAAAAGACCTGGCCGGAATACTGGGACCAAATGGGCCGGCTGGTTGCCAGCCAATCCTGATCTACTTTCCTCCCACAAAGGGCGACAGGATCGGGAATAGTGGGCTACCTTGTGCTGCTGAGGAGTGGGTCACGGTCCCGACTTCGCCCCGATGTCCGAAGCACCCCCCAAAAGTAGGACACCCCTCCGGGGCCGGGACCCCCCCTCCCATCTATGCTCACCGCACCCATGAGCCTGATCATCACAGTCGATGGGCCCAGCGGAACCGGTAAGAGCTCGGTGTCGCGAGCCGTCGCTGAAGCCATCGACCTTCCTCACCTTGACACCGGGGCCTTCTACCGCGCCGCCACGCTCGCCGTCCTCGAGGAAGGAGTCGACCCCGAAGATCCGGCAGCCGTGCTTGCAGTGGCCAAACGAATCGATCTCGATCAGAGCAACGGGGCCACGCTGATCGGAGGTCGCGACGTCTCCACCGAGATTCGAAGTGAGGCCGTCACGGCCAACGTATCGGCAGTGTCGGCACATCCGGCGGTCCGATCCTTGCTAGTCCAGCACCAGCGACAGTGGGTGGAAAGGCACGGTGGCAAGGCGGTGGCCGAAGGAAGGGACATCGGGTCGGTGGTCTTTCCGGATGCCACCCTGAAAATCTATCTAGATGCACGGCCTGAAGTCCGGGCCCGGAGAAGGGCACTACAGACAGGTGATGACGCCGAAGCGGTGGCCGAGCGAATGGCTATACGTGATCTGAAAGATTCGACACGTGAGGCGTCTCCGTTGTCAGTGCCAGCCGACGCGGTAGTGGTCGACACCTCAGATATGACATTTGAACAAGTGGTCAGAACTGTCCTCGAGCTGATCGACAAAAGCTCCACTTGAGGTTCCGGTTCCCCTCGGTGCACCGATCCTGGGTACTCCTGGATCCCCACCTACCATTCAGGGAGAAATGACTGTCGAAAGAGTCCTACTTGCTGAACCTCGAGGCTTTTGTGCCGGCGTTGAGATGGCGATCAAAGCTCTCACCTGGATGACTCGTATCTTCGATGGCCCGGTCTACTGCTACCACGAGATCGTCCACAACGAGTGGGTAGTGAAAGCCTTCGAACGTGTCGGCGTCATCTTCGTCGACGACATCAGTGAGGTGCCCCTCGGGGCCCCGGTGATGCTGTCGGCCCACGGGTCGTCACCACAAGTCATCGAAGGAGCACGTGACCGGGCCGCAGTGGTCATCGACGCAGTTTGCCCCCTCGTCACCAAGGTCCACCACGAAGTAAGGATGCTCTCTCGCAAGGGATACGACATCATCTACATCGGTCATGAAGGGCATGACGAGGCCGTCGGCACTGTGGCCGAAGCGCCGGAAGCGATCACCCTCGTCGAACCCGAACAGGGTCTGGGAGGCTTTACCCCCAAGGACCCGACCAAGGTAGCGCTGGTCGCACAGACCACCCTCGGAATGTATGAGTGGAACCAGGTGATGGACGACGCCCTAGGGTTATATCCCGATCTGAAAACGGCGCGTAAGTCCGACCTCTGCTACGCCACGACCAACCGACAGGAAGTGGTTGACCAACTTGCGGCCGAGTGCGACTTGATCCTGGTGGTTGGATCCCACAATTCCTCCAACACTCAGGCCCTGGTACGGGTCTCACTCGAACAGGGAGTTGCATCCCATCGTATCGATTCGGCGGCGGACATCGACCCGGCATGGCTTGAAGGGGTGACCACCGTTGGACTCACCGCCGGGGCCTCCGCACCCGATCATCTCGTCCAAGAGGTGATCGAGGCCATCAATCCCAGCCAGGGTTTCCAGTTGTGGCACAGCACTCAGGAGGAGGAGTACTTCCCGCTTCCACCGCAACTGAGAGCCTTCGTTCACACGCTGGGCCTTCTCGTCGAGGCGGGTGTGACGGCGAGGCCCAGCGAAGGGCCGACCCTCCTCGATCGCGACCGGGAGTGGACCGCCACCGAAGCCCTAGAACTCATCAGGGCTTGAGACTCAGTCTGTGAGCCAGCTTCCCGTCGTTGCTGTTGTAGGACGTCCGAACGTCGGAAAATCGACCCTGGTCAATCGGATCATCGGGTCCAGGACCGCAGTCGTCGAGGAGATGCCCGGAGTGACGCGAGACCGTCGGCAATTCGATGCCGACTGGGCCGGCCATAACTTCATTCTCCTCGACACCGGAGGGTGGGAGTTCAAGCCGGAGGGGGACATCAATCAGTCGATTCGAGCCCAGGCCGAGGCTGCGGTGTCGGGTGCCGATGTGGTGGTATTCGTGGTCGACGGAACCACTGAAGTCACCGACGACGACACAGGAGTTGTCTCCATCCTGCGCTCGTCACAACTCCCGGTGATTCTGGCGGTCAACAAGGTCGACAACGCCGAAGTGGAATCAGACATAGATCGGTTCTGGAAGCTCGGGGTCGGTGAACCCGTACCGGTGAGCGCCTACCACGGGAGGGGAGTGGGGGACCTCCTCGACAAAGTGACGGACGCATTGCCCGACAAGACCGCCGCCCCCAAACGAGGACTGCTGCCAAGACTGGCCATCGTCGGACGTCCCAATGTCGGCAAGTCGACACTACTCAACCAGCTGCTGGGCGAGAAGAGGGTGATTGTGTCCGAAACACCGGGGACGACGAGAGACCCCATCGATGTCGAAGTCGAGATAGCCGGCAGCCGTTATGTCATCGTTGACACCGCAGGAATCCGCAGAAGACCACAGATAACCGAGCATGCCGACTTCTACGCAGTGATCCGGGCCAAAGAGGTGATCGAGGAAGCGGATGTAGCGCTGCTCATGGTGGACGCTCTGGATGGTGTGACCCATCAAGACCAACGTATCGCAAGAGAGATCGCCCAAGCCGGGGCAGGTCTCATCATCCTCCTCAACAAGTGGGACGCACTGGACGAGGAGCAGCGAGAACACACCGAGCGCTCCCTGCCGGACCGCTTCGGGTTCGTTTCCTGGGCTCCCGCACTTCGGATATCTGCCCTGACCGGTGCCCGATTGGGAAGATTGGCAGCGGCGATCGACTCGGTTCTGGAGGGTCGGAGTCAGAGAATCTCGACGGGTGAACTCAACAGGGCGGTCCGGGAGTGGACCGGAGCGCATCCTCTGCCCGTCCGGAAGGGGAAGCGGCCCAAACTCCAGTACGTGGTTCAGGCCGGAACAGCCCCACCCACATTCGTCCTCTTTCTGTCCGGAGGGGAGATCGGCGAGGACTACAAGCGTTACCTGGAGAACAAATTGCGCGACAACTACGACTTCACCGGGAATCCGATCCACTTCGTGACCCGGGAGAAGACCCGCAGACAATGACCGGAGACTTCCTACCAGAACAGGACGGCGAGCCTACGGCCGGGGAAGACTTCCACACACCCTTCAGCTTCAAGCTGATGATTGCCCTGACGGTTCTCTACCTCGGATGGAGGCTGGTCGAGGGTGTGATCTGGGTTGTCCAGCGGATCGGAGGCTGAAGTCTCCGTCTACCTGAGGGCCTTCCGAGCCCTCCGCACTTTCCTCGTCTTGGATGCGTAGCCCACCACCCATCCCAGAAGGAAGATGATCACACCGAGAAGCCAGAACGAGAGGCTGAACTGAATGCCGAGGAAGGTGACGGTTGTGTCGGCGGTGTTCTGGAGGGCGAAGATGATGAAGGCGGTGGTCGCCAGGATTGCGATCGCCTTGCCAATATTGAGCTTGAAGCCTTCATCTCTCGCCAGTTCGCCTACGTCGCGAACCTGATCATCGGACATTCAAGGCCTCCATCGCTGGCATGGGCCTCAATCTACATTCCCCGACCGTCGGCTGGGTTGAGCATTGAATATCGGGTCGCCAAGGCGGCACGCTACGCTCATGGGTCCTGCGGGCTGTGGCTCAGCTTGGTAGAGCGCTTGGCTGGGGGCCAAGAGGTCGTGGGTTCGAATCCCGCCAGCCCGACAAATGTGCAACTGACGTTGGTTGGTTACACCTTTGGGTTCTCGGTTGTCTTTTGTTTGAGCCGTTCGTAGGGGGTTTGTCCGTCGAGGGCTCCGTGGGGCCGGTTGAAGTTGTAGAAGTTCTCCCATTCTTGCAGCCGGTCGTT
>JBGTEJ010000079.1:0-54289 GCA_041747855.1 Acidimicrobiia bacterium | reverse complement strand
CGGCAAGGGGAGGTAGTCCGCTTCTCGATAGTGAGGGCACGTGTCGAAATCCCGGTCCTCACCAGCGAGATAGTCGGCACTACCGGATACGTCCGGCTCTTCAGCTTCTCCGACAACTCCGATGAAAGATTCGAGCAGACGGTCCTGGACCTGATTGCCGCAGGTGTCGAGCGACTCGTCATCGACTTCCGGGGCAATCCCGGCGGGTTTCTCACCAGCGCCGTTGGCGTGGCCTCAGTCTTTCTGCCCGACGGCAAGGTGGTGACGACTGAAGGGCCCGAGGGCACGTTCGCCTATGAGGTGACAGGCGCCTCGATCGTCCCAGAGGGTATGCCGGTGCATGTGGTGGTGAATCGAGGAAGCGCTTCGGCGTCAGAAGTGGTCGTCGGCGTGCTCCAGGAACGGGGTCGAGTGACCGCCTTCGGCGAGAACACTTTCGGAAAGAACACCGTTCAGCAACGTTTCAATCTCTCCAACGGTGGTGCCATCCGTTTGACCACTGCGCGTTGGCTGACCCCGGGCGGTCTCGACTTCGGGGGCGCCGGTCTTCCCCCGGATGTGATCATCGAGTTCGAACCGGGAGCCACTCCAGCGGAGGTGGTCGGGACGATCCTCGCTTCTATGCCCTAAGCGAAACCGGGGTAGGACATGCCGGTATTGGCATGACAGTCGTAGCCGTTGGGATTCTTTCCCAGGTACTGCTGGTGATAGTCCTCGGCGTAGTAGAACTCAGCAAGGGGGGCAATCTCGGTCGTGACGTCGCCGAACCCATTCGCGGTCAGCACCGACTGATACAGGTCGGCGGAGCGTTTCGCTTCATCGACCTGGCGATCATCCGTGGTGTAGATCGCAGACCGGTATTGCGTTCCTATGTCGTTGCCCTGCCGATAGCCCTGTGTCGGGTCGTGTGTCTCCCAGAAGACCTTCAGCAGGTCGTCGTATGTGACCACGCTGGGATCGAACACCACCATGACCGCTTCTGTGTGCCCGGTCCTCCCGGTGCAAACCTCCTCGTAGGTCGGGTTGGGGGTGTAGCCACCGGAGTACCCAACCGCGGTCGTGTAGACACCGTCCATCTGCCAAAAGCGTCGCTCCGCACCCCAGAAACATCCCATCCCGAAGACGGCCAGGTCGAGACCTTCGGGGAACGGCCCGAGGAGGGGCCGACCGTTGACAAAGTGGGATGCCGGCACCTGCACGGCCCGGTCTCGGCCGGGCATGGCATCGCTCACATCCGGCATCGACGACTTGTTGCGGGACCCGAACATTTCAATCACCTTCCGTATTCTCGACAACGGCTTCCAATTCCATTTCAACTACCCAGCGAGGATCGAGCAGCCCAGCCACAACTACCATGGTGGAGGCAGGGCGTATCGTTCCGAACACCTCGCCGTGTACTTCACCGACTGCGTCACCAAAGCTCGCGTCAGTTATGTACGACCTGGTCCGGATGACGTCCTCAGCGGTTCCTCCCGCCTCGGTCAGGGCCGCGAGCATGATCTCCAGGCATCGTTTGGCTTGGGCCCCGGGGTCAGGGTCGACCGATCCGTCCGGCCAGATCGGAGCGGTGCCGGCGACGGCCACCCTGTTCCCGACTCTCACCGCACGACTGAACCCGAACCTCGGCTCAAAAGGTGATCCGGAGGACACGTTTCGACGGTTCATTGGTGAACCCTTCCGGGGTGTGACATTCTCCAAGATTCGCATCTCACGCCCACTTTGCAACACCTTCGTTCTCGGTCTGATTCCGTGGTGGATCGATTCTCACTTCACGCTCGAACCGGTCTTGGTATAGGCTTTGTCCACGTATGCGGTCCCGCATGACTTCCATCATCGCTGGCATCTTCGTAATTGGCATCCTGGGAGTGGGCGGTCTCTCCGTCTCCGCCCAGTCGGTCACCGAGGCCGAACGGCGCGCCGTGGAGGCGGAAGCCGAATTGAGGGCGGCCTCGGGCCTCGTCGACGAGGCTGTGTCCAACCGTCGTCAGATCGAACTTCAGATCGCCGCGAGCATCTCCCGCCTCAACGACCTGTCGGCCTCGCTGTCCGCGGTCGCCTCCCGGCTCGATCGGCTGGAGAGCCAACTCGGATTCGCCGACATCGAGCTCGCCAACATCCAGGACCAGATCGAGGCCCAGGCGGTTGACGCCTATATGACCCTTCTCGGCTCACCCACCCTATCCCTGATCGGTAGCTCCACCGTCGAGCGGGCACTGGTGGTGTCCACCGTTGTCGAGGATGTGGTCGCTGCGGGGAGACAGTCAGTGAGCGAGTTGTTCGTTCGACGTCGTAGCCTCGAAGACCTCAGGCTCATCTACCTTCAAGAGCACGACGAGTACCAGGCTGCCAGGGCCGAATTGGATGCCGAGATGGATCATCTCGCTGATCTGTACGCAGGGGCCGACCAGGCCGTCTCCGACGCGATTCGCCAGTCCACCGTCGCCGACGAGGAGTATCGGGCCGCCTTGAACTCGGTAGACCTGGCTCGTCTCAAAGACGAGGAGAGACGACGACAGGAGGAACGCCCTCCAGCAACACCACCGACGACGGCAGGACCGACGACATCGACCACCACCAGTTCGGCACCACCGACCACAACACCCTCGACTGTCTTCCCACCCAACATCGAACAGTGGCGACCACTGGTCTCGACCTACTTCCCGGCACACCGCGTCGACGAGGCGCTCAAGATCCTTCGTTGCGAAAGCAACGGGAACCCCAACGCGCTCAACCCATACTCGGGTGCGGCGGGCCTCTTCCAGTTCCTTCGGGGCACCTGGAACGGACTGCCCACCTCCATAAGCGGCGGGACATACGAGTCGGGCCAGGTATTCGACCCTGTCGCCAACACCCGTTCGGCAGCTTGGCTGGCCAAGCGCTACGAAGAGCTGGGCCAGTACTACTGGCAGGCGTGGTCCTGCCGACGAGTCCTCTAGCTCGACGGCCCTCCACCGACCGAGCGGGCTGAATCGCGCTTCTCAGCTTTCAGAGAGGCGAAAATGGTCACGGTGAGGATCCCGCCGATTATCCCCAAGCTGAGTCCGATCGGGAAGTGGTACCAGTCGTGGATGATCATCTTCACCCCTACGAAGGCAAGGATGGCGCCTAGCCCCAGGTTCAGATATCGGAAACGGTGGGCCATTCCGGCCAGTAGAAAGTAGAGGGCCCTCAACCCGAGGATGGCGAAGGCGTTCGACGAGAACACAATGAACGGGTTCCGACTGACCGCCAGGATCGCGGGTATCGAGTCGACCGCGAAGACGATGTCAGTGGTCTCGATGAGAACCAGGACGGCCAATAGAGGTGTGGCGAGAAGACGTTTGTCGATCCTGACGAAGAACCTTTGTCCGTGATACTCGGTGGTCGTGGGAACGACCCTGCGCACCAGTTTGAGCACGGGGTTGTGCTCCGGGTGGATCTGGGCCCCTTTGTGGGTGGCTATGCGATAGGCAGTGAATATCAAGAACGCCCCAAACACATATAGGATCCAGTCGAAACGATCGATGAGTGTTATCCCGGCGAAAATGAAAATCGCCCGGAACACGAGTGCCCCAAAGATTCCCCAGAACAGGACCCGGTACTGATACTCGGCTGGCACCGCGAAGTAGCTGAGTATGACCGCCCAGACGAAGACGTTGTCGACGGAGAGGCTCTTCTCGATCAGATAACCGGCTAGATACTCTCCGGCCGCCCCGCCGCCCTGCCACCACCACATGACGAGGGTGAAGGCCAGACCCAGGCTGATCCAGACGGCCGATTCGATGCCGGCCTCCCGGATCGAGATCGCATGCGGCTTCCGATGGACGATGAGAAGATCGGCGAAGAGAAGAGTGGCGATCGCCGCCACGAAGGTGGCCCAAACCCACAACGGCACATCGAATGTGGCGAAACTCGGGCCGGTACCCTCGGTTGCCAGAATCAGACGGTTGATCACCAGGACTCGGGTTCAGGCATAACCGTGAGATCGTAGTGACACCGAAATTCTGTCGTTAACTTGGCGGGCCTGCCGGATTGCAACTTCACAAATGGTGCAGATCGCCTAAGTTGTCGGTGGCAGCCTGAGGCTGGGGGTGCCGTATGCATATGTTTGATGGGATAGTCACGCTCGAAGACACCGAGATCCCCGTGGTAGTCGGGTTCGATTCCACCGTTCTACGACTGTCCTCCAATGGCGCTGAGATCGGAGAGTGGTCCCCCGGCGAGTACGCCATCGACCTGGTCAGGGAGGGGGTCTACTCCATCACGGCCGAAAACGAGTCGCTTTACTTCGTGCCTTCCCAACCCAAACTCTTCGCCCAAGGTCTGACCGCCGAGATGGCCGGGAGAGGGAGTTTTGAATCACCGAATGTGGGCCGACACACCGTGATACCGGCGGTGATTCCGACAGTCACCCCGCCAATCCCGTACCGAGCACCCCCCGCATCGTCGCCATCGTCTCCGATGGTTCGGCTTGGGTTCTATGCGCTGTCGGCGCTGACGGTCGGACTCGGGATCTGGGCCGCCTACAACATGTTCTTCTAGGTAGGAGACTCGAGCCAGTCCTCGGCCCGTTCCACCAGATATTCGGAAACCTCCCTGGAACAGTCCAGGACCTCACACAGTTCATCCCGTCCGGCGATCACCTCGACCAGGCTGACCTGGATCTTTCCTTGGACCATCAGACGTCGCTCTGGGGCGTCGGTGACTGCAGCGTACGAATCGATAGCTGACACTTCGATCGGCAGCAACGTCCCGCCGATCCCGGCGAGATCAGTGGCAAGAACCAGGAGGTCGGGTGGGCTCAACAAGGGAGGCACCGCCCAGTTGAAATAGACGTCGAGGAAATAGACGTCGTCGGGTTCGTCCTCCGACTCCTCCAGGCGATCTCGCAACGACAGGAGGACCTTTGGATCGACATCGAGAGCCAAATGAAGGTCTATAGGACCGCCGCAACCCGACTCTGGATGAACATCGACCTCCCAGGACTGACGTAGGGAGTATGTCTCGACGAAGTGCCGCTCGTCGTGGACATGGAATCCATGTTCGGTTGCATGTTCCTTCAGGTCGGCGACGAACCCGGCTATGTCGACTGACATCGACCCGACTCTATCGTCTGCTCACCCTTCTTCTTTTGCCTTCAGTCTGTCGTTGTCGACACTGGTCAGATGAGCACCGAAGAAGAACGCTGACGACAGCATGTAGGTGAGCAGAAGAAGCACGAAGAACCCGGCTGCAAACTGGGCGGCTGAGGTATCCGCATTCCAGCTGAAGTAGATCCTGGCACCCAGTCCGGTGATAGTGAAGACCAAGGCCGTGAGCAACCCGCCTCGCCAGAGAGCCTGTTTGTGGATGCGGACCTTCGCCATGGTCCGGAAACTGAGAGCAAACACAAAGGGCAACACTGCAAGTGAGACGAGCGGGGTGACCCATCCAATTGCGGTCCGCAAGAAGCTGGGGTTCTCGGGGAGAACCCCACCGATCCACCCCCAGGCTGCGGTCAGGAGCCACACCCCAAAAGTCAGAAGGCCAAGACCCAACGCCCAGATGAAGCCCACCACGCGCTTCCTGGCAACGCCCAGCCATCCCGCAGTCGTTTCGTAGGGGACACCGAAGATATCGTTGAGGCCATCCTGCACTTCGAGGAACATCGTCGATGACGTCCAGAAGAAGAGGATCAGACCGATGACTGCCGTGAGCCCGCTGGTCGAGGATGCCGAGATCATGAGAGTTTCCACGACCGTCGCCACTTGCTCCCCGGCAAAGCTCTGGATCGCCTGGAGGACCGTCTGGCGGGCCTGTGCCGAACTCCCGACCAGGCGACCGAACACGCCAACCGCGATCATCAGGAGTGGGGCGATGGCGAAGATAGTTCGATATGCCACGGCAGCGGCCATGCGGTTTCCGCGCCTTGCGCCATACCTTTGACCAGCGATGGTCAAGGTCTTGACCCAACGGTGCGAGGTGATCCGTGTCCACATCTGGTTCCAGGGTATCCGGCATACACTTGAGATCCGTGAGTCATCCGTTCCCGCCAAGCCTCCCAACTATGGAAGCCCGGGTTTACGAGGGTTGGCCGTCGGGGAACTTCGTCTATGAACCCAAGTGGGACGGCTTCCGTTCCCTGTCATGGTCCCGGCCGCTGATCCGGCTCGACTCCCGGAATGAACGCCCACTCCTGCGGTACTTCCCGGAACTGCAGCCTGCTCTCGAACAACTCCCCGAAGGAACCATCGTCGATGGTGAGATAGTCGTCGTGCTCGACGGTGGGACCGACTTCTCGGCCCTCCAACAACGGGTGCACCCGGCGGAGTCGCGAGTCAGACGTTTGTCCGAAGAGACCCCTGCCCAGATAGTCGCATTCGATCTGCTCGCGTTCGAAGGCACGGACCTGAGAGAGTCTCCCTTCTCGAACCGTCGGGAGCTCCTGGTCGGACTACTGGCGGGTCTCCACCACCCCTGGACATTGACCCCTCAAACCGACGACGAGTCGGTCGCCAGACTCTGGTTCGAAGAGTTCGAGTCCGCCGGTTGTGACGGGATCATCGCCAAAGACCCGAACGGGACGTACCAATCCGGCAAGAGGGCGATGATCAAAATCAAGCACCGGCGCACCGTCGATGTGGTCGTCGGCGGGTTCAGGGAGCACAAGGACGGCGGTAAGATCGGCTCTCTGCTGCTCGGGCTTTACAACGACGCCGGAGACCTCCACTTCATCGGACATTGCTCCGGGTTCGGTGATGCCGACCGCGTCGCCATTTACAACCAGTTCCTCGAGTTGGTGGTTGAAGACAGCTTCGACGCTACCGCAAGGGCCCCTGGCTCTCCCAGTCGATGGTCGGGAGACCGGGACACCGACTGGACACCGGTCCAACCCGGTGTCGTGGTCGAGGTCTCCTACGACCAGCTCGAAGGCGATCGGTTTCGTCACGCAACCCGCTTTCATCGCTGGCGCACCGACAAAGCGGCCGGAGACTGCACCATGGACCAACTGGAGAGACCTGATGGCCCGGGATTCGACGACGTGGTTCACCGCGCCTCGAGTCTGCCAAACTCAGCTTGATGGAATCCCCGAGTGTGGTCGAAATCAGTGGGCTGACCCACGATTACGGAGAGGTGGTCGCCCTGCAAGACCTCACCCTCAGCGTTCCTGCCGGGATAACCGGACTGGTCGGGGCTAACGGTGCCGGAAAGACCACGATGCTCCGGATCCTCCTCGGATTGCTTCATCAGACGGCGGGATCGGTCCGGGTTCTCGGACATGATCCAATGACAGAGCCTCTCGAGGTGAGGACAAGGGTTGGCTACATGCCTGAAGGTGACTGTCTACCCGAGGACCAGACCGCCGCCGACTTCGTTTCCTATACGGCTCAGCTGGCCGGTCTCCCTCCCAAAGACGCCAGACGACGATCCTCAGAGACCTTGTTTCTTGTCGGCCTCGAGGAGGAGCGGTTCCGCTACATCGGGGACTTCTCCACGGGCATGCGACAGCGGGTGAAATTGGCCCAAGCGATTGTTCACGATCCCGACCTGATCCTCCTCGATGAGCCTGCGTCCGGCCTCGACCCCGAAGGTCGGGAACAAATGCTCTTTCTCATCAAGCGTCTGTCGACATTCGACATTCACATCATCATGAGCTCGCACGTGCTCCCCGACATCGAACAGACCTGCGACTGGGTGGTGATGCTCGACGCGGGGAACCTACTCCGGTCTGCGCCACTGAAGGGCTTCGACAAGAACGCCACCGTCTTCGTGGATGTGGTCGATGGTCCGGAACGGGTGGCGGACGGACTCCGCGGGCGCGGCGTGACCGTCTCCATGGAAGGTATGCGGTTGATCGTCGGACCGGGCACTGACCTGGAGAAGACCATCGTCGAAGAAGTGGCCAGGGCCAACTCAGGGCTGATTCGGATGGGGCGCGGGTCCGCGTCGCTCGAGGATCTGTTTCTCAATGCCGAGCCGAGAGCATGACCGACAAGGTCATCTACGACCGTGGTTATAGGGCCTACGACGGTCCTCGTCGTGGTCCGGCGGGTGCGAGGCGGGCGGTGTACCGGGAGGGAATCAAGAGACTTTTAGGGCTGGGCCGAAAAGCTCGGGCCAAGATCTTCCCGTGGTCTCTCATCTCCATCGCCATGGTCCAGGCAGCGGTCTGGGTGGGCATCGCCTGGGCCATAGGCGATATCGCTGAAGCCGTTGGCGGGGAGGTACCGACCTACGGAGAACTGTTCGACTTCTACTCATGGATTGCGATCATCTTCATCGCCTTCGCCGGACCGGCACTCCTCATCCCGGATCGGAACCGGGGTGTGCTCTCTGTGTACTTCTCGCGACCCCTCACCGTCGACGGGTACCTCGGCGCCAAGTTCGGGGCCTACGCAACAGTGGTCGGAGCGATCTACATCGTCCCTCAGTTAATCCTCCATCTCGGTTTGGCCTTCCTCTCCAAGGACGGGTTCGCCACGTATATAGCCGACAACCTCGATGTCCTGTGGAAGGTGCCGCTGGTGACCCTCGGCTTCGTCACCCTGCACGGCGGTCTGATCTTCGGCCTCTCTTCTGTGATTCGACGGGCCGGGATCGCATCGGTCGCGTTTCTCGGTGTGCTCACGGCCGGGGGGGCAATCGCCGGCCAGGTCGCCCAGGCCAACTTCCCAGCGGCACGCTGGCTTTCTTTGTTGAACCTCGACCAGCACCCCCGGATCATCAGGGATGAGCTGTTCAGACCCACGGTGGAGCACCCTGCCCAAATCGCCGGGTTCGAGGTTTGGGCATCGGTGATCGTGATCGTCATGGTCTTCGCAGCGGCGGTTTGGTTCGTCCGCAACCGGTACCGGAAGCTGGCATGAGCGATACGGTCATCCTCACCGACATCTCGAAATGGTTCGGCTTGAAGGTCGCGGTCAGCGAAGTGACCATCGGTTTCGGTCCGGGAGTCACCGGGCTGCTCGGGCCGAACGGTGCCGGAAAGACGACTTTGATGAGGCTCGTCGCCGGCTTGCAACGTCCGTCCCAAGGCGAAGTGCGGGTGATGGGCCTCGACCCGCGCGCCGACACCAGTGTTTACCGGATGATGTCGATGGTGCCTGAGGAGGAGTCGGTCTACCAGAAGCTGTCGGCCCGCCAGTTCGTCCACACGATGGCCGCGCTTTCCGATGTCGATGACCCTTCGACGGCGACCGCAGAAGCGATCGAGACTGTGGGACTGACCTCGTCGGCGGAGCGGGAACTAGGAGGATTCAGTAAAGGCATGCGGCAGCGGGCCAAGGTGGCCGCCGCCCTGGTGACCGACCCTTCGGTCCTCATCCTCGACGAACCTCTCAATGGAGCCGACCCGGTGCAGCGCGCCGAACTCATCAAGCTGTTCCAGCAGCTCGGTTCGGCGGGGAAGACCCTGATCGTGTCATCGCACATCCTGGGCGAAGTCGAGCGCATGGCCGCGCGGATCGTCGCCATGGTCGACGGTCGTCTCGCCGCTGTCGGCAGTGTCGCCACCATCCGGGCCGCGATGACCGATCTCCCCCGTCAGGTCTTCATCGAAAGCTCCGATTCCAGGACTCTGGCAAGTGCACTCATGGGAACTCAAGGCGTGGTCGGAGTCCATCTCCAAGGTGACAGTCTTCGGGTGGAGGCATCCGACGCCGGTGCCCTAGCCATGGCCCTGCCCGGTGTCGCCGTCGAGCACGGTCTCACGGTCATCTCGGTGCAACCGTCTGACGAATCGTTGGAGTCGGTGTTCCGTTACCTGGTGGGTCGCTGATGACCACGCTGGTCCGTCATCTCTATCGACAGGTGATGCGCAAAGGACGGGTGATCGGTCTGACCGTCCTCGTCGCCACTCTCGGGTTGATCCTGTGGCTGACATCGATCGACTCGAACATCAGCGGAGACATCGACAACTTCCACGGGACCGTCATCGCTGGTGGGATCGTGTTCACCCTCGCCCTCCTCATCCTCGCGGTAGCAGTCCTCAGGGACGAGAAGGACGGGGGAACCCTCCCATTCCTCTACATGCGTCCCATCCCTCGGGGCCAGTTCGCTCTCGGCGCCATGGCGACCGGGATCCTGGCCTCAGTGACGTTGGCGGTCATCGCTTGGGTGATCACCGCCCTGGGAGCGGTCGGGGGCAAGATCCCGTTCGCCGACACTCTGCCCGCCCTGGCCCTGTTTGTGGTGGCGGCGGTCGGCTACGCGGGGATCTTCGTCCCTCTCGGCTACCTGGCGCCACGGGCCCTCCTTGTGGGACTGGTCTATGTGATCATCATCGAGTCGATCATGGCCCAGGCGGTTCCCAGCTTCGGCGAACTGTCGGTCTGGAGAATCTCGGTGTCGGTATACGCCGGTCTCATCGGTGATCTCCCCGACTGGTTGGCGGCCACCTATCTGGAGCCAATGGTGCCGGGGGTTGGCGGCGGGTTGATCAAGATCGCCATCGTTGTGCTCCTGGGCTGGGGTGTCCTCACCTGGGCCTTGAAGGAACGCGACGCGGTCTAGTGCTCTCGAACCCAGGGTTCTACGATCCGTTTGCGGACTCTGGAACCCTGGGTTTGCGAGGAACACGCGGTCTAGTACTCGTGGTCTGCCCTTCGTTGTTTTGAAGGCTGCACTCTCGGTGGTTCGCCCGGCATCTTCGGATAATGAGGGGGCCATGGCGCGTCACCAATTCCGTCCGCCTCGTCCCTGAGGACCCATTCGAGCAGTGTGTCGATCCGACCCTCCGACTGATCGATGCCCTCGGTCAAGTCCCCGACTTCCTCCCAGCGCTGAGGAAAGGTGGCAAGCGAGAAGTCTTCGATTGCGATCCCGTCGAGTTCATCCCACTTGAAGGGCGTGGACACGAAACCGGTCGGTCTGACCCCATACGCTGAGGAGACAGACTTGTCTCTTGCGTTCTGGTTGTAGTCGATGAAGACACCGTTGCGTTCTTCTTTCCACCAGCTGGTGGTGACCAGGCCGTCGAGTCGACGCTCCAATTCCCTGGCGAAGGCAAGGACGGCGCGGCGGGTCTGGAAGAAGTCCCAGATGGGCTCGATTCGGACATAGACGTGGATTCCTCGACTGCCGGAGGTCTTCGGCCAACCGACCAGACCCAACTCGTCGAGCAGGGTCTTGGCACCCCCGGCTGCCTCCTTCACCTTGTCGAATCCGAAGCCTGGTGTCGGGTCGAAGTCGAATCGGAGTTCGTCCGGGTGGTCGGTGTCTTCCGCCCGGACCGGCCACGGGTGGAAGTCGAGACATCCCAGTTGGGCCAGCCGGATGATGTCGGCCCCTGAGCGCGGTACGGTCATCTTGCCAGGCCGTTGTGAGGGGAACCTGACCTGCACCGTCTCTAACGGTGACTTGTCCGGTGCCCGCTTCTGATAAATGGGGTCGACGGTCACATTCTTCATGTACCGCTTGAGCATGGTGGGTCGACCCAGAACCCCTCGGAGGGCACCGGGTGCGACCATCATGAAGTGGTGGACCACATCGAGTTTGGTCCAACCTTGCTCCGGGAAGACGACCCGCTGTGGACTGGTGATCTGAACCGTCACACCGTCGATGCTGACTCCGACTTCGTCGCCCATTGGCATCTAAGGTATCAGTGTGAGCAACGCATCGGAGCACCCCGGCTTGAGTGAGATGGAGTCGTGGCATCGGGTGATGGCGCCCCATGCCTTCAACCACACCTGGTCACTCCTCGATGCATCTGACCTGACCAGACAGCAGGAGGAGGAGATGCTCGCCTCTGCATTCGCCCAGCGATACCACTGGTACCAGGCGGGGGATGCCCGAAACCAGGCCATTGCCGACTGGCAGGTGTCGCGGGTCGCCGCCGTCCTGGGCTACGAGGAACTGGCGCTTCGGTTCGGTGAACGATCCCTGGCCATCGCCCTTGAGAGCAATCTCGACCCCTTCGTCGAGGGCTTCGCTCACGAGGCGATAGCCCGTGCTGCGGCAGTGGTCGACGACGTTGAAACCTTCACGGAACATCTGGAACGCGCCCGCGCCCTGCTCGCGGCCATCCAGGATCCCGAGGAGCGAGAGACCCTGGAAGCCGACCTGGCGGAGATGTCGGAGACCTGACCCATCAGGCGTCGGTCGACCGCCATCGGCCGGCCTCAAGCACGTCCCCGCCGGGCTTTCGACGCTCCCACAAAGCCCTCGACTGTGTCCCAGACGGAGACGAGGATGACGCCTGCCGCCATCCACCTGGAGACTTCGGTATCTACACCGGGAAATCCGATGTTCTCGAAGAACGCAGGGTTGATCAGGTCGTCGTTGAGGAGGAACCAGACGAACCAGCCGGCGAACACGGTATTGAGCGCCGCGTTTGCCAGCGCCAGACGAGTCGACCACATGCCGGCCTTGTACTTGACGATCTCGAACAGGGCAGACACTGCCAAGAGCCCTATGAGGACGGGAAGGGCCAGGGTCCACGCCGACGGGTCGAAGAAGGGTTCGGGCTGGATCTGTCGCTGCACCAAGAAGACGACGATCAGGAAGACGAGCATCACCACTGCTCCGATGGTCTCCCCGTAGCTGATCTGCCGGTCAGGCACCGCCGGCAGACGATCGACCGACCACTTGGTGAAAGGCTCGATGTCCTTCTTGACGTCCTCCGACCGTTCTGCGATCACGAACCCAACGGTCACCCAGACGAGAACGTTGAGGGCCACCCAAAAGGCAACTCCTATACCTCCAAAGAAGGAGGCGAGAAGATCATCGCCGCTCACGTACCTGACTACCCCGTTCGCCACACCTGCGATCGGCGGGGCTATTGCGAGAAGCTTGCGAAGCAATCTCTGCCAGGCTTGGTAGTAGGGCGGTCCGAGCAGCCACTGTGGACGACCTGAGAACTCCGAGGCCAACCGGGCCGGGTCTCCCAGGTCGTTGAGCACCTCGCGTTCGACTTCCTCCCGATCCCGACCCTCCGCCTCGACCAGGCCTTCGATCGCATCTTCGATCGATGTAGCCAGTTCGGCCCTGGTATCGGCCTTCTTGCTCTCCGGGATCGAACGCAACACGGTGGCCACATAACGATCGACTAACTGACTCAATCCTCTTCTCCCTTCTTGAGGTGCTGAAGAGCGCTACCCACGGCGTCCCACTCGTCGACGAGGAGGGCGGCTACTTCGGCTCCAAGTGCACTCGTCTGGTAGTACTTGCGAGGTCTCGGGTCATCTGTGACCCATTCGCTGGAGAGCAGGCCTTGCTTCTCCAGCCTTCTAAGCAGGGGGTAGAGGGTGTTGGCCTCGACCCCGATACCGGACTGCTCGAGCACTCGCAGTACTGAGTAGCCGTAGTCCGCCTGCCGCAGGGCAAGCAGACAGGCGAGTACGACGGATCCCCGGCGTATCTCCTGTCGCAGTGACGCGATAAGACTCTCATCCATAGTGTGCACCATACTTATACTGTGTGTGACACACTATCATCCGCACGACACTATGCCAAGTAGACCTTCGGTCCAGATCCTCCCCGGCTGCTGGTCCACTTCAGGAAAGCTGCTCGGAGAGAAAGAGAAGGGTTCGTTCCCAGGCAGCGTCGAAGTCGGGCTGCGAGAAACTCTCACTTGGCGCGTCAGCAAACCCGTGACGGGTCCCCGCGTGTCGGACTACCTCAACGGCTAGGGATTCGAGCCCCATCGTTGCTTCCATGAAGACCGCCTCGTCGTCGGACACGAAGTCGTCTTCCTCGGCGAGATGGATCAGATATGAGGCCTTTGATCCTGCGAAGTCGATCTGCTGGCTCCCGTAAAAGGAGACGGCGGCGGCGACCAACTCGGGAAGTCGAACCGAAGCCCAGAGTCCGAGAGACCCACCCATCCCGAACCCGACGATAGCTATTTTTGCGACCGACGACTTCTCAGCCAACAAACCGGCGGACGAGACCACCAGCCGGGCCAGCCGATCCGGGCTGGCCTGGGCGAGATGCGCCAGGCCCTCCTCCTCCGTGGTCGGGAGAACACCGAAGTTGAGGTCGGGCGCAAGCACCGTGTATCCGTTCTCGGCCAGGTTGTCGGCGAGTCTCTTGGTCGAAGCAGTGAGACCCCAAAGAGAGTGGAGAAGGAGCACGCCTGGCCCACTCTCGCGGTTCTGGATGAAGTAGGCGAGGTCTTTGGTGCTCACGATCCCAAAGTTAGGGGAATCGCCGATCTCGGGTGCATCGGCACCCTCTAAGCTGGGAGGCCTGATGCCTGTCGCCACCCCCCGCACGATCGAGCGACTGGAGGACATCCCCAACGTGGGCCCGTCCATCGCCGCCAAGCTTCGGTTCCTCGACCTGGCCCGACCCCAAGATCTGGTCGGCATCGACCCCTATGAGATCTACGACGAGGTCAACCTGAGAACGGGGGTCCGTCACGACCCCTGTCTTCTCGATGTTTTCATCGCCGCCGTTCGCTTCATGGAGGGCGGGCCCTCCCAGCCTTGGTGGGAGTTCACGGCCGAGCGCAAAATCACCCTGTCCTCAAACCAATAACACCCGATGACTTCGGCTCTAGAACCGCTCAAGTACAAACAGTTCCGCTCGCTCTGGGCGGCCACCATCTTCTCTGCCACTGGCGGCTTCGTCCAAAGTGTGGCCGGCTCATGGCTCATGTACGAGTTGACCGACTCGAGCACCTGGGTTGGTCTGATGGTTGCCTCAGGGTTCCTCCCCCTCCTCTTCTTCTCGATCTTCTCCGGTGTGCTCGCGGACATGTTCAACCGGGCAACCATCATGCGGATCGCCCAAGGGATCATGGCTTCGTCGGCACTGGCGATGGCCTACTTCACACATGTCGGTCTGATGACACCAGGCCTGCTCCTGGCCCTGGGATTCCTCCTCGGCACCGGCGGAGCACTCAACCTCCCTGCCTGGCAATCGCTCCTCCCTGAACTGGTACCCCGGGACCAGTTGGCGTCCGCGGTCGCACTCCAGGCGGCGGCCTTCAACACCGCCAGGGCGATCGGCCCGGCCCTTGGGGGTGCGATAGTGGCGGCCTACGGCGCCGCTATCGGGTTCGGGGTGAACGCGGTCTCGTATATAGCGGTCGTCGGTGTCCTGTTCTACATCGCACCCCATCTCAAGACCCGTGTCAGACCGGACACGTCGGTGGTCTCGGCCGCCTTTACCGGGATCAGGTTCGCCAGGTTCACCCCCGCGTTCCGCAACCTTCTCGGCCTGGTGGCCCTCTTCGCCATGACCTCAGCTGTGGTTCAGGCGATTCTGCCCGTCCACACCAGCTTCCTCGGTGGAACTGCTGGGATGTTCGGGATTCTCCTCGGAGCAATGGGTGCGGGAGCCCTGCTCGGAGCGATATTCAGACCACGGATCTTCCGGATGACCACGACCAACACCGTGCCCCACACCATGGCCCTCTTCGGTATCACCGGGATCGGCCTGGGTGTGGCCCCGAACCTCTGGGTTGCCGGAATCGCCATGTTCCTCGGTGGCATCTGCTGGCTGCTCACCATGTCGACCCTCAACGCCACAGCCCAGTTGATGGCACCGGAATGGATCCGGGGGCGGGCGATGTCGCTCTACATGCTGGCGTGGGCCGGGACCATCCCTCTCGGTTCGATCCTCGCCGGGATCGTGGCCGACATCACCGGGACCAGGACGGCAATCGTGACCTTCTCGGTCGGATCTGTCATCCTGGGGCTCACCGCATCCCGCTTCCACATCCCGAGGCTGGAAGACATCGAATCTCCGGGGTTCACCGCCGAACCGGGCGAGCCACACACCGAGACCGGTGTGCGAGGCGGGCCCGTGATCGTCCTCAACACCTGGGTCATAGACGACCGTGAGTTCGTCGACTTCGCCAAAGTGATGAACGACCTGCGTCTGGTCCGACTCAGCACCGGGGCATACCGATGGCGTCTCATGCGCAATGTCTCCGACCCGTCCCGGGTCACCGAACTATTCGAGGTGCACAGCTGGGAAGAGCACCTCGCCCAACACTCCAGGATCGACGACCGGGCTGCCGGGGTGATCGGCAAAGCACGGGGCTTCGACCGGGCTGACGGCCCTATCTCACGTCATCTGATCGCCATCGACGTGGACGACGACGACGTCTTCGAGGCGATGGTGGTCGAACACGAGGAGATGCATCGCACGGACGGGTCGATCAGCATCCTCGATCACTCGTCGTAGGCCATCTCGCGCCGAAACTTCTTCCAATCCGACGCGGCCGTAGACCACAACGCGTCGGTGACGAGCTGCCCCACTCCCAGAGCGGCCAGGCCCCATGGCACCCAGGTCGGCAGTCCGGCCGCGACGGCGGCGCCGATCATGGCGAAGGGAATGATCTTGGTGACGATCGCTCCCGAGGCATGCATCCAAGCGCGGCTCCGGGCCGGTGTCCGCAGATATGTCGAGTAGTCGATCTTGACACCGGGCTGGGGACTCCGGATCGTTCCCACGAACCAAGCGGTGAACCTCATCCCCACCAAACGTCCAACCAGCAAATGGGCTAGGCCATGAGTGGCGACCAGGATCACACCGAACCCGGCGCCGAAGGTAACGATTGCTCCCCAACCGTCGAACCGATACGCCAAAGCGACGAGCACCAAACCGAGAGACGTAGCCCCGAGTGCAAGAGCGGTGCCGATCCAAACTGGGATGACCAGAACGGCCCACCTGCGAAACGCCTTGTCGTCGATGGTCGCGATCCGATCGGCGTACGCCTCGATCAGGCCCGGGTCCTTCTTGACCTTCGAGACCGCACCCCAAAACCCCGAACCAGCAAGGCCCTCACCCGCGCTCAACCGGGCCTCGGCCCCGGCTAGCGCAGACTCGACTTTCGGGTCCTCCATGGGAGACACAATAGGTACCTTGAGATCGATGCAACCCGACCCGACTCCTAGGGGTTCTTCTCTGTTGATGGATGATCTGGCGCATCGGCTGGCAGCGGACGTGAGCGGCACATTCCCGGAACTCGTCGAACTGATCGGTGGTCGGCTCTTCTCGGGTCTGCGACGCATCACAGGCAATCGCGCCGAGGCCGAGGATCTCACCCAGGAAGCCCTCATACGCGCTTACAAGGCACTCAACGGATACCCGAAGCACCAGATCGAGACACTTCGGGTCGAGGCTTGGATGTGGACGATCGCCCTCAACCTGGGTCGGAACCACATCCGCGATCGTGCTCGTAGGCCCACACCGGTCGCCGAGGTCGAGATGGGGAGCATCGATCCCGATCCGACAGACGATCTGGTGTGGGACAGCCGATTGGGCAGGCTCGCGATCCAGCAACGACGGGCGGTGGTGCTCAGGCACGTCGTCGGACTCGGCACCGGTGAGATCAGCGAGATCACCGGAAGACCGGAGGGGACCGTCAAGGCCGACATCCATCGCGCACTTGAAAAGCTGAGGAACATCATGGAGGAAGAACGATGACCGTCGAGGAACAACTTGAAAGGCTGGTGAGTGCACCCTCAGGGCGGATCACCGAAGGCGTGGCACTGGGGACCGGACTGGCGGACGGATACGACTACTACCCGTCTCCTATCGGACAGGTCGTGGTCGCCTTCAACCCGGAGGGGGTCAGTTCGCTGGGTATCGAGGACGAAGGGTTCTTCGAGAGGTTCACACGGACGACAGGACGACCTCTGATCCGTGCCGAGGCCCCGTCAGCATGGGGACGACACATACCTGCTGCCATCGAGGCGGGCACCCCGGGACGAGTTCCGGTCGACCTGAAGTCGGTCTCCAGTTTCCAGGAGTCGGTCTTGCGGCTGGCGACACGTATCCCCAGAGGCGAGGTCAGGCCTTATGGTTGGCTGGCAAAGGAGTTGGGCAAGCCGGGTGCCGTCCGGGCGGTCGGGTCCGCCCTCGCCCGCAATCCGATCCCATTGATGATCCCCTGCCACCGCGTGGTCCGTTCCGATGGGCATATGGGCAACTACTCCCTCATCGGGCCCGAAGTGAAACTCGAACTCCTCGAACACGAAGGCGCCGAACCGGGGCTCCTAGAGACACTGGCCTCGAGGGGAGTGAGACTGCGAGGCAACACCGAGACGCGGATCTTCTGTCACCCGACCTGTCGCGCCCTGCGAAGGTCGAAGAAGGACAACGTAGTCGACTTCCAAAGCGCGGCTCAGGCGGCGAGTGCCGGCTTTCGAGCCTGTCTCGTCTGCCGTCCGGCGTGAGGCATTACCCTCGGCGGCCATGCCTTCCGACAACTTAGAACAGCTCGCAGTAAACGCCATCAAGGGACTGGCCATGGATGCCGTCCAGAAAGCCAACAGCGGTCATCCGGGGATGCCGATGGGGATGGCCGACATCGCGGTGACCCTGTGGGGACGGTTCCTCGTGGTCGACCCGGAGGACCCGAGGTGGCCTGACCGTGACCGCTTCATCCTTTCCAACGGGCACGGATCCATGTTGCTCTACTCCCTACTGCACCTGGCAGGGTTCGGGACCACCATCGAGGACATCCGCAACTTCAGGCAGCTGACCTCGCACACCGACGGACATCCCGAGATCCACCAGGACCTGGGGATCGAGATGACCACCGGGCCGTTGGGGCAGGGCTTCGGCACCGCGGTCGGCATGGCGCTTGCGGAAGCACACCTCAGGGAGCGCCTGGGATCCGAGCTCGTAAACCACAGGACCTACGCCTTCGTGTCAGACGGCGACCTCATGGAGGGTCTGAGCGGGGAGGCTGCCTCACTCGCCGGGCACTTCGCCCTGGGGAGGATGATCTACCTGTACGACGACAACCGGATCACGATCGACGGTTCCACCGACATCACCTTCAGCGAGGACGTCGCCCGGCGATTTGGCGCGGTCGGCTGGCACACCCTGGAGGTCGACGGTCATGACCGGGAAGCAATCGCCGGGGCCATCCAAGCGTCTATCGATGAGGATGGCCGGCCGAGCCTGATCGTCTGCCGGACTCACATCGCACATGGCGCCCCGAACCTGGAGGGAACTGCGGACTCCCATGGCAAGCCACTCGGCGAGGACGAGATCACACTGGTCAAGGAGGCTATGGGATTCCCCGTCGACGAGGATTTCTACGTTCCCGAGGAGGTCTACCCGTTCTTCGACAAGGCCATGGACCGTGGCCGGCAGGCAAACAAGGCATGGCGTGAGCGTCTCGACGAGGCACCGGCCGACAAACGCTCGATATGGGAAGATCTGCACCGGCCTGGGAATCTGAGTCTGGCAGGGCCGGACTTCCCGGTCGGGGAGAAGCTGGCAACCAGGTCTGCCACCGGAAAGATCTTTCCGGAGATCGCAGAAAAGGTGCCCGGATTCATCGGTGGTGCCGCTGATCTCGCAGGATCGACTTCCACGGTGATCGAGAAGGGCCGGCTCTTCTCCAAGGACGACAGACTGGCTCGTGACATCCCCTTCGGGGTGCGGGAGCATGCCATGGGGACTGCAGTGAACGGGATGGCGGTCCACGGGGGTCTCCGACCATATGGGGCCACGTTCTTCATCTTCAGCGACTACATGCGGCCGGCCGTCCGGCTTTCGGCGCTGATGGAGATCCCCTCGATCTGGGTGTGGACCCACGACTCGATTTTCCTCGGTGAAGACGGGCCCACCCATCAGCCCATCGAACATCTCGCCTCCTTGAGGGCTATGCCGGGGCTATGGGTGATCCGACCTGCCGATGCCAACGAGACGGTGCAGGCTTGGGAGATTGCCCTCAACCGTCAAGACGGCCCCGTCGGCCTGGTACTCACCAGGCAACCGGTCACCACACTGGAACCGGTTCCCGGAGGCGTCGCCCGAGGGGGGTACGTGATACGGGACGGTGGCGACGTGACACTGATCGCAACGGGCTCGGAAGTGGGGCCTGCGGTCGAGGCCGCCGACCTCCTCTCTCCGATGGGGATCGAGGCGAAGGTGGTCTCGCTGCCATGCTGGGAGCTCTTCTTCGAGCAACCCCAGGACTATCGGGATGAAGTGCTCGGCGGGGCGCCACGTATCTCAGTGGAGGCGGGAGCAACCTTCGGATGGGAGCGGATCGTCGGGAACTCGGGTCTCAGCATTGGCATCGACCGATTCGGCGCTTCGGCACCTGACAGTGTCCTCGCCGAAGAATTCGGGTTCACTGCCCCGGCGATCGCCCGGAGGATCCGCGAACATTTGAACCGCTGATGGGGCAATCCGCGGATGTGGTGGTGGTCGGTGCCGGAATCGCTGGCGTCTCCACCGCATTCAACCTCTCCCGGCAGGGGATCCATGACGTGGTCATAGTCGATCCGCTGCCGCCCCTCACCCTCACCTCCGACAAGTCGACCGAGTGCTACCGGAACTGGTGGCCGAACCGCCCGATGGTCGGTCTGATGAATCGATCCATCGATTTGTTGGAAGAGATGAGCAACGAATCGAACCACTCGTTCGGTTTGAGCCGCCGGGGTTACTTGTTCGTCACCGCCGAGCCCGACCGGCTGTCGGAGATGACGGCCCAATCTTTCATCACGTCGGACTTTGGGGGGGGAGCGGTTCGTACCCACCCCGGGCCAGTGCCCTACGGCACGGCACAGGACGGAATCGACGTACTCGACGCTGCTGAGCTCAAGCGTCACTTTGCCTACATCACTGAGAACGCAGTAGGGGCACTCCACGTGAGACGGGCGGGATGGTTCAGCGCCCAACAGCTCGGCGCCTGGATGATGGACCGGGCCAAGGAGGCCGGCGCCACCCTGATCCGGGACCGGGTCCTCGCAATCACCACTGACCACGGTCGGATAAGCGGAGTTCAACTGGAAAACGGTTCCACGATCTCGACCACGAAGGTCGTGTCGGCAGCAGGTCCGCTGAGTGCGGACGTGGCGCGGATGGCGGGAGTCGAGCTACCACTCTTCTCGGAGCTCCACCTCAAGGTTGCCTTCCGCGACCACCTGGGGGTAATCCCACGCCAGGCTCCGATGATCATCTGGTCAGACCCCCAGTTTCTCGATTGGACCGAGGAGGAGCGGGAGGGTCTGGAGGAGCTGGGAAGACACGATCTGCTCGGGGAGATGCCCGTGTTCTGTCATGGCCGACCTGAGGGTGGTGGCGGGTCGTCCTACGTCCTGGCCCTCTGGGAGTATCACAGACAGATCGTCGAGCCGGTCTGGCCATTGCCCGAAGACGACTTATACCCCGAGGCTGTAATGAAGGGCATGACCACGATGGTCCCCGGACTCTCTGTGTATCGCGATCGTCTGCCCGAATCGGTGGTCGACGGTGGGTACTACACCAAGACCGTGGAGAACAGGCCGCTGATCGGCCCGACCGGTCCCAACGGGTTCCACATCGTCGCCGGACTGTCAGGGTTCGGGGTGATGGTCGCATCGGGGGCCGGGGACCTCGCCGCATGCCACATCAGCGGAAAGCCGCTTCCGGATTATGCCGACGACTTCCTCCTCAGCCGATATGACCGCCCCGGCTACCTCGAGGAGGTCATTGGAGTCGTCTCCGGTCAGCTGTGAACTAGCCAACCAGGGGAACGACCGCTAGTCCCTCCCTCTCGGCGGCAAGGCTGAGAGTGTCATCGAGACAGACAAACTCGAGTTCGGGCATGCCCAGGTCGGCAACCAGAAGGGCGGCACCGAGCTGTGCTGCATCGGCAGCTCGAAGGGGATGACGGGCAAGCAAGCCCACGGCCCGGCGCCGAACCGCCGTCAGGTCGGTCACCTCGTCCCATCGTGTGGCCAATTCATTCAAGCGGCCCAAGATGCTGCGTCTGGATGCTCGGTCCAACTGCCCTGCCCGGACCCGTCTCTCGACCGCACCAGCAATCTCGACCGGACTCCAAGCCCAAGTGACTATCTGTGGATCTTCCGCGACAAGAGATCGCAGGGCTCGGGTCGAAGACTCCTCGACGATAAGGGGCACCAGAGCCGAAGCGTCCCAGTACCTCACATTCGGTCCTCACGCTCCTCCTGGAGCGACCCGAGCAGATCGGCCCCTGGGGCGACGGGTGGCCACGACAGCATGTCCTTCATGTCTTCCGTCGCTGGCCGCACCGCGCCCGAACGCAGGAGCCTTTGTCGGATGTCATCGTCCGACTCTTTCAAACCGACCAGAAGAGCGACCGGCACGCCGCGATCGACGATCTGGACTTCCCCTCCGAAACGAACACTCCTCAGGTAGTGCGAGAGACGTGCCTTCAGCTCAGAAACTGACACCGATTCCATCTGACCATTATAGTCATATGGAAGAGACCATAAAGACCATCAGCATCGTCAGTCGCACGCGGCTTCGAGACTGACCGGGCCACCGGCGGAGGGATCGGCGATCAACGCCTGAGCCTCCCGCTTTATCCGATCAGTGTCGTAGAGCGTTCCACGAACCTCGTGAGCCCCCAACGAATAGGACATGTCAACCAGGAGGGCACCGACACGGTCCATGCTCACCTTGGGCAACAGGTCTATGAAGTCAGGTAGACGGTCCCGAGGGATGTCGGTGACCAGGTTGGTCCGGAGAACCTCTGTGATCGCTCCGTATCGGGCGACTATCTCGAGTGGGCTCGACTGGTCGACCAGGGCACCGACGACGCACCGTTGACGGTTCATACGGGCGAAGTCGTCGGCGTGCCGTCTGATGCGAGCGTACGCCAGGGCATGATGACCATCGAGCCTCTGCTGGCCCGCCTCGATCCTGATGCTGACGATGGACCCGTCCTCATGGGGGTATTCCTCGTCGACGATCGTCTGAGGCACGAGGATGTCGACGCCACCCAGCGCGTCCACAAGTCCCACGAACCCGTCCATGTTGATCATTGCGTAGTAGTGGACATCTACGCCGAGGAGATGTCCGACCGCCGTCTTGAGTGCCCGCGGGCCGGGTTCACCGGTGCCGGGGAATGCGTCAGGTCGCTCCACGGCCCTCTGAAACAGGTCGTTCAACAACTGCGGGAAACAGTTGCAGTCCCAGTAGCCCACCCCTTCCGGGAGTGGGAACTGGGTCATGTTCCGCGGCAGCGAGACCATGGCAGCATCCCCCGTCTGGGGGTCGACACTCACAACGATCACGGTGTCCACAAGTGTCACCGCATCCGTCCTGCTACCCGAGCGGTCGCTCCCCAGGAGAAGGATGTTTAAACGGTCGAGACCATCCCAGAGGGTCGGTCCGCCAACTGTCGTAGTGGTCGGCCCGTCCGTGCCCCCGGTGGTTGGCCCGGCAGTCGGGATGGTGGTGGTCGGACTCGGCGCGAACACATCTGAGATGAACGAGTACTGGGCGACATTGAGGTACCCGAGCGCGGCGTGAGGAGCCACGATCACGGCGACCAGGATGAGACCGGCCAGGGGTGTCGCCCGCCCGGTGCCCGCCGGCCCTTCGACCAGGTGATAGGCGTCGGAGGAGGCCCAAGCCCGGTACATGAGCAGGACGATGTTGGCGACCATGATCAAGGCCAGGCTCGAGAGCGACAGCCACGCCTTGGCCACGTCCGACCTGAAGAAGAAGAGCCCGACAACGACCAGAAGAAGGAGTGCGGCGTCGATGAGTATCAGGCGACGACCACGTGCCCTATCCCCCGCGTAAATGTGGCCGGTCCCCGGAATGAGGGCGGAGAGAAGGGCTGCTACCCACCGATTCGGCGCTGTGGTTCGTCCGGTGGACACCCGAGGAGTGTATTTCTATCCAGGAACAACCAGAGGTACTCCCAGACGGGCGGTCAAACGATCTCGATCACGGGGGGGCCACCCGAATCGGTGCGCGATCGGGACCGAAAGAGCCAGTCCTACGATGTGCGCCAATCAACCAGGCGTCTCCCTCCCCCGGGCCAGAAACCAGGCCGTCCAAGCCAAACGGCTCTTCTGACGCCGATCCGGCCGGGACAAGTCGCGCAATGTGGATCGGGATCGGTCTGGCCACGCTGGTCGTCGCCCTGCTCAATGTCGGGGCATGGACGACGGAGCCTGTGGCCGGCGGGGACGTCATGTTCCATCTGATCAGGGCAGAAGAAGGCATCGAGTTGCTCTCCGAGAGGAGCATCCACGGATGGTCCGACCGTTACTACATCGGGTCGGACCTATTCCTGTTCTACGGACCCGGACTGGTGTGGATGGTCGCTCTACTGGCCAAGGCATCGTTTGGGTTGCTCGACATCGAGGCCGCTCTCACCGCCGTCGTCCTACTCAGTCTGCTTCTGGTGCCGGCGGCAGTCGCATTTCTCGCCCGTTCACTCGGTTTGAGTCACCGAACCGCCGGGCTCGCAGCTTTGCTATCCCCGATCGTGTCGACGGTGTGGGGTGTGGGGGCCGACGGGGTCTATCAAGACGGCCTCATCACCCATCAACTCGGGGTGGTGCTCTGGCTCATAGCCCTGGGAGGCGTGGTGCGCACATGTCATGATTTTCGAGCGCGCTGGGTTGTCCTCACCGCAGTTTCGGCAGCCTATCTGGGTATCACCAGTCCGATCCTCCTCTCGGTGCTCGTGTTCGCGGCTGGCGTCGGCGTCCTCGGGATCCACCTCTCCAGGAGTCTCAAACTGGCCTCGGTCCTCCGATTGTTCACGTCCGTTGTTCTAGGGGTGGGACTGGCCGCCTTTTGGCTGGTGCCCGCCCTGGGCCATCGCGACCTCCGGGGCGCCTCCACATGGTGGACGGCAATTCCACCGCTCGAGTTCCTTGGTTACCTCTTTGTCGGTGGCATAGTCCTCCCACCGGTAGTTGGACTGGTGGTGTTAGTGGCCATGGTCCTGCTTCTCCGGGGAGAGCGCCATCCGGCAGCTTGGTTCCTGGTCCTCGTGCCCCTGACCTATATCGGTTTCGAGATCGCCGCCTCATTCCTCCCGGACGACAACATGATCCTCGCCCAGTTCCAAAACCACCGCGGGCTGGGGACCATCGGCCTGATCATGGTCATCCCGCTGGCCTGGTTGGTCGAGCGACTAGGCCACCGCAGAAACCTTTGGGACAGGCAACGGTCCGCCTTCCTGACCATGATTGTCCTCGCTGTGATGGTGGGTCTGACGATGCTGCCGAAGGCGGGACTTGCCCGACCGTATCCCGATCCCATAGCCCAGATGGACAGCGCGGCCGCAGCGCTGGCCGACCTGGTTCCACCAGGTGCCCGCTTTGCCTTCGTCAGGGACGAGGACGAAGAGGAGACTACCGGCACCCTCGCTCCCAAGCACTGGTTGGCCCACTCGTCCCACGTTCCCTTGCTCAACGGTGTGGGGTTGGAGACAACCCGGGCCATTCAGGCCTATCGCGTCGGTGAAAACATCGGCACAGTGTCGCCTGCCAGTTCGTCAGCCGATCTGATCCGTCATGGCACCACACATGTCGTGACGACCCGCCAGGATCAGGCTGAGACACTTGCGGTGTCGGGACTGTTCGAAGTTGTCTGGGAGGATGCGCCTCTGGCAATCCTCGCGGTGCTACCGACAGAAACGGGTGACCCGTCCGCCGGCCTGACTGGGGGCGTCCTGGAATCGGCACTCTTGACCAAGGTTGATCGACATCACCTGGTCTATCAAGTGGTTGCCTCCGGGCCGGGCCGAGTCGACATCGCTCTGGGCTGGTCGCCGCACTGGCTGGCCACCGTCGATGGGCGGTCGGTCAAAACCGAGCCGACGGACGAATGGATGACCCGACTTGAACTTCCCGCCGGTAGCCACCGAATCGACTTGAAGTTTGCAGTCGACAGGCTCGAGACTTTCGGGGCCGTAGTCACCCTGGCCACGATCGTTGGCCTGGTGTTGGCAGCCGGGGGACGTCTAGTACGCGGCCAACGTATCGAGCGGAGCAGTTAGAGCTTGCTGGCGGCTCCCCCAGTACTCCCCGAAACGCGACTCGAACGAGGACGGGCGTTCGGCGTATACACGTCGGCCGAGGATCTCCGCTCCAACTCTCAGTTCGGCCCTGCGCTGAGTGACCAGGGCCAAGAAGAGCGATCGCTCACGAGGCTCGGGGCACAGATCTGGCCGCTCTCTCAACAGGAGGAGAAGGTCGGCATAGTCATGGTCTTCCCCGAGCAGCCCACCGAGTCGATCGAGAGTCAGCGCCAGCCCGACGATCACCTCCGGCCAGACCGGGGTGAGGAATTCCATCTGGTGCCTCAGGTACTTTGCCCGCTTGCGCCATGCGTGAAAATTCTCTGATGTCGGTCTTCGATAGGCGATGACCATTTCATGCCGACCCCTCGAGTAGGTCCTCTGTAGACCCGGGCCAACCGACTCGAATCGGTCTCTGATCCCGACACCGTAGACCCGGCGCGCCTCGGGGTCGGTCGGCCATGAGGCATACCTGTTATAGGCCTTCTCCAGGTTCCGGACCACTCTTCCCACCAGTGCGGGATCCTCCATGATTCGCACATGGATGACGTCGCGACGGGTCTCAAGACGGTGGATCATCTCCTCGAAGGTCCTGTCAGCCAGGTATTCCCCGTAGAGATCCCTGATCTGGCCCGCGGTGAGCACCGAGGCGGTCGCGGTCCGCGGTTCGGCCATCATTCGGGAGGTGTCTCTCAGAGAAGCGTTCTCGAAGCGGTACACCTTGTCTCCGAGTTCGCTCTTGACCAAGCGAAGGAGCGAGCGAACCCGTTTCATAGACTTGCGCAGTCCGTGCACGGCCTCCGAGAAAACCTCTTCCCCATCGAAGAACCCGGAAGCGGCCAGCTCGAACTGCTGCATTGCGACCCTCTTGACCCCCAGAGCCAGGGTCTCATCGTGACCAAGCTGGAGTCCGGGATCGAAGTCGGCCATGGCAGGGTAAGAGTCCTCGTAGGTGGCCAGCGCTGTCACCTTTCCAGCGTAATGTCAGGTCAGTGAGATCAGCGGGTCTTCTGCCGTACCGGACCGAGCGTGGCCTCGAGGTACTTATCGCCCATCCCGGAGGCCCCTACTTCGCTGGGAAGGATCATGGCTGGTGGTCTCTTGTAAAGGGACTGGTCAAACACGGCGAGTCCGACGAAACGGCGGCAGCGAGGGAATTTCATGAGGAAACCGGTTGGCATGCGCCGGATGTCCCCTGGATCCCCCTTGGAGAAACCGAGCTCAGATCCCGAAAGGTGGTGGTGGCCTGGGCCGTGGAATACCAACTCGACATCACCGGTTTCAACCCCGGGACCTTCCGTCTTCACGGCCGGATTTACCCCGAGATCGATCGAGTCGACTGGGTGGAACCCATGGAGGCGCGGAGCCGCCTGGCTCCGGCCCAGTCGGTGTTTGTCGACCGGTTAGCCGACCATCTCGGCTTTAATCTGAAGTGAGAGGAGTCGATATGGATCAGCAACTTCCCACCAACGAATCCGACTGGCGGGTCAAGCTCACACCCGAGCGTTACCAGGTGCTGCGCGACGGTGGGACCGAACCAGCCTTCACCGGCGACTACTGGAACACCAAGACTCCGGGCAAATACCGGTGTGCTGGATGCGGGGTTGAGCTCTTCGAGAGTTCAACGAAATACGACTCGGGGTCCGGGTGGCCGTCGTTCTATCAGCCTATAGATCCTGAAATGGTCGTGGAACACGAGGACCGGGCCTACGGGATGGTCCGCACCGAGATCCGCTGCGCAAACTGTGGCGGCCATCTGGGACACGTGTTCGACGACGGGCCAAATCCGACCGGGTTGCGTTACTGCGTCAACTCTCTCTCGCTAGAACTAGAGGAGATGCCCGAGGCTTAGATGGCGGAGCGAATTCGCTCCATCACTGCGAGGACCTCCGCTTCGAAGGGGACTTCGATTTCCGAATCGGGTGGGATTCGACCTTCGATGAGCCCGTCGACCTCGCGGATTTCAGCCTCGAGCGTCTCCAGCACATCTCTGACCAGGGTGTTGGTCGGTACCACCTCGAAACACAGGACAGGGACACCATCATGTCTGGCGATGGCCAGCATGGTCAGGAAAAGAGCAGTGCCCAAGCCTCGATTTTGAAACCGGTCGAGAACGGTGACCGCAACTTCTGCACAATCGTCCGCTCCAAAACGGATATAGCGACCGACCCCGGCTCCCTCACCGTCGATGGCCGCCACCCAAGCGACATGTTTCCGTTGGTCGACCTCTGAAAGGTAGGCCAGTTCCCCGGCAGTGAGGTTGTGCCGACCCTGGCCGAAGCGGGTAAAACGGCTGTTCAGGGACATCTCGTCAAGCCCTCCTGCAAGGTATTCCCGGTCTGAAGGCCGGAGAGGGGATAGCAGCGCCACCGACCCGTCCTTCAGAGGAACTTCGACCACAGGACGGTCTTCGGGGATCTCGACACGCATGACTCCCGCCATTGTCGTCGTCTGACGGTGCCACGCCACATCATCTCGATGGGGTTAACTTCTCCCCATGGCGCGACAGCGGCTGGCGACGGTCACTTCAGAGTTCGGTTCCGGGCGACGGGAGTCACATGACTCCGCCCCGTTCTACTCCAGATTCGGGTCGCCGGTGTTGTCAACCGACGACCGGGTCAGCCCACCGGCGGTCATCGATCGACTGTTCGTGGCCGATGCCAGGACCATGACCAACCAACAAGTGACCGATCGGTCAGTCGCCCTCATGGTCACCTCACCCCCATACTTCGCAGGTAAGGAGTATGAGACCGACATGTCGAACGGCTCCACTCCAGCCTCCTATGCCGAATACCTGGAGATGCTCAGGGACGTCTTCGCCATATGTCTGGACAAACTGGAACCCGGGGGTCGAATGGCGATAAACGTGGCCAACCTGGGACGC
The DNA here is from genome assembly GCA_041747855.1 of Acidimicrobiia bacterium. GTDB lineage: Bacteria > Actinomycetota > Acidimicrobiia > Spongiisociales > ZC4RG35 > ZC4RG35. The sequence continues at coordinate 25,733 of JBGTEJ010000079.1, read as the reverse complement.
CGACCATATCGTTCGTTGTCGGCTGACGTCATCGGGATCCTCCAGGACGACCTCGGCATGCTGCTTCGTGGTGAAGTCATCTGGCGGAAGGCACAAGGTGCCGGTGGCAGTTGTGCCTGGGGTTCTTATCTCTCCCCGCAAAACCCGGTCCTTCGTGATATCACCGAGCGGGTCGTCATCGCTTCCAAGGGGAGATTCGATCGGGCCCGTAAACGGGCCCAGAGAGAGGCGGAAGGCCTCCCCCACAAACCCACGATCCAGACCGAGGAGTTTCTCCAGGCGACCCTTGATGTCTGGGAGATTCCACCCGAAAGTGCCACTCGCATCGGTCATCCGGCACCGTTCCCGGTGGCACTCCCACGTCGACTCGTCGAGCTCTACACATACCAGGACGATCTGGTTCTCGACCCCTTCATCGGATCAGGCTCCACCGCCGTGGCGGCGGTCGAGACCGGCCGCCACTATGTGGGTTTCGATACCGACCAGGCCTACATCGACCTGGCCAAAAGCCGGGCGGAGGAGGCGACACGATGAGGGTCCTCGCCGTCTGCGCCGGCAACATCTGCCGGTCTCCGGCGGCCGAGGCCGCCATAAGACAGGCTGCTGCGGAGGCGGGTCTGGACCTCGAAGTCGATTCGGCCGGCACAGGGTCATGGCACATAGGCGAACCACCCCACCCCCAGTCGGTGGCAGCAGGGGAACGGGCCGGACTCCTAATCGAGGGCAGGGCTCGCCGGATCACCGCCACCGACTTCGACCGATTCGAGGCGATAGTGGTGATGGATAACTCGAACCTGAGGGATGTGTTGGCCCTGGCACCAAGTCTGGAGGCTCGGGCCAGGGTGCGGCTCTTCCGCACCTACGACCCTGACTCCGAGGAGCAGGAGGTGCCAGACCCTTGGGGTGGACCGGATGAGGGATACGACGAAGTTGTGACCATGGTCCGTGCTGCCGCCGCAGGATTGGTAGCGTCCTTGTCTACGGTGCAATCGACATGAAACACTGGGCTGAGGGTCTTTTGGCCCTGATCATCGTGGGGCTGCTCGGATGGACGTTCGGTCTCTACGCCGAAGGCTCGGAAGAGACCGGCACTACCACCTCGACCACGCTGCAGGCCGACCCCGAGGCTGCGGCCCGGGGTGGGCTGGTGGCTGATGCGCAAGGTTGTCTGCTCTGCCACTCCGCCGACGGTTCAGCTTCCTCGGCACCCACCTTCAAGGGTCTTGCCGGGTCCAATCGTCCGCTGACAACTGGTGACTTCGTCCGGGCGGATGACGACTACCTTCGTACCTCGATCATCGACCCGCATGCACAACTCGTTCAGGGGTATGAACCGCTCATGCCCACTACCTTCGCCGCAACCCTCACCGATCAACAGATCGATGATCTGATCGCCTACATCCGATCGCTCGGGGCCTAGGTCATTGGTCCCCCGTTAACCCCACCCGCGCAAGGTGCGAGGGGGGTGCCGAACGAATTCCACCCCCTTTCACTACCCCCTAATTTGATATAACTCGACTCAAGTTCTACACTCTGAAGCCACTCATAAAGTCATTGTCGGAGGTTTCACAATCATGCCCAGAGCCGTAGGAATCGACCTAGGTACCACCAACAGCGTCATTGCGGTATTGGAGGGTGGCGAACCCACCATTGTCGCCAACGCAGAAGGTGGACGCACCACCCCATCGATCGTTTCGTTCAAGGACGGCGAGGTACTCGTTGGTGAGGTCGCCAAGCGCCAGGCGATCACCAACGCCGACCAGACGGTCAGGTCGGTGAAAAGACAAATGGGGACGAACTGGAAGATCGATGCAGATGGGAAGACCTACAACGCGCAGGAGGTCTCAGCCCGCATCCTCATGAAGCTGAAGCGGGACGCAGAGGCTTTCCTCGGAGATACCGTCGTTGACGCAGTCATCACCGTCCCTGCCTACTTCAACGACGCCCAACGTCAGGCCACGAAGGAAGCCGGACAGATCGCAGGCCTCAACGTGCTCCGCATCATCAACGAACCGACCGCCGCCTCGTTGGCCTACGGCCTCGACAAAGAGGGTGCCGATCAGACGATTCTGGTCTTCGACCTCGGTGGAGGCACTTTCGACGTCTCTGTGCTCGAGATCGGGGACGGGGTGTTCGAGGTCAAGGCAACTTCCGGGGACACTCACCTCGGAGGTGACGACTGGGACCAGGCTGTCATCGACTGGTTGGTCAACGGTTTCAAGAACGATCACGGGGTCGATCTGAGCAAGGACCGGATGGCGATGCAACGTCTCAAGGAAGCGGCAGAGAAAGCGAAGATCGAACTCTCCTCCGTGTCTGAGACCGAGGTCAACCTTCCGTTCATCACCGCTACCGACGCCGGGCCGCTCCACATGCAGGTGAAGTTGACCCGATCAGAGTTCCAGAAACTGACCGAGGACCTTCTCGCCAGAACCCGCAAGCCGTTCGAACAGGCCATCAAGGATGCCGGCATCAGTGTCTCCAAGATCGACCACGTGGTGATGGTTGGTGGCTCGACCCGGATGCCAGCAGTCCAGGAGATGGTCAGGGAGATCATCGGCAAAGAACCCCACAAGGGGGTCAACCCCGACGAGGTGGTTGCGGCAGGCGCCGCCATTCAGGCTGGTGTCCTCAAAGGTGATGTCAAGGACATCCTGCTGCTCGATGTGACCCCACTGACCCTCGGAATCGAGACCAAAGGTGGTGTCATGACCAAGATGATCGAGCGGAACACCACCATCCCCACCAAGAGGTCGGAGATCTTCACCACCGCGGCCCACAATCAACCCGAAGTAGAGATCGCCGTGCTCCAAGGTGAACGCGCCATGGCTGCTGACAACAACAGCCTGGGCAAGTTCCGACTGACCGGGATCCCACCCGCCCCGATGGGGATCCCCCAGATCGAGGTCACCTTCGACATCGACGCCAACGGGATCGTCCATGTCTTCGCAAAGGACCTTGCCACCAACAAGGAGCAGAAGATGACCATCACCGGTGGGACTGCTCTCTCCAGGGACAAGATCGACTCGATGATCAAAGACGCCGAGGCCTATGCCGAGGAGGACGCCAGACGTCGCGAGTCGGTCGAGACCCGAAACCAGGCTGAGCAGCTTCTCCATCAAACTGAGAAGCTCGTCGAAGAGCAGGGCGAGCAGATGAGCGAGGACGAGAAGTCATCGATCGAGGCGGCTTCCGCCGAACTCAGGGAGAGCCTGTCTGAAGAGGCTGAGACATCTGAGATCAGGTCGAAGATCGAAGGTTTGATCCAGGCGAGTCAGGCCATGGCCACCCGCCTCTACCAGCAAGCTGCCGAATCCTATGGGGCCGCCGGTGAAGGATCAACCACCGACGAGGACGACGACGTCGTCGAAGCGGAGATCGTCGACGAGGATGAGTGAAGTAGATCACTCCAGCATGGAGGCGACAGACGGGTCGAGCGCTGCGCCCGAGGTTGAGGTGCTGCAAACAGAACTCGAGGCCGCCCAACTTCAGGCTGCCTCACACCTCGACGCCTTGAAGCGGGTGGCAGCGGACTTCGAGAACTACCGGCGCCGGGTGGCGAAAGAGGGCGAATCCTTACTGACTCGGGCGGCGGAGAGAGTGGTCAAGGGTCTCATCCCGGCCCTCGACTCTTTCGATGCCGCGCTCCAGGTAGAACCGGACACCGACACCGAGCGTCAGCTGTACGCCGGGATGCTCAACACCAGAGAGCAACTGCTGAAGGCACTCGAAGCGGAAGGACTCGTAGTCATTCCGACGATAGGTCAGGCCTTCGACCCGGAGGTCCATGAGCCGATCGCCGCGACCGGGGGAGATGGCCAGTTGGTCGTCTCCAGCGAGATTCGGCGGGGGTATCGGCTTGGTGACAAGTTGATCCGGGCCGCTTTGGTGACATTGGAAGCGGAATGAACCGCGATTGGCTCACCAAGGACTTCTACAAGACCCTAGGAGTGTCCAACGACGCCTCCCCGGACGAGATCAAGAAGTCATATCGGAAGCTCGCCCAGCAACATCATCCGGACGCCAACCCCGGCGATGCCGCCGCAGAAGAGAAGTTCAAGGAGATTTCGGAGGCGTATGCCACTCTCTCCAATCCCGAGCAGCGCAAGGAGTACGACCAGGTTCGTCGCGTCTCCGAGAGCGGAGGTTTCGGCGGATTCGGTGGACAACCCGGCTTCGGTGGCCAGCCGGGAGGGTTCTCCGGCTATCAACAGGTCAGAGTGGAGGACCTCGGTGATCTATTCGGTGGACTGGGAGACCTCTTCGGCTTCGGTTCGAGGGGATCGCGTGGCGGCCCGGCCCAGGGATCGGATCTCGAGACCGAGTTGACGATCCCTTTCGATGACGCCGCCCACGGTGTCACGACCGCAGTCCGGATCAGGGGCGCTACATCATGTTCTGTCTGTGGGGGCACTGGCGCCGAGCCGGGGACGACGGTTCACACCTGTGCCCAGTGCGGGGGACGAGGCGTCGTTGCCCAGAATCAGGGCTTCTTCTCTTTCTCCCAGCCATGTCCCCAATGTCGCGGTTCGGGCCGGGTCATCGAAACGCCCTGCTCCACCTGTCGAGGCTCGGGGACCGAGAACAAGGAACGCGAGATCAAACTCCGGGTGCCTGCAGGGGTCAACAATGGGACGGTCCTGCGACTTAGAGGAAAAGGCGCTCCGGGGACTCAGGGCGGTCGGGACGGTGACCTCCTGGTCAGGATCCTCGTGGCCCCGAGCCGAACCTTCGGACGCAAGGGCAACGACTTGACACTCAAAGTCCCGGTGACCTACCCGGAGGCCGCCTTGGGGACACGGATCGAGGTCCCCACTCTCAATGGCCCGGTGAAGCTGAAGGTGCCGGCGGGGACTCCGACCGGAAAGACCTTTCGGGTGAGAGGTCGAGGCATCTCACCTGAGACCGGCGCACCCGGAGATCTCCTCGTGACCGTTGAAGTGGCTGTTCCTCAGAGACTGTCCCGCGAGGAGAAGAAGCTTCTGGAGCAACTCGCCGAGTTGGAAACCGAGGATGTACGTGATCACTTGGAATGATGGGAGCGAAGGATGACCGAACAGGCCAAAGCGGTGTTCGTCATATCGGTGGCGGCTGAGCTCGCCGGGATGCACCCTCAAACACTGCGCATCTACGAGCGCAGGGGGCTCATCGACCCGTTCCGAACCCCGGGTGGTACCAGGCGGTATTCACAGGAAGACATCGAACGGCTCCAGCTGATCCAAGATCTGACCAGTGAAGGTCTGAATCTCGAGGGAGTGCGACGGGTGCTCGCCCTTCAGGAGGAGAACCGACAGCTGAAACGACGGGTCCTGAAGATGAGGGAGCGGATCGAGTTTCTCGAGTCGAGTCCCACCGTACGCCACGAGATAGTGTTGCGGAGCCATATCAGCGATCTCGGAGGAAATGAGCAGCAATGAGCGGCGGCTACGAAGGACCGGTGAGACTTCTCGGCAGTGACGGAATCCTGTTGACCACAGGGACTGCTCGGATCGAGCCCGACTCGGAAATGGGGAGCTGGAAGGGCGTCGTCCAGACGCTCCCCGGCACAGCAGTCGCCGGGAAGGCACTGGTCGTCGAGATCGAAACACCAGAAGGGCGTCGTGGTCGGGCGCAACTGATCCCTCAGACTGCGAACGGTGAACGAGCCACTTCCTCGATCACCGGCTTCGGTCCCAGTCCCTTCTGAGTGTGGTCCCGATTGCGTGAACCGGTCGAGGTCCGAGTCGCTCAGTCGAGCCGGCCCAGCAGACGGGTCGGTAAGGGTGCCAATTCGAAGATCCCCGGGTCCTCCCCCATCATGTTGATGGCACGCATGGTCCGCTCGTAGTGCACGGTGCCGGCTGACGCGATTCTGATCACATGCCCGTTGGAGGGATCGTCGACCCATGTCGGAATCACACCGACATCGACAAAGTGCCAGGCCCCGGTGGGATCTCGCTTTGCGGTGACCTTGGCTATCACTCCGTCCTGCGTATGAGCTGGCAAACCGGCTCTGGCTGACTGGTTGGAGAGGAAATTGCCCAAACCGTGTATCACCGGCTTGCCGGAAACCCACTCGATCGGCCCGACCACATGCGAATGGTGGGTGACGATCAGATCGATGTCTTCGGAGCCTATGAGAGTGTGCGCCAACCGTCTCTGGCTCTCTGTGGGCATGGTCAGGTATTCAACACAACAATGGATGCTGACCACGACCAGGTCGGCGCCGGTCTCCTTGGCAGTCCTGGCCTCCGCCAGGATCTCAGGAACATCGATCATCTGGACCATGTAGCGACGGCTCGCGGGTAGCTCGAGCCCGTTGAGACCGTAAGTCGCCGAGATGTTGGCCACGACTGCCCCGGCAACCGAGTAGTAAGCGATCATCCCCGTGTTCGGCTCAGGCCTCATCCCGGCATGTTTCAGACCGGCATCCTCTAGAACCGCCAGCGTCCTGATGATCCCTTCCGGGCCCTGGTCGTTGGAGTGGTTGGAAGCGACCGTGCATCCGTCGAAACCGGCGTAGACCAGTGCGTCGACAACTTCCCTCGGGGCATTGAACCTGGGGAAGCCAGATAGGTTGCGGCTGTCGGGATCCACCGGTGACTCGAGATGGCAGATGGCCAGGTCAGCGCCGGCGATCAGGTGTCGGGTGGGCCTGAACATCGGCCGGAAGTTGTAGGGTCGGCCATGGCCCTGAGCACTTCGCCAGACACTGGAGTGGATCAGGACATCGCCGGTGAAAGCGATCGTGAAGGACTGTCGCGTGTCACCTTCTTCCGGGATCCCATCGGAGGCGAGAGCCGGGAGACCCAAGGCCATCGCCAGGACGAAGATGATGAGCCGCTTCACATGTGTAAGTCTGACACGAACCTGCAATTGAGCCGTCTCAACCATGACACAATGGCATCGTGAGCCTTCCTGTTGGAGAGCCTGTCGGCTCGGTCGATCCGGCCCCATTTCTCAGCCACTCCGTTCTGAGGGGTCCCTCGGTGACACTCCGCCGTCCAGAACCTTCCGCGGACGCCTCCGCTCTGTACCCTGCCACCCACGGGGACGTTGCCCTCGAATCGGTGTGGACCTACCTGGGGTACGGGCCGTTCGCCGACCGCCAGGCCATGGCCGACTGGATGGGCAAGGCCGCACTGAGTTCTGATCCGCTCTGGGTGACCATCGTCGACAAGGAGGACAGCCCTCTGGGGATGGCGGCCTTCATGAATGCGGATCCGATCATGCGCCGTCTGGAGCTGGGTCACATCTGGTACTCACCGGCAACCCACCGCAGCGGGGCCAACACCGAAGCGGCCTATCTGATGCTCAACGAGGCGTTCACCACTTACCGGTCGCGACGGGTGGAGTGGAAATGCGACAGCCTCAACGCAGCCTCTAGACACGCCGCCACCCGTCTCGGCTTCACTTTCGAGGGTGTCTTCCGTAACCACATGATCGTCAAGGGTCGGAACCGCGACACTGCCTGGTACGCCATGACCGATGATGAATGGTCCAGGGTGCGAACCGTGCTCATGGAGTGGCTCGCCCACCCCGACCCGAAGCCTTCCCTCTCTGGAATGATGGGTTGACACCAACCCATGGTCTCAGGCCAGCAGGATCGCGTCTTCGTCGGCTGACACCTTGATCTTGTCGCCATCGCCGTATCGGCCTTCGAGAATCGCCGTGGCAATGGGATCGATCAGCTCACGCTGGAGAACTCGTCGGAGCGGTCTGGCGCCATAGACCGGGTCGAATCCCATCTTTGCGATGAGATCGACTGCCGCCTCGTCTACGACGAGGTCCAGTCTCCGATCGGCCAACCTCGCGGTAAGCCCTTCCAATTGGATCTCGACGATCCGACGGATCTCGTCGGGATCGAGACGATCGAACACGACGATCTCGTCGATGCGGTTGAGGAATTCAGGGCGGAATGTGTTCCTCACCACGGCCATCACCCGGTCGGAAACAACTTCTCGCGGGAGATCGGGGTCGATCAGTTCCGAGCCGAGGTTGGATGTCATGATCACCACCGAATTGCTGAAGTCGACAGTGCGGCCTTGTCCGTCGGTCAGGCGGCCATCATCGAGCAACTGGAGTAGGACGTTGAACACCTCGGGATGGGCCTTCTCGATTTCGTCGAGGAGGATCACCGAGTAGGGGCGTCGTCTCACGGTCTCGGTCAGCTGCCCACCCTCGTCATACCCGACGTATCCGGGAGGAGCGCCGATGAGACGGCTCACTGAGTGCCTCTCCATGTACTCGGACATGTCGATACGGGCCATCGAGCGCTCGTCGTCGAACAGGAACTCGGCGAGGGCCCTGGCCAGTTCGGTCTTGCCGACTCCTGTAGGGCCGAGGAACAGGAAGGAACCCACCGGACGATGGGGATCGGCCAGCCCGGCACGGCTCCGGCGGACAGCGTTGGCGACCGCGCCGATGGCCGCATCCTGGCCGACGACGCGCCGATGGAGGTGATCCTCGAGCTTGATCAGCTTCTCGGTCTCCCCCTGCATAAGCCTGGCGACCGGAATGCCGGTCCATTTCGCCACCACTTCGGCAACGTCGGCCTCGGTCACCTCCTCGGACAGCATCGAGCCCTCGGCATGGAGGACGGCCAATGCGGTCTCCTTCTCGGTCAGCTTCGTGGCCAGATCGTTGAGTGTTCCGTATCGAAGTTCTGCGGCGCGTGCGAGGTCTCCCTCTCGCTCGGCGATCTCCGCCTTTGATCGGGCACTCTCGATCTCGGACTTCAGTCGGCGTATCTCACTGATGGCCCCCTTCTCGAGGTCCCACTTGGCAGTGAGGACGTCGATCTCGGAGGTCAGCTCGGAAATCTCTGACTCGACACCTGAGAGTCTTTCCCTGGCAACCGCGTCCTTCTCCTTCTTCAGGGCCTGACGCTCGATCTCGAGCTGGATGCGTCGCCGGTTCAGCTCGTCGATCTCCTCGGGCATGGAGTCGATCTCGATCCGAAGTCGGGAGGCGGACTCGTCGATCAGGTCGATCGCCTTGTCGGGAAGGAACCGCGCCGGTATGTAACGATCGGATAGGACTGCTGCAGCCACCAACGCCGAGTCGGTGATCCTGACCCCATGATGGACTTCGTAACGCTCCTTGAGTCCCCGAAGGATTCCGATGGTGTCTTCGACCGACGGTGCTTCGACGAGGACGGGCTGGAATCTCCTCTCCAGGGCGGCATCCTTTTCGATGTGCTTGCGGTACTCATCGAGGGTGGTGGCCCCGATCATCCTGAGCTCACCACGGGCCAGCATCGGTTTGAGCATGTTGGAGGCGTCCATGGCGCCTTCGGCGGCACCGGCGCCCACAAGAGTGTGAAGCTCATCGAGGAAGGTGATGATCTCGCCTTCCGATTTCCGAATCTCGTCAAGGACACCTTTGAGACGTTCCTCGAACTCGCCGCGGTACTTGGCTCCGGCGACCATCGAGCCCAGGTCGAGTCCGATGATCCGCTTCGTCTTGAGACCTTCGGGGACATCTCCGTCAGCGATTCGACGGGCCAGTCCCTCGACGATCGCCGTCTTCCCGACACCCGGCTCCCCGATCAAAACAGGGTTGTTCTTGGTCCTCCTGCTGAGGACCTGTATCACTCGACGAATCTCGTCATCACGCCCAATGACAGGGTCGAGCTTGCCCTCCCGGGCCACAGCAGTCAGGTCGCGCCCAAACTGCTCCAAAGGATTCTGCTGCTGTTCTCCATCGTGCCCGGTCATACGCTCTGATTATATAATCTGAGTCCCTTTATATCAAGTTTGGCGGTGACTGCATCGAAGTCCATTCCGCCTCCCCGGGCTTTCGGCCCAAGGTCCCTATTTTGGGGCAAGCCTGTTTGACACCCCTTGTCTCGCCTGGTAGCCTGCCGGACATGGTAGCTGGCAAGGCACTACAGGAGCGAGGGTCACAACTCCTCCACGGGGTGCTCGATCTGTGTCTGTTATCCATCATCGAGGAAGAGCCGTCATATGGATACGAAATGGTGAACAAGCTCAGAGACAGGGGCCTCGATCTCGCAAGCGAGGGGTCCATCTACCCCCTTCTGTCCCGGCTCCAGAAGCAGGGCATGATCGATGGCTATCTGGTACCAAGCAGCGAGGGACCGGCAAGGAAGTACTACCGGACGACCTCGAAAGGCGGGACCACGCTCAAAGCCTGGCGCGACGAGTGGGTCACCTTCCGGAGTGCGGTGGACACCGTGCTGGGAGGGGCGGAGTGAGTAGCCGTCAGGACATCGTCGATCAGATCAGCTTCTACTGGCTGGAGGCCGGGTTACCCAAGCTCATAGTCGCCGAGATGCGGATGGAGCTCGATCAGCATCTGGTTGATGCAGAGAGGGTCGGAAGGGGACCCGATCAGGTGGTCGGAAACCGGGCCCGATTCGCTGAGGACTGGGCGGAAGCCAAGCTCGGCAGAAAGGTGGCGCAATGGGAAGACGTACAGACAGGTCGGACGAGAAGAGAAAGGGAGTCGCGGCGGGACACCGTCCTATACGGTTTGACCACGGCGACCCTGGTGGCAGCAGCGGCTGCCGCCGGACAAGGAGGAGACAACGTGGATCTTGAAACATGGCGATGGTTATGGACGATCTTTGCGGTCGTGATGGGGATCGGTGAGATATTCACCGCCGGGTTCTTCCTGCTCCCGTTTGCCATCGGGGCGGCGTCGGCGGCGATCCTGGCCTGGCTGGGGGTCAACATCCTCGCCCAATGGCTGGTGTTCTTCGGGGTGTCGGTGTTCGCCTTTGCCTATCTTCGCAAGTACATCGGGCGTCAGGACGAGGGCGAGCAGCCACGGGTCGGCGCAAACCGGTGGGTCGGCCAGGAAGGCATCGTCCTCGAGACCATCGACCCGGCCACCGGGCGTGGAATGGTCCGGGTGTTGAACGAGGAGTGGCGGGCCACCTCGCCAGGAAGGATCGATGGCGGCGCCACCGTCGCGGTGACCGCCGTGCAAGGCACCCGTCTCGTGGTCGAGAAGATCGAGGGTTGATTAGACAAATGGACGAGAAAGAAAGGGAAACAACATGGAGGCAGTAATTGCCCTCTTCGTAGTGCTTGCGGTGACCTTGCTGGTTGTCGCGGCTGCCGGGTTCAAGATCGTGCGCCCGTTCCAACAGGGGCTGATCGAGTTCCTCGGAAGGTACGAGAAGACGGTCGGGTCGGGTCTGCGCTGGGTGATGCCGTTCGTGAAGCGGATCATCAAGGTCGACATGCGTGAGCAGGTAGTCGACGTTCCACCACAGGACGTGATCACCAAGGACAACGTGGTGGTGACGGTTGACGCCGTCATCTACTTCGAGCCGACAGACCCAGTGAAGCTCCAGTACAACGTGGCCAACTTCATCATGGCGGTCACCAAACTGGCCCAGACCAACCTGAGGAACGTGGTCGGTGACCTCGACCTCGACTCGGCACTCACCTCTCGTGAGGTGATCAACGCCAAGCTCAGGTCGATCCTCGACGACGCCACTGACAAATGGGGTGTCAGGGTGGTCCGGGTGGAGATCCAAAGGATCGAGCCGCCACAGGACGTCACCGACGCCATGCACCGTCAGATGAAGGCAGAACGCGATCGGCGCGCTGCCGTCACCGAGGCCGAAGGCTCCAAGCGGGCAGCAATCCTCACGGCCGAAGGTGTCAAGGAGAGCCAGGTTCTCGAGGCTGAAGGTCAGGCCGAGGCCATCCGCAGGGTGGCCGAAGCCGAGAAGTACCAGAAGCTGACCGTTGCCGAAGGTGAAGGCCAGGCAATCGAGCGGGTCTTCCTGGCAATCCACAACGGAAACCCAACTCCCGACCTGATCGCAATCAGGTATCTGGAGGCTCTCCAGGGTATTGCCGACGGGCGGGCAACCAAGATCTTCCTCCCCCTCGATACTTCCGGGGTTCTCGGATCGGTGGCTGCCATGGGCGAGATGTTCAGAGAGACCCAGCAGTAGAAATCACAAATCAAAGACGAGAGAGAAGGGGCCTCCACGGCCCCTTCTCTTCTTTTGATAAGCCCGGCTGGGCGAGAGGTTGTCAGCCGGCGGTCCTTCTCATTCCGGTCAGGACCTGCTCGACATCACGCGGGTTCCACGGCGGGTAGAACACCATCGTGTAGAGATCGCATCTCTCGGCCGGCTCGAGATACCAACCCGCTACCCAGGTGCCATCGGCGTGGGGACCGACTGCGGCTTCTACCCCGTCGATCTCGACGATGCCTTTGTCGCCGGGCCAGTTCACTGCGGGCAGCGTGCCGCGGATCAAGGCGATCGCCACCGAGCCGTCCTCACGACCAAGCAGCATGCTGTTCGTGCCCCCAACCGAAGTCCAGACGTCGGGCTCTACCTCGGCTGGATCGAAATTCTCGTCGCCTACACCCAGAGGAAGGAACCCGATTTCATAGGGAGGCGCCGGACACGGTCTGACTTCAAGCGTCGTCGACGTAGTGGTTGGCACCTCGGTGGTGCTGGTCGATGAAGAGGTGGTCGTTTCAGCCGGTTCAGGGGTAGAGGTACAGGCGACCAGGATGGCGGCAAGGATCAGGATTGGGATGGTGGGGCGTCTCATGGCTTTATCTAAGGGCTCTCATATAACCGTCACGAGACCCGATGTAGATGGTTCCTCGCCAAACTATCGGTGTCGACTCGAGACACGAACCCGTGACGTCAACAGTCCAGACTGGTTGCGGGCGAGCGGGGTCGGCCAGGGAATAGCCTCGGAGCTGGCCGGTGCAGGTGGCCTGGACCAAGATATCGTCGACCACGAAGGGCGACGACCAGGCATGCCAGCCGACGTTGTCACTCCACACGATTTCGCCGGTGGCGGCATCGACGGCCAGAAGACGCCCCTGGTGAGTCGGGACATAGAGATGGCCGGCATGGAGAGCCGGGGTAGCCCAGATACCGGAGTCCTCGTTCCCCACTCTCAGGTCGATATTCCAGACGATCGGATCACCTGCGCGATATGGGTCGAGCTTGACCAGCTGTCCGACCTCACGGCCCCGGGCCAGGTTGGCTGCCGTCCTTCCTGAGCCTCCGAGGTCCGACGGCTCATATTCGACAGATGCGTAGAGGAAACCGTCCTCATCCACCACGAGCGTGGCATCGATGTCCCCACCGGCCCAGAAGTCGAAAATGATCGGGGCGTTCTCGTTTCTCACGTCGGAGACGTCGAGACCGACAATACGACCTGCGGAGTTGGCGAAGTAGACCCTCTTCTCATAGACCACGACGGAAGACTCGATGGCAACGTTGCGGCCCGATCGCGCGACCAGCTCGTTGGTGTAACCGGGCATGGCTACCAGTCGGCGTGGCGATACGGTGACCCTGCCTTCGGTGTTGTATGCACGGTTCAGCTCGTGGGCGAAGAACCAACCGTTCTCCCCACCCTCGTACATGATGTCATCGACGATCACCGGATTTCCGTCCCAGTCGTTGTTCCACATTCCCCTGACTTCGTTGGCGTCCATCGACCAGAGCTCGGTGGGGACGTCACGGTCCAGGGCCACGATCCTGAGCTTGTTGTCCCTGGAACCGAAATAGAGGAGTGGGTACCCGTCAGGGTCGAGGGTGACACTCCCCTTGATGATGTCTCCAGTCAAGAAGCGGGGTCGCGACGCGGTGCCTGATGCAACGTCGACGAAGTGGACCGCCCTGTCGTACGCTCCGAAGATGAGCTCGGTGACACCATCGGTGCGTTCGTGTATCACCGGCTGACCGGTCCAACCTGAACCACACCAAGCGGTGGGGCTGCCTCCGATCGAAGTAGTGGCGCACATCTGGCTCTCCGGGTAACGCCACAACAGTTCCGGCACCCCGACGATCGGCCCGGTGCCGTAGTAATTCCTGGTCGGATTCCCCCTGAACATGGTCACCCCAACCACCGACCCCCAGGGTTGGCCTACGGTCCAGCCGGGGACCTCACCTGGCTGGCGTTGTGGGAGCGTGGTGGTCGTTGCCGTGGTGGTTGTTGTTGAAGCTTCGGTCGTCGTCGTCGGGAGCGTGGATGTGGATCCGACGGTGACCGTGGTGGATGCGCCGGCCCCTTCGACCCCCAAGCCGTCACGCCCCAACAGCTCGTCACCGAAGTTGAGGTATACAGCAGCACCCAGCCCGGCCCCAGAGACCACGACGGTCAGGATCTGAAGCCACTTCCTCACTTCAGGGGCGGGGCCCGCAGGACGGATCGCCGGTCAGTTCCGGGCGGCCGTGAGTCCTGATGAATGCCGGAATCTTGCATGCTTCGATGGTCCCGTCAGGGTGTACCACGACCCTGGCCACGGCCGTCGTGGCGCTGGCATCGGAGAGCCGAGGCCAGACGAAGTTCCCCAACGACCAGAACACGGCTGCCCCGTCGACCATCTCCAGAGGTTGGAGACGATGTGAGTGGTGTCCGAAGATGATGTCGGCCCCGGCCTCGATCATGGCCCGGGCACTCGCAATCTCGACATCGCGTGGCTCGGTGTCGAGCTCCCTACCCCAATGGATGGTCACAACCACGATGTCAGCCAGTTCCTTCGCTGCTTTGATCGCCTCCACCATCCCGGCGATGTCTTTACCGTTGCGCATTCCGGGTCGATCGGCCGTCGCATACCAACTGTCGGATGGAGTAATGCCACCGAATCCTAAGACGGCCACCGTCCAACCGTTGAGGGTGTACAGGGCCGGCCGTCCCGCCTCGGCATAGGTCCGCCCGGCCCCCACGGGCACCACCCCGTGGGCCAGCAGTTGGGCGTGACCGTCTACCAGCGCTTCCTTGCCGAAGTCTCCGGAGTGGTTGTTGCCCAGGTTGGCCACCTCGACACCGTTTGGGCGAAGGGATCCGAGTGCTTCAACGGGACATCGAAAGGTGAACTCCTTGGTCAACGGCTCACCGAGATCCGACGGTACGCACTCGAGATTGATGACGGTGAGATCATCGTCGAGGAACAAGGTACCCATCCCCGACCAAGCGTGGTCCCAGCCTCGCTGACCTAGCACCGGGATGTACCAGGGGTCGAGGGCGACATCTCCGGTGCCGTGGATGACCAAGGTCCCTCTTTGTGGAGTGGGAATCGTCGTTGTCGTCGTGGTGGTGGGGGTAGTCGTACTCGTCGTGGAAGTTGTGGGCGTCGTCGATGGAGAAGTCGAAGTCACCCCCGACAGGGTGGTGGTGACAGCGTCCAAAGCCTCAGGGGATCCGGACGCGTCAAGACCGCCGGGGACTGTGGCCCCCGGGGCTCCAACGGCGGTCCATCCGAAGAAGAGAAACACTCCCAAGGTGAAGCCGAAGGACACCATCCACTGGATTTTTGCCCACAGAGACAAGGCCCGATCAAGCTAGATCACAATCAGCCAAGATCCGTGGCATTGGTGTCCCCCATTCAGGGTGAGAAAAGGGCCGGACTTCGTCCGGCACCCCCCTCGACCTCACTCCGTTCGGTCGGTCCCCCCGCTCCGCAGGGGGACCCAAATGGTGTCCCCCCATTCATGGGGGGACCGCACGGCCGCAGGCCGGGCGAGGGGGGCGTGAGCGAGGCGAACTCGTCAATCATCTGGTCCGGGGTGAGAAAAGGGTCGGTCGGTCCCCCCTCAGGGGGACAAAACTGATCAGAGGATCTGGCTGAGGAAGAGCTTGGTGCGGTCCTCCTGCGGATCGGTGAAGAAGTGCTCAGGGGTGCCGACTTCGACGATCTGCCCGTCGGCCATGAAGACCACCCGGTCTGCCACCGCCCTGGCGAATCCCATCTCGTGAGTGACGACGATCATCGTCATACCCCCTTTTGCAAGCTCGACCATGACATCGAGGACCTCTTTGATCATCTCGGGGTCGAGGGCGGACGTCGGCTCATCGAAGAGCATCACCTTCGGCTTCATCGCCAGTGAACGGGCTATCGCAACCCGCTGCTGCTGACCCCCGGACAACTGCCCGGGATACTTGCGCGACTGCTCCGGAATTCCCACGCGCTCGAGAAGTTGCATCGCCGTGGCCTCTGCCTCGGCCTTGGAGGCGTGTCGCACCTGTCGGGGAGCGAGTGCGATGTTGTCGAGAACTGTCAGATGGGGAAACAGATTGAACTGTTGGAACACCATTCCTGTCTCCCGTCGAATTGCCTGAACCGCTTTGACATCATCGGTCAGTTCGATTCCGTCGACCACGATCCGGCCACGATCGTGCTTCTCCAGACGGTTGATGCAACGGATCAGGGTCGACTTACCCGAGCCGGAGGGACCGATGACGACCACGACCTCCTGAAGACCGACACTCAAGTTGATGTCCTTGAGGGCCTGGAAATCGCCGAAGAACTTGTCGACATCGATGAGCTCGATGATGGGTTCGCCCTTCGCATGTGTGGCATCGGAATAGACGGTTGCTTGAGTCATCGCTCACCCACTCCCAGTTTCTTTTCAAGACGTCGCGCCTCACGCGACATGGTGTACGAACCTACCCAGAAGATCAGAGCGGCAAAGGACATCGTCAAGATGAACAACCCCTGGCCCAGGAACTGGGGTTGGGTATTGATGATGAAGCTGACATTGAGCAGGTCGAGAACACCGAGGATCTGAATGAGAGTGGTGTCCTTGTATAGGGCGATGAACTGACCCACCATCGGTGGGATGGTGTGTCTCAGCGCCTGTGGGAGCACTATGAGCCGCGTCGTCTTCCAGGCTGGTAGACCAAGGGACTGACCGGCCTCCACCTGGCCTTTAGGTAGTGCTTGAAGACCGCCTCTGACCACCTCGGCGATATAGGCCGCCTCGAACAAAGTGATGGCAATGAGAATTCGAGTGATCGGGCTCGGCTTTAGGTTCTCGGGGAGAAGGAATCCGATTGCGAGATAGGCGAAGAGAAGAATCGTTATCAGTGGCACACCACGCACTAGCTCGATGTAGGTCACAGACATAGTCCTGATCGCGGGCAACGAAGACCGACGACCCAACGCCAGAAGCAGACCGAGCGGGAAGGCAAATGCGATGCCCGCGATCGTAAGGAAAACGTTGAGATGGAGCCCACCCCACTGACTCCAGCCCCGGCCCCCGAAAGCAGCCAGTGCCAGATAGCCACCCAAGACGAGCAGGACCACGCCTACCCAAGCCAGTCGTCGTCCTCGCGCCGGGATGACACGACCGAGGAAGTAGGCGGCGATTCCCATTGCCAACAGACCCACGGTGAGCAATGTGGGTGTGATGGTTTGGGTGAGTGAGAGAAGGATGACTACCAGCACCAGCACCGGCCAGCCACGCCTGAGAACATCACCTGGCCTGGTCTTCGTGAACGGGAGACCGGCCTGCTCGGCCTTGGACTGGGCCTGGGCCTTGAGGAGGCCCGCCGCCAGAGCCACTGCGGCCACCAGTAGATACCCGGAAAGCCAGGGCCGCCACAACATGTCTCGGGGGAACTGCCCCACCATGAGCAAGGTCAGGTTGACCCGAAGAATGGTGTAGTCGAACCCGAACAGTGAGCGCAGGGCTGCCAGCAGTGCGTAGACGATCCCGGTGCCCAGCACCACAGTGAGCAAGCTGTTGTACCAACTGTTGAAGAGATTCTCTTTGACCCACAGCCACCAGTTCTTTCGGAGCGGTGTGAAGACGGCGGAAACTTCTTGGGTAGTCATCTGCTTGCGTACTGAAGTCGGCGGTTGAGAATGTTGACCAATACCGAGATCGTCAGCGAGAAGACCAGGTAGGAGGCCATGAGCAGGGCGATCATCTGTGGTGCCGGGTGGCCGTTGCCGATCGTCTGGAAGGTGATTCGTGTGATCTCGGCGTATCCGATGGCCAGGGCAAGCGAGGTGTTCTTGGTGAAGTTGAGGTACTGGCTGATGACCGGTGGAATGGCGATTCTCATCGCCTGGGGGAGGACAATATGCCGGAGACGCTGGGTCGGCTTGAGGGCGAGGGCGTTAGCCGCTTCGGTCTGACCTTTGGCCACGGCCAAGATCGAACCCCTGGTGATCTCGGCCACATGTGAAGCGGTGTACATGGAAAGAGCGATCAACACCCCAAAGTATTGGGCCAGACCCTGATAGCCACCCGTTGCAACCCGTCCGTCGATCGCCGGGATCGAAAGGGCGATGGGGCCGCCGAGTATGAGGAAGGCGAGCAACGCCACCGCGCCCAACAAGGCCATCGACCAAGCCACCCGCCGGTGAGGTTCCCCGGTTTGCTCCCATCTCCTGGTCCTCCAGATCCAAACCCATATGGCGATGAGCAAGGTCACCCCCATGACCAGCCAGTACATCCCGATGCCGGGCTGCCCGACGAACCCCACAAAGGCGACGAAGCGCTGATTGATGAGCACGAAGCCCAGGTCCCAGGAGTTCTCCACTGCCGGGAACTGGAGGATCACCGCATTGAACATGAAATAGACGAGGAGAAGCGGTGGGAGGTTTCGGAACAGTTCCACGTAAACGGCGCAGATCTTGGCGACCAGCCAGTTGGTCGAGAGCTTCCCGATCCCGATCAGGACTCCTAGAACGGTGAGCAGGGGGACACCGACTATGACCAGAGCAAAGGTGTTCTTTATACCAACGAGAAGACCGCGCCAGATCGGCGCACCGGGGCTGATGTCGGACCCGGCGATGTTCACGCCGAGGGCCTGGGTCAGAAAGCTGAAGTCGGTCGAGATCCCCGACGCCCTCATGTTCCGGATCAGGTTGTTCCAGAGGTAGAAGACGATCGCGACGGAGAGGCCCACGGCCACGAGTTGGATCGACCAGCGGATGAATTTCAGGCTCCGCCAGAACGGTGGTCTTGCCGACAGTCCGTCAGTAGTCAAGGCTGCCATGGAGGTTGGGGGCGGCCTTGAAACCGCCCCCAACCTCTCGACTATCTATGAGTAAGGCGGCGAGTACAGAAGACCGCCGTTGGTCCACAGATTGTTCAACCCCCTCGGCACGCCAAGTGGGGTGTTCGGCCCGACATGCCGGTCGTAGATCTCGCCGTAGTTACCAACGGCCTCGACCACCTTGCGGGCGAAGTCGGTGGGCAGTCCGAGTCCCGGGTCGAACGGAGCCGTCCCGGCGTCGGTGGTTATGTCCAGACCCAACAGACGACGTATCGCGTTGTTGGTGCTTTCGCCGAACGAGCCCACGTTGCCCTGGTTGACCCCGAGCTCCTCTGCCGCGATGGTGGCCAGAACGACCCAGTTGACGATCTGAGCCCACTGAGAATCGCCATCGAGCACGGCTGGTCCCAATGGCTCCTTGGAGAAGGTTTCCTCGAGGATCTCGAGAGCAGCCGGACCACCCGACGACTCGGGATAAGCAGACCTCTGCGCAGCAAGCTGCGACTTGTCAGAGGTCCATCCATCACACGTACCAGCAATGAACGCCGCCTGAAGCTGGTCGTTGTTCTCATAGGTTTGGGCCGTGTGCGTGATCCCGGTCATACGAATGGCCAAGTTGACTTCGGTCGTGGTCCCAGAAAGGACACATATCGTGGTGTCGGCCATGTCATCGATCGTGTCGAATTCCCCTGTCCGCACCATCATCCCCTGACCGTCGTAGAAGGTGGTGGTGGCGAATGTGGACGCCAGCGAGCCATCTCGGGTCGCAGTGAAGGTGGTGTTACGGATGAGGACATCGATCTCACGACCCTGAAGGGCGGTGAAACGCTGTTGAGCGGTCAAAGGCACATAAGTCACTTTGGTGGCATCACCGAATACCGCGGCTGCCAACGCCTTGCAGAAGTCGATGTCGAACCCGCTGTAGTTCCCGTCGGCATCGACGAACCCAAACCCCGGCACGGCATTGTTGACACCGCAGTTCAAGGTTCCACGTGCCTGAATAGCGGCAAGTGTCGAACCCCCGCCTCCCCCTGCTTGCGTGGTGGTGCTTCCGCTGGTCTCGGTACAGGCGACCAGGGCCATCGAGAGCACGGCAATCACCGCAATTAGCTTCTTAAAACGCATTCTTCCTCCATATTGACTATGCCATTCACCCTTCTTCGGGTGGCATGGTCCTACGACCCTAATCGCCGGAGGGAGGTCGCGTCGCAAAAACGTCGGCCCGAAGTGGTGTGCACAGGCCCCGATCAGCCAATCAAGGCGATAACGCGCTCCACGACCGAGTCGGCATCCATGCCTGACGCATGATGAAGGTCGGGGGCGGACCCGAAAGGCAGGAAACGATCGGGTACTCCGATAGCCGTTACCGGTTTCACTACGCCCGCCGAGGACAGGAGTTCCATCACGCCAGATCCGAAGCCACCGATGACCACACCATCCTCCAGGGTGACGATGTGGGCGGTAGAACCTGTCCACTCGACCAGTCTGGGGTCGAGTGGTTTCACCCATCTGGCGTTGATGACCCCGGCATTCACCCCGCGTTCGGCGAGGTCGAGCGCCGCCTTCTCAGCCACTTCGACCATGCGGCCGACCGCCAGCAGCATCACGTCGTTCCCGGGTCTCACCAGTTCGGCCTCACCGACCGGCAGGGGTTCTACGGGTAGGGCCGGTATGGAGACAGCTCCACCCTTGGGATAACGAATGGCGATGGGCCCATCGTGGTCTACGGCGGTCTCGATCATGGCGCACAACTCGGTGGCATCGGCCGGTGCCCCGACCGTCATGTTGGGAATCATCCGAAGATAAGCCAGGTCGAACACCCCATGGTGGGAGGGACCGTCCGGACCGGTGATTCCAGCGCGATCGATGAGGAAAACAACCGGCAAATTGTGGAGTGCCACGTCGGAGATGATCTGATCGAACCCTCGTTGCAGGAAGGATGAGTAGATGGCAACGACCGGGCGTTTACCGGCCATCGCCATACCGGCAGCAAGTGTGATCGAATGTTGCTCGGCGATCCCGGTGTCGATAACCCGGTCGGGGAACCTGTTGGCCATCTCACGCAGTCCGGCCGTGGAGACCATAGCTGCCGAGATCCCCACGACATCGGGACGCTTGGAGGCTGCCTCGGCCAACGCCTTGCCGGCGACATCAGTGAGCTTCAGTTCTGTCTTCAAGGCTCGCCCGGTCGCGATGTCGAAGATCCCGACACCGTGGAGCTTCTCTTCTTCATCCTCTATCGCAGGCTTGTATCCGTTGCCCTTCTCGGTGACCACATGGATCACCACTGGCTCCCGGTAGGTCTTGGCAAGGTTGAAGGTCTCCTCGAGCAGAGCGATGTCATGACCGTTCAGGGCCCCGGAGTACTTGAGTCCCAAGGCGTCGAACACAGTCGAGGGCTCGAGCATCTGCTTGAAGGCGTCCTTCATCCGGCTGGCGAGCTCGTCCGCAGTCTCCCCGACCAGAGGGATCCCACGTAGCATCTTGCCGACTGCCCGTTTCGCCTTCTCATATCGCGGATCGATCCGGTAGTGAGCGAGATTGGCCAGGGCCGCCATCCCCCCGACGGTTGGCGCATAGGAGCGACCGTTGTCGTTGAGGACGATCATCAGACGTTCCGGTCGGGCAACGGAAATGTGGTTCAGGGCCTCATAAGCCATGCCCCCGGTGAATGCCCCATCCCCGATGATGGCGATGGTCCAACCCGGGAAACCCGAAAGGGCGTGACCGAGGGCGTAGCTCAAAGAGGTCGAAGCGTGACTGTTCTCCACGAAGTCGTGCTCTGACTCCTCCCGGCTGGGATACCCGGACAATCCTCCCGTACTTCTGAGCCGATCGAATCCGTCCGCCCGTCCGGTCACCAGTTTGTGAACATACGCCTGGTGTCCGACATCCCAGATAAAACGGTCGTTGGGCGAGTCGAACACACGATGGAGGGCCAGGGTCAGCTCGACAACACCGAGGTTCGGGGACAGATGACCACCGGTCCGGGAGACCTTGTCGAGGATGAATCCGCGTATCTCCTCGCACAGGGCGACGAGTTCGTCGGAGTTCAAATCCCGAAGGTCGGATGGGCTGGTGATGTTCTCGAGCATGACGTCACCGCGGCTGCGGTACCACAAGGCTAGTTATCGGCAGGACTTTCGCTTTCGAGTAGGGGCAGCCAGACAGTGAAGACAGATCCGCGACCGAGTTCGCTGTCTACTGACACCCCGCCGCCATGGGTGTCGGCAACATGACGCACTATCGCAAGACCGAGACCGGTGCCACCGGTCGATCTCGATCTGGCCGAGTCGACCCTGTAGAACCTCTCGAAGACTCTTCCCGCATCCTTGGAAGGTATCCCCTCACCAGTATCGGAAACACGAAGGGTGGCTCGGTCGCCCTCCCGTCCCACGCTTACCTCAATCGACCCTCCCCCTGGTGTGTACCGGATGGCATTGTCGAGGAGATTGCGCACCGCAAGACCGAGGTCACTCCGGCTGCCCAATACCGAAACGGCAACACCGTCGGAAACCAAGGTGAGTTGGTTGTCGGCGACACGGTCCCTGACCCTCTCGATCTCTTCGGCGACCACCCGATCGAGTCGGACCGGGGTGATTTCGCGAGTCTCCTTCTCCAAACGCGACAGGTCGAGGAGATCTGAGACCAGTCTCTCCAACTGGCGCGCCGAGTCTTCGATCCGCGAGGCGAACTTTTCGGCCTTCTGATCCCCTTTGCTGAGGGCGATCTGGAGAGCTTCGGATGAGGCGATGATGGTGGCGACGGGTGTTTTGAGCTCATGCGAAGCGTTGGCCACGAAGTCACGCCGTATCGAGTCGACTCTTTCTCTCTCGGTGATGTCCACGACTACCAGAAGAATGCGTGGGTCATCAACAAATGGAGTGGCCACGCCCCGCAGTCGTCGCGGCGGCACTCCATGGTCAGTCTCCCTGACCACGGTCGCCGCTTCCTCCCTGGCTTGTCGCACTGCCATCTGGAACTGGAAGGGGGCCAAACCGGAAAGCGTGTCCGGCACCCGACCGAGGATCCGGACGGCTGCGGGGTTGGTGTAGACAACCCTGTCTCCCCCGTCGAACAGGACGGTCCCTTGGGGAATGGCCCCGAGTACCACCTCGAGCAGAGAGGAGGCCTGCTCCGCCTCCTCCACTCGTCCTCCCAGGTCCTGAGAGATGGTTGCCAGCGCCAAACTCAAACGGTCGAGTTCCACCACGTTCGACCGGGTCGGGACCACCTTCCGCTCTCCACGTGCGGTTGCCTGGGCATGGTCGGCAAGAGCGATGATCGGACGGGCGGCCCGGCGGCCCATCAAGACCAGGGCACCGATGGCGACGACCGCGACCACAAGAGCGACTCTGATGATGGAGGCCCTGGTCTGGGACAGTTCAGCCTCGATGACGCTCGTCGACGTGGAGACCCTGACTATGAGCCCGTCATTGGGAGGCAAGGCAACATACCTCTCCCGGTCCCCGGTCGAGATACTGGTCCTCGTGGCGTGACCGGTGACACCGGTCAGCGCGGCGCGCACCTCATCCCGACCTGCATGGTTGTCCATCTGCGCAGGGTCCTGTCGGGTATCGGCGAGCACCACCCCGGAAAGGTCGATCACGGTGACCCTGACCACTGCCACTTCGGCTATCCGATCAGCCCAGGCTTGATCCGGTTTCGCCCCTTCAGGTAGGCCGGCGAGGGCAGAAGCGGCGACTGTTTCCAGGTCCCGGTCCAGGTCGGCCAACCAAATCGTTCGTATCGACCGGTCGACGAGGAGGGTGAGAAGGAGGATGAGCATCAGGCCAGCGAAAGTGCCGGTCAGCAGTAGACGTCTGGTGATCGTGGTTTGGCCCGACGCCGCGGACTCACTCATCTACGAACTTGTATCCCAGACCCCTTACGGTAACTATGTGACGGGGCTGAGACGGATCCTCCTCGATCTTCTCCCTGAGACGTTTGATATGGACGTCGAGTGTCTTGGTGTCTCCGAAGTATGAGGTCCCCCACACTTCGTCGATCAGAGTGTGTCGCGCCGCCAACCTGTCCTTCCGCCTCATCAGGGCTTCGAGCAGGTCGAACTCTTTGGGTCGAACCTCGACCTCGTTGCCGTCGACTCTGACCACATGAGCATCGATATCGAGTTCGACCGAACCCCCCCGAAGGATCTCGTTTGTGTCGGCCAGCAACCCGGTCCTCGACATCCTCCTCAACTGCGATCTGACTCTTGCGATCAGTTCCCGCATCGAGAACGGCTTGGTCATGTAGTCGTCGGCTCCCAACTCGAGACCTGCCACTTTGTCGGCTTCGGCATCCTTGGCGGTGAGCATGATGATCGGTGTGTCGGTGAAGGCCCGCACCTGACGACACACGTCGAGACCGGACATTTCCGGGAGCATCAGATCGAGGAGGATGACATCCGGCCCGTGGATTCTGGCTGCCTCGACACCCGTTGGACCAGTTCCCGCCTGAACCACATCGAAACCCTCCGTCTCCAACGTGTATCGGATGGAATCTGCCAGACCCACCTCGTCCTCGATGATGAGCACTCGATACGGGCGTCTGTCACTCGTCGTCATCGGCAGGGAAAGCCTCATCGAACTCGGCCTTCTCCCCTGTCAACAGGTACACGGTCTGTTCGGCCAGGTCGACCACCTGATCCCCGATCCTCTCCAGGGCGCGGGATACGAGCATCATCTTGATAGCCCACTCGAGCCGGTCCGGCTCGGGACCTGCTGCGACCGCGTGGCGATACATGTTCCTATTGATCCGGTCGATCGGTTCGTCCATGGCAGGGAGAAGGCGTGCCTCGTCCACATCACCGCGTATGTATGCCTCCACACCGGTCCTGATCATTGGCTGGACCAGATCCGCCATCTCCCTCAGAAGCTGGACGATCGTCGGGTCCCGAGGAAGACCCTGGGTGTGACGCGTGCTCTTGGCGATATTGACGCACTGGTCGCCCATCCGCTCGAACGTCATGTTGAGCTGGAGGATCACCGCCATGCGGCGCAGGTCGGAGCCCATCGGCTGCTGTCGGGCCATCATGTTGATCCACCTGTTGTGGATGTCGAGGTAGGTCCTGTCGATCTCGTCGTCGGCGGAAACGACCTCGTTGGCGAGTTCCAGGTTTCCAGTGGTGACGGCCTCGACAGCCTTCCCCACCATGACTATCGCTCTCTCGGCCACACCGAGGAGTTCGGCCTGGAGCGCATCGAGGTCCTGGTGGAAGTGAGCCCTGGTGTCGGTCATCCGAACCTTCCCGTGATGTAGTCCTCAGTCTGCTTCTGCTCTGGGGTGGTGAAGATGACATCCGTCGTCCCGTACTCGATCAGCTTTCCGGAACGCTGTCCCGTCGGCTCGTCGACTTCGACAGAGAAGAAGGCGGTTCGGTCCGAGACTCTGGCTGCCTGCTGCATGTTGTGGGTCACAATGACGATGGTGTAATCGTTCTTGAGGTCGATCATAAGTTCCTCGATCCGATTGGTGGCTATCGGATCAAGGGCGGAGCAGGGTTCGTCCATCAAGATCACATCGGGACGGGTGGCGATCGCCCTGGCTATACAGAGTCGCTGCTGTTGCCCTCCTGACAGGGCCAGTCCGCTCTCGTTGAGCTTGTCCTTGACCTCATCCCACAGGGCTGCCTGGGTCAGAGCACCCTCGACTATGTCGTCGAGACCCTTGCGGGTCCCATTCAACTTGGGACCGAAGGCAACGTTGTCGTATATCGACTTGGGAAACGGATTCGGCTTCTGGAAGACCATCCCTATCCTTCGCCGCACCTCGACAGGGTCTATATCAGGGGCGTATATGTCCTCCCCGTTGTAGATGACACTTCCCCTGACGGAGGACCCGGGAATAAGGTCGTTCATCCGGTTCAGGCACCGGATCAGCGTGGACTTCCCACACCCTGAGGGCCCGATGAAGGCGGTGATCTCATTGTGACGAATGTCGAGAGATACGTTCTTGAGTGCCTTGAAGGTCCCGTAGAAGGCATCGAGTTCGTCGATGTCGAAG
>JBGTEJ010000078.1:0-39222 GCA_041747855.1 Acidimicrobiia bacterium | reverse complement strand
AAGGAGAAACAAAGTGAATAGGAACATCGGTTTTGGAGGCTCGCTCTTCCTCATCGCAGTGGGCGCCATCTTGGCGTTCGCGGTGTCGGTGCAAACGGACGGGTTCAACCTCAACACGATCGGGATGATCCTGATGGTCGTCGGTGGAATCGGCGTGATTCTGAGCTTGGTGGCTATGAACACCCCCAATCGGGCAGAGCACACCGAGTACGTCAGGAAAGATGTCGACATCGACGCACGCGACCGCTGACGTCTGGTCAGGGTTGACACCCTGAGACGCTGTAGAAGAAGGGAGTCGAGTGCTTGAGGAATGAATCAGCACTCGGCTCCCTTTGACGTGCATAACGCCCTCGGATCGCCGCCACCTGCCTGGCGGCCGATTGGCTCATAGCATCGACCTCGCCGTTCACCTGGGTCGACCAATATGGTCTGATGTCTGCCGAACGGGATTGCGAGCGAATCGGAGCCGGGTTCTTCGGTCAGCCGGTCAACTCGATCACCACTCTTGTGATCGTCGGAGCCGGCCTCCTGTTGTGGAGCCGACCTCGGATGAGATGGGTGGGTGCTGCCCTAGCGGCTACTGGCCTGGGCTCGCTCGTCTTCCATGGTCCGATGCCCCTTTGGTCCGAATGGGCCCACGACCTATCACTGGTTTGGCTCGTCCTTGTCGTGGCCGGGTGGGGGAGGAAGTGGGAGCGTTGGACCCACTGGCCTTCTCTCGTAGGCATCTCGATCCTCCTGGCTTTGTCCCCGGTCCTGGCCGACCCGCTTGCAGTGGCGTTCACCCTGGTGGCTGTCGTGAGTCTGCTCACCCGAGATAGAAGCTGGGCGACGGTGGGTCCTCTGTTGCTACTGGGTGTGGTCGCAGGGATCGGGCGTCTTGGTGCCACCGGCGGGCCGCTCTGCTACCCCGACTCACCATGGCAGCCACATGCTGTGTGGCATATCGGCGCAGCCGTTGCGGTCGCCTGGTGGGCTCTGGGAAGAGAAGAAAAGAACCCGGCGTCTGGGACTCCGGGTTCTCAGTCTTAGCGAACTCGGCTAGGCCTTGATGGCCCGCGCCCCCAGGAATGCCACGACATATCCGGCGAGGATCACGACGAGTCCCAAGATCTCACCTATGTCGTCGTAGCTGGAGATGAACCGCAGAGCCCAGATCAGGTGAACGACTCCCAGGAAAGCGAGCAGCCATCCGATGCCCTTCATTAGAACGGGCCGGGAAGCTAAGCCACTGGTCCAAGTTCCCTTGCCAAAGAAGAGGACAACTGCCACGAACGCCAGGGTTAGCGGCAAGGATCCAAGACTCTCCTCTCGCCAGAAGAGGTCGAAGATGACCCAGCCAGCAATCAGGATCAGTCCGCCTAATGCAACCATGCCTTCAGGAGTTGAAAAGCCTGCGTTCTGGAAGGCTGCTTTCGCGTCAGCCATGGCATTGTCTACCGGAGAGTCCTTTGGGGAATCCTGTGGGTAATCGGGCGGGTTCGAATCGGATGTCATTGTCTCTCCTCGCTAGTCCGGCACCACCTTCGCCGGAGACAGACGAAGACTATCCAATACGGACCCGCTCATGCCTCCAATCGCGGCATCCGGGTTGTCGGCCAACTGCTACTTTCTCGACCCTCGAACAGAAGGTGGATCGTGATCAAAGAGTTCAAGAACTTCATAAGCCAGGGCAATTTGGTGGACATCGCGGTCGGCTTTGTCATGGGTGCCGCCTTCACTGCGATCGTGACATCGTTCACCACCAACGTATTCAATCCGTTCATAGGAATGCTCATCCCGGGCATCGAGGACATCTCCAGTCTGTGGACGTTCGGGGAGGAAGGGTCGGTCGGTGCATTCCTCGCAGCTGTGATCAACTTCGTCTTGGTGGCGGTAGTCGTGTTCTTCATGGTCAAGGCGTACAACAGGATGCGTCGGAAGGCCGACGAAGCGCCCACCGATCCGTCGGTGGAGGTCGTTCTCCTCACCGAAATCAGAGACGCACTCCGGGGCCGCTGAACTTCGGGGCCACCCTCACTGGTAGTCGTAGAAGCCCCGGCCCGATTTCCGGCCATGCAGGCCCGCTTCCACCATGCGGGTGAGCAGTGGGGGAGAGGCGTAGAGGGGTTCCTTGAACTCATCGAAGAGCACGTCGGCGACGAACTTCGTCGTGTCCAAACCGACAAAGTCGGTGAGCTCCAGTGGACCCATCGGATGATTCGCACCAAGTCGCATACCGGTGTCTATGTCCTCGGCCGAGGCCACACCAGCCTCGTACATCCGGATCGCACCAAGCATGTAGGGGATCAGCAACATATTGACCACGAAGCCGGCACGGTCCTTGGCACGGATCACCGTCTTGCCGAGGCTCTCAGCGAAAAGCTGTGCATTCGACTCGACAGTCTCCGAAGACATCACCGTCGTCACCAGTTCAACAAGGGCCATCACTGGCACCGGGTTGAAGAAGTGGAGCCCGACGACGTTCTGTGGCCGCATGGTTGCCGAAGCGATCCGCGTGATAGGGATTGAGGAAGTGTTCGAGGCGAGAATCGCCCAAGGGTCGGTCACAACCTGATCGAGCTCGGCAAACAACCTGGTCTTGACAGCCTCGTTCTCGGTGGCCGCTTCGATGACGATCTGACGATCGGCCTGGTCACCAATGTCGGTGGAGACTGTGATCCGTGCGAGGATCTCCTGGCTCTCCGATTCTGAGAGCTTCCCCTTCTCCACCGCCCTAGCCAGGGACTTTCTGATCCTTCCGCTGGCGGCTTCTGCGGCTGTTGCGTCTACCTCGTGGACGACCACGTGATAACCGGATCGGGAGCTGACCTCAGCGATTCCCGAACCCATCAGACCGCCTCCGATCACACCGACCCGTTCAATGGTCACGACTACTCCTACTCGATATGGAAAGTCAATGATGGCACCGGGATTACCCTTGCCAACTCAGATGTCATACGACCACAAGGCGATCGAACCGAAATGGCAGAAGCGGTGGGAGGCCGATCGGGTCTTCGAGGCTTCCGAGGACCCTGACCGCCCCAAGTTCTACAACGTGTGCATGTACCCCTACCCGTCAGGGGCTCTGCACCAAGGGCATGTCCGCAACTACACCTACGGTGACCTCCTCACCCGGTACAAGAAGATGCAGGGGTTCAGTGTGCTCTCGCCCATGGGCTGGGACAGCTTCGGTCTGCCAGCGGAGAACGCGGCCATAGCAACGGGGGCCCATCCCCGGCCCAACACCGAGAGCCAGATCGCCACCATGACCGACCAGATGAAGCGGCTGGGGGCCATGTACGACTGGACCCGCGAACTGGCCAGCCACAAACCTGACTTCTACCGGTGGGACCAGTGGTTGTTCCTCGAGCTTCACCAGCGCGGACTGGCGTACAAGCGTGAGGCGCCCGTGAATTGGTGTCCCCAGGACCAGACCGTGCTCGCCAACGAGCAGGTCGTCGACGGACTCTGCGAGAGATGCGACACCCCGGTCGTGAAACGGAATCTCTCCCAGTGGTTCTTCAAGATCACCGACTACGCCGAGCGATTGCTGGAGGACCTAGATCTGCTCGAAGACTGGCCGGACAGGGTCCGCACCATGCAGCGCAACTGGATCGGGCGATCAGAGGGCGCGACATTTGGAATCGAAGTCGAGGGCGGTGGTTCGTTCGAAGTGTTCACCACCCGACCCGACACCATTTTCGGCATGACATTCTGTGTGCTCGCTCCGGAGCATCCCATCGTCGACCAGCTGATCGTTGGCTCAGAGTCCGAGGCCGAGGCCCGGGCCTACATCGAGACGTCGAGCCGAGCCTCAGAGATCGATCGAATGTCTGTAGGCACCAAGACCGGGGTCTTCACCGGTGCCCACGCCATCAATCCCGCCAACGGGCGTCGGGTGCCGATCTATATCGCCGACTACGTCCTCATGGGATACGGGACCGGAGCGATAATGGCTGTCCCTGGACAGGACCAACGAGATTGGGACTTCGCTACCAAGTATTCAATCGAGATCATCCGCACCGTCGAACCGCCAGAAGGTTGGAAGGGTGAGGCCTACACCGGTGATGGCCCGGCGATCAACTCCGGCTTTCTCGACGGTCTCCACAAGGAAGACGCTATCGCCGCAGCGATCGCCTGGCTCGAAACCGAGGGCTTGGGCCGGGCCACGGTGACATGGCGGCTTCGCGACTGGCTCATCTCCCGGCAGCGCTATTGGGGTTCTCCGATTCCGATCATCAACTGTGACCGGTGCGGGATGGTCCCGGTCCCGATGGATCAGCTCCCGGTGCTACTCCCCGAAATCGAGGACTACATGCCTAAGGGTCAATCGCCTCTGGCCGTGGTCGAAGAGTTCGTCAACACGACCTGCCCGTCGTGCGGTGGGCCCGCCCGTAGGGAGACCGACACGATGGACACCTTCGTGGACTCATCTTGGTACTACTTCCGCTACGCCGACCCGCACAATACGACCCGTGCCTTCGATCCTGAGAAGGCCGGGTACTGGATGCCCCTCGACCAGTACATCGGAGGCGTAGAGCACGCCGTGTTGCATCTGCTCTATGCCCGGTTCATCACCAAGTTCCTTCACGATATTGGGCTCTCCGACGTCGAGGAACCCTTCAGCCGACTCTTCACCCAGGGCATGATCACCTTGGGAGGCTCCAAGATGTCCAAGTCGAAGGGGAATGTGGTCGATCCCCTCGACCAGTTTGCCTCTCATGGCGCCGACGCACTGAGACTGTGGCACCTGTTCATGGCACCTCCCACCGACGATGCCGCCTGGACCTCATCTGGAATCGATGGCACCCGGAGGTTCCTGGAGCGGGTGTGGAAGGCGGCGACGGGTGATCACCAGTTCACTCTCCGAGAGCCCGACGAACGCGACCGTCAACTGATCGGACTCTCACACCGGACCGTCATGAAGGTGACGGATGACATCGAACGCTTCAACTTCAACACGGCGGTGCCTGCATTGATGATTCTCACTAACGCGTTGGGTGATTACCTCGGGGATGAACCCCGGGCTGAGACCGCCGACGAGGTGATTCGCAAACTGATACTCATGTTGGCACCGATGACACCGCACGTGACGCACGAACTCTGGGAGATGCGCGGTTATGGGACCATGCTGGCGGAGGAGACCTGGCCTGTTGCCGACGAAGAACTCGCCCGAGAGGAAACCGTGACCCTCATCATTCAGGTCAACGGCAAGGTGCGGGACCGCATGGAGGTAGCACCGGACGTCTCCGCCGAGGAAGTGGAAGCGATAGCTCTTGGCTCTGAGAAGGTCCGGGTGTGGCTCGACGGGGCGACCGTCACCAAAGTCATCGCCAAGCCTCCCCGCATGGTCAACATCGTGATCGGGTGAGGGCAAGCTACTTTCTCACCGCGGGTGGGCTCGACCCGGTGGTGGTGGCCGCCGAACTTCACCCGATCGACCCGGTGTGGGTTCGAGTCACCGCAGCACCACGTCTTCTGAGATGGTTGTGGCCGAAAGGTATCGGGGCCATGGCCACGAGACGCAAGATCTATCTCGACCCCCAGCTCCTGGTCGGTGATCCCCGTCTGCTCAAGTACCTGATGGTCCACGAGTTGGTCCACGTGCGCCAGTGGTCGGACTACGGGTTCTTCGGTTTCCTTCGCAGATACGTGACCGAGTATCTCAGAGGTCGCAGAAAGGGTCTCTCGCACAATGAGGCCTACCGGGCCAACCGTCTCGAGGTCGAGGCCCGGGACGTGGAGCAGCGTTACCGGGACCTCACTCGATGACCAACCCCTCCAGGTAGGGGTTCGTTGGCGGGTCGCTCAGGTTCATACTCTCCAACGTCTCCACCAGGATCTGGGAGATGACCAAGTTCCTGAACCACTTTCGATCCGCCGGTACCACGTACCAAGGGGCAGAGTCGGTCGATGTCCGGGACAGCGCCGTTTCGTAGGCCTGCTCATAGAGGTCCCACTGCCGCCTCGTCTCGAGGTCCGACTCCGAGAACTTCCAGTTCTTCAGGTCGTCGTTGACCCTCTCCTGAAGCCTCTCCCTCTGCTCATCCTTGGAGATATGCAGGAAGAACTTGACGATCACCGTCCCTTCATCGCTGAGCATCTTCTCAAAAGCGTTGATGTGTTCATAGCGTCTGGACCACTGTTCTTCAGGGACCAGGTTGTTGACCCTGACCACCAGCACGTCCTCGTAGTGGGAGCGGTTGAAGATCACGATCGCTCCCCGTGCCGGGGTACGTTGGTGTACCCGCCACAGATAGTCATGGGAGAGCTCGAGCGAACTGGGCTTGACGAACGACCAGACTTTCACCCCTTGAGGGTTGACCCCCCGGAAAACGTGGCGGATGGTGCCATCCTTCCCCGAGGTGTCCAGGCCCTGGAGCACCACGAGGAGGCCCCGCTTTCCCTCCGCCCAAAGCCTGTGCTGCAGGAAGTCGAGACGTTTCTGTATCGGTGACAAGATGTCTCTCGAGGACTCCTTGGTCCCCTCGAAACCGGTGGTGTCGCGCGGACTCCGGCTCGAGAGTGAGGCTTCGGTACCGGGGCTGACCAGGAAGGGCGACACGTCGAGCATATCCCCACCATATTCAAAGGGATTCACACTCGCGCCGCGATCCTGTATGTAGGTCCGGATGAGGAGAGGGGAGAGCCAGGGTCGTCTGGCGGTGGTCCTATGCGTGGCCGGTGGTGTGGTTGGGGCTGCGCTCGGTTTGCTCCAGGGAGCCAGTGAGCCGCTTTCTCCGCCGAGCTCTTCAACACCAAACAGGCTGGCAACAGTTGAGATCCATGTCGCCGGGTGGGTCACCTCACCAGGGGTGGTCTCGGTCCCGGCAGGGTCGCTGGTAGTGGACGCCATTCTTGCCGCAGGGGGCCTCAAACCGGGCGCCCTGGTTGAAGCGGTGAATTTGGCTAGTCCCGTGTCCGCTGGGCAACAGATCCTCGTTCCCGGTCCGGATAGTGATCGGATCGTTTCGGGAGTGGGAGGAAGTGCCAAGGTCCCGGTGAACCGGGCGACTGCCACCGAGCTCGAGACGCTCCCTGGGGTAGGCCCGGTATTGGCTGGGCGGATCGTGGCGTTTCGCGACCAGAATGGCCCGTTCGGCACGGTTGAGGACCTCTTGGGTGTCCCCGGCATCGGTGAGGCCAAGCTGGCAGCTATCCGGGACCTGATTGCCGTCCCGTGACGAAGCATTCGGCTTTCCCGCCGACCGTCTCCTGGCCATGGCTTGCTGTCGCGGCCGCGGTTTGGATCCTGGCCGCCGTGATCGTTCCCGACCCGGTTCCGGACCCTATACCGGCTGGCAGGGTGGAGTCCGGTGGTGTCCTGATAACCGACGTCATCGAGGGCCGATACGGCCATTGGGCATTGGTCGCCACGGGTGAAGGAACACTCCTCATCGATCTGGCCAGGGACTTCGACCTGGCGATGGGTCACCGGGTCGTCTTCGAAGGCAGCGCCGATGGCGAGGCGGGTACTGCCAGAGGGGTTCACCATCGGTCCCGGGTGAAGGTACGGACTCTGACATTGGAACCGGGGGGAGCCGCCGTGCCGTTGCGGGTGGGCACGGCCGTTCGGGACCACGTGATGCGGAACCTCGAACCGTTCGACGATGGGCGGGCCCTCCTGGCTGGGTTCCTGATCGGCGATACGTCGGAACTGGATCGAAGCGATGTCGAAGCGATGCGACTCAGCGGGCTGAGTCACTTCGTAGCGGTGAGCGGTTCGAATGTTGCTCTGTTCCTGATACTCCTCGCTTTGGCTACTGGTCCGCTCTCGATGGAACCCAGGCGGAGGGCACTGATCGGACTCGTCGGTCTTCCGATCTACGCCGCGGCAACCCGTTTCGAACCCTCGGTACTCCGGGCATCGGTTATGGCCGGTCTGGCACTCGTAGGACGACTGGTTGGTGTGGTATTCGAAGCGTGGCAGTTGCTCTCACTCGCAGTCGTTGCCCTGGTCGTCAGTGACCCGGCGATAACGGGGAACGTCGGGTTCCAACTGTCGGTTGCTGCCACAGCGGGTGTCCTGGTAGGTGCCCGATGGCCGACCAACGGAGGAAAGGTCCATCGAGCTCTTGCGGTCACATGCGGGGCCCAGGTGTCCGTGGCCCCATTGCTGTTGTTCCACTTCGGGGCGATCCCGCTCTTTTCACCGCTGACCAACCTCGTGGCCTCGCCACTGGTAGCGGCTTCGACCGTATTGGGGGCCGTCGGCGTAGCCGGTGTCGGCCCCGTCGTTGATCTCAGCGCCCACCTCGCTGGGGCCGTACTCACCATCTCGAGGAGTGCTGCAACCCTTCCTCAACTCACCGTCGTCCCGGCTATCGCCTTGGGACTGGTGGGAGCTGTCGGTCTCATGTGGCGAGGTTCGAGATCATGGATAGCGGTCGGAGTCTCCTCCCTTGTCGTCGTCCTCATCTTTTCCTCGGGCTCGCCATTGCCGGACCCCGGAGTGGTGGTGCTGGATGTCGGTCAGGGAGACTCGATCCTGGTGCACGGGGGCGGGGGGCGGTTTGCACTCGTGGATGGGGGGCCCGACCCGGCCGTGCTCCTCGGCAAGATGCGTCAATACGGGGTGCGCTCTCTGGAGTTGGTCATTCTCAGCCATGTTCACGCCGATCATGTCTCGGGACTCACCGGTCTCTTCGGTCGGATTCCGATCGGTGAGATCTGGGCAGCGTCGCAGCCCCACGAGACCGCGTCATCTCGAGAGTTCTTCACACGGGCCGAGCAGTGGGGTGTGCCCGTACACCGGCCAAACGTCGGTGAGACGAGGGTGTTGGGAACCCTGGCATTGAGAGTGGACGGGCCTCTGCGTCGGTATGCGTCTCCCAACGATCAGTCGATAGTGCTGACGGTCGAGGGCCCCCGTCATTCCATTCTCCTTTCCGGGGACATCGAAGTCATCGCCCAGCAGGAGTTGAGCCATCTCAAGGCCGACATCCTCAAGGTCCCCCATCAGGGTGCCGCCACCTCCGATCCCGACTGGCTGGTCTCGGTAGGGGCCCGAGAAGCAATCGTTTCCGTAGGTCCGAACCAGTTCGGCCACCCAGCCCCATGGGTCATAGACCTGTTTCGGTCGACCGGAGCTGTGGTGTTCCGCACCGATCTCGACGGTGATGTATCTGTGGGTCTATAACCTGGCCAGGTGGCCGACCTGGTATTAGCCGACACCGCCCTCCCACTCGGGGATGTCACCTATGTGATGGGCGTCATAAACACCTCACCCGAGTCGAAGAACCTGTCCACCGTTGCGACGACCCCTGACCAGGTCCGGGCGATGGCAGCGCGTTACCGTGATTGGGGAGCGACCCTCATCGACATCGGTGGCCAATCGTCCCACTACGACAACCCGACGATCGCAATCGAAGAAGAGATAGCCCGAGTAGTTCCGGCGATCGAGGCCCTGACCTCCGAAGCTCACTTGGTCGCAATCGACACCTGGAAGCCCCAAGTGGCGTCAGCGGCGGCAAGTGCCGGTGCCGTGATCATCAACGACACCGGAGGGTTGACCGACCCCGCCATGCGCAAGGTGGTGGCCACCGCCGGGTTGGCCGCTATTGCGGTCTATGTCGAGGCAGCCAACCCGCACCAGGTGGGAGAGGTGGAGATACGCTCCGACAAGGCAGAGGTCACCGCCGCCCGGTTCAGCGCTCTCCTCGAAGAGTTGAGTGAAGAGGGCATCGAGAACGTGATCATCGACCCGGGCATTGCCCTCAACTATCGGGGCGACTACCAGGCCTACACCAGGATGCAGCTGGAGGTGATCGCAGGGTCGCATCACCTCCGAGCGCTCGGGAAGCCTCTGCTGACTCCGATCCCGCGTAAAGCCCACGACCACTGGGTTGCCGCATACATCGCCTTGGCCCTCGAGCACGAGGCCGACATCATCAGGGTCCACGATGTCGAGATGGCCTGCGACCTGGCGCGTCTTTTCGGTCGGATCTAGCGACTACCTTGAAGACATGTCGTTGTTAGCTGTCGTTGGGCCTTCGAACGCTGGCCCCGGCGAGCGTGAACGGATGCTGCAGACGGCGCGTAAGTACCTGGCCGACGCCGAGGTCGATTCGTCCGATGTCGTGCGGGTCGATGTACCTGGTCGTGGTGCCGGTGAGGACGGCGATGGTCCTATCCGGGTCGAACTGGAGCCGATCATCCCGCTGCTCCAGTCCGGCTCGCTCTTCGGGGGGCGTCAAGGTCTCGAGATCGTGGACGCCCAGAACCTCCAGAAATCCGAAGTAGACACTCTCATCGAGCTACTGGAGTCAGCTGACCTCGACTCCACTGAGGTGGTGCTGGTGTCAACCGGTGCCCTGAATCGGTCCCTCGTCGCCATGGTCAAAGAGAGGGGCGACACGGTCTCGATCGCCAAGCTGTGGGAGCGCGATGTCGCCGGTTGGGTAGCCACGGAGGTACGCACCCGCAAGATAGAAATGGACAAGACGGCGATAGATGCCCTGATCCAACGTTACGGAACCGACACCGCCAGCATCGGTCAGGCACTCGACCAGTTGGTCGAGGTTGGTGGAAGGATCACCGCCGACATGATCATCAATCGGTTCAAGAATCGACCCGACGAGCCGCCATGGCAGATCACTGACGCCGTCGGTCGTGGCAACGTGGGGGAGGCCCTGAGACGGTTGTCCGACTTTCTCGTTCACGGACACCCACTGGTCTACCTGGCCACACTCGAGAGCGACTTGAAGCGCCGCTCGTTGGCATTGGCAGCACCCGATGAGGCGACATTCAAGAGCTGGGTGGGGACAGGCTCAGATCGTCAGTTGGCCATGGTGTGGAAGAATCGGGGGAAGGTCAAGGAGTCCGCCCTACGCAATGCCCAGCGTGCCCTTCTCAGAGCGGACAGGGTCATCAAGACTCAACCCGAGGATGTTCATAGAGTGACTCTGGAACGTCTGACAGTGGCGTTCTGTCGTTGGTATTCCTGATCTCTCGCCGGGCGACCCCGGCGACTGACCTGGTGCGTTGAGTCAGCGGGCCGACTTGGCGAGGCGTGACTTCTTACGAGCCGCGGCGTTGGGGTGGATGACCCCTTTCTGAGCGGCCTTGTCGATCGTTTTCTGAGCCTGGAGGAGGGCCTCGGCAGAGGATTCGCCGGCAGCTACAGCCTGGTCGACCTTCTTGATCGAAGTCCTCAGTTCACTCTTGGTCGACTTGTTGCGCTGGCGGAGGTTCTCGCTCTGCCGATTGCGCTTCTTTTGTGACTTGATATTGGCCATTTGACGAACCGACTCTAGCTGTCGTTGCCGAGTACCTACAATGTGTCTTGCAGTACCGGCACTCGGTATCTGGTACCTGGTGACCGAGACTCGGATCGGACCGATGCCGGGTGCATCACATCGATCTGGACCGGAACTCCACTGGATATGACCGACCAAACGCGCATCCGTAATTTCTCCATCATCGCCCATATCGACCACGGCAAATCGACCCTGGCCGATCGGCTCTTGGAGCGGACCGGTGCCATAACCGAACGTGAGATGCGTGAGCAAGTCCTGGACACCATGGATCTGGAGCGGGAACGGGGTATAACCATCAAAGCCCAGACGGTGAGACTCAATTACGACTCTCCCAGCGGTGAGAAATATGTGCTCAACCTGATCGACACTCCAGGTCATGTCGACTTCTCTTACGAGGTCAGTCGTTCGCTGGCGGCCTGTGAAGGAGCCCTGCTCCTTGCCGACGCGGCGCAAGGGGTTCAGGCGCAGACTCTCGCCAACGCCTATCTCGCGATCGAGGCCGGACTCGAAGTGATCCCGGCCCTCAACAAGATGGATCTTCCCGCGGCCGATCCGGAACGGGTTTCCGGGGAGCTGGTCAACATTCTCGGTGGTTCGGCGGATGACGTCTTGCGTCTCTCAGCCAAGACTGGTTTCGGTGTCGACGAGTTGCTCGAAGAGCTCGTCCGTCAGGTTCCACCTCCCACCGGGGACCGCGATGCGCCCCTCCGGGCCCTCGTATTTGACTCGTACTTCGATGCCTTCAGAGGGGTGGTCTGTTACATCCGCGTCATGGACGGTCAACTCGGTGTCGGGGACTCCATACGGTTCATGGCAACAGGGGAGACCCACGATGCCACCGAGATCGGGTTTCTCACCCCCAAAGCCCTGCCTGTTCCGCAGATCGGCCCGGGTGAGGTGGCCTATCTGATAACCGGGGTCAAAGAGATCGACAGGATCAAGGTCGGCGACACCATCACCCACTCACGTCGTCGGGCCGAACAAGCTCTGCCGGGCTACACGGAACCCAAGCCCATGGTGTTCTCGGGTGTGTTTCCAACGGATGGGGACGACTTCGAGAAACTGAGAGAGGCGTTGGAGAAACTCCGTCTCAACGATGCTTCCCTATCGTGGGAGCCGGAGACTTCCCGTGCTCTCGGGTTTGGTTTCAGGGTCGGTTTCCTGGGGCTACTCCACATGGAGATCGTCCGCGAACGTCTGGAGCGGGAGTACGACCTCGATCTGGTGGCAACAGCACCCTCCGTCGCCTATCAAGTGACACTGCCCGAAGGCGAACTCGTCACCATAAAGTCACCTCAGGACCTACCCGATCCGAACGCCCGCAAGAGCATTGCCGAGCCTTTCGTGAAGGCGATGATCATCACCCCGACCGAGTTCGTCGGCCCGATCATGGAGCTGGCCACCACTAGGAGGGCCGTGGTTGGGGGCATGAACTATCTGAGTCGGGAGCGGGTGGAGCTCGACTTCGAGATCCCTCTAGGCGAGATCGTTTTCGACTTCTTTGACCTGCTCAAGTCGAAGACCAAGGGGTACGCCTCACTCGACTATGAGCCGAGCGGATATCGCGAAGCCAATCTGGTCAAGGTCGACATCCTCCTCAACGGGGTACCCGTCGATGCCTTCTCAGCCATCGTCCATGCCGACAAGGCATCTGAGTACGGCAAGAAGATGACCGTTCGTCTTCAATCCCTGATACCCCGCCAACTGTTCGATGTGCCCATCCAGGCCACGATCGGTGGTCGGATCATCAGCAGGGAGACGGTCAAGGCGCGCCGGAAAGATGTGACAGCCAAGTGTTATGGCGGTGACATAACCCGGAAGAAGAAGCTGCTGGAGCGTCAGAAGGAAGGCAAGAAGCGGATGAAGATGGTGGGCTCGGTGGAGGTTCCTCAGGAAGCGTTCGTTGCCGCCCTCAGGGTCGACGACGACTGATGCACCTTTACGACAGGTTCGCCACCAGTGCGGCCTGCTACGTCCACATGCCCTTCTGTTCCCGGGTCTGCCCATATTGCGATTTCGCCGTGGTCGAAGGCCAGGATCACTTGATACCCAGGTACATCTCCGCGGTCAGATCAGAGATCGCCGGAGATTCTCAGTGGAGACCCCTCGACGCGGTCTTCTTCGGGGGTGGCACGCCGAGCCATGTCCCTGCTTCAGAACTGGGGGTGCTGCTCGACGCTCTTTCGGACAAACACGGAGTGACACCTGACGCTGAGGTCAGCCTCGAAGCCAATCCCGAGGACTTCACTGCCGACCGAGCCCGTGAGTTCAGGTCGGTCGGCTTCAACCGGGTCTCATTCGGGGCTCAGAGCTTCGACGGCCTTGTCCTCCTATATCTGGGTCGCCGTCATCAGGCACCCCAGATCGTCGAGGCAGTGGCGGCGGCACGTCAGGCTGGGTTCGAGAATGTCTCGGTCGACCTCATATACGGGAGTCCGGGCGAGACGGATTCATCCTGGGGGGCCACTCTGGAAGCCGCCCTCGGCCTGGAAGTCGACCACATCTCGTGTTACTCGCTGACCGTCGAGCGCGGAACCCCGTTGGGGAGGGAGGTCAACGCCGGTGCACCGGCCCCGGACCCTGACCAGCAGGCGGATCGCTACGAGAAGGCTCAGGCGACTTTGGCCGATGCCGGTTTCCTTCAGTATGAGGTCTCCAACTGGGCCCAACCCGACATGGAGTGCCGATACAACCTCACTGTTTGGGCCCAAGGGGAGTACCTCGCCTACGGGAACGGTGCCCACGGATTCCGTGATCATGTCAGATTCAGGAATCTCCGACGTCTCGACGCCTACTTGGCTGCGGTCGAATCTTCGAGGCCGGCGAGGGCGGGTGAGGATGAGCTTTCCGGTTGGGATCTGGAGGTCGACCGGCTATTTGTCGGGCTGAGACGTCGGGTCGGAGTAGCCCACGGGGAGGGGACTCGCGCCCTGGCCGCCTCGCCGGAGGGGCAGCGTCTCGCGGACGCAGGCGTGATCGCTGAGACCCCCGACCGGTTGTCGGTGGCCCGCCCCCTCCTGACCGATATGGTCCATAGGGCCGTGTTGGGTCTCCCACCCCGATAACCTGTGGTTGTCCAATGCTTGAAGACCGTCGTTCAGAGATATTGAGAGTGCTGGTCGAGGAGCACATTCGGACCGGCGAACCGGTCAGTTCCAAATCGATCGCAGAACAGTCCCGGCTTGCCGTGTCACCGGCGACGATTCGCAATGACCTCGCTGCCCTGGAACACGAGGGCTACGTGGTGCAGCCGCACACATCGGCCGGGCGTATCCCTACGGCCAACGCATACAGGTACTACGTCGATCATCTCAGTCCCGGCCGCCTCCGCCACGCCGCCCAGGAGCGAGTCAACAGCTTCTTTGGAGAGGTGCATCTCGAACTCTCGAACCTCCTGAAGGCGACATCCGACCTTCTTGCTGAGTTGACCGACCTCCCGGCAGTGGTCGTCGCCCCCGGACTGAGCCGTGATCGGATCCGCTCGCTCCATACGGTCCAGGTGACGGCGGACCAGCTACTGGTCGTCATCGTCACCGTCGGTGGTCGGGTGGTACAGCACCGGGGTCGAGTCAGGGTGCCCGTCACACCAATGGAGATCGAACGGGGACAGCAGCTCGTCGCCGCTGCCGTCGTCGGGGCCGTCGTGGGAAGTTGGCCGGCCGTCTCCGACGAGGTCCTCGAAGAACTCGACGACACGACCCGGGAGGCGGTGTTGACCATCGTCGACTGCCTACACCTCGCCACCTCAGCGGGATCCGAACTGTTCATCGGGGGCACTCAGAGGACCAACACCGCCTGGCACGACGATCCTGACACCGCGAGTCTCGTTCTCGACATCCTCCAACGGGAGGCGGAAGTCATGAAGTTATTGGCTGGCGCTTCGGGCGTGTCCATACACATCGGCAGC
Source organism: Acidimicrobiia bacterium (assembly GCA_041747855.1). Lineage (GTDB taxonomy): Bacteria > Actinomycetota > Acidimicrobiia > Spongiisociales > ZC4RG35 > ZC4RG35. The sequence goes on along the minus strand of JBGTEJ010000078.1, from coordinate 24,075 downwards.
AAACTGGAGCACGCACATGTCGACATGTCGGTGGTGTCTCGCAGTTACGACGCATCAGGGGAAGTCGGCTCGGTTGGGGTCATCGGCCCCCTGAGAATGGACTACAAGAGGGCTATCACCGCGGTCGAGGAAGTGTCGCGTGAACTCGAAGAGCAGATCACCCCGCGTAACAACTGAACATGGCGACCAACTATTACCAGGTCCTGGGGGTGCAGCGCGACGCCACTTCCGAGGAGATCAAGAGGGCCTTCAGGCAGCTGGCGAGGGAGACTCATCCCGATGCCAACCCGGGGGATCCCGAAACGGAGGCGAGGTTCCGTCAGGCCGCTGAGGCGTACGAGGTGCTCTCGAACCCCGAGAGGCGGCGGCGCTACGACCGGGGTGACACGATCGACTTGGGTGACCTTCTCAGCGGCTTCGGCGGGATCGAGGACCTGCTTCGTTCGGTGTTCGCCGACGGTGGTCTCTTTGGAGGGCGTGAGCCACGTCCATCGAGAGGCCGCGACATCCTCGTCTATTCCGAAATCACACTCGAGCAGGCGGCGACAGGCAGCGATGTCTCGGTCGACTTTCGATCGAGGGTCAGTTGCTCGTCGTGTTCCGGTTCTGGCGCCAGCCCTGGAACCGGGCGCTCGACCTGTAGTGAATGTGGGGGGTCGGGACAGGTGCGTGTCACCCAGCGGTCGTTCCTGGGCACCGTGTTGACCGCCCAGACTTGCGGACGCTGTTCCGGTAGCGGATACACCATCGAGCGACCATGTCAGGAGTGTTCCGGTGTTGGTGCGGTTACTGAAGACGTCGGCGTGAAGGTCGAGATTCCGCCGGGTGTGACCTCTGGTACCAGGCTTCGCCTTACCGGAAGGGGTGAGGCCCCCGGAGCGGGGGGCATCGCCGGGGACCTGTATGTAGAGATTGCCGTTGCCGACCATCCCCTCTACGAGCGTGATGGGAACGATCTCTGGTACGCCCTGTCGGTGGGTATCGCAGAAGCATCTCTTGGGACCGTTGTCTCGATACCCGTGATCGAAGGTGGCGAAGTGGAACTCGAGGTCCCCGCCGGGACTCAACCAGGTGACACGTTCAGGATCTCCGGCGCGGGGATGCCAGCGCTGGGACGAAAGGTCCGCGGAGAGCTGATCGTGGTGGTGGGGGTGCGCATTCCTACGGGTCTGTCGGCCGAAGAGGAGGAGTTGATGCGCCGGTGGGCGGACCTGCGTGGGGAGCGGACCGACCGTCCCGCTTCGGCCTTGTGAAGCACACGCCGCATCTTGTGGTTGGTGGCCCATGGAGTGACAGCGAGGTCTTGCCCCTGACCATCACTCAGTGGCGGCATCTCACCAAGGCACTTCGTCTCGGGGACGGCGACGACGTCACTTACACGGACGGATTGGGGACGATCGGACGGGGAAGTCTCGGTCATCAGCAGCTGGTGCGGGGTGAAGAGACCTTGGTGCCTCCAATGAAGCCGCTCACAGTCGCAGTTGCGCCACCCAACAACAAAGACCGGCAACGATTCCTCGTGGAGAAATTGGCGGAGTTGGGTGTCATCCGGTTGCGGTGGCTCCGAACTTCATACGGTGCGAACAGGCCCGCAGCTCCACCAAAAGTCTTCTCCTGGGTGCTCGCCGCAGTGGAACAGTCTCGGGGGGCATGGTTGATGGAAGTCGACACGGAGATGGTGGGGTGGGCCGATCTCGAGGGTCCGCTAGTCGTCTGCGACCAGACAGGATCCGCCACCGTAGGAATTGCGCACACTGTGGTCATCGGTCCGGAGGGTGGTTGGGCGCCAGAGGAGGTCCCAGCTGATGTTGAAGTGTGGAATCTGGGTCCCAACGTGCTCAGGACTGAGACTGCGGCAATAGTCGCCGCCGCTCGTTTACTTTTCACATAGGTATTCCCACGAGGTTACTGGGCGTTAGGATGTCAACGGGCTTCAGGGAGAGCTTTCGAACATGGACGAATTCAGCGCTTCCCTGGGTCAGCGCCTGCGCGTCGCAAGACGCCACAAGGGCTGGTCCCTGGGGGAGGTAGAGGCGAACACCGATGGAGAGTTCAAGGCGTCCGTTGTGGGCGCGTATGAGCGCGGCGAACGCGCCATATCAGTCCAGAGATTCGTTCGGATCGCAGAGGTTTACAGTTTTTCTCCCTCCGATCTTCTCCCCGCTTTTACAGACGTAGGTCTCACCATTGACCTCGAGACCCTTTCACGTGATGACGGTGACGGGCTTGCCGAGAGGTATCTCAAGGCCATCAAGATGCTGAGGAGGGATCCGCGAAGTCCCGAAGTGCGTCAGTCCGACCTTGCCATTCTCAACACGATCCTCCAGTCGGCAGAGCTCGCTCCCAGGGCCGAGTAAAGGTCTCTGGTTCATTTACGGGAAGCCACTAATCTTTGTATTAACGCCTGACTATTGGCGTTGCCGTTGTGACCCCTGAAAAAACCGAAGCGCGTTTACGCGTACCCAGCCACCACCTGATGTTGGACCTCATAGGTGAGTCTGATCGTCATCTTCGACAGGTCGAATCTCTCCTACCCGGGGTGCTTTTCGTCGCGCGCGGTGACGAGGTCGTCTTGTCAGGATCCGAGGAAGAGGTGGAACGGGCCCGGACCGTGTTGTCTGAACTGCTGATACTGGTCCAGGAGGGACACACCCTCGACGAGGGCAGGGTGGTCGAGGTCGTCAAGATGGTCACCGACGACGTTCCAAGTCCTTCAGGCGTGTTGAGCGACGGTATCTCGGTTGGAAGAGGCCGGCTGATCCGTCCCAAGACACTGGGGCAGCAGAAGTACATGGACGCGATTCGCCAGAACACCCTCACTTTCGGTATCGGCCCCGCCGGTACCGGCAAGACCTACCTGGCCATGGCCGCCGCGGTTGACGCCCTTGCCACTGGATCGGTCAGGCGAATCGTCCTCACCCGACCTGCAGTGGAAGCTGGGGAGAGACTCGGGTTTCTGCCCGGTGACCTCACCGCCAAAGTCGACCCCTATCTGAGGCCCCTCTACGACGCTCTTTGGGACATGGTCGGCCCCGAAGAAACGATGTCGTTGATCGACCGGGGAACCATCGAGATTGCCCCGCTCGCTTATATGAGAGGTAGAACCTTGAACGACGCATGCGTCGTGCTCGACGAAGCCCAGAACACAACACCTGAGCAAATGAAGATGTTCTTGACGAGATTGGGGTTCAATTCCAAGATGATCATCACCGGAGACATTTCCCAGACGGATCTCCCCGCCGGTCGCGCATCGGGACTCCGTGTTGTGCGTGACATCCTCGTGAACATCCCCGGTGTTGCCTTTGTCGAGTTGACTTCTCGTGATGTCGTGAGACATCGGATAGTCGCTTCGATTGTCGAGGCCTATCAGCGATTCGAGGATCGGAAGAAACGGTGAGCCGACCGACTGTGGTCCGGTTCGCGCTGTTCCTGGCCACGGTGGTCTCGATTTGGGGTGTGCTCTCAATCGGCTCGGCGCAATCAGAGCTGAATCTCGAGGTTGGAGCACCTTCGCCCACCACCTTCACTGCAGTCCGCACTGTCGATGTACTGGACGTCGACGAGACCGATGCCCGCCGCCAGGCTGCCAGAGACTCGGTGGCCCCAATAAGGCGAGTGGCGACGGAAAGGCAGGACGTCGCCGAGGCGAATGTCAACGCCGTCTTCGATGACCTGACGGCCATGGTCACTTTGGGGACCAGGATCGACATCATCGTGCCCGATCTTCCGGAAGTTGAGGAACCCGAAGAGGAATCCGATCTGGTCACCCTCTCCGGCCTCGTGTTCTTGGACGTCGACGGCAATGGTCGATTCGAACCCGTGGCCGAGGCACCGAGGTTCGACAGGCCGCTGGCCGGAGTTCGGATCACCGTAACGACAGTCGAAGGAGACACGACCACGGTGACGGATTCACAGGGCCTTTGGGCCTTGGAGAGCCCCGTCGGTCCTGCGGTGGTGGTCGTGGCATCTACAAACGGGCCGGTACCGTCCGGCTGGATTCCTGCCGTTGGAGAGCCGGCCAAACTCGTGGATTGCGTGGCAGGCGAGGCGTGCGACGCCGGTGGCGTCGGATTCGTAGCCGACCTGAGACCTCTCGCCGAGGTCGTGTCCGAATTCTCGAGGATTCATTCCAATCTCCTCCCGGGGACAGTTCTGTTCCTCGCCGAGACGGCGGCTGACGACGTGGTGAGGGCAGCTCTTGGGGAGCCTCTACATCTGCCCGAGATCCAGGCCCGGGCACTGGAGAGGATGAATGCCGAATTCGGGTCGCGGATCGAACTCGAAGGTCTGGGGGAGGCGCAAAACCGCCAGCGGACCACTCCTCCATTCGTGTGGCACCCCGACACCGGCCGTGACCTCGAGGGGGGCCAGGCTGCGGGGGAGATAGTGGCAGCCCATCTCACCGACAATTTCGTCGTGGACGACTCCACCACCGAGGAGGCCAGGACCGAGGCCGAGATTGCCGTCCCGCCGGTGATGGTCGAGGTTCGTGAGGGAACCACGGTGGTCAGGGAAGGTGACACGCTTACTCGGCTCCACATCGACTCGATCAATCAGGCGGCCTTCCGGGTTGGGTCGGCGGGTCCGGCCTCCATGGGTCTCCTGGCGGTCATTGGTGTGTTGATCGGTGTGATGAGTCTTTACTTGTCGAAGTTCAGACAGGAAATCTGGTCCCGGCCAAGGATGGTGGCCCTCCTCGGGATCCTTCTCTTGGTTGCGGCGGGCGCGGTCCGGCTGACGACGGCGTTGTCGGAGTCGACCAGTTGGTACATCCTGCCGGCCGTCGCCTTCGGGTTCATCACCGCAGTTCTCTTCGACCAACGGATCGCCCTGCTCATGGCCCTCAGTGTCGGTGTGATAACTGCCGTCGGGACCCAGGACCTCGGTCTGACGGTGTACGCCGTGCTGGCAGCCATGGCACCCATTCCGTTTGTGAGTTCGGTCAGCAGCCGGGGAGCTTTCCGAAACGCAGTGGTGCTCTCGTCGCTGACCGCGGCCGGTGTCGCTGCGGCCACCTCTTGGTTCTTCCATGTCGCCCCAGACCAGAACGCCCTCGAGGTGATTGGTATGGCCGTTGCCTGGGCATTCGGGGCTTCGGTCGTGGCTTCGTTGGTGGGCCTGGCCGCTCTCCAATTCTTCGAGTCCGCCTTCGACGTAACAACAGCCCTGAGTCTGCTCGACTTGACCGACCGGAACCACGCCGCCCTGCAGTTGCTACAGGACAAGGCCTTCGGCACCTTCAACCACTCGCTGATGGTCGGGACCCTTGCTGATGCCGCCTCGAGGGCAATTGGCGCCAACCCCCTTCTGGCCAGGGCCATGGCTTACTACCACGATCTAGGCAAGACAGAGAACCCCACATACTTCATCGAAAACCAGTTCGGCATGCAGAACCCACATGACATGTTGGAACCGAAAGAATCGGCCGAGATCCTCCGCAGCCATGTCACCGAGGGGGTAGCCCTGGCGAGAAGGTTCAAGATTCCCACCGATGTCGCCCAGGGGATCGTCAGTCATCACGGTGACGGTGTCATGAGGTACTTCTACGAGAAGGCCCGCTCCACGTATGGCGATGAGGTCGACATCGACGACTTCCGTCATATCGGTCATAAACCACGAACCGCTGAAACCGCCATTCTGATGTTGGCGGACTCTCTGGAGGCCGCCTGCCGAGCCGTCTTCCAGATCGAGGAGCCAACGCCGGAAGCCATCGACAAGGTGGTCACCCGGATCATCGACGAGAAGGTGGAGGATGGTCAGTTGTCAGAGTCACCTCTGACACTCGCCGAACTGACTCAGATCCGAAAGGCCTTCCTGGACTCCCTGGTGGGTCACTACCATCAGAGGATCGCCTACCCGAACTTCCCCGGAGCTGGAGCCTCTTCCTCCTGATGGACGACCCTGATAGTCCAAGTCCCTGCGCAGCAGGGGCCAGTTTCATAACCGTGAGTCCCGCGGTGGATCGAAGGTGAGCGTGTTTCTCGCCAACGAACAGGCCGAGGAGGTCGATGCCGTCGCCCTCCGGCACCTGGCCGAAGTCGTTCTCGCCGAGGAGGGGTATCCGTCTGAAAGCGAAGTGACTCTCCTATTGGTGAGTGACGATGAGATCGCCGACTACAACGAACGCTTCCTCGATCGTGCCGGACCTACCGATGTCCTTGCCTTCCCGGTGGAGTCCCTGACCGTCGGGACAGTCCCGGACACCGATCCTGATGGGCCACCTCTGATGATTGGCGACATCCTCATCTCGCCTGCCTACGTGAGACGCCAGGCCCGAGAACTCGGTGTGTCGTACCAAGACGAGATGGCACTGATGGTCGCCCACGGCATGCTTCATCTCCTTGGTTACGACCACGAGGATGACGATGAGGCCGCCCACATGGAGCGTCGAGAGAGTGAACTGCTCAGCCTCGTGGGAAGGACCCGGAGATGACCGTCCTCCCAATCGTCCTATCCCTTGTCCTACTGGCCCTCGCGGCATGGGTGCGTGCTGCTGGCACCGCGGTCACCAGGGTGCCCCGAGCAGATGCGCTACGAGACGCCTCTGACAAGGTCAAAGGGGCGGCGAAAGTCGCCGAACTTCTCGATGAACGTGAGCAGATAACACCAGCCGTGGGAGTCGTGGTCTCAGGCTTGCTTGTGTTGTCCTCGGTTTTGGCCACTGCCATCATCATCGACCGCCTCGACTCGGGGCCGGCCATAGTGGTTGCACTGCTCGTCGGTGCCCTCACATTCGTCGGTGGAGATCCTGTCCCCAGGGCGATCGGCCGGGCTAGTGGCCATGGGATCGCCTACAGGTCCGCCCCGGTTCTCGGATTGGCGGTTCGGATGGGCGGTTGGGCAAACGACCTTTTGACGGAGGAGGTAGAGGACGTCGATCCCACCGAGGCCTCGGCAGCGGCGATCGCCGACGACGCCGAAAGGGAGCTAATCGACTCGGTGCTCGAGTTCGCCGAGACTCTGGTGCGAGAGGTCATGACTCCCCGCCCCGACATGGTGACCATCCCCGTCACTGCCGGTATCGATGAATTGATCGCTCTCACCTCCGAGCAGGGATACTCCCGTCTCCCTGTGACTTCCAACGGTGATGTTGTGGGAATCGCGGTGGTCAAGGACGTACTTGCCACGATCAGTGACGAGGACCGCCCGCGATCGGTTGAAGAGGTGATGCGACCGGTCGAGTTCGTGCCCGAGACCAAGTATGCCTCCGCCTTGCTCTCCGAAATGAGGGAGCGCCATCTTCATCAAGTTGTCGTCGTCGACGAATTTGGCGACATCGCTGGTTTGGTGACGATCGAAGACCTGATCGAGGAGCTAGTAGGCGAGATCCAGGACGAGACCGACGAGATCGAGCAGATGATCGTTTCAATCGGTGACTCGTGGCAGGTTGATGCGAGGGCCTCGATCGACGAGCTCGAAAAGGCCACCGGCGTCGAGATACCCGATGAAGACTGGGACACCGTAGGTGGGCTCGTCCTGGGTCTCGCCGAACGGGTGCCCGAGGAGGGCGAAGTGTTCACATTCGATGCACTGGTGATCGAGGTGACACGAATGCAAGGAAGACGTGTCTCCGAGGTCAAGGTCAGCACCGTCGTCAACGAGCACCATCCAGAGTGAGATCGGGATTTGTGGCCGTCGTTGGACGGCCGAACGTTGGAAAGTCGACGCTGGTCAACCAGATGGTGGGGTCGAAGGTGTCGATCACGTCATCCCGTCCTCAGACAACCCGCAATGCCATCAGGGGTGTGGTCACCGGACCCGACTATCAGATAGTCCTGGTCGACACACCAGGCTTACACAAGCCGAGAAACGAGCTGGGGACACGTCTCAACGCCATCGTCTCGGGGACCCTGGTGGACGCCGATGCCGTCGTATTCGTCATCGACGCAACGGCGCCAATCGGGCCCGGGGATCGTCTCATTGCTACCAGACTCGTCGAATCGAGGGCAACGATCGTGGTCGCGGTCAACAAGATCGACAAGGCTTCGAGACCGGCGACCATCGAACAACTTCTGACCGCGGCCAATTGGCCGTTCACAGACATCTTTCCGATTTCGGCGAAGTCAGGCGAAGGTGTCGACCGGCTCATCGGCCATCTGGCGGGGCTCCTGGAAGAAGGGCCTGCCTACTACCCGGAGGGAATGATCACCGACCAGTCAGAATCGGTGATCGTCGCCGAGATCATCCGGGAGAAGTTTCTCGATCGTCTTCGTGAAGAGCTGCCGCATTCACTCGTGATACGGGTGGAAGAGATCCAGCAGAGAGACAACGGCTTGGTCGATGTCGAAGCCGATGTGATCGTCGAACGGGACAGCCAGAAGGGGATCGTGATCGGTAAAGGTGGCCGTCTTCTCGAGATCGCTGGGACGGAAGCCAGACACGAACTGGAAACACTGTTCGGCGCCAAGGTCAATCTTCGGCTCACCGTCACGGTCGAGAAAGACTGGCAGACCCGCCCCCAGATCCTCGATCGCTTCGGCTTCTGAGGCCCCCCTTTACCCACTCAGACCAGGGAATCCAACTCCGCGGCAAGGGTCAGATCCTTGCGGGTCAGTCCACCCTCTGAGTGGGTTGACAGCGTCAGCAGGACCTTGTTCCAGGTGATCGCAATGTCGGGATGGTGGCCCGCTTCCTCAGCCGCCCCCGCCACCTTGTTCACGAAGACCATCGCCTCAGCGAAGTCCCCAAACTCGTATTGCTTCTCGATGCTGTCTTTGGCAAGGATCCAACCGTCCATGTTTTCCATTGCCTCTTGGATCTCGGTCTCATGCAACAGTGCCATACCGGTAAACGTAGCCCGTGGTTTGGGCTGAGGACGGATACCCTCTAGCTCCTAGTGGGAATCAAGCACGACCAAGGCATAGTCCTACGTTCCTATCCGTTCGGTGAGGCTGACCGCGTAGTCGTCATCCTCAGTCCCAATCAGGGCAAGTTGCGGACGGTTGCCAAGGGTGTTCGCAAGACCAAGAGTCGTTTCGGTGGACGTCTCGAACCGTTCACCCATGTCGACCTGGTCCTCTACCAGGGTCGCAATCTGGACACGATCACCCAGGTCAGCGTGATCGAAGCGTTTCCCCGCCTCCGAACCGACCTCGACGCTGTCGTGGCGGCGGGGACCATGGTGGAGTCTGCCGATGCGGTCGCACAGGAGGACGAAGCCTCGGTTCGCCTGTTCCTGCTCCTCCAGAGAGGGTTGAAGGCGCTGGAGAGCGGCAAGCGCGGTCATGACCTGATCACCAGCTACCTGCTCAAATTGGCCGATGTGGTTGGCCTTGCCCCGGCGTTGTCCGCTTGCGCATCTTGCAATCGGACGAATGATTTGAACCGATTCTCTTTCGGGGCTGGGGGCGTCCTCTGCGATCGGTGCGCTACCGAAGGATCGGTGCGTCTCCGCGACGGTGTCACCCGCTACTTGAGCGCTCTGGCGGTAGCCGATCTGACCGCCCTTCCCGAGACCGACCTCGATCTGGCCGGGGAGGCCATGGGTGTCACTCGCCGGTTCGTTGAGTACCACCTCGATCGGAAGCTGGTGTCCCTGGCGGTCATGGAGTGACTCTCGATCTAAGCGGTCTGGATCGCAACCTCATACCCACACATGTTGGTTTGATCCTCGATGGGAACGGCCGGTGGGCGAATGCAAGGGGTCTGCCGAGGACTGCCGGGCATCTGGCCGGAGAGGCGGCTTTGTTCGACACCGTGGAGGGGGCCCTCGACATCGGTATCACCTGGCTTACCGCTTTCACCTTCTCCACTGAGAACTGGATGCGTGATCCTGAGGAGGTCGAATTCCTCATGTGGTTCAACGAGGATCTTCTGCTCCGAAGACGCGACGACCTCGACGCCCAGGGGGTGCGGATGCTCTTTGCCGGCGACATGGACGACCCCCGGATCCCCGATCGAAATCGCCAGCACATGGCAGAAGCGGCCCAGCAAACCGCGGGAAACACCAGTCTCAATCTGGTCTTTGCTTTCAATTACGGATCACGTCGGGAGATCATCACCGCCGCGACACGTCTGGCCCGTCTGGCCCACGACGGTTTGATTGATCCGGATGAAATCGACGAGGAAGCCTTCGTCGCCGCCATGTACGTCCCCTCGATGCCAAATGTCGATCTGATCATCCGATCGTCGGGTGAGCATCGCTTGTCGAATTTCCTGCTCTGGCAGGCCGCATACGCCGAATTCAGCTTCCCTGGGATCCTGTGGCCCGACTTCAACCGTCAACGACTCCTGGAAGCTGTCCTGGACTACCAGTCGAGAGATCGCCGTTTCGGCGGGGCCGACGAAAGGGTTGCCGGCCAGGTTGACTAGCGGGACCACATACGCCACCGTTCACCCACGCATGACACAGGTATCACTCGACACCATCACGACCCTCGCCAAGAAGAGAGGGTTCGTATTCCAGGCTTCAGAGATCTACGGGGGTCTTCGCTCGTCGTACGACTACGGGCCACTCGGTGTCGAACTCCTGCGGAACGTAAAGGAGCAGTGGTGGCGCTCGATGGTCCAGGAGCGCGACGACATCGTCGGGATCGACTCGGCGATCATCCAGGCGCGCAAGGTGTGGCAGGCGTCGGGCCACGAGGAGGTTTTCACCGACCCGATGGTGGAGTGTCGGAACTGCAATGGGAGACATCGTCTCGACAAACTGGAGGATCCCGAGACCTGTCCGGACTGCGGTTCGAAGGGGACACTCACCGACCCGCGCAATTTCAACCTCATGTTCCGGACCCATATGGGCCCGGTCGAGAACGAAGACAACATGGTCTATCTCCGACCCGAGACCGCGCAGGGGATCTTCACCAACTTCGAGAACATCCGGCGCACCAACCGTTTGAAGCTTCCGTTCGGGGTTGCACAAATCGGCAAGTCTTTTCGCAACGAGATCACTCCGGGACAGTTCGTGTTCAGGACCCGGGAGTTCGAGCAGATGGAGATGGAGTTCTTCTGCCACCCCTCCGAGTCGGCCGAATGGTTCCAGTACTGGCTCGATCGTCGTTTTGCCTGGTACCTCGATCTCGGGATCAAAGACGATCATCTCCGTTTGCGGCACCACGCCAGCGACGAACTCAGCCACTATTCCTCGGGCACGGCCGACGTCGAATTCCTGTTCCCGTGGGGGTGGGATGAATTGGAAGGCATCGCAAACCGGGGTGACTACGACCTGAGACAGCATGCCGAACACTCGGGCGAGGATCTGAGCTACTTCGATCAAGAGACCGGGGAGAGGCTCTTTCCCCATGTCATCGAACCGGCGGCCGGTGCCACCCGGACCACTTTCGCTTTCTTGATCGAGTCCTACGACGAAGAGTCGGTGAACGACGACACCAGAGTGGTTCTACGTCTCGACCCCAGGATCGCGCCTTACAAGGTGGCGGTGCTGCCACTGTCCAAGAAGCCCGAGCTCATCGAACCGGCCGAGAGACTGGCCACGACACTCCGCAAGCGATGGATGATCGAAGTCGACACCACTCAGTCGATCGGGAAGAGGTACCGGCGTCAGGATGAGATCGGGACTCCTTACTGTGTCACCGTGGACTTCGACTCCATCAACGACCAGGCCGTCACCGTCCGCGACCGTGACACCATGACACAGGACAGGGTGGCCATGGACATGCTCATCGAGTATCTCGAACCGCGTCTGACCTGACCCGCTGAGATAACCGTGGGGATCATCGACAATCCTCTGATGGTGTTCCCGTGAAACCCTGGCTCCGTTGGAGTCTTGGGCTCGCACTCGCTGCCGGAGGGGCCGCCCTTGCGTGGGTGTTCTACTTCGCCGGAGGTTCAGGTCTGCCCGGCACGGACCTGACCACCCCCCAGATCGAGGCAGGTGACGGGACGGTGTTCGTCATCGACCCCACGCGCAGTACGGCCAGCTTCGAGTTGAACGAGGTACTCAATGGGAATCCGAATATCGTTGTCGGCACCACCTCCGCGGTTGCCGGTCAGGTGGCGGTGGATCCTTTGGATCCAACCGGCATGAGGTTCTCTCAGATTCTGATCAACGCACGTACCTTTCAGACTGACTCGTCTCTGAGAGACCGTCAGATCCGCGGGCCGACCATCCTCAACTCGGCTCGGGACGAGTTCGAGTACATCACCTTCGATGTGACAACTTTCAATGGTCCGGCGGGGCCGGTCAGTGTCGGATCGATCCGGGACTTGACCATCACCGGGAATCTCACCATCAAAGGGGCTACCCAGCCCGTGACTTTCGAGGTGACGATCACATATGTGGACGAGTCGACCATTACTGGAACCGCCCTGGCAATGGTTCGCCGCGCCGACTTCGGTATCGGGATCCCATCGGTGCGCTCGGTGGCCGGAGTCGACGAGGAAGTGCTGATCAGCCTGGATTTCGTGGCTGTTTCCGGCTGAATCGCCTAACCCTGTTCCCGAGGTCCGCCGGTCTTCGTAAGATCGCTCTCAATGGATGATGGTGGAGATCGTGATCGGGTCCGGGAGGCGACCGACATCGTCGACCTGATCTCCGAGGTGACCAAGATCCGCAAGTCGGGTCGCTCGGTGATGGCCATCTGCCCCTTCCACGAGGAGAAGACACCCTCGATGTCAGTCGATCAGACCCGGGGTCTCTACCACTGTTTCGGATGCGGCGAAGGCGGGGACGTATTCTCCTTCGTTCAAAAGACCCAGAGCCTCAATTTCTTGGAGTCGCTGGACTTTCTAGCCAGACGGGCCGGTATCACTCTCACCCGCGACCCCCAGGAGGCCAGGAGGAGCGGCCGACGCCAGGAGGCGGTGGAAGCCCTCCGCCAGGCCACACTGGTCTATCACGAGCGTCTCAAGAAGGCCGCCGAGGCGGGGCCCGCACGCTCCTATCTCCGCGGACGGGGCTACGACGTCGATGTGATCGATGAGTGGCGGATCGGTTTCGCTGGGACCGATTGGGACACCCTCACGCGGGATCTCAAGTCGCAGGGTGTCTCCGACACGGCCCTTATCGACGCCGGACTCAGCCGAAGGGGGAGTCGGGGCGTCTTCGACTTCTTCAGGGGGCGTCTCATGTTCCCGATCCACGATGTGCGTGGTGATCCCGTTGGCTTCGGAGGGCGTCTCGTCGACGGAGTCCAACCCGAATCGGTGAGCAATCCCTCAGCCAAATATGTGAACTCCCCGGATTCGTCCATTTATCGGAAGTCGAACCTTCTGTTCGGTCTCGACCGGGCCCGGAAGAGCATCATCTCCGACGGTAGGGCTGTGATCGTCGAGGGCTATACCGATGTCATCGCAATGCACCTGGCCGGGGTCGGCACTGCGGTAGCTACATGTGGCACCGCTCTCGGTGACGGCCACTTCGATCTGTTGCGACGTTTCACCGAGCGTGTTGTCCTCGCATTCGACTCCGATGAGGCCGGCTCGAAGGCCGCCATTCGCGGTGACGACCTCGATGCGCCTTTCCGACTGGACCTCGATCTGAGGATGGCGGTGATGCCCGACGGTCTCGACCCTGCCGATATCGTCCAAGCAGGTCGGGGATCGGAGTTGAAGGGCGCGGTGGACGATTCCCGTCCCCTTCTCGAGTACCGAATCGACCAGCATGTCCAACGACACGACCTGAACACTGCGGATGGCAAGGCCAGGGCTTTGGAGGCGGCTGTTGGGCTGCTTCGCAGGGTTTCACATGAGGTGGCAAGACAGGAGTACGCCCGTTTTACCGCAAGGCTTCTCGGAGTGGACTTCGACCTGGTGACGAAGGCGGTGGCGACGGGGGTCATCGAGATACCCGACCGGAAGCGCAAGTCCCCGGAGGAGCCGCTCGATCGCTTCGAATCCGAGATCATGCGGGCCGTCCTGGGCGGAGAGGCGGGAGAACTGGAAGTCACAGCTGACGACTTCACCGATGATCGGCTGCGAGATGTGTTCATTTCCGTGTACGACGGGGAACAAGAGACGGAGGTGAGTGACATTGCCGACGAACGGGTCCGGACACTCGCCCTGTCGTTGCTCGTCGACGCCCGCCCGCGACCGGTTGTGGCAGATCTGAACATGCTTCTGCAGGTGCGTCGGATAGACCGCCAGATCATTGAGATTGAGTCACGGCTGGCCGGTCTCGAGCAAGGATCACAGACCCATTCCGATGCCCTTCGAGAGTTGATAGGTTTACAGCAGGCGAAACGCTCGTTCGGACAGTGATGACAAAAGATCTGACCCGACTGACAAGTGAACTGATCAAGCGGGGGAACCACCGCGGATTTCTGACGATGGCTGAGGTCCAGCAAGAGTTGGAGGACATCGAGGCTCCTGGTGAGGCCTTCGAGAAGGTGGCCGACAACTTACGGCTGAAGGGGATCAAGCTTCTTGAGGAGGGCCCTGGGGTTATCGAGGGAGTTGTTGAGGTCGGCCAGATCTCCGTTTCTGACCCCGTCCGGCTGTACCTCAACGAGATCGGCCGTTATCCGCTCTTGACCTCACAGCAAGAGGTTGAGTTGGCCCTCCAGATGGAGAATGGTCATCGTGCTTCCGATCGTCTGGCGAGTGAAGAGAATCTCTCAGCCGAGGATGGCTCCCTGCTCGAGCATGAGGTGGAACTGGGACTCGCCGCCCATCGGCAACTGGTTCAGTCGAACCTTCGTCTGGTGGTGTCGTTGGCCCGAAGATATGTGGGTCGGGGGATGGCCCTGCTCGACTTGATCCAGGAGGGAAATGTCGGGTTGATGCGTGCCGTCGACCGTTTCGACTATCGACGTGGCTTCAAATTCTCTACGTACGCCACCTGGTGGATCCGTCAGAACATCTCCAGGGCCATCGCCGATCAGGGACGGACGATCCGGATGCCGATCCACGTGCTCGATGCGATCAACCAGTTGACACGTGCCCAGCGTGCCATGACTCAGGTGCTCGGTCGAGAGCCAACCATCGAGGAGCTAGCGGTCGAGCTGGACCTTGGTGTAGAAAGGGTTGTCGAGCTGAGCAGGATCGCCCTCGACACCGTTTCCCTCGAGACTCCCGTTGGAGACGACGATGGAGGGACTCTTGGAGACCTGGTCGAGGATGCCGACTCGATTCGACCCGCTGACATGGCCAGCTTCGCCAGCCTCCAGGATCAGTTGGCGGAAGCATTGGAGGGGTTGAACCCGAGGGAGCGTGAGGTGTTGATCATGAGGTTTGGACTCGCCGACGGAAGGATGCGCACCTTGGAAGAGGTCGGTGCCCATTTGAACGTGACCCGGGAGCGGATCCGCCAATTGGAGACCAAGGCTCTCGCAAAGCTCCGTCATCCTGACAAGTCGGGCAAGCTCCAAGGATTCCTCGACAGCTAAACCGCACGGAATCGGAATACCGTTTTGGGTCTTGGTATCCTGTGCACCGCCAGTCGGCACCTTCCGCGGTAGCTCAATTGGTAGAGCAGTGGACTGTTAATCCATTGGTTGTAGGTTCGAGTCCTACCCGCGGAGCCTTCGAAATCCAATATCTATTGGCACTTCGCCCGAGAACATACGTTCGCTCCGAACCCTAGGTGTAGCCAATCTGTAGCCATGCGACTCGACTTGGGATTCCCATCGAGCGTTCAATCGACTCTGTATTCGTCATAGATAGCTCGCTAACGAAGACCGGATGCCTCCTGTCGATTCGTTGGTCGGATCTACCCTGAGCGGGCAGGACTGACAGCCGCCGCCTATCCGAGCTCCTACTGGCAGGTTCCGAGTATCAGGTGGCAAGGGATCGTTGTTCTCCAGATCTGGCATCCCAGCTCTCCGGTCCCGCCTCGAAGGTCGATTTGGGTTTAGAGGACCCTCTGAGATCGCTCATGATGGCCCAGACCGGACCACTCCTCCGGGAAACTGTTCAAGCATTCCACACGGGCGAGGAAGGCAGCGACAGTATCCCCTCCTGTTTCTGCTCGCGGGGCCGCAAATCATCCAGGGGCCGGGCGGAATCGAGAAACCATGAATTGGATTCGAAACGCCTGTTTTCGCAGGACACGATAGGCAGCCAATCCGCTTATCTCGCGCCTAGCCTCGATCGGAATGGGAGCTTTCAGCGGTGGGACCTCTGCGATAGGTGGGTTGATTGGGCGATGCCTGCCCGATGAGCGCGTCACGCTTTTGACGACTGTGATTAGTCAAGAGTGATGCAAAACCTGGATCCGAGGCGGAGCTTCTCCCGGTCGGACGTTCGGAGAGTTTGGGAACGCCAAGGACTCGTTTGTCGCTTATGTGAGCGCGCGATTCCGTTCGACTTGATGCATGGAGATCACATCTATCCGTGGAGCAAGGGAGGGGTCACGGAGCTAGCCAACTGTCAGGCACTGTGCGGATCCTGCAATCTCCGCAAGGGATCCTCTCCGCAGGAGGTCGCTGACCGATTCTTTGATGCAGAGAGACTTCGTCCAGGCACCTCCGAGCTTCGCGATTGGCAGCGAGATGCCATTAGCGTGACGATCCCGCGCATTTTCGATGAACCGATCCTGATCGAGGCTTGTCCCGGAGCGGGAAAGACGCACTTCGGTCTGGAGGTCGCTTATCGACTCATCGAGAGCGGCGACATCAGTCGAGTGATTGTGATCGTGCCGAGTCTCGCTATCGCCGATGGTTGGCTTACCGCCGCCTCAAGAGCCGATCGACTCGCCCCGACGCTTCCACTGTTGGGTCCGCGATCCTGGCGACCCGTAGATCAAATAAGGCCCCAGTGGGTAGGAGTCGTCGCCACTTACCAAAGTCTCCGGAGCGCAACTGACATGTACCTCGCACACGCCACTGACCCAGGCGAGCGGACGATGGTCATTTTCGATGAGATCCATCACGCAGGAGCCGAGTCGGGATGGGGCGAAGCCGCCCAGGAGTCATTTGCAAGGACGGCAGCGGCACTGCTTTGCCTCACAGGCACTCCTTTCCGAACTGACCTCAACCAGATCGTTTTCGTTCCAACAGACCACGGTGTAGCCAGGCCTCACTACCGCTACAGCTACGGCGACGCCATAGCCGACGGGGCATGTCGTCCGGTTCAGTTCGTTTACGCAAAGGGTCGGACAACATTTCGGACTGAGGATGGGGTCGTCCACCAGGTATCCTTCGATGACGAGCTTTCCGATCTCGGTGATCGAAGACGTCTCCGCACCGCCCTTGAGATTATCGAGGACGGCTCGATCGCCGAGTTGATGCTCAGGGCAGCCAACGAGTATCTCCTTTCACTTCGGAGAATGGGTGATTCGGATGCTGCCGGTCTCGTTGTCTGCGTGGATTGCGATCATGCCGACAAGGTGGCCAGCTACATGACGGAAGCGGTCGTGGGCGACCGACCGGTGGTGGCCTGTTCGCGGCTGTTGGACCCCACAGATCCAGCTCCAGCAAATGCCATAGACTCGTTTCGCAAGGGGCACGACCCGTGGCTCGTCGCTGTCAACATGGTTTCCGAAGGGGTTGACATCCGCCGGCTACGTGCCGTGGTGTACCTGACAAACCGGTTGACACTGCTGTCGTTTCGGCAGATAGTTGGACGAGTGGTACGAACCGACCAGTCAAACGTTGATGACATGGGGCGCGTCTACTTGCCAGCCGACCCGTCCTTGACTCACATGGCCTCTTCGATTACTGCGGAGACGCAGCTGCTTCCGAGGCCGATGACAATAATCTCAGATCCTCAGAACTCCCGACGAGTCAAGGTGATTGACCCGGAGAGGCGGGAAAGCGAGTTTGAAGCCATAGAATCGCTGGGGGTTGAGGGTGGAGCTTCAGACACACATGGCCGCGTAGCCGACTCCGAGCTACTCAGGCTCGCAAAGCGCTATGTCGAGGCAAGAAGCCTCCGCAACACAGACCCGACCAGCCTGGCACTCGCAGCAAGCGAAAACCCCGATCTGCTGGCGTCTCTCAAAGAGGAGCTGGGCGAAGGTTGAGTGAGTCGAGCGTTGGCCCGAATATTGTGTTAGTCGGCGGCAGCGTGACTCTCGACTCCGGCGTGACCTTGGATAGCCGACAACGACTTGAGGGTGATCACTGGGACTTCACGCTTCGCAGCACGATCGGTGACTCCGAAGCGTACTGGACTCGAGCCAAGGAACTCAGCGACCGCATCCTAGCCGAGGGTCCCCCAACCGGCTGGGCTCTCGCCTGGGTGAACAAGACTGTCAAGCGACCAATGGCTGATGGAACAGTCAAGCGTGTCAGGAGCGTCTCGTTTCTTGACCACGCAGCGGACCTCACAGCAAGACACCACTTCCAGGGCTCCAGCGCGATCAAGGTCGATGCTCTGAGCGAACGCTACCGGATCATGCCGTACATGCTCAGGTTTGGCGACATCAAGGCCGAGGTACCACCAAGTGTGATCCTGGGTGCATTCCATACCACCTACCCTGACGGCACAGACATCATCGGGCTCAGACCTTTGGACGAGATTCTCACCCGTTGGCCTGAAGCGGTCATAGTGCTGCCCCATACCCCTCTCGTCGAGTCCAAGGTCCGCAGCGTGATTGAGTGGGCATCCGACGCAGCGGACCGACCCGCACGCGACCCGTATGACTCAATCGGACTTGCAGAGATCACACATCCTCGCGAATCGCGCGATTTCGTTAGGGCCTTCGCAGGCTCAGAAGAGATAAGGGCGGCTGAACCGCATGTAATTGATCACGAGTTGAGGGTCACTTTCTGGGTGGATCAGGGTCTGGTTCGAGATCCGGCGGACCTCGAAGCGGCGCTCGCATTCATGCGGAGTCGTTATGACTTGAAGTTTGGGCTCTGGGACCTGGCGCGAGACAGGATTCTAAGAACCACACTCCTCAAACCCGAGGTTTACGCTGGCCCTTCGGCTGAACCTGCTCCAGTTCCCACGGAATTGAAGGCTTCGGGGAAGGCCAACCTTGACGAACGATTGGCAGCCAAGTCTGCGGAGAGAGAGGCTAGAAGGAGAGTACATCAGGCGGTGTGGCCGTCTCTCGAGCATCGAGGTTGGGAGATACCAAAGCACAGGCGCGATGGCGAGGAGTACCACCTTCCGGTTGGTCCAAGGCTGCCGTCCCCTTTCGCCGACTCTGGCTTACCAGCTGTGTTCTTCGCTCTCGTGGTGCACAAGAAACAGGCCGTCCTAAATCTGTTTGGTATCCCGAGAATTGAAACTGTAGGGGGCCTGATCGCGGAGAACGCTGGGGCCATCTCATCGGTGGCTGGCTCCGATCCTGAGCCAGAGAAGTCCGTGATCCTGCGCCTGCCCGGTCGAGGTTGGGATGGAGATCTGCGGAACTGGGATTCGGATGCGGACATCGTTGAGAAGTGTGTCCAAGTCCTGATCCCCCATATGGGGCGACTAATCGACGAGGTAGTCGAATACCGCCGGTCACAGGCAGAGGTCATGAGTGAGCAGACCAGGGAAGTGGAGACACCCTTCGGAACGGTCCGCATCTCTTTCAAGTTGGAATGATCCGAGTTCGTAGCTTGGCCAAAGTCGTTCGAACGCTCCAAAAGGGGGGCCAGCCGGAGCTGGCGCCGTACGCCATTTGCGCGCACACGGCTCAAAAGGTCACCGCCCTTTCAGGGCTGAATCACCACTTTGCTCCGGAAGTTTTCGAAGATCTACTCGTTTGCGCGCTCCGTGGCGCGAACGACTGACCGGAAGTCTGCAAGAGCCTTCTCGACGGCGGATGTCCTGCGCAAGTCTCCTGTCGCTGTGACTTCGTCCAACTGGCCGACAATAGTTGGCAGGGACAGGAACAAGGCGTGAAGCGGGCCGTCGTCTTTCGAAGGAATGTGCCGTGACCTGGATCAGTCGAACTGGAGTTGGCGCGAGCACTCTCCTGTGAATGTCCATGTTGGTCACTACTTCCCTCTAGGTTGGCTTAGATTTCAGTGCGCGCTCGTGGCTCTGATCCCGGGTTCCGAAGGTGGGACGCTTAGGTGCTGGTCCCGAATATCTCGTTGGCGACCTGCAGGAATGGCCCCAGCTCGCCCAGATCGGCCCAGAATCGCCGCAACCCTCTCCAGGAGTTCCCCGGTTCATCCTCCACTTCTCTGGGTACCGCGTTAATCGTTGGGTCTGAACATCCAGACGTTGACGGCGATCTTGTCTTCGCTCCCGTAACAGCAGGTGTCGCCCCAATTGATCAGCTGGTGACCTGTCCAGACCGTGTAACGGGCGGTTGGGGATCCACCGACTGCGGCTTCACTCCAGGTCTGTGTTTCGATGTCGAGCATGCCGAGGTTGGGGCCACACCATCCGAAGGCGAAGACCACGCCTTCGGCTGAGATCGGTTCCCCCTGGCCTTCGCATGATGGGCTTGGGATGCGGTCGGTCTCGCTCCATGTCCCGGCGACAGGATCGAACGCCATAGTTCTCCCGCCACGACCCGAATCGCTCCAGGCCAGAAAACGGTCGCCTGCCCAAGCAGTCAGGTGCGGGACCACTCCCACCCTGTAGTTGTCGGTGGAGAAGTCAACCGGGGGAAGGGGTTTCCATTCGTTGCCGGCGAGTCGTATCACCAATAACTCGTCGGGGGCCGGATAGTCGTTCACTTTTCTCGCAAAGGCATAGAGCGACTCGCGGTTCCAGCGAAGAACCCCGCTGGTAACGCCCAATCCGGTCGCCGGCAGTGAGTGCCATCGATCTTCTTCGGGGTCGTAAGCGGCGAGCAGATCGAGCAAGACATTCCAGACGATCAGTTCCTCACCAGTCCAAACCGAACTTAGGAAACCTGCCATCTCGGTCCCGGAGGGTGCACCGACGCTGATAGGCGGAAAAGCGATCAACCTCCAAGTGTCCGATTGCGGCCGATAGGCAGCACTGTGCCACCGACCGGCAATACGGTTATCCTCTCCAACACCGCCGACCACTATCATCTCCCCGCCCGTCCATGCCACCATGTGGTAACGCCTCGGGTCAAGAGGAGACTCACTCAACATTCTCCACGTGCCGGATTCAGGGTTGAAGGCAGCGCCGTCAGAGAACAGCTCCCTTCCCAGCTCGTCGGCCTCGCCGCCCCACACGATCATCTCCTCGCCCGTCCAGACGACTGAATGGCCACGCCTAGGAGCCAACGGACCGATATCCAGCGGCTCATTATCCAACGGCAAGGTTGACGTGGTAGTAGCAGGGATGGTGGTGGTCGAAGTCGATGTTGGCTCTGGAAGAGCGATCGTGGTTGTGTCACCGCCCGCAGAAGTACAGCCAACGATCACTACCCCCAAGAAGAAGGAGATCCGGTGCTTCACCTCAGTAAAGACTCTACAAACGAATACATCGTTCCTCTAGGGTCAGCGGTTCCCGAAGCGAACCGACCCAGTCTTGGGACCGCATCCACCGACCCGAGGTGAAGTCACCCGTCGGACTGCTCCCAGATCCAGAGGACGTGAGCGAACAGGGTTTTCGCCTCGTCGATAGTGGTGCAGTTGAAGGTCAGGGGTTCGCCGGGTGGAATCCACATCAGGGTTATGGGGAAGCTGGGGTGACCGCCGTCCCCGCCGACCGCGTGGTAGGGAGGACCTCCTATCCGAGGCGCGACCTCGACAGGAGTGCCGCCGGTCCTCTTGAAAGCGTCGACGGCACTGTTCCCACCCCCGAATTCGGCCACCACGCATCCTCCACCCGAAGCAGTGCGCATCCGCAGAACCTCGTGGGCCCTTACGGCTGGCTCGCTCACCCACCCGTCCGGCAGGTCGATGACGACATCGCCGACCGTAACCCGCCGGACCGTATTCCAAGGATCACTCAGGTCTGGGACGAATCGCCACAGTCGGTCGCCGAAGGTGTAGATCTCGGTGCCGATGGCGATGAACCGCCCAGCCGATTCCTGTGCCAGCTCGGGACGGGCGAAAGAAACCCATGCAGCCGCTTCCGGGTCGTAGACGGCCCCTTCACCGCAATAGTCGAGAACTGCGCGGTCACCGACCTCATGGACGACGATAGGACACTCCCAGGACCGGAGAGGGGCTGCGTCTATCGACAGCCATCGGCCGGCACCAATGTCGTAGATGGCGGCGTTGAGCAGGTAATCGACGGCGACAATGACTCCCCCGGTTGACACTCCATCGACAGAGTTGGGTGAAAGTCCGGAGTTTTCGATCGGATCCCAGCGGTCCGTTGCCGGGTCGTAGCTCGGACCGCTGGGCAGGAGAACGACCCGCCCTTGGGCCAACACGGCCTGCGAGCGCTCTTCGAGCATGCCGCTCAACTCGGGCGAGGCGATCGGTCTCCAGCTCTGGCTAGACGGATTGAATGCAATGTTGGCCACGGTGTCGATGACCTCGGTCCCGGTCCACACCGCCCGACGATGGAAAGATCCAGCAGCCAAAGGAACTTCGCCCAGATTCTGCCATGTGTTGGTGACGGGATCCCATGCTGCAGCCGAGCCGTTGACCCATATGAGAAGCTTTTCACCGGTCCATACCCATCCTGGGTATCTGGGTACCGCTCCCACGAATGGGCTGTCTGCCATGTGGCGCCAATCGCCGGTCAATGGGTTGTAGGCGGCCCCGTCGGAGAGCCCAGCGGAGGAACTGTGGCCGCCGCCCCAGATTACGATCTCCGAACCTGTCCAGGCGGCGACTCCTGCAAGTCGGAATCGCATGTCGATCGGCGCCGCAGCGACTTCGATCCAATCTGGTGACTTTGCGAGAGTGGGGTCAATGTCCCGCGGTGTGAGGTTCTGGCCAGTCGGCGTGACGGTGGTTGTGGTGGGGACCGTGGGAGGAGGGATGGTGGTGCTAGGAGACGGCAGGCTCGGGGTCACGGCACTTGGGTCAGGTGAGGTAGGGGTTGTGAGAATCCAGAATGCTCCGATAGCGGCGACGAGCGTGGAGCTTGCTATCACACGGAACCATGTCCTGGGTGTTCGAGCAGGTTCCTTAGGTCCGTAGTCGAGCTCGTCGAGACGAAGCGGCGGAGCCTGCCTGTCAATCAGATTCCTTATCCGCTGGTCGATGTCCCTCATGATGCTTTCCCTACTTCGCCCTGGCTCATTCCTGGCTTGCGCCCAGGATGCGTTGAAGTTTCTTGGTCCCTCTCGCGAGGTGGGTTTGCGCGGTTGAAGAGGAGATCCCTAGGAGTCGCGCTGCGCCGCGGACTGTGGCACCAGTCCCGTGTATGAGGAGAATGACTTGGCGTTGACGGACCGTCAAGCGAGCAAGCGCTCCATCCAAGGCTGGCTCAAACGCGAGCTGAGGCTGATCTGGATAGTGGTATTCAGCACCATGGGCAGTTTCCGCCCGGCGGATCGCCTTAGCCCTCCGACGGAGGATCCGGGCTCGCCTCTGTCCTACGCGGTAGATGTAGCCAGCAGGGCTGTCGAGGTGGCCCACACGTTCCCAGTGTTCCCATGCATAGGCGAGGGCGTCGGCCGCTGCTTCTCGCCCCAGTTCCGCCCCGAAGGCTGCCACCAGGGCATACCGAATGCTCGGTTCCGTCGAGCGGAAGAAGCTCTCAAAGTCAACTTCACTCATGTCGCCCGCGGTGTACCACTTTCCTGCTCGTCCCCTTCCGTCTCGCCACGGTGCCAGTCTGGTTGAGTCCGGACTGACATGTTCGGCTGGCAGAGTTTCAAGCGACGACGAGAAGCTCATGTCTATATAGGGTTCCTAATGCCCTTCTGTATGACATGTTCTTTGGAGTGCTCCGAGCCTGTCGATCAGGGGGCGATGCACTTTCGCCCTGGCTCTAGGCGCAGGTCAAAGCGAGTCCGATGCGTACATCGTGCTCTTCGCCGTCGTGGATCACTCGAAGGTGCAGGCAACCAGGTCGGCTGGCGATGATCCCGCCGTTGAACAATGTGTCAGTTGCCTCACATGCCTGGTACTCAACCGCCCCGAAACCCTCACCGAGGAAGTAGTGGCCGTCGGAGTTGAAACCGCCACCGTGGAGAGTCGCCCACTCGATGTCGTCTTCGGACACCTCGATTCTTACCGTTTCCCCGGCGGCAATTGCGTACGGCACCTTGAACGCCGGGAACCTGTAGTCGCCTGCTCGCCGTCCCCAGAAGTCGGACGGCAACTCTCGACTGTTCAAGGGGTTCGAGGGCGTGGCCTGTAGCCATTTGTGTAGCCATACCAGAACACACAGGCCAATACTGCCCGCCACCAGATACCACGGAACCTAGACAGGAACGCACTAAACAACACTGGCCAGTATCAG
>JBGTEJ010000077.1:0-36871 GCA_041747855.1 Acidimicrobiia bacterium | reverse complement strand
GGGTGAGCAAGTGGTTGTGGGATGGCTGCCACAGATCCATGCCGTTGAGGATCCCGATGACAATCGTCACGGTGAACAATGCGAGAGCGGCTTTGAACAGAAGCCGCGCACTCGGTTCCAGTGGATTCACAGAACTACCTCCGGTTGAGATCCTGACCAGGACGGCCCGCGCGCTGGAGCATAAAGGTCGAACCGACAGGATGTCGGCAAAAGGGGGCCCGGGCTCTATGTCCCTGGGGACGTTTCGGCCGACTCCAGGATCTCGTAAACGGTGTTGCGGAGCGCCGGGACCCTTCCGGCAGCTTCTATGGTCTCCCGGAACTCGGCGGGGGTGACTTCCTGGCCGTGTGAGGCCCCGGCGGAACGGGTGATGATCTCCCCCATCAGGGTACCGCCCAGGTCGTTGCACCCGGCGTCGAGCAGTCTTCCGCCGCCGTCGAGACCGAGCTTCACCCAGGACGCCTGGATGTTGTCGACCAGTCCGTGCAACGCGATCCGGGAGACGGCATGGATGAGGACCACCTCATCCCAGGTCGGCCCGGGCCGGGACCGTCCCCTCAGGTATATCGGCGAGCCCATGTGGACGAAGGGCAGCGGGACCATTTCGGTGAATCCCCCGGTCCTCCTCTGGATATCCCGGATCACCTCGAGATGGTTCGCCCATGACCGGGGGTGGTCGATGTGCCCGAACATGATGGTGGCCGTCGACCCGAGCCCGAGTCCGTGGGCGGTGATCATGACCTCGGCCCACTGCGAGGTCCGGATCTTGTCGGGGCACAGGTGCTCACGCACCTCGTCGTCGAGGATCTCGGCCGCGGTGCCGGGCAGAGAGCCCAGACCGGCGTCCCTCAGTTCCACCAGGAACTGGGCGACGGGGATCCCGAGGGTGTGGGCCCCCTGCCAAACCTCCAGGGGAGTGAACCCGTGGATATGCATCCCGGGCAACTCAGCCTTGATCGCTTCTACTACCTCGCGGTAGAAATTCCCGGTGAAGTCAGGATGAATGCCGCCTTGAAGGGTCACTTCGGTGGCCCCGCGGTCCCACGCCTGCCTGGCGTTGGTCACGATCTCTTCGATACCCATCAGATAGGGCTCGCCCCGCAGGTTCAGCGATTTCGGGCCCTTCGAGAAGGCGCAGAACCCGCATTTGAAGTAGCACAAGTTGGTGTAGTTGATGTTCCGGTTGACCACGTATGTGACCGTGTCACCGTTGACCTGCTGACGCAGCGTGTCAGCGACATGGGCCACGGCGTCGACCTGATCGCCCCTCGCCAGGACCAGTGCCTCGATCTGGTCAACCGTCGGAGGAACGCCTTCTAGGCTGCTTTCGAGAACAGGCAAGAGGTCCCCCGCACCTTCCAGACCAGCCGGTGCGGATCCATTGATCCAAAGTGCGTCGGGCCATTCCGCCGAGAGACGACGTTCCGGGACCGGTGGGGCCAGGTCCATCCCCGGCGCCCACTCGTACCGTGGCCTAGCCACACCAGATGCGTCAGTCTGGGTCAGCCAGACCGTGAACACCGTCTCCGAGAGGACCTGGCGGGCTTCGTCTATCTCGATACCCGGAGGCAACGCCGTCCTTTCGACCAACTCCACGCCACCCAGAGCCTGACGCAGCTCCCCTATGCGCTCCAGACTCCAGTCGCGGAGGACCAGATCGGTAGCCCCTTCGGAGACGACTGTGACGGCCTGTTCCACATCGTCCACAAACACCGACACCTGTGCCTCAATGCCGGGCAACCCGACCATGTGAGATGCCGTCGTCACCTCCGAACGTCTCACCCTCAGGTACCAGCCACGACTCCTGGCCAGGGCGTCGAGCACCACTTCCATGGTGCCCTCGTTGCGAACGGTGATGCGCCAGGGAGAGACTCCCCTTCGGGCGAGGACTAGGGCATCACTAGGTAGGACCGTCCAGGCAGCGACATCGCTGCTCTCGACATCCCCCGCCACCACCAGGAGACGCCCTTCGACAGCGGCTGTTAGATCCGCCGTGGATGGCGACTCGATCTCGATGGCCGTGGTCCCTTCACGACGTCGGCTGGTGGCGGTGATCCCGGCGAGACTGTCGGCAGGACGGGATCTGAGGAAGGTGACTCTCATGTCGAACCCATGGTGGCATCGATGGCAGCCAGCCCACGTTCATCCGAGGCGGCTCTCACCGCCTCCAGAAGATCTCGATCGATCCACTCCTCTGTGATGTATGACGGATACACGGGAAGCCTTGCTCGCAGTTCAAATCCGGCCAACCGGGTTCTCTCCTCCAGAATTCCCAGGTGCGGCCACGGCGCTTCAGGGTTCACCCAGTCGATGGTCACCGGCGAGACCCCTCCCCAGTCGTTGACTCCGGCGCCGAGGTACATCTCGTACCGCTCAGTCAGATTGGGTGGCACCTGGATGCTCGCCTCCGGCCCCATGATCCAGCGCGCCAGAGCGACTACGCGCGCAAACCACCTGGGAATCGGCTCTGCCGAGTTGCGCATCCTGGTGTCAGCTTTGGCCCGGAAGTTCTGGACGATCACCTCTTGAATGGCGCCCGTCTGATCTGCCAGGTCGCGGAGGGCAAACAAGGAGTGGACGACCTCTTCGGGTGTCTCACCGATTCCGACCAAAATCCCCGTGGTGAAAGGAACCTTTGCCCTTCCCGCGGCTTCAATGGTGGCCACCCGCTGGGCCGGATGCTTGGTCCGGGTTCCGTGGTGGGGCATCCCCGTCTCGGTGAGCCGCGGTGAGATGTTCTCCAGCATCATCCCCATCGAGACGTTGGCGGGTCGGAGCAACGCCATGTCTTCATCGTCGAGGATTCCTGGGTTGGCATGAGGAAACAGTCGGGTCTCGTTTCTCACCAGGGCCGACATCTCGGCGACATACTCGATCGTGGAGCCGAGTCCCTTGCCGTCGAGGAATTGCCGCGCCTGAGGCCATCTCTCCTCGGGGCGGTCCCCAAGGGTGAACAGGGCCTCGGTGCACCCGGCCGTATCACCTGCCTGGGCGATCGCCAGCACCTCTTCGGGTTCCAGATAGGCGCCACCCGCCCCAGGTGGCTTGGCGAAGGTGCAATAGCTGCATCGGTCGACACACAACGTGGTCAGTGGGATGAAGACCTTGCGACTGTAGGTGACCGTCTTTCCCCAGCCTTCGTCCCTCGAATCGGCGGCATGGGCCAGTAGGGGCCCGTCAGGAACTTTGCCGGTCAGGTAGGCGACAGCCATCTCCGGATCGGGACCGGGATGTCGGATCACTTCAGGAGATCCCGGATGACGATGCCCCGACGACTCCTCCGTCGACGGGGACTATCGCACCGGTCATCCAGGAAGCGGCATCGGAGGAAAGGAAAACGATCAAACGGGCCACATCCTCGGGCTCGCCGACCCGCCCCAATGGGTGCATCCGGGAGGTCATCGCCTCGTCCTGGAGGAGCATGCCGGCAAGACGGGTCCGGACCACTGCCGGAGCAACCGCATTGACCCTGATCCCCGGCGCCAGCTCATGTGCCAACTGCCGGGTCATGTGGATCAGTCCGGCCTTGGAGATGTTGTAAGCCCCCATCAAGGGACTCGGACGGAGCCCGGCGACCGAGGCGACGTTCAGGACCGAACCGCCGTTGTCACCCATCCAAGCGTCATAAGCGGCCCTCACCCACAACAGCGGAGCGCGCAGGTTCACCGCCCAGGTCTTGTCGAGGGCGCCCAGGTCGACTTCCATGAGATTTCCCGCCGCCGGATTGGTGCCGGCGTTGTTGACGAGGATGTCGAGGGACCCGAAGCGTTCCACTGTGGCCGTGACGGCCATGTTCGCGGACTCTTCGGAATCGGCTCGCGCAGCCAGGGCCAGGATCCGCTCGGGTGACACTCCGGCAGATATCAACTCCGCTTCGGCCGCGTCGACACTCTCCTGGCTGCGAGCGGTGATGGCCACCCCTTTGGCCCCGCTGCGGACGAACTCGAGTGCCGATGCCAACCCGATGCCGCGACTGGCCCCCGTCACAACGGCCACTTTGCCTTCAACCGAAACGTCCATACCGCTCCCTGCTGTTTGTAAGGTACCTGCCCTGAGGTGCTCTCACTGATGACCACCCCTCTTCACTCCCCCGTACTTCATCCTGGTGTCGGACATGGCGGCAGCCCTGGCGTCCTCGTCGACGATGTCCGCCGCCACGATCTCCCCGATGAACAGGGTGTGAGTTCCGAGGTCGTGGGAGGCTCGGACCTCACACTCCATCCATGCGATGGCCTCCTCGAAGATGGGGGCACCGGTGATCCCGGTCTGCACCGGACGCCCGTTCAGGGTGTTCCCGTCCCTGACCGCGGGCTTGGAGAACTTGACGAAGACCCTGGTGTCTTCGGATGACCATAGATTGATCGAGAAGTTGCCCGACTCACTGATGAGACGGTGGGTCACCGCGCTGTTGTCGACTCCAATGCCGACGAGGACCGGTTCCATGCTCAGTTGGGTCACCCAACTGGTGGTCATTCCGTTCCACTCTTCGCCACTTGCCGAGCCGACTAGGACGAGGGCATTGGGGATCATCCAGGTGACTTTGTTGAGAAGCTCAGGTTCCATGATCTGGTGACAGAAGTGCTGCGGCGACCCTAGTGTCATGGTGTGCGAATCCTGATCGCCACTACTGGCGTTCTCCCGGCGGCCCCGGTCGCCGACTTCTGCAAGATGCTCATAGGTGGCAACGACACCATCACCGTTATGACCGTGGTCAGAGTCCCACGCTCCTTCCTCGAGTCATTGGACGACACCGTGCGACGATCGTTCCTCGACGATTCCCCTGACGACTCGGCGGCTGCTGAGGAGAAGGCAGCACGGTATCTCGAGGAGCGGGGACGGAGGGCGGTCGATCCGATCTGTGCTGCCCTCGCCGCATCGGGAATCGAATCGGAGGTTCGATTCGTCGAGGGCGACGATCCTGCCGACGCCATCATCCAAACCGCTGAGACGATCGGCGCACAATTGGTCGTGCTCGGGGCCACGCGAAGACTGTTCACCGAAGAGGCTTGGCGAAGTGTTTCGGCGAGAGTGATGGTCAACTCCCGTCTTCCGGTCCTTCTGGTTCCGGGTGTCCGTATCGAGGACACCCAGGAGATCCCGATCCTGGAGCTCTAGCTAGTCGTCCCAGGTCTCGGAAGCGACCGGTTCGTTCTTGGTCACCTGAGACCGCGCCACGTATGCGGCGGCCTCGCTCCTTCGACTCATCCCCATCTTGGCGAGAAGCGTCGACACGTAGTTCTTGACCGTCTTCTCGGCCAGAAACATCTCGTCGGCGATCTGACGGTTGGTGAGCCCTTCGGCAATGTGGTTGACGATGACCCTCTCCTGTTTGGTCAGTTGTGACAGGATCGGATCATCCTCACCACCGGTGCGGAGTCTGGTGAACAACCGCTCCGTCATCTCCGGGTCGAGCAAGGATTCACCCGCGCCGACCCGACGGATGTCGTCGATGAGTTCGTCGGACCTGATTCGCTTGAGGACATACCCGGAAGCACCGGCGAGGATGGCGGCCATCAAGGCCTCTTCGTCTGCGAACGATGTCAGCATCAGCACCCGCACTTCGGGAAACCGCGCCCTGATATCGCGACAGGCCTCCACCCCGCTCCTGTCCGGCAGGCGGACGTCGAGCACGACAACATCTGGAGTGTCGTATCCCACCCGACGGACGCCTTCGTCGGCGCTGGCGGCCTCTCCGACAACGGTCATGCCTTCCTGCGATTCGATGAGGGCCCTGAGACCGGCGCGGACCACTTCATGATCATCAACGAGCAGGATCCGCAGTTCAGTCATACAGGCCACGGTAGCGGCCGGGGTAGGGTCACACCATGTCGACGGACCGTGCCCTCAACAGGATTGCTGCACTCATCGGCGCCGCTGCGGGAGTGGTGGGTGAGACTGACCTCGAGCAACTATTGCGACGGCTGGTCAGTGAGGCGCGCTCCGCCACCGGAGCACCTTACGCCGCACTTGGAGTGTTGGGAGACCACGGAGTCCTGTCCGATTTCATCTACGAGGGAATCGACCAGTCACGGGCTCGGTTGATCGGGCATCTTCCCACCGGGGGTGGTGTCCTCGGGTCCGTGATCAGAGAGAACATCACGATCCGATTGGATGTCATATCGGACCACCCCGATTCGATCGGGTTTCCCCCCGACCACCCACCCATGATCACCTTCCTCGGCGTGCCGGTGGCGGTGGCTGACAAGGCTTTCGGGAACCTCTATCTCACCGACAAACCCGGGGGGTTCACCGACGACGACGTGGTGTTGATCGAAGCCCTGAGCCGCATCGCCGGTGCCGCGGTGCAAACCGAGAGGCTTCAGTCCCGTTTGCGTGGGGTGGCCGTCCTCGAGGAACGTCAACGCATAGCACGAGACATACACGACTCAGTGATCCAGGACCTCTTTGCCGTCGGTCTGGGGCTCCAGTCATTGTCGGTGAGAGTGGAGGACGACACGTCCCTCCGGATTCTCGATGACTCGGTCGACCGACTCGATCACTCAGTCAACACACTCCGGGACTACATATTCGACCTCAAAGAGACCCCCCAAGCCTCGGCGCCACTGGCCGACCGTCTCCAGGATCTCGTCTCCAGGATGGGCTCGGCCTACCCGAACCGGGTGCGTCTCACGGTGGAGGGAAGGAATCAATCGACGTCACCGGACGATGAGCAGGTGCTCCTGTTGGCATCCGAGGCGCTCTCGAACGCGCTACGCCACTCCACGGCAGACAACGTCACGGTGAGGTTGGACAGCACCGCCTGGGGAACCGTGCTCGAAGTGGTTGACGATGGCATCGGCTTCGACCCGACCCGGGTCAACCGTGGAATGGGACTGGCCAGCCTGAAGGCGCGAACCTCGTTGCTCGGTGGTGAGTTTCAGATAAAGAGCGCGGTTGGAGGGGGGACAACCGTCATCATCCGTCTGCCCACTCAGAAGAGCTGATCTCCTCGGCCAACCGGTCGACCCAATTCCGCACCGTTGCCTCCGCAACACGGCCCATCACAGCCCGGTCGAGCATCCGTCCGACGGCCCCCATCGGAGGCTGATAAGTGCCGTCGAGGGAAATCGACGTCTCATTGGGTCCCATTTGGGAGAGGACGAGATCCGCCTTCAGGTCTGGGAACAGGGCACCCGCGCCATTGGCCGACCACTTCAGGGGGTAAACGATTCCACGCCGCTGGATCTCGGGACTACCCAGGACAAGGCTGACCGATCGGGCGACAGAACCGGTGGGTCCCACCCTGGCCTTCATCTTCTCACCCTCCCGGTATGCAACGTCAGCCCACTGGTCCAGTTCGGAGCGTAAGTCATCGAGGCGGCGCTCGACCTCACCAAGTCCTTTACCGACCGTAGTGGCGTAATGAACGAACATCTAGAGCCGACCCGGTCTGGTTCTCACACCGAAACCCCTCCCCGAACTGAGACCAGAGATCTCGTCGATGGTCACCTCGACAACGTACGGCAGCCCGACAACTGGATGGATCCCTCCGGCCTGTAGCGCCGAACCGAGAACCTTGCGATACTTCGTCATCAAACCGTCGATGGTTGCCTGCCCTGTTGCCTCATCGTCGGCGACCCTCGCGGTGCCCCTCACCACCACACTCACCCAGTCCCCGGTCGACTCGTCGTATCTAGAGGCTTCGATACAGACCGACGGATGGGCTCGAAGACCTTCGAGTTTTCTACCCGGAAGCGTTCTGAAGAGGATTCGCTGTCCGTCTACGACGAAAGACATCGGTGTCACGTATGGATCGCCTTCGACGACGACACCGAGGTGGGCCACCGGGGCTGCCTGGAGGACGGCAAAGGCCTCCTCTGTGCTGATCGTGTCGATGTTCACCTCCATGTCGTTGTCTCATCGTGTCAGCCCCCGCCAGCGGTTGATACGGACCAAAGTCCCGAATCGTCGGGATAACAAGGGCAGACGACTCACACCGGCGAATCTGTCAGACCCATCCCGTAGGTTGTCGGTCATGGAGCAGAACAGAATCGGGCCACGAAGATGTGAGCATCTCCCCGTCTGGATTGGGAGGATCGCGGTGTCGGCGTGTTCGGAGTGCGGAACCATCGACTGGTTCTCCTCGACCGGCCCCATCGATCCTGCAGAGGCATTGGCCGGCCTGTTCGGGAGTTACGACTTGATCGGTCCCGTGGATGCAGTCGGCGCGCCAACCCGCAAGGTTCTCGCCTATCGACCACCGTCATCGAAGAAGAGGGCATACCTGGCTGGGATCCCCGATGGAGTCTGGCTGAAGGCTGCTCCCCACCTCTGGCTGTCGCACGACGGAGAGGTGCTCCTTCTTGCACCTACTAGCCCGATCGAATTTTCCAACCTGACAAGGGGCGCTTAGCTCGCGGGCACTGACGATGTCGAACCGGGAACAAGGATCTCGGTCAATGGGACCGTTGATCCTGCCATCTCCTCCAGAACGGCCGACGGAACGAAGATCCGACCAAACAGTTCATAGCGGTTGGCACCTTCGAACCAAACCAGGGTGATACCCGACCGCGAGGCAAGTCTCCAGACGGTCTTGTCATCGATCGTCAACACCGAACACTCCTCCGTGGTGTCCTCTGCGAACCTGGCGCAGGACAGGTCGGCCTCAGGGAGTATCACCTCGGCGGCAGTCTCCGGATCGATCGCGACTTGAAGGATGGCCATCTGAGCGACCGTCCTCGACCGTGTGTACGGAACGGCGGACCAGATGCCGAATGCCGCCGTGGGTTGAGCGGAAAGACGTCCGTTGTTCTCGATGACCAACTGAGATGAGACCCACTCCGCACTGTGTGGCGCGACGGTCGGAAAGACCAGCCCCGGAACGACGGTCGCTATTTCGAAGGGACTCGCCTGAATGAAGCGGTCGCCCTCCCGTCGGGCAAACACGTTGGCGACCACCTGGGTCGGATCAAGCAGGTCCCCAGTGACAATCCCGTCGTTGAACCACTTCAAATCGGTGAATTCGATCGTGGTCGGCAGATCTACCTGGGGTCGGGTGGTCGTGGTGACCTCAGGCTCGTTGATCCATCCTGAGCTTCGGCCACCAAGCGAAGCCAGAGGGTTGTCACCGCAGGCAGTCATGACGACAATGGCGACCGCCAAGAGGCCCCAATATCTTGTTCGCAGGGTCAATGTCCTTCCTTCCACCACCATGAGAGACGAACTCATGGGTGGGTCTGGTTCCCTCTTCACACAGGCAACCACCTACATTTTCCCCTAGAAATGAAAACAACCACGGATCATCACGCCAATTCGAAGGGCGAGGAGTCCCCTTTGAAGAGTTTTCTTGTCGTCAACGGGCCCAACCTGGACCTGCTCGGAAGACGTCAACCCGAGATCTACGGGACGGGATCCCTCCCCGAACTCGAGTCCGGATTGATCGCATTCGGCAGGGACCTAGGACTCGAGATCACGACATTTCAATCAAACCATGAAGGCGAACTGATCGAGGTCATCCACACTGCCGAGGTCGACGGTCTGGTGCTCAACCCCGGTGCCTTCACCCACACCTCGCACGCCATCGCCGATGCCGTCCGGGCATCAGGGATCCCCACCGTCGAAGTCCACCTGTCCAATATCCACGAGCGTGAGCCCTGGCGGGCCGTCTCCGTGGTGGCGCCTGCGTGTGTTCGGAGTATCTACGGACGCGGTGTGGCCGGGTACCGGGCGGCGATCAGACATCATCTCAACCGGACGACATCTCCGGGGGAGGAGGTCAGGTACGGGCCTCATCGGGACAACATCGGCGACCTCCGCAGAGGCGAACGCGACTTGGTGGTCCTACTCCATGGTGGCGTCTGGAAACACCAGTTCGAACGGGACACCATCGAAAGTCTCGCCGTCGATCTCCACCAACGCGGTCACAGCAGCTGGAACGTGGAGTATCGGAGGATCGGTGCGGGTGGGGGGTGGCCGGGGAGTGCCCACGATGTGCTCGCCGCCCTCGATTTCATACCTCAGCTCGAACTGCCGGACGGCAAGGTCACGGTGATCGGCCACTCCGCTGGTGGCTACCTGGGGATGTGGGCCGCCCCACGATCGAAGACCTCGGTCGATCTGATCGTCGGACTGGCTCCGATCATCGATCTGGAACTCTGTGTCTTCGACGCCGGAGAACTCGAACCTGAGAGCCGACTCCTCCTTGAGGCCGGTGCACCCCCAAGAGTCACACCGGGGGGCATCCCGGCATTCCTGATACATCCAATCGAAGATGCCGTCGTCCCTTTCCAACACTCATCCGACCTGGCGTCAGAAACGGGTGTGATGCTGAAGGAGTACAACGGTGGCCACTTCGATCTCCTCGATCCTTCCAAGCCGCATTGGGAGTTGGTGCTTGAACGGCTCTCCCCATGACCCGGACCCAGGATCCTTTGACACGTCCCCCGAGCGGCATAGCCTTCCGAAGTGATTCCTGAGTTCTTCAAGACCCTGTTGGGCGGTTTCCTCATGGGGACGGCCGATCTCATCCCCGGTGTCTCGGGTGGGACAATTGCCCTCGTCCTGGGTATCTACCGACGTCTTGTGGCTTCCATAAAGGAAGGCTCTTCCGCTCTCGGTTCGATCGTCCGTCTCGCCTGGTCGGACGTGGCCAGGCATCTCAAGGCGGTCGAATGGCGATTCATCATCCCGCTGGGAGTGGGGATAGTGGCCGCGGTGGTCCTCCTCGCCAGCTTCCTCGAACACCAATTAGAGGCCCGCCCCGTGATCCTGGCCGCGGCATTCTTCGGCCTGGTACTCGCCTCCACCGTGTACGCCTGGGGGATGATTAGCCAACCGTCAGCCCGACATGCGGCGATAACCGGCGCAGTCGGCGTCATCCTCTTCGTACTGCTCGGCTTCGGCCCGGCGCAGACCGCTGCCAACCCGAGTCTCATCGTCTTCGCCGCGTCCGGCGCACTTGCGATATGCGCCATGATCCTCCCCGGTATCTCCGGATCCCTCACCCTCGTCCTTATCGGGATGTACGGGGCCGCGCTGGGGGCGGTCACCTCCAGAGACATAGCCTCCATCCTCGCCCTCCTCGCTGGGGCCGCGGTCGGTCTCGCAATATTCTCGCAGCTACTCAATTGGGCCCTCGCCAGGCACCACGACACTGTCATGGCAGCCATGGTCGGTCTGCTGGCTGGCTCGTTGCGCATCCTTTGGCCCTGGCCTGACGGGCTGGACGGCCCGGCCCTGGGGGCGCCAGGGTCGGATTGGCCACTCGCCCTCCTGGCGGCTGGCATCGGGATGCTGGCCATCGTCGCCATCTCCAGGGTCGCCCGCGACTCTGGCACCTGACATCTCACGGCTACGACCCGTTCGCACCCTGGACATACTTGTCCACAGGTCTGTAGGCTTGCCGATGACGGGGTTCGCTCCCGTCTGGAGTCAGATTTTTTTGCGACGCAGACGTTTTTCTTTTCTTGCTGGCTGGGTAGCTGTGGCGATGCTTGCTGTCGTCGGTTTCGCCGCGTTTGGAGGTACTGGCCGACCCAATGCAGCCCAGGTGCAAATCGAGGCTGCCGCGGCCTCGATGGGCCATACCAGCGGTGCCCATGCCGGCGTGGCCTATGTCGAACCCTCGAGGACCCAGACTTCCAGCGTCCTGACCGCCCGTGCCGAAGCCCCCCCGGTCAGTGCGACCCCGAATCAGTCTGAAGGGTCCGAGGAAACCCCGACCATCCCCAAGGCCACCGGCACCATCACCGCACCGAGCACAGGGTGGCTGTCTGAGGTCCAGGTGAGGGCCCTCGTCAGCCTCTATTTCAAGCAAGCTGATGTGAACCGGGCCATACGGGTCGCATGGTGTGAGTCCCGATTCGACCCCAAGGCCACCAACCTCCGCACCGGCGGAGTGGGACTCTTCCAACACCTGCCCCGATATTGGGAAGAGCGCTCAGCCAACGCTGGCTTCTCTGGCGAGGAAATGACCGACCCGGAGGCATCGGTGGCGGCCGCGGCGTGGGAGGTCTACCACGGAGGCGGCTGGGACCTCTTCTGTCGAGGCTGAGGCGAAACGTCGCCTACCTGAAGTCACGCGATCGAACCGTCTGTATCCCCAGCGACTCAAAGCGGCGCGCCACGATGTTGGTGACCCCGTCGTAGAACTCGATGGCTCCATGGACGACCACAGCCGGACTCTTTCTGACCACCTCCCAGTTCCTGTCCCACACTTCAGGCAGGACCACCACATTGAGCAGACCCGTCTCATCCTCCAGGTTGAGGAAACGGACACCACGTGCGGTGGCCGGACGTTGACGATGGGTGATGACCCCGGCCACCTCCACACGCGGTCGGTTCCGTCTCACTTCGAGGGCCTCTGCCGCGGTGAGACATCCGGGGAGCCGCTCCCTGACAAAGCTCATCGGATGCACAGACGAGACACCTGTCGCCCATAGGTCGGCTCGATGTTCCTCCTCGGTCGACATCCGTGGCAGGTCCGGCGCCACGACCCCGGGTGACAATGCCAGTCGCTCCGGGTCTATCTCGGCGAGGGCCCCGGCCGCCCACATCCCTTCACGACGACCCAGGCCCAGCGACTCCAGGGCGCCTGACGCGGCCAGGCCCTCCAATGCCTCGACACCCAACCCGGTCCGGAACGCCAGGTCTTCGGGTCCATTGAACTCTCCCCCGAGGACCCTCGCCGCCTCGATACGGGTGATCTCCCTCTCCCCCAGGTTCCTCACATACCGCAGACCCAGTCTGACCGCCACGGCAGATCGCACCGGGTCGTCGACATGGCCCCTTCCCCGTCTCCAGCTATGCCCCAGATAGCCGACCACGTCGTCGGGGTCGGCCGACCAGGGCTCGATGGTGCAGTCATGCCACGATGTGTTGATGTCCGGGGCCAGCACCACCACCCCGTGGCGTAAAGCATCCTGGACCAGGCTGTTCGGGTGGTAGAAACCCATCGGTTGGGCGTTGAGGAGACCCGCGAGATACTCCGCCGGATAGTGGTAGCGCAACCAGGACGACATGTAGACGATGTAGGCGAAGCTGACCGAGTGGCTCTCCGGGAAACCGAAGCTGGAGAAGCCCTGGAGCTTGGTCCAGATCTCGTCGGCGGCGGCACCGACCAGTCCGTTGCCCGCCATCCCGGCGTACACCTCCTCACGGAGACGTGCCATGGCCTCCTCCGACCTCTTGTGGGTCATCGCCTGTCGGAGACGGTCGGCCTGCGACCCGTCGAACCCGGCGCATACCCGTGCCAGTTCCATCAACTGCTCCTGGAAGATGGGGACCCCGAGGGTCTTGGTCAGGATCGGCTCGGTGAGGGGATGCGGGAAGACCACGGGCTCCTCGCCGTTGCGTCTCCGCAGGTAGGGATGGACCGACTGCCCCTGGATCGGGCCGGGGCGGATCAGGGCGACCTCGACGGCGAGGTCGTAGAAGGTCTTCGGCTTCATCTTGGGCAAGGTGGCCATCTGCGCCCTCGACTCGATCTGGAACAGGCCGACAGTGTCCGCCCGGGTGATCGAGTCGTAGATGAGAGGCTCCTGGGGGATCCTGGCCAGGTCGATCTCCACACCGTGGGTGTCCTCGATCAGATCCACCGCCAGATGGAGCGCGTTGAGCATCCCCAGACCGAGGAGGTCGAACTTGACGATCCCCACCGCGGCCGAGTCGTCCTTGTCCCACTGGATTACGGTGCGACCGTCCAACCGCCCCCACTCGACGGGGACCACATGCCACAGCGGACGATCGGCGATGACCATCCCACCCGAGTGGATGCCGAGATGACGGGGAAACCCATCCAGTCGCCAGCACACGTCGTAGATCATGTCGGCGGTCATCCCCTCAGGGAGAGAGGTCTCCATCTTGGCGAGCTTCCCCGGATCACGGGTGTCCACGTACTTGGTCAACCCGTCGACCTGAGATTGCGTGAACCCGAATGTCTTGGCCACATCCCTCAACACCGAACGCGCCCGGTAGGTGATCACATTGGCCACCATGGCGGCCCGCTCCCTCCCGTAGCGGCGGTAGCAGTACTGGATGACCTCTTCACGACGGTCGGCCTCGAAGTCGACATCGATGTCCGGGGGCCGGCCCCGCTCCTCGGAGAGGAAACGTTCGAAAGGCAGCTGGAGCCGGATCGGATCGACCCGGGTCAACCCGATGCAGCGGCACACCGCCGAGTCCGCCCCGGAGCCCCTTATCTGGCAGTAGATCCCCTGGTCACGGGCGAAGTCCATCAAGTCCTTCACCACCAGGAAGTACCCGGCGAAGCCGAGCCGCTCGACTATCGCCAGCTCGTGGTCGAGTCGTCGACGTGCCAATGGCTCGATGCCGTCGTCACTGCCCGGGTAAACGGTGGCCGCACCTTCCCAGGTGAGATGTCGGAGATAGGCCATCTCGTCGGTGAAATGCCCGGGCATGGGGAAGTCGGGGAGACCCGGGGCGACCAACCCGAGGTCGAAGGCCAACCTATCCCCCAGCTCGCCCGCCCTGGCCACCGCCCCCGGATAACGGGTGAACCGGATCTCCATCTCGGCCGGATGCTTCAGATATCTCTCGTCGGTCGCGGGACGGAACCCATCTGCTGTCTTCAGGGTGCGACGCCCTCCGATGGCGGCCAGCACTTCGGAGAGATAGGCGTCGGATCGATGCCGATAGTGGACCTGGTTGGTGGCCACCGTTGAGACGCCGAGTTGGCCCGCCACCTCCCACATCAGATCGTTCCTGGGATCATCCTCCGGCATCCCGTGATGCCACAGCTCTAGATGGAGACGCTGACCGAACATCTCCCTGAGTCGTGAAACCTCCCGGACCACCGCGGTCAGGTCGGAAGCGGCCGCCGCCCTGGGGACAGCTCCGGCGTGACAACCGGTGAGGACATGGACGTCACGACAGGACGCCGCCTCGGAAAGGTCATCCCACATGTAGATCGGTCGGTCTTTCTCTCCCCGCATCTGCCCTCTGGTCACCAGTTGGGACAGTGCCCGGTATCCGTCGGGTGAACCCGCCAGCAGGACGAGATGGTCGGTGTCCGGTTTTACGGGTTTGACCCCATGGGACCGGACACTCCTGCCACGACGCAGTCTCCCCTGGGCCCCGCTGCTTCGAGCGTGTCTTCGCCGGTCCCACTCCTCGGCCACCGTCAGTGGGTCGACAGGTCCCCCCGGTCTCTCCTCGAATCCGATCTCGACCCCGTATATGGCGGGGAGACCGATCTGACGGGCTGCCTGCCAGAACCGGGAAACGCCGTAGAACCCGTTGTGGTCGGTGACCGCCAGTGCGGTATACCCGAGATCTACAGCGCCTTCGACGAGAGCCTCCGGATGCGAGGCACCGTCTAGGAAGGAGAAGTTGGTGTGACAGTGCAGCTCGGCATAGCCCGACATGGACACACCATAGTCGAACATATGTTCGCCTGATTGTCCCCATGTTTATGGGGAGACCGACCCGAAGCGAAAGTGAGGTCAAGGGGGGCCGTCCGCAGCACGGCCCTTTTCTCAACCCACCCGTTTACGACAAGGGTCCATCGGGGTACTGTCCAGCGGCATGTCATCCATCACCAAGGTCATCAGACTCTCCGGAAAAGCCTCAGGGTCGATTGAGGACGCGGTCAGGACCGTCCTCGCCCGAGCCGCTTCGACCGTTCACGACATCCAGAGCTTCAAGATCGTAAAGGTCGGTGGTGAAGTCGACCCGTCCGGAGCGCCCACGGTTTTCAGTGTCACTCTCGACATCACCTTCGGGATCAAGGACCCGGTCGAACACTGAAGCACCAAAAATGAAACGTGACCGGCGTCTAGCCGGTCTAACAACCGGCAGATTGCCGGACAAGAACGGCATACCGCCGAACAAGGAGGAAAGATGACAGAAATTCTGTACGCGATTATCGCAGGCGCAGTCGTGGGTGCCCTGGCCCGAATGGTTCTACCCGGGAGGCAGGACATCTCGATCCTGGTCACCATCCTGCTCGGTATCGCCGGCGCAGTAGTCGGTGACCTGCTCTACGGGGCAATGGGTGGAGGTGTGACATCGGGGGTCGACTGGCTGCGCTGGTTCGTCCGGGTGGGTGTTGGCGCCCTCTTCGTGTACCTGTTCGTCATGCTCAGGTCGCGCCGGTCCTAGAAGACCTCGAATCTCGTTAGGGGTGCGGTCTACACCGCACCCCTAACCTATTTCCGGATGACGTTGAACATCCCCGCCCCCCAGACTCTGGGCAATGGGATCCACATGATCCCGGCTCCACTGCCGTTCAAGTCCCCTGCCTGGGTCAATATCTATGCGATCGAGACCTCCGACGGGCTTCTTCTGATCGACTGCGGAACCGACTGGGAGGAGGGGCGTCAGGCGATTCGCGACGGATTCGAGCTCCTCGGCCTGGACGAGTCATCGGTGCACACCCTCCTGGTCTCACACCTCCATCCCGACCATGTCGGGATGTCGACACGTCTGGTCCGCGAGTGGGGATGTCGCTTCGTGATGCACGACACGGCCGCGACCCGTGTGTCCGAGTACAACGACACCCCTGGCTTCTTCCGCAGACTTCGCCGCGTGGCACGCTCCCACGGAGTACCCGACGCGGTCATCGCGGCGGCGACACCCGGGCAGCGGGCCGACTACATGCCCCTGATCGATCCACCCGACCACACCGTCGCCGACGGCGACCTGATCGACCTCGGCCATGACCGATCCCTGGAGGTCCTCCACACCCCTGGTCATGACCGGTCCCACATCTGTCTTCGCGACACCCGTACCGGGACCCTGTTCTCCGGTGACAACGTGTTACCTCGTATCTCGCCCGTGATCATGTACGACTTCGACGGGAGCGACGCCCTTGGTGAATACCTGGAAGGCTTGCAACGTCTGATCGCACTCGGGCTCACGGTCACCTACCCGGCCCACGGTGAGCTGATGGGCCGGGGTGACGAACGAGCCCGACAGATCCTCCTTCATCACGATCGCCGACTTCTCGACATGGCTGATTTGGTGAGAAACGGCGAGAGCACCGGCTGGGAGGTGATGTTGAAGTCCTTCAGACCCAACCTGGACGCCCTCCAATCCCGCCTGGCCTTCCTGGAGACCCTATCGCACCTCGAGCACTTGACCATCAAAGGTCGGATCCGACAACAGGAAAGGGATGACCGGGTCATCTACCTGCCCTGACTATGCCCGGCCCGCTGCTTAACTCGCGATCATGACTCCCAAATCCGGAACCGCTTCCGCTTCCGGTGCGTCAAAAGCGGAGGGAGTGAACAAATGAGCGAGTTACGCAAGAAGTTTCTTCATCGCATCCGGTCCCGGATACGTCTCTCGTGGTTGGTCGCCACCCTGCAGATGGTGGCCCCTTACTTAGGGACGGGAATAGTCCTCTTGTTCCTCGCTCAATGGCTCACCCCGTTTGACAGGGCCCTTCTGTCTTCACTCCTTCTGGCCGGCATGACCCTCGCAGTCATCCTGGTCAGGGCCTATACCTTCCGGATCAGCGACTGGCAGGCTTCCCGAGCCGCGGAGCGTGGCTTGAAAGTCGGCGACGCGTTGACCACCGCACTCGAGTTCCGGGACTCCGACAACGAGATCCACGACGAGATCCAAACCAGGGCCGATGCGATCGCAGCTTCGACTCAACCGTCAAAGGCGATCCCGATCTCACCGCAACCGAGGAAACTGGTTCGTCTCGGTGCCGCCGCCGCCCTGGCCCTGATCATCGGTCTCCTTCCACCCCTAGGTGGCACCCCCGCCTTCTCCAGTGATATGCAGCGCGCCCTCGAGAAGGAAGCTGAAACGATCGAGGAGCTCGCTGAGGAAATCGCCGAGTCCGAGACTGAGGATGCGGAGGAGATCGCAGAGCAACTACGCCGTCTGGCCAACGAGATTCGGGAGTCACGTTCGATCGAGGACGCCCTGGAGGCTCTCGACAGGACACAGGCGGGACTCGACAGCCGTCTGAACCCGAACTTCCAACAGGAGAAGCTGGCCGCCCAGGGACTCGCCCAGGACCTCGCACTCCGACCACTCCAACCCGGTCTCACTGGCGATGCCGCTTCCCAATTCGAGGAGACTGCGGACCAACTCGACAATCTCACCGCGGGTGACCGGGCTGCACTTGCACAAAGACTACGGAATCTCGCCGACTCACAATCGGGCGGGAACCCGGACCTGGCTGACAGTCTCCGCCGAGCGGCAGACGCGTTGGAGAGCGGAGATATCGGAGAGGCTTCGGATGCCTTGGATCAGGCCGCTTCAGAACAGCGCAGCGGTCTCGACAGAGCACGGTCACAGCAGACTGTCACCGAGACCAAAGGGGCGCTCGAGCAGGTGGAGGGTCGTCTCTCGGGTCAGAGCGGTGAAGGTGAGGGTGAAGG
This sequence comes from Acidimicrobiia bacterium, assembly GCA_041747855.1. Lineage (GTDB taxonomy): Bacteria > Actinomycetota > Acidimicrobiia > Spongiisociales > ZC4RG35 > ZC4RG35. The sequence goes on along the minus strand of JBGTEJ010000077.1, from coordinate 18,575 downwards.
TGAGGGCGAAGGCGAAGGCGAAGGCGAAGGCGAGGGGGAAGGTGAAGGCGAGGGTGAAGGCCAAGGCAATGGCGAAGGCCAGGGTCAAGGCGGAACCGGTCAGGTCGGTGGCAATCCCAGCGGTGGGGGCGGTGGAACCAGCTCCGGGAACCCGACGGACGGCGGCACCGGGAACGGCAACATCGGTGGTAGCGCAACACAAGACCACGACCCGAGCGAGTGGGACCATCTCGACTTCTACGCTCCCATCGATCCGGGACTCGTCTCCGAACAGATCCGGGTGGGCATCGGAGGTGGCAGCGGTGAGGGTGAGACCGTCGGCATCGGCGATGGGAACACCAATGTCGGCGAGGCCATCACCGCCCGTTCCCGGATGATCTCCGAGTACATGAGAGAGGCACAGAGTGCGATGTCACGACTGCGTCTCCCCCCGTCGATGCGGGGAATAGTCCGCAGCTACTTCGATCGTCTGGCCAACGAGGTTCGCTGAAGTGACCTTGCTTCAGGTCCAAGATCTCGACAACTACGCCTCGACCGCCTCCGCCATAGAAAGGGCCGTGGGTGTCCGAATCGCCGGTCAGCCAGATCTCATCCGTCAGATCCTGATCGGACTCCTCGCCGAGGGACATGTCCTGCTCGAAGGTGTTCCCGGTCTGGGAAAGACTGAATTGGTCAAGGCGTTCGCCACCGCGATCAGCGTGGACTTTGCAAGAGTCCAGTTCACCCCTGATCTCATGCCCGCCGACATAGTCGGGACCCAGGTACTGGAGGAGGACGATCAAGGGCACCGGCGATTCCAGTACCGACCCGGGCCGGTCTTCACCAACTTCCTGCTTGCCGACGAGATCAACCGGGCGACACCAAAGACCCAGGCCGCTCTCCTCGAATCGATGCAGGAACGTCAAGTCACCGTCGGTGGGGTGACCCGACCCCTCCCACGTCCTTTCCTGGTGCTCGCTACCCAGAACCCCATCGAGCTCGAGGGGACCTATCCGCTGCCTGAAGCTCAGCTAGACCGTTTCCTCTTCAAGGTGAATGTCAATCCCCCCACCGCCGAAGTCCTCGAAGAGATACTCCGACGCACCACGACAGGTTCGGCCCCCGAGATTCCGGTCGTGGCCAACATCGAGCAGGTCGAGGCAATGATCGCCACCACACCAAAGCTCCCCATCGCCGGTCATCTCCTCAGATATGTCGCCCTTTTGATCGCCGCAACGCACCCTCAGGGTGACTCCGCCTCTCCGTCAGTGACCAAGTATGTCCGATGGGGGGCTTCACCACGTGGTGGTCAGGCGATCGTGCTCGCCGCCACGGCCGCCGCCCTGGTCGACGGACGACCCCATGTGAGCGCCGACGACATCAGATGGGCTGCTCCGGCTGCCCTCAGACACCGTTTGGTACTCGGCTTCGAAGCGATCACCGAAGGTGTACGCGCCGACACCATCATCGAGGAGGTCCTCGAATCCACCCCCGAGCCGAAAGCTGAAATCCGGGGAACCCCGTGAGCCTCCTCAGCCCGTCTCTCATGGCACGGCTGGCGAGTCTCCAGGTCAACAGTCGGTATCGCCTCGTCGGTCGTTTTGGAGGGGAGCACACCTCCCGTCGCTATGGCAACACGGTGGACTTCGCCGATTTCCGCGAGTACCACCCGGGTGACGACTTCAGACGGATCGATTACCACGTGCTGGCCCGTCTCGATCAGGTCCTCATCAAGTTGTACGAAGCCGACGACGACATCACCGTCCGCATCCTCATCGACATCTCAGGGTCGATGGCCATAGGCGGGAAGTTGGACCAGGCGAAACGTCTCGCCGCCGCTATCGGGTTCATCTCTCTCACCGCACACGATTCGGTGACCGTTCACGCCTTTCCGAGCAAGACAGCCGCACCCCGATTCTCAGGACGGGCTTCCGTGCCTGCTCTCATGTCCTATCTGGAAGGGCTGCAGGCGGCAGGACGAACTCCATTGTCGGATGCTGCGGGCAGCCTTCTCAGCCAATCTTCCGTGCCCGGGATCACCGTCCTGATCAGCGATCTCCTCACCCCGCAGTGGCAGAACCTTGTCCGACTCAGGGCCGGAGGGAGCGATCTCTTGGTGGTGCATGTCGTCTGCGACGAGGACCTCGACCCGCAGTACGCCGGCGATCTCGAGTTGGTCGACCGTGAAGAAGGAAAACGTCTCACGGTCAGTGTCACCGAAGAAGTGGCACGTTCCTATCGCGCCCGGGTCACTTCATGGAGAGACCAGGTCACCGCCGCTACCGGCTCCAGCGGTGGCACCTACATGCTTGTCGACGCCAAAGAGGACGTCGAGGACCTGCTCCTCCGCAGCTGGAGACAGGCCGGGGTCCTCCGGTGACGTTCCTCCTGCCCGCAGGGATTCTGGCGGTGATGCTCACCGTGCCAATCATCGTCCTCCACATGCTGGCGCCACGACGTCCTCCGACACATGTCAGTTCTCTCCTGCACTGGGACGGTCTCCGACACTCCATCACCGCCGCCACACCATGGCAGAGACTCCGTTTCAGTCTCCTCCTCATCCTCCAGTTGTTGCTGGCGATCCTCCTGGCCATCGCTCTGGCCCGACCGGCCGTGCTCGAGGAGGCCACACTGGCCGAGCACACCGTCTTCATCGTCGACACTTCCAGTTCGATGACGGCCATCGACGGCACCCCGGACCGTCTCGGGGCCGCCATCGCCGCCGCCATCGGACTCCGAGCTGATGCTCCCGACGGTGGTACCGCGAGCATCGTCCTGGCGTCCAACCGGCCATCGATCGTCATGGCCCACAACAGCGACCGGTCCGAATTCTCGAGGATCATCACCTCGGTGCGGCCCTCGCCGTCGGGTGTCGACTATGAAGCAACCTTCGCTCTCGCCGAGTCACTCTCCGATCCGGATCGGGCCACCGGGTATGTGCTCATCTCCGACGGCCACCTCACCCCACTCGAGCAGCGACTCGCCCCACTGGGCACGCAATTCGTCCCGGTCGGCGCTATCGACACCAACCGTGCCATCACCGCCCTCTCCGCCACCGTGGGGCCCGGCGTCCTGACTGCCCGTGTGACAGTCGAGAACACGGGTGGCCCGACAGCCCTACAGAACCTCCATCTGTTCGTCGACGGTCAGCTGGTCCGTACCGAACTGATCGAAGTCCCAAGGGACTCTTCCGTGGAGAGGGTCTATGAGCTGCCACTGGGTGGCAGACTCTCCGCAATCCTCGAAGGCGAGGATCTTCTCGCCGCCGACAACGAGCGACACGCCGTGGCCCCCCGTCTCGGAGTCCTGAAGGCAAGGGTGTTCGGCGAGAACACCTTCTTCGTTGACCAGCTCCTGGCGGCCCTCCCCGACGTCGAGATAGAAACCTCGGCAACGGCAGAGGTCGACTTCGAAATCTATGTGGGAGTGGCGGTTTCCGAGACCCCGACACTTCCGTTCATTGCCATAGATGTCCCCCGTGGGGTCCCAGGAGTCACACCGTCCGGTCGGATCGAGTTTCCGGTACCGACGATGATCGCCGACGACCCGCTCCTCGACGAGATCGACTTCTCCAGGATCGCGATCGCGTCGGCACAGGCGCTGCATGTCGAGGGTGTCACCGTCTTGGTCGGTGCTCCTGGCGCCCCTCTGGTGGTCAGAGGCGAGATCGACGAGATCCCATTCTTCTACCTGGCTTTCACCCTGGAACAGTCCAACCTTCCGGTCAACATCGCCTACCCGATTCTCGGAGCGCGGATGGTCGGTGCTCTCGCCAGTTCCAGCGAGGTGGCCGCGGGCATCACGGTGGGACAACCGATCCCGGTCCTTCCAGCCCATGTGAATGTCATCGATCCCAGGGGTTCGGAGATCCGGATCGTGCCCGGAGACTCTGCACCCCTCGCCAACGCCACCGGATTCTGGGTGGTTGAGAGCGATGATGGCGCTCGCTTCGACATCGCGGTCAACCCCGACACTTCCGAGTCTCGACTCGCTCCGGTCCGTGAGCTACCCGACCTGAGACCTGCCGTCTCCGGGCCCGACGACTCTCCCACGGCCAGCACGGTGGCAAGGTCGATCCTCCCCTGGTTCATCCTGGCCATCCTCATCCTCCTGGTTGTCGAGCTGATCGTCAGCTATCGGCGTCGAGGTGTGTCCAGGACCCAGTGGAATGCCGGGCTTGCGGTACGCCTTTTGATCGTCGGCCTGCTTTTGCTCACGCTGATCGACCCGCTGGTAGCAAAACGGTCCAGCGATGTGACAACCGTGTTCGTGGTCGACGTGTCAGCTTCGATCGGCACGACGAAAGACCTGGCGCGGGAGTGGGTCGACGATGCCCTCAGCCAGGCGGCCAACGGGAGGTGGGCGGTGGTGGAGTTCGGCACCGATGCCCGAATGGCTGCCAACTTCGACACCGTCCATTACGGAGCCGCTCGCGGCGTGGATCCGAATGCGACCTCGATCAGCCGGGGATTGAGACTCGGTGCTTCCCTCCTCACGGGTGAGACCAGACAGCGATTGGTACTGGTCTCCGATGGCAGACCCAACAGCGGTGATCTTCAGGCCGAGATCGACAGACTCCAAGAACTCGGGATCGTGGTCGACGTCCACACCATCAGCGGTGAGCAACTCACCGATGTTGCGGTAGCTCGGATCGACACCCCCTCCCGCGTCAACTCCGGCGAGTCGTACACGGCCACCGCCACACTCACTTCGACCACGGCGAGCCCGGCCACGGTGCATCTCTATGACAACGGCCGGAGGGTCCAGTCGGTAAATGTCGATCTGGTGCGTGGCGACACCACCGTCCGATTCCAGGTGACCCCGTCGGAGATCGGCCTCCAGATACTCGATATCGAAGTGGTCATGCCAGGTGATCTGGTCAGGGAGAACAATCAGGCCGAGGCGGGTGTCGAGGTTGCCGGGCCGGCGAGCGTTCTCATCCTCGAGGGTGAGCTCGACAACGCCGCCGCTCTCGAGCTCGCTCTCCAGGCAAGTGGCATCGACACCCGCAGGCTCCCGGTCTCCCAGATTCCCGACCTCGCCGGGCTGGCCGTGTACCAGGCCGTAGTGCTGGTAGATGCATCGGTGTGGGACATAGGTCATGACGGGGTTGAGGCTCTCGACACATATGTCAGAGATTTGGGGCGGGGCATGATCGTGCTCGGTGGACCCCGCTCCTATGGTGCCGGGGCCTACCACGACACCGAATTCGAGGCCATGCTCCCCATCGATAGCGAGGCGCTGGATCCGACCCGACGGGCGGAAGTGGCGCAGGTCCTCCTCATCGACACCAGCGAGTCGATGGGAGCCTGCCACTGCACCAACGGGGTCGAGGTCGACCGGAGTGGAATCGTCAAGACCGACATTGCCAAGGCCGCGGTGCTGCAGGCGTTCAGCGCGATCGGTCCCAGGGACGAGTTCGGTGTCCTCGCCTTCACCGGCAGCTCCCGTTGGATCCTCCCTCTTCAGGAGGGCCACTCTTTCTCCACTGTCGAGCAGGAGGTGGGTGCCCTTCAGCCGATCGGGGACACTCGTATCCGTCAGGCCGTGGAGCAGGGTGCGATATCCCTCCGCCAGTCGGACAAGGAACTGAAGCACATGATCTTGTTCACCGACGGGTTCAGCAGTGAACTCCCCGGCGGATTCGGCGAGCCCGGAACCGGGATCGGCCAGAGCCCTCTCATGGCCGCGGTTCAGGCGCTGGCCGCCGAAGGGATAACAGTCTCGGTGGTGTCAACCGGGGAAGGCGCCATCGAGGATCTCGAACAGCTCGCCGAGGCTGGCCGGGGACGCTTCTACCCGGGTCGGGACCTCGACGAGATCCCCGAGATCTTCGTCAACGAATCCCGCCTTGCGAGCCGCTCCTACATCACGGAAGGCGAGTTCTTTCCGGTCGTCACATCCTCCTCAGAGACTGTGGCCAACCTCACCGAATCGCCAGCGCTCCTCGGCTATATCGCAGCCACCCCGAAACCCACCTCAGACGTGATGCTCCAGGTGGGAAGCATGGGTGACCCTCTTCTCGCCACTTGGACACTCGGGCTGGGCAGGGTCACCGCCTGGACTTCGGATGCCGGATCGAGATGGGCATCACTTTGGGCAGACTGGGACGGCTTCACCGAGTTCTGGTCCGGTGTCATTCGGGACACGTTCCCACTCGCCGGGGCTGAGGGCCAACGGGTGAGGGCCGTCATCACCGAAGGCGTTATGAGTATCAGCCTCGAGGGCGCCGAGGCGTGGGCTCCTGGCACCGCTCCGACGGCCCGGGTCAGGAACCCCGACGGGAGCACCACCGAAGCCCGACTGTCACGGGTGTCCGATTTCGAGTTCATCGCCAACGTTCCCGCCCTCGAAGACGGCTCCTATTCGGTCGGTGTGGCTTTCGACAGAGGCGATGGCGAATCAGCCATCCTTTCGGCGATTGCGTCGCGCTCCTTCTCCGCCGAGTTCATACCCGGAGAACCGAACTCATCTCTGATGGCCAATATCTCTTCGGCGACAGGAGGACGTGGCGAGATCGAGGCATCCCAGGCATTCGATCCTGGCGGGCTCGAGGACGGTGTGATCAACCGGTCTCTACGCTGGTGGTTCCTGTTCGCGGCGACGTTGTTGTGGCCGATCGACGTCGCCCTCCGCCGTCTCCGGCTCTCGAAACGAGCGCGTAGACGCCAGCGATCGACAGGATCACAGCCCCAACCCACACCCACCACACCATAGGTCTCACAAAGACACTGACCTCGAAACCCTGAGCATCCGGGGTGAGAAGCGTCACCGCGACCAGGATGTCCACCATGGGCGTTGACCACATGGCCGGCTCGGCCACCGGCACGCCCTGGCGCTCGTAAGCGCGGATCTGGGGACGGAGCACAGGACCGCCGTCGAGCACGAAGACACCCTCGGCGAAGAGGAACCGATCCGTCTCCCCGAAGATGATCTCGGTCAGCACCAGGGTGCGATCCCCCACCGTGACCGTGTCGCCGGGAACCATCGACACGCTGGCCTCATCGCCGAGGGCACTCCCGCCCACACCCAGCAACACGATCGCTATTCCAAGGTGGGCCAGGTAGGCAGGGACCATCATGCGTTTGGGCCGGTGCCGCGAGAGATCCGAGACGAGCAGGCCCACCGCCCCCGCCGCCATTGCCAGGAGGACGGTTCCCGGCAATGACATCTCCAGGGCGAACCCTACGGCGAGGCCCGCGGTGCCGCCGGCCAGACCCAGGGCGAGGGCAATGTCGAGCTTCTCGACACGGGACGTGAACCAGGTGGTCTTGAGTGCCAACCCGATCAGGGCTGTGATAGCCAGAGCCACGGGGAGAACTGTGGTCACGAAGAATCCCGGGCCGACGACGACGGTGCGGTCCCAGAACACCTTGAGGAAAGCCGGGTAGGCCGAGCCGATGAGTATGAAAAGCAGGGCCAAGGAGACGAGGCCCGCACATGTCGCCAGCCACGTATCCCGTCCAGCTCCGACTTGCCCCCATTCGGGCCCCCGACCGGTCCTACCTACCGACACAGCCACCAATGCCGTGATGAGGATTGCAGCGACGAGCAGGATTCGCCCCACGACCGGGTCTTCGGCGAAGGAGTGGATCGAACCGGTCATACCCGAGCGGGTCAGATAGACACCCAACACACTTAGGACGAAGGGGAAGAGCGCAAATAGGACCGTCGCCCGATGGAGTCTCCCATCACGCCGATACACCCTCGAGGCGTGGAAGAAGACGGTGACCGCCAGCCATGGCATCAAGGCTGTGTTCTCCACGGGGTCCCATGCCCAGAAACCACCCCATCCCAACTCGATGTAGGCCCAGTTGGCCCCCGTGACCATCCCGATGGTGAGCCAGGTCCAGGACCAGGTCAGCCATCGTCGGGTCGGAAGGAGCCACGCGGGGAGATCTAACGGTCCTGAGTAGCTTGCCCCTCCTCCACCACGTACCCACCCCAGAGTGATCGCGAAGGGCACCACCAGGGTGGTCAGGCCGAGGTAGAGGATCGGCGGGTGATAGATCATCGCCGGATGCTGAAGGATGGCCAACAGGCCTCCCCCGTCAACGGCGGGGATGTCGAGACGGCTGAAAGGGTCGGCGGCCAGAGCGGTGAGAAGAAGAAACCCGAGAGTGACGAGCGCCACGACACCCGCCTCTATCCTCCCGCTCCGCCGGATCCCGTAGGTTCCAATTGCCCCCAACATGGCGGCATAGAACAGGAGGGACCCCTCCATTCCACCCCAGAGTGCCGAGACCCGATACGGCCACGGGGTGGCCCGACTGGTGGTACGAGCCACATACTCGAGGGTGAAGTCGCCGGTGACCAGGGCAACGACCAGGATCAGTATCGATGCCCAGGCCAGCGTGACCCCGAGAACTAGTAGCCGACGCATCCAGACTTCGCTGACGACAAGGGCGGCTCCGATTGCTCCAATGGCGGCCCACAGCAGGATCGAACCGAGGGTGGCGGCTTCCACCATCAGAGGCTACCGGTCGGCTTCGAATATCCCCCACTAACTTCGGAACACGTCCGGGGGAATCGGGTCCTGCTCCCGTCTCCTCGCGGTCAACCCCGAGAGGTACTGATCGGGGAACGGATGATCGGTGTATCCCAGGTCGATCGCTGCGTTCATGGTCCAGTACGGGTCGACCAGATGGGGTCGGGCAAGGACGCAGAGGTCGGCTCTTCCCGCCACGATGATGTTGTGGACGTCGTCGATCGAGGACAACGCCCCCACGGTCATGGTGGCGATCCCCGCTTCGTGTCTGATCCGATCGCTGTACGGAGTCTGGTAGAGCCTTCCGTACTCGGGTCTCGCCTCGACACTCGTCTGTCCTGTCGACACGTCGATCAGATCGCAACCGTGGTCCTTCAGAGCCCGGGCAAACACGACCGCATCGTCACCGTCGAAGCCTCCCGGTACCCAATCGGTAGCCGAGATCCTGACCGACATCGGGCGGTCGGCCGGCCAAACCTCCCGTACCGCGTCGAAGACCTCCAAGGGATACCGCATTCGGTTCTCCAGACTCCCCCCGTAGACATCCTGTCTCTGGTTGGCGAGCGGGGTCAAGAAGCTCGACATCAAGTAGCCATGGGCATAGTGGAGCTCGAGAAGATCGAACCCGGCACGCGCCCCACGCTCGGCGGAGGCGACGAACTGACCGAGGACGTCGTCCAGGTCTCCGCGGGTCATCTCCCTGGGGATCTGACTATCGGATCGGTATCGGATGGGAGACGGTGAGATGATCACCCAGTTGCCTTCGTCGAGAGGATCGCTATCACCCTCCCACATCTTCTTGGTGGACCCCTTCCGCCCCGAATGGCCGAGCTGGAGGCCGATCCTGGCCTCGGTGTCCCGATGAACGAAGTCGACGATCCGCTTCCATGCCGCTTCCTGCTCGTCGTTCCACAGCCCAGTGTCGGCCGGTGAGATCCTGCCTTCCGGGGAGACACAGACCATCTCGGTCATCACCAGGCCCGCTCCACCTACCGCCCGACTTCCCAGGTGGACGAGATGCCAGTCGCCAGGGACCCCGTCCTCTGCGGAGTACTGGTCCATCGGTGAGACCACGATCCGGTTCGGTATCACCAGGTCGCGGACCCGGAAAGGATGGAACATGGGGGGAACCCCGGGACCGACTTCAACCGGCGACCTGTGGTCTGAGCCTGCATACCAGCGGTCGACCTCGGTCATGTAACCCGGGTCACGGACCCGGAGATTGTCGTAGGTGACTCTCTGGCTGCGGGTGAGGAGACTGAAGGTGAATTGTTCCGGCTCCATGTCCCGATATCGGTCGGCTCCCTCGAACCACTCCAGACTCGCCTTCGCCGAACGTTGGAGGCTATCGACGGCAGGTCGCCGGTCGGTCGCGTAGGCAGCGAGAGCCGTCTCCAGATCCGACCCGGAGGTGAGCTGTTCGGCGAGTGAGATGGCGTCCTCCATGGCCAGCTTGGTCCCCGAGCCCACCGAGAAATGGGCGGTGTGCACGGCATCCCCGAGCAGAACCACGTTGTCGTGGTGCCACTTCTCGCATTTGATCGTGGGGAATTGGAGCCACTTCGAGTTGTTTCCGATCAGCGGGTGGCCGTCGAGATGGTCGGCGAACAACTCCTGACAGCGGGTGAGGGCATGCTCGTCGTTGGTGCCCGGCGGGAAGGCCTGCCCGTCGGTTGAGTCGAACCCGAGCGCCCGCCATGTCTCAGGGGCCATCTCGACGATGAAGGTGCTCCCTTCCTCAGAGTACGGGTAGACGTGGGCCCAGACCATCCCGTGGGGGGTATCGAGAAAGATGAAGGCGAACCGTTCGAATACTTTCGGGGTGCCGAACCACACGTACTTGTTGGCCCGCCAGTCGACGGTTGGCCGGAACTGGTCGTCCAGGCTCCTCCTCACCGTCGAGTTGGCACCGTCTGCCCCGACGATCAGGTCGGCTCCGAGTGCAGTGAGATCGGTGACGTCCGTCAGGAACCGGAGGTCGGCTCCAAGGCTCGACGCTCTGTCGGAGAGGATCTGGAGGAGTGTCTTACGGGAGGATGCCGAGAACCCGTGCCCTCCGGAAACGATCCGCCGACCCGACATGTGCCGAACCTCGATGTCACCCCACTGGGAGAAAGCGGCGGCCATGTCCTCGTAGGACTCGGGGTCGGCGGCGGCGAAGTGGTCGAGAGTCTCGTCCGAGAACACCACCCCGAACCCGTATGCGTCCTCGGCGCGGTTGCGTTCGAGAACGGTGACATCGACCCCGGGGTTGTTCCTCCGGAGCAGGATCGCCAGATAGAGGCCACCCGGGCCACCGCCGACGATCGTGGTTTTCATCCGGTGTCCGTGGCTAGCTCCACGGTCACCTCGAACGGCCCTTCCCGGTATTGGATCCCTATGGCCCGCGCTGCGGCGAGAAGGTCGGACTCGGCCCGTCTCAGTCTCTCGATGGTGAGGGTGTCAGCGGTGATCTCGAGACGGGACACGTCGACCTTCATCGACACCCGGGCGTCGGACTTGGCTCGACGGACCGCGGTGAGGACCCGACTGGCCACGTCTATCACCTCCGGCTGGCCAGCAACATCACCGATCTCCGAACCCTTGGGCCAGGGGTTTCGGTGGATCGAACCCTCCCTCCACCAGGACCAGACCTCTTCGGTGACAAACGGAAGGAAGGGGGCAAAGAGACGCAGATAGATCCCCAGTGCCAGTTGAAGTGATGCGTGGGCAGACGAGGCTTCGGGACCATCCTCGTAGGCGCGGGTCTTGACCAGTTCGAGGTAGTCGTCGGTCCACTCCCAGAAGGACCGCTCTGTGATTTCCAGGGCGCGGGCGTAGTCGTAATCCTCGAAGGCCTCGGTGGCCTGTGCGACCACCCCGGCGAGACCAGCCAGCATCGAAGTGTCGAGCGCTTCTGAAATGTGGGATCGGTCCAGATCCTCCTCCGTGAACCCAAGAGCAAAGCGGGCGGCGTTGAGAATCTTGATTGCCAGCCTCCGACCGATCTTGATGACTCCCTCGTCCAGGGCGGTGTCGGTTCCGGGTCTGCCGTTGCATGCCCAATACCGGACCGCTTCGGGGCTGTGCTCGGTCATCAGGTCCTCGGGAGTGACCACATTGCCCTTCGATTTCGACATCTTCTTGCGATCCGGGTCGAGGATCCAGCCGTTGATGGTGGCCGTGCGCCAGGGGAGAACTCCGTGTTCGAAGTGTGATCGAACCGTCGTGGAGAACAACCAGGTCCTGATGATCTCCGGTCCCTGTGGGCGAATGTCCATGGGGAAGACCCGAGTCCAGAGATCGGAGTCGTCGATCCAGTGACCGGCGATCTGGGGGGTCAGGGAGGATGTCGCCCAGGTGTCCATGATGTCGGGATCACCGACAAAGCCTCCGGGCCGGCCGCGTTGCGACTCTTCGTATCCGTCGGGCACATGTGAGCTCGGGTCGACGGGAAGCTGTTCGTCAAGGGGAACGATGGGATTCTCGTGGTCGGTAGAGCCGTCCTCCAGCACCGGGTACCACAGGGGGATGGCGACACCGAAGAACCGCTGTCGGGAGATCAGCCAGTCACCGGTCAGACCTTCGACCCAATGCCGGTAGCGGACCCCCATGAAATCAGGGACCCATCGCAGTGCCTCTCCCCTCTCCAGAAACTCCTTTCGCAGGGCGTCGTCACGGCCACCGTTGCGGATGAACCATTGACGGCTGGTGACGATCTCGAGTGGCCGGTCACCCTGCTCGTAGAACTTGACCGGGTGGGTGATGGGTCGTGGCTCCCCTTCGAGATCACCGGACTCTTTGAGTAGCTCGATCATCTTCCTCTGGACCTGGTTGGGGTAGAGCCCTGCGATTTGCGGATACGTCTCTGCCCCTTTTCCTTCCAGCCAGCCCGGAGTGGTCTGCAGGAACCTTCCGTCCCTTTGGATCACAGCTCTCATCGGAAGATCCAGCTCACGCCACCAGGTGACGTCGGTGGTGTCACCGAAGGTGCAGACCATGGCTATCCCGGTGCCCTTCTCGGGATCGGCCAGATGATGGGACCTGATCGGGAGTTCCACTCCGAAGAGCGGTGAGGTGACGGTCTTGCCGAAGAGGTCCTGGTAGCGCTCGTCGTCGGGGTGGGCCACCAGGGCAACACAGGAGATGATCAGCTCGGGACGGGTGGACTCGATGTAGAGCGGACTTCCGTCGGGTCGGGCGAAGGCCACCTTGTGGTAGGCGGCGGGGCGCTCACGATCTTCCAACTCTGCCTGGGCCACGGCAGTCTGGAAGTCGATGTCCCAGAGGACCGGTGCCTCCTGCGAATACGCCTCCCCTCGGATCAAGTTGTTGAGGAAAGCCTGCTGCGATGTCCGTTGGCTATGGGGATCGATGGTGGCGTAGGTCTGGGTCCAATCCACCGAGAGACCCAGCGATCGCCAGATGTTCTCGAAGACCTGCTCGTCTTCGGCGGTGAGGATGTGGCACAGTTCGACGAAGTTGCGACGACTGATCGGCAAGTGGGGACTCGGAGGCTCTGTGGGTGGAGTGAAATCGGGGTCGTAGGGCAGTGATGGATCGCATTTGACCCCGTAGTAGTTCTGGACGCGTCGCTCGGTGGGGAGACCATTGTCGTCCCAACCCATCGGATAGAAGACTTCCTTGCCGGCCATGCGGCGGTAGCGGGCATGGGCATCGGTCTGGACATATCCGAACACCGAGCCCATGTGGAGTGACCCTGAGACTGTCGGCGGCGGGGTGTCGATGGAGAAGATCTCAGCCCGGGTCCGGGTACGGTCGAATCGGTAGGTACCCGCCTCTTCCCAATATGCGCCCCACTTCGCCTCGAGTCCTTCGAGTGCGGGTTTCTCCGGAATGTTCCTCGACATAGAGGGCGCAAGGGTAACTGTTGCTGGGGTCGTAACTTGCGGAGATTCGGTCTTGGAGGCGGGTGGGCGGAGAGGGCTGTGGCCTAGATAGGTCGGTCCTGTGGCGGAGGCGGTCGCAATCGCATCCGGCCGTGATCGGGCTGCCGGTAGATCTCGTAGCCCCAGTCGTGGACGACCGTATGGTGGTGGAACCAGCAGAGGAGGACCAGATTGTCTTGATCGGTCCGACCACCTCGTGACCAGGGGATGACATGGTGGGCCTGGAGGCGGTTTGCCGACTCACAACCGTCAATCGCACACATCCCGGTGTGCCGCTCCAGCAGGACCCGGTGGAGGCTCGGCGTCACCGTCCTCCGACGTCTGCCGTATTCCATGTATCGGCCGTCTTCGGCCCTGGCCACCACTTCGGTGACCGATTCGCAGAGGATCGCTTGTAGTGCGGTGGTACCGACCGCAGGGCCACTATCCAGCACGATGCCGCTGGCACCATTGGCGGAGGCAGCATGCTTGGCGTCGACGAAGACGGTGACCTGGGCCGGCATCGGTTGGTCGGAGACACACAACTCGGCGAGTGCCGTGGCCTTGCGCCAGGACGCCGTGGTGGTGACACCTTCGCTTCGCTCCTGAATTCGGTCGGCAGCTTGCGAGAGAACCTTGTCGACTATCGCGCCGGCAGGGCCATCGAGCCCGCCGTAGAACTTGTACCAGCCTTCGTCGAGACTGGGTTGCATCACCAGGAAGCGATCATCCGGGCCACGGAAGGTGTCGCTCTGCGAACCTGCCAGGCGCGTCGCCTCGCGATGGATTGCGCCGACGCTCATTCCCTCCCAAAGACCGACGTTGTCTTCGATCCTCGACAGAGCCTCGACCCGGTCGAAGGAGACGCCCGATGCAAGGGCGTGTCTCAGTTCCGGCCTGTCGGCAGATCGCCTCATGGTGCGGACGATCCGCCGTGCCCGGTGCTGCGACATGTCGAGCTTCCAAGCGACCCACTCAGCGAGTGTGCGGCATCCGTCGACTGAGGCGACATGGCGGAGGTCGAGTTCTTCGAGAAGCTCGAATTGCTCACCGAAGAGGCGTGACACTTCCTCCTGGTTCTCTAGGAGCCGCCTCTCCAACTGGTCGATGGAACTGATTCGAGTGGAGAACATATGTTCGATCGTACTGAGCGGATCGCATCCTGTCAACCCCTTTATATGCTAAACCAACATAAACTTTGCCACAGTCCATCAGTAGCCGAATGAGACGAAAGTCATCGTGGTCTCCCCCGAAATCAGTTGGAGGGTCCGGCCCGGGAGAATCGAGAAGGTGGCCTTGGTGTATCGAAACGCCGTCTGCACGACTCGCTCTACTTCGCCTCTTTGGCCGGCACACCCCCGGGCAGTACTGATCATTTCGCCGGTGCGCAACGTGTCTGCTGAAACCTGGAAGTTGGTCCCGAACGTATTGCAGAACCGCCCCGACATCGACCCATCGACTCGGAACTCGACCCAACCTGCGAAACCTCCCCGAATGTCCCCCAATGGGGTGTCGACCGAATCCCCGTACACTTCCGATATCCAACCGCCGAACTCTCCCCAATCGTCGGAGGATGGAATGTCCATGAATTCCCCCTCCACTTCAAGACCGACCAGCTGCCAGGCCCCGATTAGGGGGCTCTCGCAGACCACTCCGCTGGGTTGTCCGTCCGGGTCCGTGTAGTCCTCCAACTCAGGCGGGCAAACCTCAGACGGGGGGCGGGTCAATGCCACGAATGCCATGACGAGAACGACCACCGCTCCCGCAACCATCCAGAGGCGACTGTCCTTTGTGGGACCTTCGGACTCGCGGTCGATTACGAGTACCACGGCTACATGTTCCTGCGGTACTGGCCGCCGACGTCGTATAGGGCACGGCTCATCTGGCCCAGTGACGCAACCTTGGCTGCCTCCATGAGACTCTCGAACAGGTTGTCGCCCTGCACCGCGGCCTTCTGCAGGTCGGCGAGGGCGGTCTCGGCTGCCTCCCGGTTCCGATGCTGAAAGGCCCTCAGGTTGGTGATCTGACGGTCCTTGTCCTCGCTCGAGGAGCGGATCAACTCCTTGGGGATCTGGAACGGCGAGCCCTCTTTCGAGAGGAAAGTGTTGACGCCCACGATCGGGTAGGCACCCGACTCCTTCTGCTGTTCGTAGTAGAGCGACTCCTCCTGGATCTTGGTCCGCTGGTACTGCCGCTCCATCGCCCCGAGCACACCACCCCTGGAATTGAGACGTTCGAACTCCAGGAGGACCGCCTCCTCCACCAGGTCGGTAAGCTCCTCGATGATGAAGCTCCCCTGGAGCGGGTTCTCGTTCTTGTTCAGCCCCAGCTCACGGTTGATGATCAACTGGATGGCCAAGGCCCTTCGGACCGACTCTTCGGTCGGTGTGGTGATCGCCTCGTCGTAGGCGTTGGTGTGGAGACTGTTGGTGTTGTCATATATCGCATAGAGGGCCTGGAGGGTGGTGCGGATGTCGTTGAAGCTGATCTCCTGGGCATGGAGGGACCGACCTGAAGTCTGGATGTGGTACTTGAGCTTCTGGGAGCGGTCGTTGCCCTCGTACTTGTGTTTCATCGCCTTTGCCCAGATCCGTCTCGCCACCCGGCCGATGACGGCGTACTCGGCGTCGATCCCGTTCGAGAAGAAGAAGGAGAGGTTGGGAGCGAAGTCGTCGATGTCCATACCCCGGGCCAGATAGTTCTCGACAAAGGTGAAACCGTTCGCCAGCGTGAAGGCAAGCTGGGTGATCGGGTTGGCCCCGGCCTCGGCCATGTGATACCCGCTGATCGAGACCGAGTAGAAGTTGTGGACGTCGTTGTCGACGAAGTACTGCTGGATGTCGCCCATCATCCTCAGGGCGAACTCCGTGGAGAAGATGCAGGTGTTCTGGGCCTGGTCCTCCTTGAGGATGTCGGCCTGGACAGTCCCCCGGACCCGTGACATGGTGTCGGCCTTGATCTGCTGGTAGACGTCGGGATCCAGCACCTGATCGCCGGTGACTCCGAGCAGCCTCAATCCGAGGCCGGTGTTGCCCATCGGCAGTCCGCCGTGATACTCCGGCCGGGGACCGTCACCAAAGATGTCGGCCATCTTCGACTCGACCTGGTCCCACATGTCATGCTCGGTGATGTAGGTCTCGCAGGCCTGGTCGATGGCGGCGTTCATGAAGAAGGCGAGGATCATCGGCGCCGGCCCGTTGATGGTCATCGACACCGAGGTGGTGGGGTCGGAGAGGTCGAAGCCGGAATACAGCTTCTTGGCGTCGTCGAGCGTGGCGATCGACACCCCCGAGTTGCCCACCTTGCCGTAGATGTCGGGGCGCTCGTGGGGGTCCTCCCCGTACAAGGTGACCGAATCGAAAGCGGTGGAGAGACGTTTGGCGGCCAGCCCCGACGACAGGTAGTGGAACCGCGCATTGGTCTGCTCTGGTGGCCCTTCTCCGGCGAACATCCGGGCAGGATCCTCCTCAACCCTCTTGAAAGGAAACACCCCTGCCGCATAGGGGAACTCCCCCGGCACGTTCTCTTGCAGGAGCCATTCCAGCCGGTCACCCCAAGACCTGTAGCCGGGGAGGGCGACTTTGGGGACCCTGGTGTGCGACAGGGTCTCGTGATGTAGAGGCACCCGGATCTCCCGTCCTCGGACGAAATAGATGAACTCCTCCCCCGAGTATTCGGCGAGCATGCCCTCCCATCGCTCCAGGGCCTTCAGGTTTTCGGGAGTGACCTTCTCCCGGGCCTCATCGATCCGGCCGCCGACCTCGAGTCCGGCGTCGGCCGCCCCTTCGAGTCGGTAGACCTCTTCGGCGGCGTCAGCCTGTTGACGCGCCCATAGGTTGTAGCCACGCACCTCCTCGACGATCTCGGCCAGGTATCGACTTCTCTCCGGGGGCACCACATGCTGTTTGGCCTCGGCAGCAACGGGGAGTTCGAGATCGGACTCCCATCCCAGCGACCCGACGAACGCCTTATAGAAACGGTTCGTGCCGGGGTCGTTGAAATCGGATGCGATGGTCAGGTGAACCGGCACCTCATCGTCGGTGAGACCGAACTGCAGGTGATTCCGCTTCCATTGCTTACGAACATCCCGCAGGGCGTCCAACGCGCCTTCCTTGTCGGCCTTGTTGATCGCCACCAGGTCGGCAAAGTCCAACATGTCGATCTTCTCGAGCTGGGTGGCGGCACCGTAGTCAGGAGTCATCACATACATCGAGATGTCGGAGAAGTCGACGATCTCGGTGTCGGACTGACCGATACCCGAGGTCTCCAGCAGGACCAGGTCGTATCCGGCGACCTTCACCGCGTTTATCGCATGATGGACGTGGGGGGACAGGGCGAGATTGGCCTGACGTGTCGCCAGGGACCGCATGTAGGCCCTGGGGTGGGGCAATGAGTTCATCCTGATGCGGTCTCCCAGTAGGGCACCACCCGATCGGCGTTTCGACGGGTCGACTGAGATCACTGCGACCTTGATGTCCTCGAAGTCAAGCAGCAGTCGGCGAAGAACCTCGTCGACGAGACTGGACTTTCCGGATCCGCCGGTCCCGGTGATCCCCACGACTCTGGCCGGTGAGGTGGCGGCTCGTCGTTCCAGCTCCTCGAACACGTCGGCATATTTGTCGGAGTAGTTCTCCGCGGCCGAGATCAGACCGGCCAAGCCCAATCGATTGTCCGCCGTGATGCTGTCGAGCTCGAAGTCGGCCGGCAACTCGCCGGTGGGGAAGTCCGATCGGGCCAGCATGTCGGCCACCATCCCCTGGAGACCCAACTGCCGTCCATCGTCAGGGGAGTAGATCCGGGTCACCCCGTACGCCCCCAACTCCTCACCCTCGTCGGGGAGGATGGTCCCTCCTCCACCTCCGAACAGACGAATATGCCCCGCTCCCCCTTCGACCAGCAAGTCACGGAGATAGCGATAGAACTCCATGTGACCACCCTGATAGGAGGTCACGGCGATGGCGTGAGCGTCTTCGTCAATCGCCGCGCCGACGATCTCCGCCCCACTCCGATTGTGTCCGAGATGGATCACTTCGACCCCGGAGGACTGCAGGATCCTCCTGAAGATGTTGATCGAGGCGTCGTGGCCGTCGAAAAGAGAGGTCGCAGTCACGAACCTGACCTTGTGGGCCGGTCCCTCAGATTCCACGGAGTCGTCAGTCTTTTCGGGGTTCAACACCCAAACTGTACCCTTCGGGGGCTGGTTTCTCTCCTGACTTGCCCATTACACAGTCTCGCAGTTG
>JBGTEJ010000076.1:0-10741 GCA_041747855.1 Acidimicrobiia bacterium | reverse complement strand
GCCGACATGCACGTGCATGCCGCATATCACGAGTTGTCGCGCCACCTGTTGCAGGTCGGTGGCCAACGCCTCATACCGCGGGTGGTCGGTTGTCTCCTGTCGAGCCCAGTTGGCGAAAGGGTGTGTCGAGGAGGCGATGATGGCTGCCCCATACTCGCCTACAACGTTGGACAGGTCCCGACGGAGTCTTGCCAGGTCCGCCCTCGCGTCGGAGATCCGGGAGGCGACTTTGGTCCCC
Organism: Acidimicrobiia bacterium; assembly: GCA_041747855.1. GTDB lineage: Bacteria > Actinomycetota > Acidimicrobiia > Spongiisociales > ZC4RG35 > ZC4RG35. Next base: position 10,503 of record JBGTEJ010000076.1, on the reverse strand, counting down.
ACCTCGATCTGGGCCTTGAGAAACTCCTGTGTGACCTGGTGGCCCAGGACCTCTCCGAGTGCATCCCACATCTCCGGTGGAGGACTCTGCACCAGGTCCCGGGTCTGGCGGTCCACAACCATGTACTCCTCTTCGATCCCGATGGTGAAGGAGGGACGGTCCATGTGGGGTAGAACCCTAGATGTCCCGGAGAGCGAAGCGTCTGAGTTCGGCGCACTCGACCCGGACATGGCAGCCGTCGACGTGATCGTTGACCAACCCCATCGCCTGCATGAAGGCGTAGATGGTGGTGGGGCCGACAAAGGTCCATCCACGGCGCTTCAGATCTTTCGAGAGGGCGGTCGACTCGGCGGTGGTGGCTGGGATCTCGCCAGGGGTTTGCGCTTCCGGCGGTGCCAACCTCCAGAAGTAGTTGGCCAACGAACCCTGCTCGTCGATCAACTCCAATGCTCGGCGGGCGTTGTTGATAGTGGAGCGGATCTTGCCTTCATGCCGGACGATCCCGGAGTCTGTGAGGAGTCTGGAGACGTCCGCTTCACCGAACCCGGCCACTCTGATCAGATCGAACTCGGCGAATGCATCCCTGAAGTTCTCCCGTTTGTTGAGAATGGTCAGCCACGACAAGCCGGCCTGAAACCCCTCGAGGCAGATCTTCTCGAATAGTCGAGTTTCGTCGGTCGTGGGTCGACCCCATTCAGTGTCGTGGTAGATCCGATAGATCTCGGGCTCCGCACCCCACCAGCAGCGGGTGACGCCATCGTGACCAGCCACCAGGTTCACGGGTTGCCTCTCAGGTCCGGTGGACGATCCGCTCGCCCACGCCCGGTATCCAAATGGTGATCTTCAAGCGGTCGGTGTCGAGTTCGATGCAGGAACCCCCGGTCATGTTGGCGACGAAGAATGGGTCGAACAACTGGCCGCGGAGATCGAAACCGCTTGTGGCGTACAGATCCTCCAGAAATCGGCCTTGGAATTCTGCGTCGGGGAAGTTCTCGGCGACTCCGGAAACCTTGGCGTCGCCCTCACTCACTCCGGTATCGATGGTGGCGGTATGGAGTTCGAATCGAGGATCCTTCGTCAGGTCCCTGAACTTCGTGGTGCCGGGCATGCCCACTAGTACCAGTTGACCCTCGAAGATATTGGGCTCCATAGGACTTACGCGTGGGGAACCGTCGGCCTTGATGGTGCCTAGCATGCAGAGCTTTCCGGTGGCGGCATGGCGTCGGGAGAACACCTCGGACACGTACGGTGCCTCCTTCGTGAACTGCGCCCAGGTAGCCATGCCCAGGATCCTAAATCTGAGACGAAGCGGGCGGGTCCTCGGTAGCCAAGGAGGTCAATCGGCCGAATCGAGGGCGGCGATTGCCCAGGCAAGACCGGAGTCCAGATCCTCCACTGCGAGACGAAACGACCATCCCGTAGGTGGGGCCCCGTCGTCGAACCATTGCCATTTCATACTCGCCGCGGCGTTTCCCACCTCGTCGGGGTCGGGAGGCCAGGAGAGGTCGGCCAGGGTGGCCACTACCCACCATGCTGCGTATCGCCCGGCTGCCGCACCCCGGCGGCGGCCGTGGGCTCCGCCTGAAGCTCCCACCCAGGCCATCCACGCTATCGCCTGATCCGGATTCAAACGACCGATCCTGGCCCTTCTCAGCCCGAGGGAATGGATGGCCGACCGTGCATCACCCTCGACCGCGGACACGTCACATCTCCCGTTCGATTCGGTGGTCCAGGAGTTGACCAAGTCAGCAAGGGCGGCTTCGGAGTCGAAGTCGTCTATCTGTGTCGAGGATCGGGGCAGGTCTGTTTCTGTGAGGGTTGGGAGTGGCGGAGCGGGTGTCTCCACTTTGTCAGCGTGGTAGGTCGCCAGCGAGTAGGTCGGTTCCCAGGACTGGAGTCGATCCGGTAGATCCGGGACCTCCCCGCTTCCGCCGTCGCCACGCACGCTCCTTTCCGCCGCGACAGTCATCCGGATTGGCCCAAGCTCCAGATGGGGACTCAGCTCTGCCCAGGTCTTGGTGCTGGCCGCGACCTCGGCCAACGGACCGAGGGTGAACCGGGCAGGCCCTTCGGCCACCGCTGGCCCGGCCCAGCTTCCGGGGGCCTCCAGGGCCAGTCGATAGCGGATGTGCTCATCGACACCCCAGAGCTGACGCCCCCTGGTCAGGGCCTCCTGGCAACGTGCCCGGAGTTCGACGAGGGTCTTCCAGTCTCCGGCAGTACAGAAGCGGTTGACGGCCCCTAGGAGCAGGTCGGTGTCCTGAAATTCGATCGCTTCGACGATTCGGTCGTCGATCATGGACCTGTCTCCACCGGCAGCCCTCGTCGGGCCCACTCGGAGAACGATCCGGGGTAGAGATCGGGTAGGTCATATCCGGCGATGAGCATTGCGACCGCATCATGGCAAGCGTTGACCCCGCTACCACAAGAGACGACCGGGTTCTCCAGCTTGGCGTAGATGCCGCGGAGGGTATCGGCGGCGAGAAATCGGCCGTCCGGACCCAGGTTCTGGCCCGTAGGGCGGTTCAACGCACCCGGTATGTGGCCGGCCTTGGGGTCGACCGGCTCGACCAACCCGGCATATCTCTCGGGTGCCCTGGCGTCGATCAACGTGCGGCCCTCGAGGTCGTGACGGGTCACCACACCGGAGAATCGAGCGGGGACCGGATAGTCGGAAGGCTGGGGATCCACATTCTCCGTTGCGACGGGCAGCCCGAGCGATACCCAATGTTGGTAACCCCCATCCAGCAGTCGGACACATCGATGACCTATCGCTTGGAGCATCCACCACATCCGTGCTGCCACGACTCCGGCCATGTCGTCGTACACCACCACATCACTGGCCGGATCGATTCCGAGGCGTCCCAGAGTCCGGGCAAAGGTCCCCACATCGGGCAGAGGATGACGTCCGTCGAGTCCGGGTGGCCCGGAAAGGTCATGGTCGAGATCGACGAAGACGGCCCCCGGTAGGTGCCCGGCAAGGTAGGTGGCTTTGCCATGGGCGGGGTCGGTCAGCGACCAACGCAGGTCGTAGACTCGCACCCTCTCTAGCTGTGTTGAGAGTTCCTCAGCCGATATCAGTGGCCCCATCGAGCCCATTTCAGCAGGGGAGGAGCCTGAGGCGCTTCTCTCTTCGGTTAGTTCCAGAACAATCTGTCGTGCTGATCAGGTCCGGCGATCGAAGTCTCGCTGACCCCTGGTCGCAGATTTGCGGTCACTGTCGATGGTGCCGCCTCAGGGTCGGGGGTGCTGGACGGTTTACTCGCATGTAGGGCGAGGACCCGCTGACCTCACTCTTCTTCGTCGGCCCGGTTCAGTTCGGCGCCGAGGTCGGCGAGGGTGGTGCCGACCGCCGTGGCGAAGGTAGTGGCCGCCAGCTTCAGCTTGCTCCGGGTCTCTGGGTCATTGAAAGCCGTTCCTACGGTTCCCGCCACGAGACCCCAGGCGCGGGCAAGTGTGGAGAAAGCTTCCCGCACCTCGCCTTCGGATGGCCCTTGCTCGTCCACGACGCCCCGATAGGTGGCCTGGAGCTTGTGGCCGAGACCCTTGAACTCAGCGGAGAACTGGTCCCAGGGGTCTTCGGAAGGCTTAGGATCGGGGTCGTGCGTCTCCACTTGCTCGATGGTACATACGAAATCTTCAGGGCTCACTTCGGCCGGAAGGACACCGTGGTCGGTCCCGACGGAACGGACCTCCGAGCCACATTGGGGATCCTCGAGTCGACCCTCGCCCTCCTCAGAGAGCCAGGGGTGACCCATGTGGCTGCCAGCTTCGACACGGTCGTCGAATCGTTCCGCAATGACATGTTCGTCGGGTACAAGTCGTCCATCGGGATGGAGGAGGCGATCCTGGCTCAGTTTCCTCTGGCCGAGCGGGCGCTCGAGGCCATCGGTGTGGTGGTTTGGCAGAACTACGAGTTCGAAGCCGACGACGCCCTGGCTTCAGCTGCGGTCAGATGGGTGGAGGACGTCGAACAGGTAGTGATTCTCAGCCCTGACAAGGACATGATGCAAGTCGTCGTCGCCGACCGGATTGTCACCTATAACCGGAGGGAGCAGAAGGTGGTCGACGAGGCAGGAGTCAACGACAAGTTCGGCATCGGCCCCGAGTCGATCCCCGATTACCTGGCCCTAGTCGGCGACACCGCCGACGGCGTCCCGGGTCTGCCCGGTTGGGGAGCCAAGTCGGCAGCGGCAGTCCTGGCCCGGTACCGACGTCTGGAGATGATTCCCGATGAGGTGGCCGAATGGGAGGTCACCCCCAGGGGAGCGGACAAGCTCGCGGCCACACTCGCCACGATGCGTCCTCTAGCGATGTTGTACCGGGACCTCACGACCCTCCGTCTCGATGTTCCCATCCCACAGTCTCTCGACCAATTGGAGTGGCGTGGGGTGCCCGAAAGCGAGTTCACGGCCTTCTGTCTGGAGATGGGCTTTGATCCGGACTCGATCAGGGTCCACCGCTGGGAGAACTGAGCGACGAATCCGGCGCACAGCCCTGAAGCCCCACCTGGTCACCAGGTACTACCACAGTGGGCAGTTGGAAGGGACTCCCACTATGAGTGGGTCACGAAAACCCCCTTCGCCCGGACGCGTCCGTGAGGTCTCCCCCACAGGTGGGGAATAGCGTGACGCGGCGTCTACTCGGCCTCCTCCCAAACGACGTCGAAGCGTTCCCAGCAATCCGAACAGCGGTAGGCGAGGGCGGTCCCGGGTTCGAGTGGCTCGTCTGGCGAGAGATACGAGATCAGGTGGGCGTCGCCCCCGCAGTCGATACAGGTGTAAACGGAGGGTGGTCCTTCGATCATCCGATCGACTGACCGGCAGACTTGAGCATCTCGCATGCTGCGACCACCCTCGAGGCCATCCCAGTCTCTGCCTTGCGCAGATAGGAACGGGGGTCGTAAGCCTTCTTGTCGCCAACCTCACCATCGATCTTCAGGACCCCTGCATAGTTGCTGAGCATGTGGTCGACAATCGGTCGGGTGTAGGCGTACTGGGTGTCGGTGTCGATGTTCATCTTTACGACGCCATATCCGAGGGTCTCATGGATCTCGGTGAGACTGGACCCGCTTCCACCGTGGAACACCAGATAGTGTCTGGCCTCGGGTCCAAAACGTCCTTCGACCGCTGCCTGCCCGTCGCGCAGGATTCCGGGGTCCAACCTGACTGCACCCGGCTTGTAGACCCCGTGTACGTTCCCGAAAACCGCGGCAAGCAAGTAGGGGCCACGGTCGAAGGTGCCCAGCACTTCCGACACTCTCACCATGTCCTCGGGAGAGGTGTACATCTTCGACCGGTCGACGTTCTCGTTGTCGGTGGCGTCCTCAACCCCCCCGACGATGCCGATCTCCAGCTCCAGAACGATGTCGAGTCGGGCGCATGCGTCGAGGAGTTCGGACGCCAAGGCGAGATTCTCTTCCATCGGAAGTTCGGATGCGTCCAGCATGTGGCTTTGGAACAATGGTGGTTGGCCCGCCTTCCGCCGCTCATCACTCAACGCGAGGAGACGTCTCACAAAACCGTCGACCCGGTCCGCCGGGCAGTGATCGGTATGGAGAGCCACATGGTTCGGGTATCTGGGTGCAACCACGCCGGTGAACTCAGCCAGGGCCTGCGCTCCCAGGGCCATGTCCTTGTTGGACTGTCCGGAGGCGAACTCGCCACCCCCATACGAGACCTGTAGGATCCCGTCCGAACCGGCCTCAGCGAAGCCCTCGAGGGCGGCGAGGATGGTGCTCGACGAGCTCACGTTGATCGCAGGCAGGGCGAACCTTCCCTCCCGGGCTGAGTCGAGCATGGCACGGTAGGTTTCAGGGCTGGCTACGGGCATCGTCGAGCGAGTGTATCTGCGAAGTCGTAGATGGATGGGCCGGAGTCGGCTACGGGTGCGTACCGGGATCTGGTCGTTTACCCTCGCCAGCCGTGAGACTGGTTATTGCACGATGCAGTGTCGACTATTCCGGTCGGTTGAAAGCCCATCTCCCTGAGGCAACCCGGCTGATCATGGTCAAAGCTGACGGGACCTTGGCGATCCACTCCGACGGGAACGCTTCCAAGCCCTTGAATTGGATGGTGGCGCCCAACTTTCTCGAGACCTATGAGGATCGCTGGGTCGTGACCAACTCGAGAGGCGAAATCCTGACTGTTTGGATCCACGAGGTGTTCGAAGACGTGACGCATGAGCTTGGGGATGATCCGGGATTGCAGAAGGACGGTGTCGAAGCCCATCTCCAGGAGCTTCTCGCCGAGCAGCCGTGGGTGCTGGAGGAGGGCCTCCAACTCATTCGAAGGGAGTACCCGACGGACATCGGCCCGGTCGACCTCCTGTGCGTCGATGCCGATGGCCGGACCGTGGCCGTCGAGGTCAAACGCAGAGGCGAAATCGATGGGGTGGAACAGCTCGTGCGTTACCTGGAGCGGCTCGACAATGACCCCAGATTGGCACCCGTGAGAGGCATGTTCGTGGCCCAGTCGATCTCACCACAGGCGAGGGTGATGGCAATCGCCAGAGGGGTCGACACCGTGGAGGTCGACTACGACGGATTACGAGAGGCCGAGGATGTTCATCTTCGTCTGTTCGACCTCCGCTGATGTTCAACATCGTCCTCTTCCAACCTGAGATTCCGCCAAACACTGGGAACGTGATGCGTTTGGCCGCGGTCACTGGCTGCCAGCTTCATCTGGTCGAGCCCCTTGGCTTCGAGATGGATGACGCCAAGCTCCGCCGGGCCGGGATGGACTACCGGGACCGGGCCGTTGTCACCGTTCACTCCGACATCGACTCCTGTCGGAAGGCGCTAGATCCGGGGCGGATCTTTGCCCTCACAGTCGATGGAGAGGCCTCATACTCCGAGATCGCTTACCGGGCCGGAGACACCTTTCTCTTCGGGCCCGAGTCGGTGGGTTTGCCAGTCGACGTGAAGGATCAGACTTGGATCACAGGTCGTGTCCGGCTGCCCATGGTTCCCGACGTGAGGTCGATCAATCTGGCCAACGCCGTCGCCATCGTTGTCTACGAGGGCTGGCGTCAGCACGGCTTCATCGGCGCCAGGTGACGCGGCCTTGACTAGTGAGAGAATCTGTCGGCTATCAGTCTGAATGCGATGGCTTCAGAGAGTGTGGCCTTCTCCACATCGTCCACGTCTTGACTCTCGTTCGGGGCATGGATCGCCGATGTAGGGTCTCCGCAGCCCACCACCAAGATCGGTATCCCGGGGTATCTCTCGCTGAACATGGAGATGAAGGGGATCGATCCTCCGGTCCCCATTTCCACGGTCTCGATGCCGTAGGCCTCGACAAAGGCTTCCTTCCAGGCGTTGACCGCGAAGTTGTCAGTGTCCAGCGTGGTGGCATCCCCGGACTCTTCGTAGATGAACTCGAGTTGGGCACCCCAGGGCACATGGGAGCGCAGATGGTCTTTGAGGGCCTCGAGGGCAGCCTTCGTGTCCTGTCCCGGTGCAATACGCATGCTCACCTTGGCCCTGGCGACGGGAACCAGCTGGTTGATTGCCTCGGCGACGCGGGGAGCATCGATCGCCAGGATCGAGATCGATGGCTGGGTCCAGAGACGGGACAGAACGTGGCCGGTGCCGATGAATTCCAGGTCGTCCGGAACCCCAGCCTGAGAGCGGAGAAGCTCTTCGGGTACCGGCATCGGGTTTTCGACCTCTCCGCTGACCAGTCCCTCGATCGCCACACTCCCGTCATCGTTGTGGAGAGTCGCCAGCAGTCTCGACAGAGCCATCAATGCATCGGGCACCATCCCTCCGAAGAGTCCCGAGTGGACCGCGGAATCGATCGTCCTCAGCTCCAGCTTGACCGCGGCGAGACCACGTAGTGACTTCAGGACAGCCGGCACCCCGACCTGCCAGTTGCCACCGTCACCTATGACGATGACGTCCGGGGTGATCATGTGCGAGTAGCGCTCGAGGAGTTCCGGCAGACCTCCCGAGCCGGCCTCCTCTTCGCCTTCCAGGAACAGCTGGACTCCAACAGGTAGCTGGTCGCCGTGCGCCGCGATCGCACCGAGGTGCATGACGATCCCTGACTTGTCATCGGATGCGCCACGACCGTAGATACGCCCGTTGTCCTCGAACGGCTCGAACGGCCCGGTCCTCCATTCCTCGATAGGTCCGGTTGGCTGAACGTCGTAGTGGGCATAGAGGAGAAGAGTGGGGGCACCGTCGGGGGCTGGGATCTCCGCAAACACGGCAGGATGACCCTCCGAGCTCTCGAGGAGTTGCGCCCTCTCAAAACCTGCCTCTTCGACGAGCGCCACGATCGCTTCGCCAGTGGATCTGACTTTGGCCCGGTCGTGGCCGTCAGCGCTCACCGACTCCATACGAATCAGATCGAACAAGAGGTCCTTCAGGCGGGGCATGTCGGCGGCGACAGCCGCCCTGAGATCATCGTGCATGAGTCGAGCCTACCGATTCTGCGTGATGCCGCGCTCACGGCCCAGATCAGGCATCATTGGGGCTTGCCAACTTTCCGCCTCTTCCGCATCCCGGTGACGATTCAGCCTTCGTTCCTTCTGATCGCGGCCGCTCTCGCCTGGTTCTCGGGTTCCACAGACTGGCGTTTCGTGGTGACCTGGATACTGGTGATTTTCGTTTCGATAATCGTCCATGAACTCGGGCACGCCTTGGTGGCGCGTTCCTTTGGAGCGTCCGTCTCCATCGAATTGAACGGACTCGGAGGCCTGACCCGATGGGGTGTACCCGATCAGGAGTTGCCACCGGGGCGTCGGGCCCTGGTGGCCGCAGCCGGGTCTGCCGTCGGATTCGCTTTCGGTGGGATCGTGTGGGGACTCTCTCTCTACTTCGGCCCATTCGACGAGCCGGTGGTCCGACTTGCGGTACGGCTCCTCATCTATGTCAATGTGTTCTGGGGACTCCTCAACTGGCTGCCGATCCGGCCGTTGGACGGCGGCCATCTGCTCATGTCCCTCTTGACCAAAGTCGTCCCGGACAAGGCAGATGTCTGGGCCCGCCTCATTTTCATGGTGACCTCCGGCATAGCTCTCTTCGTCGCCTTGCGACTCAATCTGATCTTCCTGGCAATCCTCGCCGGCTGGATGCTGGTGTCCGAGTTCAGCTCCGGATCTCGTCCTCGAGACCCGGTTTCGATCCCTGAACTCGACTATGACCTGCCCGCGGAAGACCCACCATCAGGATCGGACCCTGAGACCTGGTCGTATGACGAGCACGAAGACGGCTCCGGACGGTAACTTCGCAGTCATGGATTTCGGCTATTCCCCAAAGGTCGAGGAGTACAGGTCCCGACTACTGGAGTTCATGGACAGCCATGTCTATCCGGCCGAAGGCGTCTACCGCCAGCAGATGGAGGACTCCGGGGACCCTCATCACCATCCTGCGGTCATCGAGGAGCTGAAACGGGAGGCAAGATCCCGCGGGTTGTGGAATCTGTTCCTGCCCGACACCGAGCATGGGGCGGGCTTGTCGGTACTCGAATATGCACCTCTCGCGGAGATCACAGGTCGGAGTCCCTACCTGGCCCCGGAGGCATTGAACTGCTCGGCTCCCGACACCGGCAACATGGAGATACTTCACATGTTCGGTACTCCATCCCAGAAGGAAATCTGGCTTCACCGGTTGCTCGAGGGCGAGATCAGATCCTGCTTCTCGATGACCGAGCCCGATGTGGCCAGTTCGGATGCGACCAACATCCGGACCCGGATCGAGCGTGATGGTGACCACTGGGTTGTGACCGGTAGGAAGTGGTTCTCGTCAGGGGCAGCCTCGAAACGGTGCAAGGTTTCGATCGTCATGGGAGTGACCAACCCCGACGCCGATCCTCATCGTCGCCAATCGATGGTCATCGTGCCGATGGACACACCGGGGGTCGTCGTGGAGAGAGAACCCCGAGTTTTCGGTTATCAGGATCGTGGTGGTCACCCGCAAGTCCTCTTCGACGGAGCCCGGGTTCCCGTCGACCACCTGCTCGGGGAGGAGGGCGGTGGCTTCGCCATCGCCCAGGCCAGACTTGGCCCCGGCCGAATCCACCACTGCATGAGAGCCATTGGGGCCGCAGAGCGCTGTCTGGACTTGATGGTGCAGCGATCCAAGGCCAGAGTTGCATTTGGCAAGCCCCTGGCAGAGCAGGGTGTGGTCCAGGAGTGGATTGCCGACGCCCGGATTCGGATCGAACAGGCCCGGTTGCTGGTGTTGAAGACGGCCTGGCTGATCGACCGGGGAGGAACCAAATCGGCGAGGACCGAGATCGCCGCGATCAAGGTGGTCGCCCCCGAAGTCCTGACTTTCGTCGCTGACAGGGGAATGCAGTTGTTCGGCGCTGCAGGGTTCACCAGCGATTTCCCGCTCGCCGAGATGTACTCCATGGGTCGATGGCTCCAGATCGCCGACGGTCCAGATGAAGTCCATCGTCGGTCGGTGGCCCGGGCAGAGCTGGGTCGTCTGGAACCAGGTGCGGTCCCTCCCCCTTACGAGTTCTGACGGGAAGGCCTCGAGTCCTCCCTGCT
>JBGTEJ010000075.1:0-14510 GCA_041747855.1 Acidimicrobiia bacterium | reverse complement strand
CACGAGGTCGAGGAGTCTCTGTGGACCAGGGTAGGGGTCTGGTCTCTCCTCGCCAAGCGGCCCTCACTTATCGAGTCCGGGTTTGGGGCGGGGGCGGTCAGAAGTCCCACCCAGCACGCGGAAACCCCCTGTTGTCAACTACCCCTAGTGTGGCGCGCCGGGCCTCGGCTGTCCAGGGAGAAACTGGAAATTCGGCTAGATCGAGGCGAGAAACTCCGCGAGAAGCCTGTTGAAGAACTCAGGGCGGTCCATCGACGGAAGGTGGCCCGAGTCCGCGACGATCACTGCCGATCTTTCGCTCAGCACGTCTGCCAGATGACCGGCGGCGGCGACGAGCTGTGGTAGATCCCTTGCCCCCGCGATGACTAGCACAGGGGAGTCCACTGCCGGAATGTCGACCAGGGGTTCGGAGGCTTCGAGTTCCTCTCTTGCTGTCTCATTACCGAGTGCGATCAGATCCATTTCGATGAACAAGTCCACAAGACGAGGATCAATCTGGCTACATGATCTTTCCCTCCCGGCAAGCCAGATCTCCGCTTCGAGTTGAGCGACCCGCTGGAAATCTCCGGCTTCGAAAGCCTCGACCACCTCTGGCCACTCCGGTGATTGGTATTGAATCCCGGGATCGAACCCCGGTGCGTCAGCACCCACCAGAATCAGCCCTTCCACCCGCTCTGGAGAATGTCTGGCAAACTGCAATGCCGTATTGGCTCCCGCCGAACAGCCCACGATGACCGCCGTGTCCGCATCGAGGCGGTCGAGCACCGTCAGAGCGTCGCCATGGTTGGTGTACGGCTCTGACCCCAATCCGCTCTGCCCATATCCCCTCATGTCGTGCCGGATCAGCCGGATTCCTGCCAGGTTTGCCATTTGGTCGTTCCACATCCGGGAGTCGGCCACCCCGGCGTGTAGAAAGAGGACATTCCTCCTCCCTCCGTCGACGTTCTGGGTGAAGATGTCGCAGCCGTCGACTTTGATGAAGCCTGATTCCATCGACCGCACATTAGGTCGAATTGCGGACCCCCGGCTTCCGGATACAATCTGCCTGCAACTCCATACTCCGGCCGTAGACCGTTGGTGTCATAGACGTAAAGGGCTTTCAGCCCACCAACGCAGGTTCGCTTCTCGAAGCCCCTCGTCTGCTGCCGGGGGGTTAGTTGATTTCTAGGGAGAAGCGAATGCCAAGACCAGAAAAGGTCCAAGCAGTATCTGACATCAAGGAAAAGCTGGAAGGCGCTGAGGCCGTATTCCTGACCGAATACAGGGGTCTCACGGTTAAAGCCGTTCAGGAGCTTCGCCGGAGTCTCAGGGACAGCGGTGCTGAGTACAAGGTGGTCAAGATGACCCTGGCCAAGAGGGCCGCCGGCGACGCCGGTATCGAGGGTCTCGACGACTATCTACTCGGCCCCACAGCCCTGGCTTTTGCCAACCGTGATCCGGTTGCAACCGCCAAGGCCCTCAAGGACTTCTCGAAGAACAACGAAATCCTGGTTCTGAAGGCCGGATACCTTTCAGGTTCCGTTCTCACCCCGGAAGAGGTTTCCAAGCTTGCCGATATCGAGCCGAGAGAAATCCTGCTCGCCAAGATCGCCGGGGCCGCTAAGGCACCGTTGGTCAAGGCAGCCGGATATTTCAGCTCGTTCACTCGGGACGCCGCCTCGATGTTCAGTCAACTCTTGGAGAAAAAGGAGTCGGGCGAATCTGCCGGTGGAGGGGAGGCCGAGATGGCCGCCCCGGCGGCGGACGAGTCCGAGGAGACCACGGCCGTAGCGGCCGAGGAGACCACGGCCGTAGCGGCCGAGGAGGAATGAAGATATGGCAGCTGCCAAAATGACAACCGACAAGCTTCTCGAAGCGTTCGAAACGATGACTGTCCTCGAGCTCAAGGATTTCCTGGATGCCTTCGAGGAGCGGTTCGATGTGACCGCTGCGGCCCCCATGGCCATGGCTGCTGCACCGGCAGCAGGTGACGGTGGCGCTGCCGCCGCCGAGGAGAAGGACGAGTTCAACGTCGTTCTCACCGCCGCCGGCGCGCAGAAGATCCAGGTCATCAAGGAAGTCCGCTCACTCACCAGTCTGGGCCTCAAGGAGGCCAAGGATCTCGTGGACGGCGCCCCGGCCAATGTGCTGGAGGCCGTAGACGAGGACACCGCCAAGAAGGCGAAGGAGGTCCTCGAGGCCGCCGGCGCCACCGTCGAACTCACATAGCCCAAACTCCGGCGAACGACCGGGGTACGACGCCCAGAGGAGCCCCCGTTTAAGCGGGGGCTTTCTCTTGTTCCCTGCAAGCAGCGGGCGAAGCCGGTCTTGCCCCTTAGCTACCATCCCTCCATGCCGTCGTCTGTGGAGTGGTACGACCAGGTCATCCGGCGAATCGCCGAGGTGGGCCACCAAGCACAGGATCCACTCTCGTGGAAGACATGGCCCTGGGACGACAGGTTCGTGGTTCGCCACCTCGAAGGTCCGGCCGAGGAACCCGCCCGTGACGGTACCGGCGGAATCGACTGCTTCACGTGTGCGGCAAACGACGATCCCGGGGACTATGTCGTTTGGCGGGATGACATCGCGATGCTGGGTCGCAAGCGTGAAGGAACTCCTCTGCCGTTTCTCGCCTTTCTGATGCCGCGGAGGCATGCCGACCTTGGCGGTCTCACAGAAGTAGAGGCGGCCCGGATGGGAGTCTTGTTGACGCAGTTGGAGCGAGCTGTCTGTGATGTCCTCGACGTGCCCCGAATCCAGGCGGCACGGTGGGGCGACGGAAGCGAGCACCTGCACTGGTGGGTCTACGGGAGGCCGACCGGCATCGGTCAGTTACGTGGAACCTTTCTCGCTATCTGGGAGGACCTGCTCCCCGTCCGGGATCCCGAGGACGTAGGGCGAGACCTCGACCTGGTCACGACGCGTCTAGTCGAGCTGGTCGGGGGTGAGGCGCTGCCTAGGAGAAGTACTTCCTGACCACCGGGGTTTCCCTGGTCCGCAACCGCACGTTGGCGTCCAGCTTCTCCAGGTTCTGCTCGATCGCTTGCGAAGCCTCAGGAATCATGTTCTCAGTCAGGAAAGCCTTGACACCGGCTGCCACCTCAGGTTGGGAGAGAGCCGGAATGCCTTCGACCAGCCGTCGCTTGGTCAACCCGGGCATGGATGCCAGGAGGTCGTCCCATCGCGACGCCGCGGCGTTCCACACGGGACCACCCGACTTCCCCATCGTCAGTCGGGCGAATACCCAGAAACTGTCCTGGGATCGAGTCACCCCATCGAGGATCTTGTCGAGTGTTTCCAGGGCAAGTCCCTCTTCTGCCACACCCGCCAGGGCCCTCAGGTAGCGGACCTGGTCCAGCGAAGTGGTCGACTCGAGGTAGGTCTCCCAAAGACGTTTGTAGTCGTCAGCGTCTGCGTGTCTCCCGAAGACCGCCAGTGCTGCCGCCCCGACCTCGGGGTCCGGCGACCCCCCACCGATTAGTTCGTCGACGATCGTCCGACACTTGCCGATCGTGGGGCGGTCTTTGGCCAGGACCCCCATGGTGGCCACGAGTTCACCTCTCAGCTTTCGGTCGAGGTCGGAGTCGCTGGAATCGGGGTCCCATCCGAGCCGCTCGAGAGCAGGCCCAACAAGTGCAGCGACGAAACCTTCGAATGCCGGGCGGATCGACTCGTCCAGGGCGTGATGCTCGATCATGCCCAAGCCTCCGACGATCACCGACCAAATCGCCTGCTCCTTCTCGTCCGCGAAGTTGCTCACGAGGTCGAGGAAGCTGGAGGAGTCGACCTCCCCGTTCCTGACGAAGGCCAGTGTGTCGCTGACCAGGGCGTAGCGCTCCAGGTCGTCGAGTTGGTCGAGATTGGCGAGGAGTCCGGAGAAGAGTTCGGGCGAGTAGTTGGTCCGATAGAAGCCGTGTCCCCAGCCGTTTCCGATGACCCAGTCGATGTCGTCTTCCAGGGCCACCATTAGCTCCGGTTCCTCGAGGAGCACGGTCAAGTCGAACGCCTCGCCGTCGCTGGATCCCCTCAGTCGGATTGGGACCTTCCAGAGCGTGGTGTCGGTCTCGTCGGGTATCACCATGTGACGCCGTTGGCTGAGATGGACACCACCCGTGACCCGGGTGACCTCGACTTGTGGGAAGCCTCGCTGGTAGACCCAGGTGTCCATGATCTCGCTGATCGGCCAATCGGATGCGCTGTCGAGCCCCTCCCAGAGGTCCCCGGTGACGGTGTTGGCGTAGGCATGCTTGCGCAGGTACGAGCCCACCCCCTTGCGGAAGTTCTCCACCCCCATGAACTCATCGATCATGTGGAGGACAGCGCTTCCTTTGCCGTAGGTGATGGCGTCGAACATCTGGTCGACTTCCTCAGGCGCTTTTACCTCGAACTCAATGGGTCGGGTGCTGGCGAGCTGGTCGGTCCCCATCGCCCATGGCACTTCCAGGTTGGCGAAGGTGAGCCACCGTTTCCACTCGGGACGCATGGCGTGGGTCGCCTTCATCTCCATGAAACTGGCGAAGGCCTCGTTGAGCCAGGCTCCTTCCCACCAGGCCATGGTGACCAGGTTCCCAAACCACTGGTGGGCTATCTCGTGTCCGATGACATCGACCGAACGGAGCAACTCGTCCTGAGTGGCCTTGGCCCGGTCGATGATCAAATACGAGTCGCGATAGGTGATGAGTCCGACGTTTTCCATCGCCCCGGCCGCGAAGTCGGGGACGGCGATGTGGTCGAGCTTGTCACCCGGGTAAGGGATGTCGTAGTAGTCGGTGAGGTACTCGAAGCAAAAGATTGCGTTCTCGAGGGCGACATCGGTCAGGTGGACATTGCCCTTGGGGACGATGATCCTGATCGGGGTGTCCCTGACCATCACCGGCTCGGTCGCTTCGAAGGGGCCGGCCACGAAGGCGAGGAGGTAAGTGGACATCTTCATGGTCTTGTCGAAGCTGAACTTCACTTTCCCGTTTTCCAGGCTCTCCCTCTGGAGTTCGCTGGTGTTGGAGTAGGCCTCGGTCCCGGCCGGGACGATCATGGTGGTCTGGAATGTGGCCTTGAAGTTGGGTTCGTCCCATGAGGGGATCACCCTGCGAGCGTCGGTGGCCTGGCACTGCGAGGTGGCGATGGGATGCTCGGCACCATCTGCGTCCTTGTACACAGACCGGTACAGGCCACGTAGCTGGTCGTTGATCAGACCGCGGTATGTGATCTCGAGACGATGCTCACCCGCCGCAACCTGCTGCGCCAGGGTGAGAGTGGCGCGTTCGTACTTCTCGTCGTAGGCGATTTCTGTGACTTCGATCGGTTCACCGTCGACGATCAGGCTGGCTGAGGAGATCTCGATCTCGGCCGTGTTGAGGACGATGGTCTCGACGGTCTCGAGGGTCTCGAGGTCGATTCCGACTTCACCCTGGAAAGTGAACGCTTCCATGTCTAGATCGAGAGTTATGTCGTAGTGGTTGGGGATGACAAGACGTGGCAAACGAAAGTTGTTCGCGGACAAGTGGAAGCCTCCGTGTGATCTGGTTCGGTCATCTAATGGTAACGATTCATTTACGTTCGATCATCCGGCAGGTTTGACCGAGGCTTTACCCTTTGATGAATGGCAGCTGAGCAGTCGACGATCCTGGTCTCGATCAATGGGCCGGATCGACCCGGGATATCCGCTGGACTCATGAGGATTCTGGCCGACCACAACGTCGAGATCTTCGACGTCGAGCAGATCGTGGTGCGGCGTCGGCTGACTCTGAACGTGCTGATCGGTGCGCCCGACGAGGAGGAGACGGTCCGGAAGGTCCTCTACTTCTGCTGGGAACGCGATCTCCACGTCGACTTCGAAGTGGTCGAGCCCACCCCGACACCCCTGAAGAGGTTGTCCGTGATCACTCTCATCGGCGCCCGCATCGGACCGGGGGAATTCGGCGGGGTTGCCCAGGCGGTGGCAGACGGTGGTGCGAACATCGAACGGATCTTCAGGCTTTCCCGATATCCCGTTGTCAGTTACGAGCTGACGATTTCCAACGGCGATATCGACCAGATCCGACAGAAGCTGGTCGAACTGGCGGCGGCCACTCCAATCGACATCGCCATCCAGCCGGATGGCTTGGGCAGGAGGGCGAAACGCCTCGTGGTGATGGATGTCGACTCGACTCTCATACAGGAGGAGGTTGTGAACCTGCTGGCCAGGGAGGCCGGGGTCGAGGACAAGGTCGCCGAGATCACGGAGTCCGCGATGCGTGGCGAGATCGACTTCGAACATTCGCTCCGGGATAGGGTGGCGCTGCTGGCAGGTTTGGACCAGGACGCCTTGAGACGGGCCGCCTCGAACATCACTCTCACGCCGGGTGCGCGGACCCTGATCCGAACTCTCAAGCGGCTGGGGATCAAGACGGCCATCGTGTCAGCCGGTTTCACACGCTTTACAACGGGTCTGGCCCAAGAACTCGAGATCGATTATTCACTCTCGAACACTCTGGAGATCGAGGACGGTGTACTGACGGGAGGACTGACGGGCGAGTTCGTCGATGCGCCCCGCAAGGCAGCATTCCTTCGAGAGGTGGCAGAAGCCGAAGGGATCCCAATCGATCAGGTGGTCGCTATCGGGGATGGGGCCAACGATCTAGACATGTTGTCGGTGGCTGGCCTCGGGATCGCCTTCAACGCCAAGCCGATCGTCACCGAACAGGTCCACACCTCGCTTTCGGTCCCTTTCCTCGACGCCATTCTCTTCCTCCTCGGCATCCAGCGGGAGCATGTCGAAGCCGCTGACGGTTTTGACCCGGGATTCGAGAAACCACCCTTCGTCGACATCCCGGACCTCCCTCCGGCTTAGGTTGGTGGCACACGAGGGCGTTGCCCAGCAAGCCCTTTCAGCTCCAATTGTGGTGGAACCACTCGCCTCTAGGGCTGTCGATGCGTTCGAAGGTGTGGGCACCGAAGAAGTCGCGTTGGGCCTGGATCAGATTGGCGGGGAGACGCTCCGACCTCATCCCGTCGAAGTAGGCAAGGGCGGTCGAGTATGCGGGAGCAGGGATGCCCGCCATGGCCGCACCTGCCACCACCCGGCGCCAGGCCTCCTCGGCGGAGAGAAGCGCCCCGGTGAAGAAGGGGGCCAGGCTCATCTCCCCTAACTGTGGGTTGTCCCGATAGGCGGCGGTGATGTCCTCCAAGAACAGCGCCCGGATGATGCACCCGGCCCTCCACAGGGAAGCGATCGTCCCCAGGTCGAGGTCCCACCCGTACTCCTCCGACGCCGCCTCCATCAGTCTGAACCCCTGGGTGTAAGAGATGATCTTGGAGGCGTACAGGGCAGTCTCGATGTCGTCGAGGGTGACTCCGTCGAGGCCCTCTGTCGGAGTGTTGAACACACCGGCCAGACGGGAGCGGCGATCTGGGTCCGAAGAGACGATCCGGGCATACACGGCCTCGGCGACCAGGGAGGTCGGTTGGCCGAGTTCCATCGAAGAGATCACGGTCCAGGCTCCAGTCCCCTTCTGACCGGCAGCATCGAGGACGAGGTCGACCATCGGGGTCCCAGCCTCACTCTGTCGGAGGATTTGGGCGGTGATCTCGATCAGATATGACTTGAGCCGGCCCTGGTTCCAAGTCTCGAAGGTCTCACCGATCTCCCTAGGAGACATGTCCATGCCTCTGCGCATCAGGTCGTAGGCCTCGGCGATCACCTGCATGTCCCCGTACTCGATCCCGTTGTGGACCATCTTCACGAAGTGCCCTGCCCCGCCGGGGCCAACCCACTCGCAGCAAGGGGCACCGTCGGGGGCTACGGCGGCGATGGACTTGAGGATCGGTTCCACGGTCGGCCAGGCGCCCGGGTCGCCACCGGGCATCAGGGATGGGCCGAATCGGGCCCCCTCCTCTCCTCCCGATATGCCGATCCCCAGGAATCGGATTCCAAGAGTCGCCAATTCGGCTGTGCGGCGATCCGTGTCGGTATAGAGCGAGTTTCCGCCGTCGATGATGATGTCTCCCGGGTCCAGCAGAGGGGCCAGGTCTGAGATGACGGCGTCAACCGGGCCACCCGCCTTGACCATCAAGAGGATCGCGCGTGGAGACTCCAGGGTCGTCACCATCTCTGCCAATGAACTTGTCGGGACCACCCCTTTGGCGGAGGCCTCCCCTTCCATGAATGCGGCAGTGACCTCGGGACTCCGGTTGAAGACGACGACCCTGTGGCCCGAGTCGGCGAAGTTGAGCGCCAGATTGGCCCCCATGACGCCGAGGCCGACTACGCCGATGCTCGAGGATCCACTCACGGCTAGCAGGTTATCGGATGATCCGTGAGCCTCTTAGTCTGACCCCATGATCCTGACATCGATCGGCGTCGACATTGGAGGGTCGGGCATCAAAGCCGGGATAGTCGATGTGGCCGACGGAGTTCTGGTGGGCGATCGGCAGCGGGTCCCCACCCCCAAGCCCGCATTACCCGAAGACGTGGCGACAGAGGTCTCCCGGCTCGTGGCCCGGTTAGATCATCAGGGCCCGGTCGGAATCGGCTTTCCCGCAGTGATCGAGGGAGGGGTGGTCCAAACCGCCAACAACATCGACGCCTCATGGATCGGGGTCAACGCCTTGACCCTGTTCACCGAGGTGCTGGGCCGGGAGGTTGGCATTGTCAACGACGCCGACGCCGCGGCCCTGTGTGAAGCCCGTTTTGGGGCGGCCAAACGGGTCGGTGGGACGGTGTTGGTGGTCACTTTCGGGACGGGAATCGGCTGTGGCTTTCTCAGTGACGGTCGTCTGGTGCCCAATGTCCAGATCGGCGACATCGAACTCGACGGGCACAGTCCCGCAGAGCTGTTCTTTTCCGACAAGTCACGCGAAGAGAGTGGACTCGGCTGGGAGGAGTGGGCTGCCCGTGCGAGTCGCTTCCTCGGACACCTCCAGGTCGTGTTCTCCCCGCGTTTGATCGTGGTTGGGGGAGGGGTGGTTCGCAACTGGGACGACTGGGGGCCGATGGTCGATCCTGGCCTCCCGGTTGTGCCGGCCTCTCGAGGGAACCTGGCAGGTATCGTCGGAGCTGCGACTCTGGTCGGTTAGTGACTGTTCCGATCAGGGACGGTGCAGTGTCTCATCGGACGTAGGGCGAGAAGCGGTCAACCGCCGCAGCCGGGACCCGAACGTCCACGATTGTCCCGGCCTCGTCATGCTTCTCCTCGAGGACCTCGCCCACCCGGTGGACGGCCGCGAGGATGTCACCCCGGTCGTAGGGGATACTCAGCGAGAGGGTGGTGAGATTCCGGCTGATCGCTTCTGAGATCGCCGTCATGAGGGCATCGAGCCCTTCACCGGTGGCCGCTGAGATCAGCACTGCGTCGGGGTAGAGATTTACCAACCGATCCCGAACCGTCGGACTCATCGCATCGGTCTTGTTGAACACCAGGACTTCCGGGATCTCCTCAGCCCCGATCTCCTCCAGGACCTCACGGACCGCAGCGATCTGGCCGCGAATATCCTCCTCGGTCCCGTCGACCAGATGCAGGAGCAGGTCAGCCTGGGAGGCCTCGGCGAGGGTGGATTGGAAAGATTCGACCAGACCGTGGGGAAGACGTCTGACGAATCCGACAGTGTCTGCCAGCACGACGTCCCTTCCTCCGTTCAGCGGGAGTTTGCGCACCGTCGGGTCGAGTGTGGCAAACAGCCGATCCTCCACCAGGGTGCCCGCATCGGTGAGGGCATTGAGAAGAGTCGACTTGCCAGCGTTGGTATATCCGACGATCGACACCTGCGGGACCTGGTTACGTCGGCGGGCTTTGCGTTGGGTCTCCCGGTGCGACGCCGACTCCTTCAGGTCACGTTCCAGTTTGGAGATCCGCTCGAGGATGCGACGTCGGTCGGTCTCCAGCTTGGTCTCGCCAGGGCCCCTATTGGCAATGCCCACGCCAGCCCCCTGCTGTGACATCGACTTGCCTTTGCCCCTCAATCTCGGCAGGTGGTAGCGAAGGAGGGCCAACTCGACCTGGAGGGCACCGATCTTCGAGGTGGCATGCTGGGCGAAGATGTCGAGGATGAGGGCCTCTCTATCAACGACATCGCATCCGAAGAGCCCCTGAAGATTTCTCTGCTGTGCGGGGGACAGCTGTTGGTCGAAGATCACCACGTCTATGTCGAGGGCCGTGGTGACCGCCGCCAGTTCCTGAACCTTGCCCTTGCCGATGAAGGTTGCCGGATCGATCGCGTGCCGACGCACCAGCTCCTGGTCGATCGGATCCGACCCTGCGGTGTCGGTGAGTAGGGCCAGTTCGGCCAATGACCGCTCCTCTTCGGCGTCACTTTGACCCGGCAGGACAACCCCGACCAGAAAGGCGCGCTGAATCGAGACCTGGAGGTCGGTGACGGTCGCGGTCAGACGTCGGCGTTGGCGGGAAGCGTGTTCTTGAGTCATGTGCCTACAGCGCGATGATGACGCCGACTCTCAGGGTATGCGGTCGTATTGAGCCTGCTCAGAGATACTGTCCCTCGTCGCCGATGTGGACGCCCTCCTCCTCGGCGATGATCTGAGACTCGCGCACTGCGATGACGGGTTTCCCGGTCGGGGGCCAGATGAAACGCCAGGCCCCGGTGGGAACCGCCCAGAAACGTTGACCGGACTCGACGTCGACCAGGGCCAGGGCATCGTTTCCGGCATTGGTGCCGATAGGCACGAGAAGACCCGAACGGGTGGTGGACTCATCCGGGGCATGGCCCACGCGCCACCCCGTCATCACCTTGTATCCGTTGTCTTGCGAAAGAGGCAGCTCGAGCATTGGGTCCCCATTCTCGCAGGCGTTACGGTCAACGGCGACTCTCCGGGAGGCGGGGTCTGTGTGTTCCGATAGGGTGTGGCCTAATGACCACCCGCCGGAATTTCTCTGAAGCTCTCGAGTATCACGAGCGGCCAACCCCGGGCAAGATCGCGATCAGGGCGACCAAGCCCACAGCCACACAAAACGACCTGAGTCTGGCCTACACCCCCGGCGTGGCCGAGCCTTGCCTGGTTATCGCTGACGATCCCGACGCCGCATTCAGGTACACCAACCGGGGCAATCTGGTGGCCGTCGTCTCGAACGGAACCGCGGTGCTCGGTCTGGGCAACATCGGGCCACTGGCAAGCAAACCGGTCATGGAGGGCAAGGCCGTGCTGTTCAAGAGGTTCGCTGACATCGATGTGTTCGACCTCGAGATCGATGCTCCGGACCCAGACGATGTGATCAAGTTCTGCGAGCTCCTCGCCCCAACGGTCGGGGGGATCAACCTCGAGGACATCAAGGCCCCCGAGTGCTTCTATATCGAAGAGACCCTCAGAGAGAGGCTCGACATCCCGGTTTTCCACGACGATCAGCACGGGACGGCCATCATCTCGGGGGCGGCGTTCATCAACGCAGTCGAGCTCACCGGTCGGGACATGTCGAAGACCCGGATCGTGGTCGCCGGAGCTGGTGCGGCCGGTGTGGCCTGTGCCCGGTTTCTGATCACCCTCGGAGTCGACCCCGCCAACGTGCTGATGACCGACTCTCAGGGTGTAATCCATACCGGGAGGAGTGACCTTTCAGGGGTCAAAGCCGAGTTTGCCCGTGACACCGAAGCCCGCACCCTTGCCGACGCCCTCGTGAGTGCCGACGCCTTTCTCGGGGTCTCGGTGGCGGGGACGGTTACACCTGAGATGATCCGGTCCATGGCCGACCGACCGATCGTGTTCGCCATGGCCAACCCAGACCCGGAGATCTCCTATCCGGACGCGCTTTCGGCGCGGTCCGATGTGGTGATGGCGACCGGACGGAGCGACTATCCGAACCAGGTGAACAATGTCCTCGGTTTCCCGTTCATATTCCGCGGTGCCCTCGATGTGAGGGCGCGAGCCGTCTCCGAGGGCATGAAGGTGGCCGCCGCCCGGGCTTTAGCCGACCTGGCGCGTGAGCCGGTCCCCGACTCAGTGCTCCGCGCCTACGACCTCGACCAGCTTGCATTCGGGTCCGAGTACTTGATACCGAAGCCCTTCGACTCCCGGGTCTTGTGGAGGGTGGCGCCGGCGGTGGCCAAGGCCGCTATGGAGGAGGGCCTGGCGAGGGCACCCATCCATGACTTCGAGGATTACGAGACGAGGCTCCAGGCCCGGTTCCAGGCATCACACGCTCTCGTTCACTCCATCACAACCAGGGCAATGGAGCACCCCATGAGAGTGGCCTATCCACATGCGGACGACGTTCGGATCATCAGGGCTGCACGTCGTGTCGCTGACGAGGGCGTGGGCAAGCCGATCCTGCTCGGGGACGCCACCCGGATCACCGAACTAGCCGAAGAGTACGCGGTTCCCTTGGATCGTTTGGAGATAGTCGACCCGGCTTCGGATGTCTCGGAGAGAGGACGTTATGCCCGTGTCCTCGAGGAGCTGCGGAGAGGGCGTGGGATGAGTCTTCGGGAGGCGGAGCGGCAGGTGAGCGACTCCAACATGTATGGCTGTCTCATGGTGCGCGAGGGGGACGCTGACGCCGTGTTGGGAGGCTTGTCGACCTTTTATCCGGAGACCATCCGACCCGCGCTCCAGGTGCTGAAGGTGGAGGAGGGGCGCACGATCGTGTCCTCTGTGTACATGGTGTTGGTTGGGTCCCAGCCCTACTTCTTCACCGACTGCGCAGTCAACATCCAACCTACTTCAGAACAGCTCGCCGAGATTGCAATGGCAGCGGTGGCGACCGCTGAAACCATCTTCAATCGGGAGCCCAGGGTTGCCTTCATCTCATACTCGGACTTCGGTTCCGCAAGTGGCGAGGAGCCAGCCCGGGTTCGCCGGGCGCTGGAGATCTTCCGACAGGCAAGACCTGATATCGCGGCAGATGGGGAGATGCAGGCCGACACTGCCGTAGTCCCGGAACTCCTTACCCTCCGACGGCCTGATGGCCAGCTGATGAAGCAGCCGAATCTCCTGGTCTTTCCGAATCTGACCGCGGCCAACGCCTCTTACAAGTTGCTCAACCGCCTGGCCGGTGCCGAAGTGATCGGCCCGATCCTCACCGGTTTCACCAAGACGGTCCACGTCCTCCAGCGGGATGCCTCGGTCAACGATGTGGTCAACATGACTGCCATTGCCGTGGCTGAGGCGCAACGCCGAGCTCGAGCTTGACAGGGATAGCTGTCTGCGGGTGAGATCGGCTAATTCGGGGCTTGGGGATCGTGGGAGACGACTTCGATCATGAAGCCATGGGGATCGAGCCTTGAAAGTCCTCGGGGCAATACCCATTGCCGAAACAAGGCTGAAAGCCGACCATCGGCATCAGTTCGTCGTAGTACACCTTGGCAGCGTCGACATCTGGAACACCAAGGCCGAGGTGCTCGATTGGCACTGCTCCTCCAGGTCCTGTGGTTGGCTTCGGTTTCGCCGACCGTTCCGGCTCGGGGGCGATCGTAGCGGTCCATCTAGGAGCGCTCTGCGAACGAGGCAGGTCTACCAGTACTCCTCGTAGTGATCGGGGTCTTGCCGGTTGGTTCGCGTTGGTGCTGGAAACATGCTCTGACCTGGCTAAACGCGGCTGGTCGCCCTTGAGTCCTGATCCGGCCGGGCCCCCCTACTTCTTGGCGGCCTCGTAGTAGGGGTCTTCTCCCGAAGCGTGGTCGGTGACATCGACCACTTCGGTGATTTCGGGGATCGACTCCTTGAGGATCCTCTCGATCCCTTGCTTGAGGGTGACCGCTGCCATGCCGCAACCCTGACAACCGCCCCCCATTCGGAGGTAGGCAACGGTCCCTTCCAGCGAGACCAACTCGGCTGCTCCTCCGTGTGAAGCGATCGCGGGGTTCACCTGTTCGCTGAGCACCTGGAGGATCTGGTCGGCGAGGGGGCCGGTCAGGTCACCGGCGGGGGCGCCGATCGACGGTGACGCCGGCGAGTTGGGGTTTTCCATCGCCAGACCCTGGTCGGTGAGCGTAAGCGAGGCGCCCTCCAGCTTCTCGATCTCGGATTCGGGGAACATCACGCCCAGCTCGCCGTGTCGCTCCAGCTTGAGACGCTCTCGGACGTCGGCGATCGGGCTGAAGGTGAGCTCGTACTGGAACTGACCGGCCCTGATCCCGGTGACTTCGATCAAGAGCCCGTACTCCTCGTCGCCCGCCTCTTGACGGGCGAGAGTGAGGATCATCTCGACGGCCTCCGGAGCGATGTTGATCACCGTGGGCTCGGACATGGGGCCGATGGTAACCGGCGATGCCGATTCGGTGACACCCGGTCTACCGTACCGAGCATGGCCAGGGCTTTGGTGATCATCCCCAACGACTCCTACCGGGCCGCCGACTTCATCGCCGCCGCCGAAGCGCTGTCCATCGAGTTGGCCATCGCCTCCGAGGAGCGTCCTCCTCTCCGTCCCGACGACCGATTCGTCTCGATCGACTGCACCGACCCGGTGTCCTCGGCCCGTGCGGTGGTCGAGTTGGCGGTGAAGTCGCCGATCGACGCGGTGGTCGCCGCCGACGACACCGGTGTCGAGATCGCCGCCCTCGCCTCCGAGGCGCTGGGACTCCCCTCCAACCCTCCGGCGGCCGCGGCC
>JBGTEJ010000074.1:0-8184 GCA_041747855.1 Acidimicrobiia bacterium | reverse complement strand
GGGCTGGGGACACCTTCCCCTCTCCATCCGACCGAGAGACTGGTGGCGACCGGCGTCTACCGCTGGGTTCGCAATCCCATGTACCTATCAATCCAGTCGGTCATCCTGGGTCAGGCCCTGTTCTTTTCCGAGGTGAGGCTGGTGGTCTATGCCACGGTCACCATGCTCGGGATGGTGTCCTTCGTTCATTGGTACGAGGAGCCCCTCCTGCTGAGGCGTTTCGGTTCGGAGTACCGGACCTATCTTGAAAGTGTCCCAGGCTGGTGGCCCCGCCGACCACGCCCAGCGACTGACCTGCTCTGACATGCGTCACAATGGGTAGGTGCGCGGTCTCCTCGTTGATCTGACACCCCTGAGGGAGAGCAAGGCCTATCGGCATCTCTGGATCGGGGGCTCCCTGACCGGCACCGGCTCAGCACTGGTCGGGGTGGTGGTCGGTCTCCAGGTGTACGAGCTTTCTGGCTCGACTCTGGCTGTGGGATTGGTCGGGCTCTTCTCCCTGGTCCCGCTGGTGCTTCTTGGTCTCTACGGCGGCGCGATCGTCGACGCCTACGACCGGCGCAAAGTGTTGCTGGTCACCAACCTCGGGCTATGCCTCATCGGCGGTGCCTTCGTGGTCCTCTCCTCCACTGGCTCGGCCAGTGTCGGCTCGCTTTACGCCTTGGTCGCGGTGCAAAGCGGGTTGTTCGCCATCTCCAGTCCGGCTAGGCAGGCGGTCATCCCGAGGCTCCTCACTGGCAACCTCCTGCCTGCGGCCAATGCCCTGGGTTCCCTTTCGATGGGATTGGCATTCGCCATCGGGCCGATGATGGCGGGTCTCGCCGTCGACTTTGTCGGCTACGGGTGGGCATACGGGATCCAGGTGCTGATGCAGGTTGGCGCGGCATTGATGCTCCTCTCGCTTCCCGCACTCCCCCCATTGGGTCAGACGACCCGTGCCGGCATTCGGTCGGTCATGGAGGGATTCGCATACTTGAAGACCAGGCCAAGTGTCGCAATGACCTTCTATGCCGACATGTGCGCCATGTTGTTGGCGATGCCACGGGTTCTGTTTCCGGCAATTGCCGCCCTCATGATCGGCGGAGGAGCGAGGACCGTGGGCATCCTGGTCTCGGCCGTCGCGGTGGGGTCCTTTCTCGGGGGAGTCTTCTCGGGGCGTCTGGGCCGGATCAACCGACAGGGCGTGGCAATCGTGGTATCCGTTGTGGCATGGGGGCTCCTGATAGCGGCGTTCGGGGTCGTAGTGGCACTGGCCCCGGGACCCCTGGCAACCGGGGCCGCAAACTGGGCGCTCTGGCCCGCCGCCACCTTGCTGGGTTTGGCCGGGGTCGCCGATACGGTCAGTGCAGTCTTCCGGACCACCATCCTCCAGGTGGCCACTCCGGACGCCATGAGGGGGAGACTCCAGGGTGTGTTCACCGTGGTAGTGGCAGGAGGACCACAACTCGGCGCCCTGATCCTTGGGGTCTTGGCGACCGCTACCAGCGAGGCCTGGGCCGCCATCCTGGGCGGGGCGGCATGTGCGGTGCTCGTGGTTGTCATCGCAAGCTGGCAGAAGGGGCTCCTGTCATACGACGCGAGAAGGCCGGGCGCTGAGGACGGGGTGGTTCTGGAGGGATGAACCCTAAGACCGGTCACGTAGGAGAAGGGGTGCCAAGGCCCGAAAGCCCCGACTTCGCTCGTCATCGGAGGAGTCGAACACCTGGATGGCGACATGATCGGCCCCTGCGGTCAGGTGGGCCTCGACCATCTCTAGTGCCTCGACCGGGCCACCGATTGCCGCAAGGTCGGAGATCAAGCTGTCACTCCCTCCTCCGTCGAGGTCATCTTGCGAGTAACCCATGGCGAAGAAGTTGTTCCGGTAATTGGCGATGCTCAGATACCGGGAGATGTGTTTCCTGGCCACCGTCATAGCGGCTTCTCGATCGGTCGTGATCACGAGCCGTTGCTCCGGTGCAAGGAAAGCATCGGGACCGATCGTCGCCCTCGCCGAAGCAGTATGGGCGGGGGTGGTCATGTAAGGATGGGCGCCCAAAGTCCTGGTCGCCGCCAGCTCCAGCATGCGCGGGCCCAGTGCGGCGAGTAGACGTCGCTCCACCGGCACTTCATAGGTGTCCAGACCGTCGAGAAACTCTTGGACCGCCCCGTAGGGCCTGATCGCAGGCTCGCCGTCCCGCTCCCGGTGCCCCACCCCGATACCGAGCACGAATCGACCCGTGTGCCGGTCTTCGAGCCGGTGATAGGACGCGGCCAAGGTCGCCGGGTCTGTCGCCCACATGTTGACCACGCCTGTAACCACCACGATTCTCTCGGACTCGTCGAGGAGACCCTCGATCAGAACGAGATCGTCATCGGGCGAACCCCCGATCCAAAGGGCGTCGTAGCCGAGGTCTTCGACCTGACGGGCGAAACCTCTAGTGGTGTCAGCCGCCCGTGCCCAAGCCCCATATCGTCCGAATCGGGTCTGCATGAGTCCTGTGTCTTCAGTCATTCTCCCCCGCGATGTCCGTCCGGTAGGTCATCCCGGGCGAACTCACAGAACGGGCCGCCTCATAGGCACGGTCTCTCGCCTCGGTAACTGTTGGTCCGAGACCGACGAGGCTGAGTACTCGTCCGCCATCGACGATCAAACGCCCCCGTCCGTCGACGGATGTACCTCCATGGAAGACCAGAATGTCGTCCGGTAGGTCTCGGAGACCCAGGATCTCGGCACCAGCTCTCGGATCTTCCGGGTAGCCGGGTGCAGCGAGGACAACATCTACGGCGGCCTGCTCACCCCATTCGGGCTCGGCGCCTTCGATGATCTCGAGGAGGTTGTTCGACAGCCTGGGTAGGAGAACCTGGGCTTCCGGGTCGCCGAGACGCACATTGAACTCGATCACTTGGGGTCCTTCGACAGTGAGTGCGAGTCCCACATAGAGGAACCCGTGGAATGGAGTCCCCTGCTCCTCCATCAAAGAGAGCGTTGGAGACACAACCGAAGTCATGACCGTTTCGATCAGACCCTCGGGAAGGTCAGGTACCGGCGAGTAGGCCCCCATGCCCCCCGTGTTCGGTCCCTGATCTCCGTCCAGGAGTCGCTTGTAGTCACGAGCAGGCTCTAACGGAAACACGCCACCGGGGGTGCTTACCGCGAAGAGGCTGACCTCAGGGCCTTCGAGATACTCCTCGATGACAATCGGGCCGTGGCCGACCCACCTTTCGACCCACGCCTCAGCCTCCTCTTTCGAATCGGTCACCAGGACGCCCTTCCCCGCCGCGAGTCCGTCGGCTTTCACCACGTACGGTCCGACCAGGCTGTCGATTCTTCGGATTGCCTCTCCAGGGTCCTCGAAGCTCCAGAAGCCACCGGTGGGCACCCCAGCCCTTTCCATGATCCCCTTGGCGTAGGTTTTCGAAGATTCCAGTCTCGCCGCCGATCTGGTGGGGCCGAACACCGGTATCCCCAGCCGCGAGACTGCGTCGACTACCCCCGCTGCCAAAGGTGCTTCGGGACCGACAACGACCAGGTCGACTCCCTGGATCCGGGCCATGGCCGCGATCGCCCCCACGTCGGTGGACACGATCCCTTCCACGGTGGGCCCGAGCTTGGCCAGTCCCGGGTTGCCTGGAAGCGAGATCAGCTCCTTGACCCGTTCCGATCGGCTGAGTTGCCACCCCATTGCGTGCTCACGGGCACCACTCCCGACGAGGAGAACTCTCATGCCACCTCGATCAGTTGGCTCCGCTCGGGGCCGACCGAGATCCATCCGATCGGAACGTCGGCACCTTCCCGGATGAACTCGATGTAAGTCCGGGCTTCAAGGGGCAGATCTCCGTAGGTCCGAACTCCGGAGATGTCGGTCCTCCATCCGGAGAGCTCCACGTACTCAGGCTCGCAGTGATAGAGGACGCTCTGTTGGGACGGAAAGTTTTCATACCGGACTCCATCCGACTGATATGCGACGGCGACGTTGATTGTGTCGAAAGCCGAGAGGATGTCCATCTTGGTGATGAAAAGACGGGTGAATGTGTTGACCCTCGCCGAGTATCTCAGCGCCACCAGGTCGAGCCATCCGCACCTTCTGCGGCGCCCGGTCACCGTGCCGTACTCCCCACCTAGCTCGATCATCCGGTCACCGATCTCGTCGTGCAGTTCCGTCGGGAAAGGCCCGGTCCCCACCCTCGAAATGTACGCCTTCGACACCCCGACCACTTCATCGATCGCCTTCGGGCCGATGCCCGAACCTACTGAGGCCCCACCGGCCGTCGGGTTCGACGAGGTGACGAAGGGGTAGGTCCCGTGATCGATGTCGAGCAGAGTGCCCTGGGCTCCTTCGAAGAGGACCATTTTGCCCGCTCGCAGGGCTTCCCAGAGAAGGAGGGAGGTATCAGCGACGTGAGGTGCGAGTCGTTCGGCGTACTCCAGATACTCGTGGACTATTTCGTCGGCGTCCACAGGGAGGGTGTTGTAGACCCGGGGCAACACTTTGTTCTTGTCGACCAGGGCTGCCTCCACTTTCTGTCGGAAGATCTTGGGATCGAAGAGGTCCTGGACCCGGATGCCGACCCGTGCGTACTTGTCGGTGTACGCAGGCCCGATCCCCCTCTTCGTGGTGCCGATCTGGTTGCTTCCGAGGAATCGCTCGATGGCTGCGTCCAGTTTCCGGTGGTAGGGCATGATGAGATGAGCGTTCGACGAGATTCGCACCCGGGACGGATCGAAGTTCAAAGCGGCGAGCATGTCCATCTCTGCAAGCAGGACCTTCGGATCGATGACGGTGCCGGAGGCGATCACCGGGACACAGTCGGGGTAGTGGATCCCTGAGGGGATCAACGACAACGCCAGTTTCTGCTCTCCCACGATGATGGTGTGTCCGGCGTTGTTGCCACCCTGGTAACGGACGACGAAGTCTGCTTTCTCGGCGAAGTAGTCGACGACTCGACCTTTGCCTTCGTCTCCCCACTGGGCTCCGAGGACGACTGTGGCTGGCATGACTTGGAGCGACGGTAGTCGGGTTTCAGTCGGCCTTGTCTTCGCCGCGGATCAGAATGCCCACAGCTTTCGGAAGATCGCTGAGGTGGGGTCCGCCCACAAAGCCCCGCCTGTAAAAGTAGAGCCACGACGCTATCGCACCGGTCAACATGAGTCCGATCAGCACCCAGAATCCCGATTCCTGGTCGACGAGCGGCAGATCGGGGAAGTTCATCCCGAATATCCCGCTGACCAGGGTGAGGGGGAGGAGGATTGCAGAGAACACGGTGAGCACCCGGATGATCTCGTTGGTCTTGTCGGCAACAGCGCTCCGGTGTGTTTCCAGTGCCCAACCGAGCATTGATCGGGCCACTTCGAGGGAGTCCAGTATCTGCCCTTGGTAGGTGGCCACCCTGGCGAATGCGCGCTGGGCACGTGGGTCTACCGAACTCAGCCCGCCTTCCGCCAGTTCCTCGTATACCACCCGCTGGGGAACCAGGACCCTTCTCATCAACACCACGTCGCGCCGCAGCGCCTGAGCCATTCCGATGGCACGTGCGTCAGCCTGCACCGCCCGGGCCTCCAATGCTTCGATTTCTTCCTCGAGTGCCTCGATCACGATGGGGTAGTTCCTGCTTCCCACCATCGCCAGATGGGCGAGGAGACCGGCAGGGGTCGAGGCCGGCAAGACGGTTCCTTCGGCGGTCCGCTGTCGTATCGTCGCCGCGGCTTTGACCCGTCCGTCGTGGATGGTGATCAGGTAGTTGTCGCTGAGGAACACGTCGACCGCCACCGGATCAAGGCTCCCATCGTCACCGATGTCGAGCATTCTCAGCATCAAATAGGCGAGATCCCTGCGTCCGTGGAGCATGGGCACGGTGTCGTTGGCTATCGCCTCGTCGATGAGGTCATCGTCCACACCGAGGCCCCGGCAGACTTGGCGGACCCTGGCAGGGTCCTCGCTCTCCAGGTCGACCCATATCCACCCGGTGTCGGGCGGATCGAGGACGGGAGCGCCGGTCTGCTCGACCTGCCCTTCCGACCAGAGGAGTGTGCTGATCACAGCTGTGATTATCGGCTTGAGGGCGCGACCGAACCGGTCTTTCCCCTCCCGGGGGTCCCGAAACAAAGTGTTCACACTCCTGCAACGGGCTGGCAACTGGTCCGACTTAAATCTTCCCCATTCACACCCGCCCGTTCGATAAGGAGAAATTGTGACCAAGACGGCTGCCGACGTTTTGTCCCTGGTGGGGGACGAAGACTATGAGTTCATCGATCTGAGATTCTGCGACCTGCCAGGACAGGTCCAGCATTTCACCGTGCCGGCGAAGGAACTCACTGAGGACAGCTTCGAGGCCGGTTTCGGTTTCGATGGGTCGTCGATTCGTGGTTTCCAGGCGATCCAGGAGTCGGACATGCTTCTGATCCCCGATCCCTCGACCGCCGTCGAGGACATCTTCCGCACTCGCAAGACCCTTATCCTCTACTGCTTCGTCCACGATCCCCTCACCGGGGCTCCATACGACAAGGACCCCCGCTACATCGCCAAGAAGGCTGAGGAGTATCTCCTCAGCACCGGGATCGCCGCTACTTCTTTCTGGGGCCCTGAAGCCGAGTTCTACATCTTCGATGACGTGAGGTACGGGCAGAATCAGTATTCGGGCTACTACTACCTCGACTCGGTGGAAGGGGCGTGGAACTCGGGAGCGGTCGAGGAGGGTGGAAACCTGGGTTACAAGCCCCGGTACAAGGAAGGCTACTTCCCGGTGCCTCCGACTGACCATTTCCAGGACCTGCGCTCAGAGATGACTCACAACCTGGAGAAGGCTGGGATCCGGATCGAAGTCCAGCACCATGAGGTGGGAACTGCCGGTCAGGCGGAGATCGACATGCGGTATGACACCCTCTTACGTACTGCGGACAACGTGACCCTCTACAAGTACATCGTCAAGAACACCGCCTGGCAGGACGGACGCTCGGTGACCTTCATGCCGAAGCCGATTTTCGAAGACAACGGCTCGGGCATGCACACTCACCAGTCGTTGTGGAAGGATGGCGAGGCCCTGTTCTTCGATGAGAGCGGTTACGCCGGTCTCTCGGACATGGCCCGCTGGTACATCGGCGGACTCCTGGAACACGCCCCGGCGATTCTCGCTTTCGCGGCACCAACCACGAACAGCTATCGCCGTCTGGTCCCCGGGTATGAGGCCCCGGTCAATCTGGTCTACTCGAGCCGGAACCGGTCAGCAGCGATCAGGATCCCCCAGTACTCGCAGGCACCCGGGGCGAAGCGGCTGGAGTTCCGATGCCCCGATCCATCATGCAACCCGTATCTTGCTTTCGCGGCGATGCTGATGGCGGGTCTCGATGGGGTCCAGCGCAGGGTCGAACCGCATGCCCCGGTGGACAAGGACATCTACGACCTTCCGCCGGCAGAACTCGCCGGTCTCCCCTCGGTTCCGGGGAGTCTCAGTGAGGCTCTTGACGCCCTCGAAGCCGACCACGACTTCCTGCTGACAGGTGGGGTGTTCACCAAGGGGTTGATCGAGGATTGGATCTCATACAAGCGGGTCCATGAGGTCGACCCGGTCAGGCTCAGGCCACACCCTTACGAGTTTCACCTCTACTACGACATCTGAAAGAGGCGCCGGGGGATCGCCAGTTGCCAGTTCACCGTTGGGTAGCCGGCCATGACCGTGGGTGGCCGGCTGATCGACCAATACCCCTCGACAGACAGCCTCCCGGTTCCTGTCGAGGTCAGGCCGAGGCGCGGTACCCGCTAACCGCGAGTCCATAGTCTTCAGAAGCTTCCGGTGTGGGAAGGGTGAGCAGGAACTGACTTTCGCCACCGTGCATTCGATAGATCAAGTCACCATCCATCCTGCGCGCCAATCGGCGGGCAACGGTGAGTCCCAGTCCGACCGAGTCCGGCTGACCGGCTCTGTTGTGAGATCGGTAGTAGGCATCGAATACCGATTCCCACTCTTCAGTCGGAATCCCATTCCCGTTGTCGCAGACCGACACCACTATCTGATGTCCGTACCTTTCGGCCCCGACGGTTACCTTAGAGCCGCCATAGCGGAAGGCATTGGAGACCAGGTTGCGCATGATCTGACGGAGCCGGCCCGGGTCGACCATGACATCGATCTCTTCGGGTATCGAGATCTCGAACTTCGTGTTGGGTGGCACCGCAAGGGCGGAGGTCGAGTTCTCGACCTCCCGAACCAGCG
>JBGTEJ010000073.1:0-5051 GCA_041747855.1 Acidimicrobiia bacterium | reverse complement strand
GTCGCAGTCACGAACCTGACCTTGTGGGCCGGTCCCTCAGATTCCACGGAGTCGTCAGTCTTTTCGGGGTTCAACACCCAAACTGTACCCTTCGGGGGCTGGTTTCTCTCCTGACTTGCCCATTACACAGTCTCGCAGTTGTGACTACATTGATCGGCATGGCACAGTTCACTGGAAGGCTTCAGGGGCGACAACTCGAGCCGAGTCGGGTGATGATCGACCTCGCCGAAGACCGCCTCCGGGTGACCGTCGGAAGAACCCAGCTCGGATCGTGGCCGATCAAGACGATTCGGGCCGAACGGACCTCGATTTACCGATTCGACCTCACCGTTGACGGTGATCTCTTCGAGTTCATGCCTGACGACCCGTCCACATTCTCCAACGCCGTGGGGGCTGTCATCGACCTGAGCGAGACCACCGGTCGATTCGGCCTCAAGGCGAGGATCGAGCGGGTCGCCAACGGTTAGCGGAGCGATGCTCCCCCGGGTGGTCAAAGCTGGTTTTGCCGCAGCCCTGGCCCTGATCGGTGCGCAAGTGGCCTATGCGATCCTCAGGCCGGCACCAAGACAAGAGGAGTTCGATCCGTCAGGCAGCTTCGGCGCTGATGACGATCCCCCGTTGACGATGGTGGTGATCGGTGATTCGTCTGTCACCGCACCGGGGGTGGCTGATGTCGAGCAGATCTGGGTGCGGGTCATTGCGAAGAAGCTGGCCGAAGGTCGACAGGTGAGACTCCATTCTGTCGCCATCGGAGGGGCCACGACCGGATCGGTTCTAAGAGAGCAGTTGGACCAGGCCCTGTCTCTGAGACCTCAAGTCGCCCTGATCTCGATCGGTGCCAACGATGCCATCAGGTCTCTGCCTCGGGGACGCTTCGAATCGGAGTTGGAGGAGATCACCACCCGATTGCAGAAGGTCGGGGCCACCGTCTTCCTCAGCGGAGTGTCCGATCTCGGCACAATTCCAAGACTGCGACCTCCCCTGCGGGGGATCATCACCAAGCGGTCCCTCGCCTATGACCGGATTCATCAACGGGTCGCCGAGCGAACCGGCGCACTCTGGCTGAACCCTCGTCAGGACGACAGAGACCTTTGGCTCCGTGACCGATCTCTATGGTCCAAGGACCTTTTCCATGTCAGTGCCCACGGCCACGCCCGATGGGCGGACACGACATGGCGGATGATCGAGCCGGAACTCTCCGGGCTGTGATCGATCCACTACCGCTCGAGCTGGCCGACCAAGGACGTCTCGGGCATCTCGCCACCATCACGCCGGCCGGGTTTCCCCATGTGGTCCCGGTGGTGTTCACCGTGGTCGGTGGTCGTGTCGTGACCCCGATCGACTGGAAGCCGAAGACCGGCAAGACCCTCCAACGAATTGCCAATCTCGAAGCCAACCCCGCGGTCTCGCTGGTCGTCGACCACTACGAGGAAGACTGGGCGAAACTCTGGTGGGTGAGAATGGACGGGTCAGCAACCCTCCATCACGAAGGGGCACGGCGCGACGAGGCGATTGCGGCCCTGGAATCGAAGTATCAGCAGTACCGCGATCGCCCGCTCGACGGACCGGTGATCCTTATCGATGTCGACCGGGTCACCTTTTGGCCCGCGACGGGACAACCCCGTCCTCGGTAGCGAGAAAGTCGACCGATCGGTCATGTTCATCAACCGGGATGCCCTCGACCACGCGCTGGTTCCAGGTGACCCCCACCGCCGGGCAGTCCCCACGACGGTCACCCAGCAAACGGTCGTAGTAGCCACCGCCCCGACCCAATCTGGCGCCGGTTTCGTCGAAGGCCAGACCAGGAACCAGGATCATGTCGAGTTCGTGCACCGGAACGACCCGACCGGTGTCAGACGGTTGCTCCATACCCCACCGGTGCATCTCCCGGGGAACATCACGGTCCCTGAACGTCAGACTGGCATCCGCTTCGACTCGGGGTAGGACCCAACGCCAACCGGGTAGGGCTTGGAACAGATGGGTGACATCGATCTCGTCCTTCATCGGAAGGTAGGCGGACACCGTCCCCGGTAGACGCCCCGACATCCACTGGAAGAGTCCCATCACCACCCGGGAGGCGACCTCGGCCGATGGCCCGGGGACTGATCGCAGCATGCCGCGGAGGTCTCCTTTGTCCATAGCGACCAAGGGTAGGTGGCTGGCCGGGAGTGCCAGGGTTCCGCCGACTACTGTCCGGCCACGATGAGATGGCCACTCACGATCATTCGAACCGTTCTCACCGGCGTGGTCGCGATCGTGGCCACCATCCTCGGGGCGACCCTGGTGATATTGATCTCACTGGTCAAGGACACCTCCCCATGGGTCGACCGGGTCATAAGGGGATGGAGCCGTGCCTGGTTGTGGGCGTCCGGAACGAAGCTGACGGTCGAGGGGCAAGAACATGTCGACCCGGAGCGGTCTTATGTCGTCGTCGCCAACCATCTTTCGACCCTCGACATCATGGCCTGCTTCCTGGCGGTGAGGCTTCCCATCAGGTATCTGGCGAAGAAGGAACTATTCCGGATACCGGTGCTCGCCCAGGGGATGAGGGCTGCCGGGATCATAGAAGTCGACAGGGAAGCGAGGAGCGCCGTCCACGGCGAGGTGAATCGACAGGCGCAGGGTCTTTTGGAGAAGAAGCGGAGTCTGATCATCTATGCAGAGGGCACCCGTCCCCGGGACGGATCGATGAAGCCCTTCAAGAAGGGTGCTTTCACCATGGCGATAAGCGGGGGCCTGCCCATTCTCCCGTTGTCCATCCATGGCACCAGGGAGGCCTTCGTGCCGGGCCAGATCTGGGTGCGCGGGGGGCCGATCACGGTGATCATCGACGCTCCCATAGAGACTGAGGGCATGACCGCGGCGGACACTGGAACTCTCCGCGACCGCACCTACGAGATCATCGCGGGGAGGGTGAGGGAGATGGGTGGAAGGGTCGACTGACCTCAGCCGCCGGCTTCAGTCGTAGATCCCGGCCATGAACACTCCCTCAACAGTGACCACACAGAGGAAGGCCCCCGCCGAGGTCACGATCTGATAACGATCGGCGTCGGCCTCACCTGTCCACCACCGTCCGCTCAAACGCCATGGGCCACTCCAGGTGAGTACCGGTTCCCATCGTGAGCCCAACCTGATCCGGGATGGCATCCCGTCATCCCATTCGACCTCCACACGTCCCCTATTGGCGGGGATCAGCGCCGGACTGGGAGAAGGAGTGGCACCGGGCCACGGGGCCGCAGGGTCCCGCTCGGGGACACTCTCGGGCTCCCCCCAACGTGACCACTGAACCCTGTCCGACGGCATACGACCACCCTGGCCCCGACCCTGGAGCACTCCATCGGGGCCTACCAGCGCTTGGGCCCGGGCCAGGGCCCTCTCTGTCTCGATCGTGGAGGACTCGTCGGCGAAGAGGTTGAGCTGACGGCCCTCCCCCGAAAGATCGGATGGTTCGATGGCGAGGCCGACGATTCCGCCCGGAACTCCCACATTCTCGACCCAGGCCCGCAATTGCCACCAGACCCGGTCTTGAAGGGCCTGTTCGGTGAAAGGATCTGCTGAGCGCCACACCCGGCTCCGCTCCTGCCCACCGGTACCCGAGGCGGTGATGGTCACCGTGTGAGGAGAGACTCCAAGTTCTCGCAAACCTTTGAGCAGTCGTTCAGATAGGACACGCCCGGCGAAGGCGGCCGCATCGAGAGTCACCAACGGATCCTCGAACTCCATCTGAACTCCCAGGTCAACGGGTATCTCACGGGGATCCACCTGACGGTCGTCTCCGCTGGCCAGACGATGGGCGAGGGCCCCTGGGTGGCCGAACCGTGTTGCCAGAGTGTCTCGTGGCAGACGGGCCAGTTCGCCGAGGGTGGCGATCCCCAGCCATCGGAAGGTGTCGATCATCTCCTCCCCACCCATCGCCTCGCGGAGTGTCGAAAGATCCAACCGTGACAAGAAGGCACGGGTATCGGAGACGACATTGGGCTCACCGACGACCGCAGTCGCAGCCGCCCAACGCGCCGCGAAAGGGCCATCGGCCACTCCGATCAGGGCCTCCCCACCCTGTAGATGTCCCGTCAGGCGATCCACTTCAGCGGCGATACGGTCGGCCAACGACCCCTCACCGCCGTAGAAGCGAACCGCACCCTCCACAGGAACATAGAGAAGACCGGGAGATACCACCTCGACTCGTGGCACCAGATCCTCGACCGCGGCCACCAGTCCTTCGAAACGTCGAGCCTCTTCACCCGGATCGCGGACCAGGACCCGGGCGAATGGCGCCAGGGTCTCTGCTTGACGGCGGGCCATGCCGAGTGAGACTCCGACCGCAATCACATCGGGAGTGGCACCGGTGACACGATCATCGACTACGAGGATGGGCTCATCAGGCGGTGCGTCCGGTCTGGTCAGCGACCACATCGGAAACCACACGCACAACGTCCGTGCCTTCATCTTCAACCTCAAAACGACGGGTGATACCGGACACCCCTTTACCCGATGCCTCCAACACGAGACGACGATTGCCCAACCGTCCATGACCACGGTCAGCCCCCTCCCAGGTGACCCCTATCGCCCTCAACCGGAGGTGGGCGACACCGGTGGGTAGGCCTGGCCCCATCGATCTCAGGGCCACTGCCACCCCCCGGGCCCTGGCCAAAGCACCGAGACGACGGAGGTCCTGGTCACGGACCCGCTGGGGAACTTCGGCATAGACGGCCCTCACCCCTTCGAGAAGGGCGGCAGCCACCTTCGGCCAGAGGA
The DNA here is from genome assembly GCA_041747855.1 of Acidimicrobiia bacterium. Taxonomy (GTDB): domain Bacteria; phylum Actinomycetota; class Acidimicrobiia; order Spongiisociales; family ZC4RG35; genus ZC4RG35. Next base: position 296 of record JBGTEJ010000073.1, on the reverse strand, counting down.
TGTGATCGGCACATCGGACCACAAACAGTCGTTCGGGAATGACTCCGGTCTCCCAGGCAGCCGTGGGTGACACCCACCCCCGGGTGTCGAGCACGACCACCGGGGCCACACGGGAGTGCTCGGCGAGGAGACGGAGCCCTAACCGGGTGAGACCACTTCCGGGGACCCCGACCAACTCGGTGATCCGGCCAGGTTGAAGACGGAGAGTGTCCTCACGCCGTTGCTCGAGAAGTGGTGCGGAGATCAGATCCGTGTTGGCCGAAATGTCCATGCGGACAACACATACTATCGAACAC
>JBGTEJ010000072.1:0-2507 GCA_041747855.1 Acidimicrobiia bacterium | reverse complement strand
GCAGGTGATGTGGTCTCGATCCAACTCCTACTGGTCGATACATAGTGGCGATCGACCCGATCGTCAGCGGCGCCGACCGCCTAAGGCCCCCCCTCCGAAGAGGATGCCGGCGCCCAGGGCGAATCCGAAGTCGTACCAGTTACCGTTGTTGTGCACCTCGTAGATGTTCACGCTGGCGGTGAACAGGGAGATGACGAAGGTGAACGGCGCGATTATCCCGTGCCACAGACCAAGGAAGAATCCCGCGGTCGACCCGCCCGCGTCGGGGATACCCGCGGTCGGATTTGCACCCGCAGCGCAGGCCGTGAGGGCCAATGGAAGGACCGCTACCAAGACCACCCGGATGAGGATCCCGTTTCTCCTGACGTTCATGGTCGAAAGCTAACCGATCGGGATCCCGCAGGAGGCCTTGCGGCAGTTGGGCCCGACGGGCACCAGGAGCCCGTCACCAGCCCAGCTGCCGGCGGACGTCCACGGGTCCGACCACGACCAGACGGGCCTTTGCCCTGCTTATCCCCACATAAGCCAGAGCACGATCGCGAGGTTTGCTCATTGTCCTGAGGATCACGATGCATGCGTCGGCCTCGAGACCCTTGAAGCGATGGATGGTCTCGGCGATCACTCCGTCGGAGTTGCTCTCCAGGGAGACGACCCGCTGACCGGCCGGCTTCCCCCTTCTGAGACGCTGAGTATCCTCCTTCCGTTGGCACAGAATCGCCACCTGCTTGGGCTCCAGTCCACCCTCCACTATGAGCCGGTGGAGCGTCCTACGTACCTGGTCGTCGACTTCGTCGTCGGTCGCCGCCTCTAGGAACTCAGGGTCAGGGCCGATCACGCCCATGGCCGTCATCTCCTCCCCGGCCAACGTGGCGACCCACTCGGCGATGGGATTGGTGTTGCGGACATTCCGCCGAAGACGGAACGTGTTGCCGACGAACGGCGGCTCCCAACTGTCGCGATAGAGGGCCTGGTTGCGGTCGGCGAAGACGTAGAAGGGGGAAGTGAACGGGTCGGAGAGGAGGAATTCCAGAGCGAGAAACCACTCTGGGGCGAAGTCCTGGCCTTCGTCGATCACGATCGCGTCGAATCGGACACCCAGCGCCCCGGCGGCCGCTACCAGGAGGTCGGCTGACGCGCTGTCCCAGAAGTCCTGCTCGGGCGCTGCGGGGAACGTGTAGTCGGCTGCCTTTTGGTCGGGAACGACTGCGGCTGCGCGTGCTGCCAGGTCGCGCACCAGCCCGTGGAAGTTGTCGACGGTCACACCAGGCACGTCATCGAGTTCGGCTGCCATGTAGTCGGCAAGAGGATTGTTGAAGCAGGTGAGAAGGACCTGTTGACCCTCAGCGGCGAGGCGCCGAGCCTTCTCTTTCGCGAGCACAGTCTTGCCGGTGCCGGCGCCGCCAAACACCAACTGGCGGGGGTTGTCAGCCAGGTCGTCTAGGAATGAGATCTGCTCGTCGGTCCAGACATCGATCCTGGCCTTCACCTCGGCGACGATGTCCCGCTCCTTGCGATGTAACGACACCTTGGGCGCCAGCAGCTTCGTCACCGAGTCCCATGTCTCGATGCCCAGCGCAGGGTGCTCTCCTCCCCGGCCAGAGAGGGAGACCAGAAAGCTTTCGGGTTGACGAAGCTCGGTTCGGGACATGATCAGCTCGACCGGAGCGTTCGGGCCCATGGCCACTGCGCGGGGTGCCTCGGGAAAGGCAATGGCATGGGCTGCCGGGATGAAGCCTTCCCTTCCCAGCCCGTCCTTGATGTACTCGACCAGAACCTTTTTCGACACCATTGCCTGCTCGACGGGGTCCCTTATGGGGTGTCGGAATCCTTTGTGGTCGACGCTGTACCACTCTCCGTTCTCTACTTCTATGTCCCCGCCCTTCACCTCGACGACGACCATCCCGTGGATGGGATGAACCAGGACGAAGTCGGCCTCACCGTCCCTGGACCTGCCGTTCTCCCCTGAATGCCAGTTGACACCATGGAAAACCCTCCAGAGATCGGGGAGCTTCTGCAGGGCCAGCCACACCCGGGTCTCGGATGGAGGTGTCCCCGAAGGGAGCGATTGTGGGTAGTTGGTAGCCATTCGTCTTCTGTTTCAGCGAAACTCGTCGCCAACCTAGAGGCCGGCACCGACCAAACGCCAGACGTGTCGGCTCGGGCGCAGTGAAACTTGCCACCTTACAATGTATGGGTTAGAGTCATCTCCACGTACCTTACGCTGTAAAATCCAGAGGAGACATCATGAAATCTGCCTACTACGAGAAATTCGGAGCGCCCGAAGACGTCATCGAGATCCGTGATCTGGCCATCCCCGAGATCGGGGTCGACCAGGTCCTGGTTCGGGTCCACGCCGCCGGGGTCAATCCCCTGGACCGCCACCTCGTCAGGGCATCACCCTGGCCGGTCAAGTTCGCTGCCGGGTTTCGGAAGCCCAGGATCAACGTACCCGGGGCCGACCTCGCCGGGACTGTGGAAGCGGTAGGAGCAGGTGTCAAAGCGTTGAA
>JBGTEJ010000071.1:0-64579 GCA_041747855.1 Acidimicrobiia bacterium | reverse complement strand
TGATCACGACCTGGGTCCTGTTGCTGGCCGGGGGTGTGACCCTCGTCCAATGGGACGTCGCAATAGGGACCAACCCGGCACGTCATGGGGATCTCATGGCCTTCTCACGAATGGTGATGCTCGACGGTCTGGCGGTGTACGCCAGACTTGCCCTGCTGGGGGTGACTGCTCTCGGGTTGGTGACGGCCTGGAAGTTCATCGAATCGCTGGGTCGGCGACGCGCCGAGGCCCTCGCCCTGGTTCTGCTCGCCACCGCCGGGTTTTCGATCATGGTTGCCTCCAACAACCTGATCCTCATGTTCCTCGGTCTCGAGATCGGCTCGATTGCCTTCTATGTCTTGACCGGGTTGACCACCGACCGTCGTGGTGCCGACGAGGCGGCCATGAAGTATTTCCTATTGGGATCGTTCGCCTCGGCGATCCTGGTCTACGGGGTGGCACTCCTCTACGCCGGGACTGGCACCTTCGAGATCCAGTCGATGAGGCAGTTCTTCTCGGTTTTCGTGGTCTTGAGCCCCGCGGTGATACTCGCCGGGACTGCCATGGTCATCATTGGCCTGGGATTCAAGGTGTCGGCCGCCCCGTTCCACAATTGGGCCCCTGATGTCTATCAGGGGGCCCCAGCCGGGATCGTCGGTTATGTGGCCGCCATGGCCAAGGTGGCCGGGTTTGTCACACTCGCCCGGGTCCTCGAGACGGGCTTGGGCGAGTTCTACGGAAGTTGGGCCCCGGTGCTGGCGGTGGTCGCGGCGCTTTCCATGATGCTCGGGTCTCTGCTCGCGCTGGTCCAGGACGATGTGCGCCGGATGCTGGCGTACTCTGGTGTGGCCCACGCCGGATTCATCATGACCGGGATCGTCGGGAACGCCATCACCGGTGTTCTCTTCTATGTCGCTGTCTATTCAGTTCAATTGGTCGCCGCCTTCGCAGTGGTCAGTTGGGTCAGCGGCCCGGCGTCGTCAGGATCACCTCTTGGGGCCTACAAGGGACTCGCCCGTAGGAGCCCGTGGATGGCCCACGGCTTCACTTTGCTCCTGTTGGGTCTGGCCGGATTGCCGCTCACTTCCGGCTTCATCGCCAAGTTCGGTGTCCTGTCCGAGGCCCGTGAGCAAGGATTCGAGTGGCTCGTATATCTGGGTGTTTTGGCATCGGTGCTGGCACTGGCCGTATACCTCCGGTTGATCGTCACCATGTACATGGACGAGTCGGTCGAAGTCGAATCACCTGTCCCCGCCACAGTGATGTGGGTGGTGGGCATAGCCGTGGTGATCACCATCCTGCTCGGTGTCATGCCCGGCTTCCTCCTCGATGTGGCCGCTGATGCGTTCTCCCTTTAAATGCCTCACTTTGATCGCCCTGGCCGGCGGTCTCACTGTGGGGGTGGCCAGTCCGGCCCTGGCCGCCGGTCTCGCATCCTCTGACTTCGTCCTCATAAGGGAGGGGACCACGTTCGACGACGACCTGTATGCGGCCGCGCTCACGGTGCGGATCGAGGGACGGGTGAACGGAGACCTGATTGCAGTGGCCGCCGAGAGGGTCGTGATCAGCGGGACCGTGACCGGATCGGTCACCGTGTTCGCTCCGACCGTGGAAGTCAGTGGCGAGGTGGGTGGCTCTGTCCGGGCAGTGGCCAACCGGGTGGTCATCACCGGCACGATCGGCAGCGATGTCGTGGTCAGTGCACTCAGGCTCGACCTCACCAGCTCTTCGGAGGTCAGTGGTGAAGTGGTGATCTGGGGCAACGGCACCTCGTCGTTGGGGAGGATCGAGGAGGGACTCTCGGGTTCGCTTCGCCTCCTCGATCTTGCAGGGGACATCGGTGGAAGTGTCGTTGTCAGTGTGGGGCGTCTCACAATTGTCGACGCACTGACTGTGGGCGGAGGACTGGCCTATCGGTCCAGCCGGGATGCGGGTGGCTTGGACATGGCCGACGTCGGTGGGTCGATAACACGTCGGAGTCCGCTGCCACCCAACATCCGGGTGAGAGCCCTGGTGCTCTTCGTGAAGGGGATGGTCGCCTTGTTCCTGACCGTGGCCGCAGTGGCAACTGTGTGGAACTGGCCCGAGCGGACGGGTGCGGCCGCCGACCGGATATCCGACCGACCGATACGTACCTGGTTGAGCGGTGCTGCGGTGTTCGCCACTCCGGCGATATTGCTGGCGGCCACCGCCGGGATGCTGGCCCTGGCCCCACCCGTGGCGAGTCTCCCTCTTCTGGCCGTTCTGGTGCCATTGATACTGACCGTCTCTTCGGTCCTACTCATGGTCGCGATCGTGGCGGGGATCCCCTCGGCCCTGGTGTTGGGGCGGCGACTCTTCAGGAAGCTGGGAGGGCAGGGGGCGATGTTGGCCGGATCGGTACTGCTCTGGGTGATATGGATGCTTCCGTGGGTAGGCTGGCTGGTGCCGGTGATCGTCCTACCGATGGGTCTTGGAGGATGGATGTCCACCCGGAATCAGGCCGGTCAATATCCCGCGACCGCAGATCAGGTGTTGGTCGACTGACCTTCCAGCCAGTCCAGGTCCAGTGCCTCGCTGATGTATGAGATGCTGACGTGCCCGCAATCAAGACACACGCTGCGTTGCAGACCTGCGGTGGCGCTGATCTGGACGGTCTCGTGTGTGCAGTTCTGCGATGAGCGTTTGGTCTTGAGGGTCTGAGACCACATTCCGGGTTTCTCCTTTAGAACCTGTCACATGGAAGATCGTCATTGGGACCGTCCGGCTTGGGTGTCAAACGGCGATAACACCGTGTGACTAGTCATCGTTCGGATGGGACTATCCGACCAGGAGGGGGATCTCAACTTCGGCTCGACTCAAACCGCCGTGATACGCGCTGAGCCTCTTGTCGAAGCCGGGGGGAAGGATCACCAGGTCGTCCGGGGGAAGGAGGACCCTCTGCCCCAATCGCGCCCTTGCTTGTCTGGTAGGCCCGGGTCCGATCAAATCGGCCGGATCGACGAGTGTCCCACTTGCTTCTTCAGCTAGCTCTTCCATGAGGTCAGGGTCACCCCAGAGCTGGACACCCCGCGGGTCCCCGGCGAACCGCAAGCTGTCGTACTTTGGGTTTCTTATCAACAGTTTCTGGGATTCTGAGAAAGCGGCCAGCCCGTGATCGGCGGTGCCGAGAAGCACGACCTCCGGCCCCAGCCGATCCGCCAGCTTCTCCCAAACAGCTACCGCCAACCCCATGGCTCTGGAGAACTCGGCACTCTCGAGACCGTAGACATGTGCGGCGAAGTCGACCTCAGGCACATAGGGGATGACCAGACGCCCCGGTTGGCCGGAAAGTTGGACGGTCGCCTCGACCAGTTCATGCTCATCCCAGATCCCTTCGAATCGGGCGCCGCGAAACAGGACCCGGGACAAAGGGGAGTTGGCGAAGGCGCCCGGCTCCACGACGATGGGTTCGATTCCGGCGACACGGAGCCGCTCCCATAGGTTGGGTCCGGGAATCAGGTCCTCATAGGGATAGTCGACGTGCTCACCGGTGAGAGTGACCCATTTGAGGGTGTTCACCACCATTCCGATGTCCTCCATCCATGCCAGGTGTGCAGTGAGACCGTGTCGTGACGGTGGAAGTCCGCTGGCGATGGTGGCTTTGGAGACGCTGGTGGTGGTTGGGAACGGAGCCTCGAGGGTTCCGGCTCTGGCCTCGCGGAAGACGTCTGCTCCAGGGTGGTCGAGTTGGGCTACGCCGAGCCCGTCGAAGAGCGCCAGGACATAGGTCGACCCGTCCCGAATGAGGTCCGGCTCGGCGAGACCGGTCCATGGCGCCTTCCCGGTCAGTCTCATCTCGATCTCGGCAACCAGGTTGACCAGACCTTTGCCGTCATATGAGGGGCCTCGAGTCACTATGGGAAGGCTAGAGCCTTCGACCTCGCCAGACTCGGGTCGAGGTTGTTGGCGGGCTGACTTCGACCGGCTGGAGGGTGTGCGTATACTCGCCGCCGGTCGAGTTTCACACACCATTAGGCATGAGCGAATACTTCGAGAGCTATCTAACAGTTGGCGCGTTTGCCGCCTTAGGAGCGATTCTCGTGATGGTGATGCTCGGAGTGGCCGCCGTCATAAGACCCTCCAATCCCACAACCGCCAAGCGGAGCACATATGAATGTGGGGTAGACCCGGTGGGTTCGGGGTGGAGTCAGACCTATGTCCGCTACTACATCTTCGGGCTCCTGTTCCTGGCTTTCGATGTGGAGGCGGTGTTCCTATTCCCGTGGGCGATCCAGGTCGAGTCTCTCGGCATGTTCGGATTGGTCGCCATGGTCGTCTTCATCCTCACTCTCCTGGAAGGTCTGGTGTATGCGGTGAAGAAGGGGCTCTTGAAGTGGGAGTAGTCCAGAAGTTCGGTGTCCCCAAGCCGGTGTCATCACTCCTCAACTGGTCTCGCAAGTACTCCTTGTGGTTGTTCCAGTTCGGCCTCGCTTGCTGCGCCATCGAGTTGATGGCCGCCTCAGGGCCCAGATATGACTTCATGAGGTTCGGGATCATCCCGCTTCCGGCCTCGCCCCGACAGGCCGACCTGATGGTGGTCGCCGGTACTGTGACCGACAAGATGGCCCCGGCCATCAGACGGCTCTACGACCAGATGCCCGAACCCAAATATGTGATCTCGATGGGGTCGTGTGCCAACTGCGGTGGGCCATATTGGGACTCCTATTCGGTGACGAAAGGGGTCGACCAGATCATCCCGGTCGATGTGTATGTGCCCGGCTGCCCGCCCCGCCCGGAGGCCCTCCTCGATGGGATCATCCTCCTCCAGAAAATGATCTCCGGAGAAGACATCAAAGAGAAGTGGAACCGGCGTGACCTCGAGCCAGTCTGAGGCCACAGCACACCCGCTCCAGGCATTCGCCGAGGCGGTGGCGGAAGCTGTTGGCGGGACGTCCGAAATCACTTTCGACACGGTAAAGGTGAAGGTCCCCTTGGATATGTGGGTGGAAGCCCACACCGTGGCCCGTGATCAGTTGGGGCTGGTGTTCTTCTCATGGCTCTCTGCCATCGACTGGGCAAACCATGTCGAGGCTGGAGATAGTTTGTCGAGAGACGTGGACGAGCGATACGAGCTGCTCACCACCGTCGGTGACCTCGATGAGGGACGTCGGGTGACGTTCAGTACCGACCTGCCCAAGGACGAACCTGTCGCCCCAACTCTCGTTCCGGTCTTCGCCGGTGCCAACTGGCATGAGCGAGAAGCCTCGGAGATGTTCGGCATCGACTTCGCCGGTCATCCGAATCTGATCAAGCTGTATCTGCCCGACGGGTTCATCGGGAACCCACTTCGCAAGTCCTTTCCCCTCCTCTCGAGAGAGGTGAAGCCCTGGCCGGGGACTGTTGATGTCGAAGGAATGCCGGGTTCCGACGATGATGAGCCTGCCACGGAGAACCCGGAGGCCTGATGACCTACACCCCGGATACCGTCAGGCATCTCAGCGAAGTCAGTGTTTCGGTCGAGCTCCAGACCGAGGACATGACCCTCAACATCGGCCCCCAGCACCCATCGACTCATGGTGTTCTCCGTCTCGTGGCCCGGGTCGACGGGGAGCGTTGTCACGATGTCCAGCCGGTGATCGGCTACATGCACCGCGGCTACGAGAAGCTGGCCGAGGTCCGCACCTATCCCCAGATCACGACGATCGTGAACCGTATCGACTGGGTCTCCGGTTATGCCAACGAGGTCCCCTTCATCGTCGCCGCAGAGAAGCTCATGCAGGTCGAGGTCCCAGAACGGGCCCAGTACATCCGCTTGATCCTCACCGAGATGGCCCGGATCTCGTCACACCTGGTATTCATGGCCTCGTTCCCCTTGGAGCTCGGAGCGGCGACACCGCTGTTCTTCGCTCTCCGTGAGAGGGAGCGCGTTCTCGACCTGCTCGAGAGTGTCACTGGAGGGCGGTTCCATCCCAATTTCAACAGGATCGGTGGGGTCAAACCTGCCTACGGTGCTGGCTCATCTACTCGAAAGATGGCCCAGGACCTCCCTGCCGGGTTCTTCAGGGAGACGAGGACCGCCATGGAGGAGGTTCTCAAGGTGTGCGACGAGATCGAGACACTTGTCGCCGGCAACGAGATCATTCTCGCCCGGACCAAGGGAATCGGAGTTCTCCCGCCCGAGGTGGCGGCCGCGTACGGTGTCTCCGGACCGAACATGCGCGCTTCGGGGGTTGCATTCGACCTTCGCAAAGTGGAGGACTACCTCCCCTACGACCGATTCGACTTCAACGTCGTGACCGGGACCAATGGCGACTCCTGGGACCGCTGGTGGGTTCGTCTCCAGGAGATCAGAGAGTCTGCCCGCCTCATCCAACAGGCGATCGACGGAATCCCCTCCGGCCCACTCCAGGCGAAGGTGCCGAGAATCATCAAAGTTCCGGCCGGTGAGACTTATGTGCGGGCTGAGAACCCGAAGGGGGAGATGGGCTATTACCTGGTCTCCGACGGCGGGCTGGGCCCGTACCGTCTGAAGATTCGCTCGGCTAGCTTCTCGAACCTCTCCATCCTCCCCTGGATCCTCGAAGGTTGCCTGGTCCCCGACATCATCGCGGTGATGGGGTCCCTCGACTTCGTGCTCGGAGACGTCGACCGATGATCCCCCAGGCGATCGTCGATTTCTTCTCCAACTTCTGGGTGTCCCTCGTCGGCAAACTGCTCTTGGTGGCCCTCCTCATCCCGTTGATCGGGATGATCATCGGGTTCGCCGAGATGAAACTCTCGGCCAAGATGCAGGCCCGGGTCGGCCCTTACTTCGCCGGTGGAAGGTGGGGTTGGGCCCAGCTCATCGCCGACGGACTGAAGTTCTTTCAGAAGGAAGACATCATCCCGGAGAATGCCGACGCCCCGGTGTTCAAGATGGCCCCGTTTGTTGTCCTGGTGGGGACCGTCGCCTTGTTCGTGGTCATCCCGTTCGGGCCCGGTCTGATCTTCAGAGACCTCTCGGTTGGCATCTTCTACGCCCTCGCCATCTCTTCGCTGAGCACGCTGGGTGTTTTGATGGCTGGGTGGTCTTCGGGTAACAAGTACTCCCTGATGGGGGGTCTCCGGGCCGCCGGTCAGCTGATCGCTTACGAGTTACCCCTGGTGCTGGCGGCAGTTGGTGCAGTGATAATGGCCGGGACCATGAGCATGGCCGGGATCGTCGAGGCCCAGATCGATGCGGGATACCCCTTCGTTCTCTTCCAATTCCTCGGCTTCGGGATATTCATGGTGGCCGCCCTCGCTGAACTCTCCCGAATTCCTTTCGACATGCCTTTCGCCGAGTCGGAACTAGTCATGGGGTTCGTCACCGAATACACGGGCTTCAGGTTCTTGTTCTTCTTCCTGGCCGAGTTCGCCAACATGTTCACCATGTCGGCGATAGCCGTGACGCTGTTCCTCGGTGGTTACTGGCTTCCCGGCATCCCGACTGACATCCTCGAGTTCGCCGGGCCGGTGATTCTGATCGGCAAGGTGTTCCTGCTTTGCTTCGTGATGATCTGGTTCCGCTGGACTTTCCCCCGTTTTCGTGAGGATCAACTCCAGAAGCTGGCCTGGAAGTGGCTGATCCCGATAGCACTGATCAACATCATCGTCACTGGAATCTTCAAGGTGGTCTTGTCATGACAAACAGAACGTTCCCCGGCAGGGGCATGGTCAAGGGACTCGGGGTGACCATCACCACCATGTTCAAGACCATCTTCCTCCCCAAGAAGTATCTGAGGACCGTGAACTACCCGGTGAAGAAGGAGGTTCCGGTCGCCAGGGCGAGAGGGGTCATCGCACTCGATCAGGAAGCCTGCACCGTGTGCATGCTCTGTGCCCGATCATGTCCGGACTGGTGTATCTACATCGAGGGCCACAAGGAGGAGCTTGCGCCTGACAAGCCGGGGGGCAGGATCAAGGTCCGGGCGACTCTCGATCGCTTCGACATCGACTACGCCCTCTGCATGTACTGCGGTATCTGTGTCGAGGTGTGCCCCTTCGATGCCCTTTTCTGGACTCCGGAGTACGAGTACTCGGAGCTGAAGATGGGCGAAATGCTCCATGACAAAGACCGTCTCCAGGACTGGTTGCAGACCGTCCCCGATCAGCCGGGGTTGGAGAAGTGACGGCCACGACCTTCTGTGTTCCCGATGTCCCCGTGACGGTGGCTAGGTCATGACCATCCAGGAGTGGATCTCGGGACCGGTGAATTGGTTCTTCATTGTCGTGGCCCTGATCGTGATCTTCTGTGCGTTGCGAGTGGTCACCGCCCACAACGTTGTCCACTCGGCGCTTTACCTGGTCGCTTCCATGGCTGGTGTTGCCGTCCTCTTCCTGATGCTTGGCGCCGAGTTTCTGGCCTGGGCCCTAGTCCTGGTCTACATCGGTGCGGTGCTGGTCCTCTTCCTCTTCGGAATCATGATCACTCGAGCTCCAACCGGTTTGGACGAAGGTCTCAGTTCGAGTCGCAAGATCCTTCCAGCCCTGATGGCTGTGGTCCTGTTCGGTCTCATGTCCTGGGCCTCGATCCAGGCTTTCGGGACCTCGGCGATGGTTGGTCTCGGCCCGCCAGCCGACACCGCGGTGCTGGGTGAGGCACTACTCGGCCGGTTCGTGATTCCGTTCGAGGTCGTCGGCTTCATTCTCACCGCTGCTCTCATCGGAGGAATCACGATCGCCCGTCGGGACCTGACTCCGCTGGAAGAAGAGGAAAGGCAGGCGATCTGATGGTTCTCATCCAGTTTCTCGTCGTGGGTGCCGCCCTCTTCTCCATTGGGGTCTACGGACTCCTCGTGAGACGCAACCTCGTGCTCATCCTCCTGTCCGTCGAGCTGATGCTGGCCGCAGTGAACATCAACCTGGTCGCCTTCGAGTCTCACCTGGCAACTTCGCAGCTCATCGGCCAGGTGTTCGCCATATTCGTGATCACTGTGGCCGCCGCCGAAGTGGGTGTGGGTTTGGCCATCGTCCTGATGATCTTCCGCAACCGCAAGACGTCGAATGTCGACGATCTGGAGTTGATGAGATGGTGACTGCTCTCCTGGCCGGCCGACTTTGCCCTCGCCCAGGGTTGCGGTGCTCTTCGGGGATTGCGAAGTGCACTCGGTCCTGCTCGGGCAAACAGACGCCGGTCGGCCGGCAGCTGCCGCCGCGTGTTGAGAGGACCTCAGGGTGAACTTCTTCGTTGATACCGCGGGGATCATGCTGGTGCTGCCCTTCGTAGCCTTCCTGGTCATCCTGGCAGTGGGCAAGAGGCTGAAGTATCACGGCGGGGAGATCGCCGTTGCCGCCCTCGCCATCAATCTGGTCTGGGCCACAGTCCTCTTTGTCGGCAACATGGTGGGGGCTGTCGATGTCGGTCAGACGACCTTCGAGATCGGTCGCATCGGTTCCGGACTGGTGTTCGAGTTGGGCTGGGTGGTCGACGGACTCTCGATAATGATGTACTTCCTGGTCAACGCGGTGGGTCTGGCGGTGTTCATCTACGCCCTCGGATACATGCACGGTGACCGTCGGGTCGACTGGTTCTTCGCCGCCTTCTCGCTCTTCGCCGGGGCAATGCTGGTCCTCGTGGGTGCACCCAATCTGGTCCAGCTGATCATCGGTTGGGAGGGTGTCGGTCTCGCCTCCTACTTCCTCATCGGGTTCTATTGGGAGGACCTGGCCAACGTCAAGGCGGGCAACAAAGCGTTCCTCGTGAACAAGGTGGCCGACGTCGGCCTCATCCTCGGTGCGATCATCATCGGTGTCACCATCGGCACTTTCGACTTTGCCGAGATGTCACAGGCCGCAGTCGCCGGGTCGGCCGCCCTCGGGGGAGTAGCGGTGGTTGGGGGGCTGCTCCTCTTCTTCGGGGCCATGGGCAAGAGCGCCCAGTTCCCCTTCCACATCTGGCTTCCCGACGCCATGGCCGGACCGACTCCGGTCTCCGCCCTCATGCATGCGGCAACCATGGTGACCGCCGGTGTCTATTTGATGGGCCGGACTTTCCCGCTTTATCAGAACATGATGTCCGACGACGCCAGATTGATCATGGTGGTGATCGGTGCGATAACCCTGTTCGCCATCGGTCTACTCGCGTTGGTGGCAGACGACATCAAGAAGGTGCTCGCCTACTCGACCGTTTCGCAACTCGGATACATGATGACCGCCTTGGCGGCGGGTGGTTACACAGCTGGCCTCTTCCACCTGTTCACCCACGCCTTCTTCAAGGCATTGCTCTTCCTCGGGGCCGGATCTGTCATCCACGCCGTCCACTCCAACAACATGAGTGACATGGGAGGCCTCCGAAAGTTCATGCCGACCACCTATTGGACATTCGTGGTCGGCTCCCTGGCGTTGGCAGGAATCGCCCCGCTAGCTGGCTTCTGGTCGAAGGATGAGATCCTGGCCACGCTCGGATATGAGGGCTACACCACGATCATGTGGATCGCTATCGCCGGCGCCTTTGTCACGGCTTTCTACATGGCGAGGACCATCGCCCTCACTTTCCACGGCACTTACAAGGGTCACGGGCATCCCCACGAGTCGCCACCGATGATGACCCGGCCCCTGCTGGCGCTGGCGATCCCTTCGGCCCTCTTTGGGCTTCTCAACATCCCCGGTGTGCACTGGCCGGTCATCGGCAACTTCACCGACTGGCTGGGAGTGCGTGAGGTCGCCATGGGTGATCACCACGCCACCGCCATCGATTTCGGCCTGGCCGCGATCGGTCTGGGCGCCGCTCTGGCGGGGCTTTTCCTCGGCTGGAGGATCTTCTCGCCGGATCGTAAGACGCAGCGCGAGCGTGACCATCTGGAAGTGCCGTTCCTTTATCCCGTTCTCCGACGCAAGTACTACCTGGACGACGTGGCCGACGGGGTTGTCGCCCTCCATCTCGGCCCGATGGCCCGGGTGGTCAACTGGAGCAACACCTACATCCTCGACGGGATTGTCAACGCCGCAGGTGGTCTCAGTATGAAACTTGGAAGTGTCGTCTACAACGGCATCGACCAGCGTGGGGTTGACGGGATCGTCCATGGGTTGGCCGCGGCCGCCGATTCAGGCAGCTCGGCCGTACGGAAGTGGCAGAGTGGTCGTGTTCAACAGTATGCGACCGGTTTTGTCGCCGGGGCAATCATCCTTGTCATCTTGTTCGTGTTCGTAATCAATTAGGAGAGAGGCTGATGGATTGGTTTGAGAGTTGGGGCTTGACGTTGATCGTCTTCCTGCCCCTCGTCGGAGCTCTGCTCGTCGGGCTTATCCCGAAGGCGAACGAGGAGGGCATCAAGAGAACCGCGCTTGCGGTGACTGTTGGTGCGTTTCTCGCAAGTCTTTTCCTGATCACCCAGTTCGACTTTGGCGCCCGTGGATACAACAACTACCAGTTCGAGGTGAATCACACCTGGATCGGTGCCATCAACTCCAACTACCACCTGGGTGTGGACGGGATCAGCCTCCCCCTCCTCGTCCTCTCGACATTTGTCGTGGTGTTGGCCGTTGTCTACTCGTGGAATCACTGGGAGGAGCCGAAGAATCCCAAGGCATTCCTGATCCTGATGATGATCCTGGCCACCGGAATGAACGGCACCTTCGTCGCCCTCGACCTGGTGTTGTTCTTCGTCTTTTTCGAGGTGGTGCTACTCCCGATGTACTTCATGATCGGGATCTGGGGTGACCGGTCCCCGAGGAAGGTGCCGGGCTTCTCGAAAGTGTTCGAGACCCGGCTCTACGCCGCAATCAAGTTCTTCCTGTTCACCCTCTTCGGATCGGCGATGATGCTCCTCGGGTTTCTCGCCCTCTATTTCGAGTCGGGCAATGTGACCGGTGTCCGTTCGTTCGACATTCCCGAACTGACGGTGCTCGGTTCACAGGGAGCATTCTCGGGCCCGGGCAGCTTCGCGTTCCTGGTCTTCGGTGCCATGTTCCTCGGCTTTGCCGTCAAGGTTCCCATGTGGCCCCTCCACACCTGGCTTCCCGACGCCCATACCGCAGCGCCGACGGTTGGATCGGTCTTGCTCGCCGCGATCCTGCTGAAGCTGGGTGCATACGGTTTCATCCGGATTTCCTTGCCCATCCTCCCCGACGAGGCGATCAAATGGGCACCGTTCATCGCCATCCTCGCCGTGATAGGAATCATCTACGGCTCCCTCGCCTGTCTGGCCCAGTCCGACATGAAACGTCTGATCGCGTTCTCCTCGGTCGGTCACATGGGGTTCGTGATGCTCGGCATCGCCACCCTCTCCGACATCGGGATCAACGCCGCGGTCATCGGGATGGTGGCCCACGGTCTCATCACCGGGTTGCTGTTCTTCCTGGCCGGATCGATGCATCACCGCTACCACACCAGGGAGATGTCCCGTCTCGGCGGGAACATGAAGTTGATGCCGGTGATGGGTGGGATCCTCGCCTTCACCGCCATGGCGTCACTGGGTCTGCCCGGTCTAGCTGGCTTCTGGGGTGAGTTCATGGCCCTGGTCGGGGCATACAACCCGCTTCCCGGACTGCCACTCGGAGTCTTTCGGACATCCATGGTCATCGGAGCCGTGGGCACGGTCCTGACTGCCGGGTACATGTTGTGGATGCTCCAGCGGGTCAACCTGGGCGAACCGAATGAGGAGTGGATAGGCAAGGAGTTCCACGACGTCGACCGTTTCGAACTGGCCGCTTGGACACCGCTCATCGTTCTCATCGTGGTAGTCGGGCTCTATCCGAGGCTGATATTCAGTGCCACCACCGATACCGTCACAGCCCTAGTCGACATGGCGTTCGGGGGATCATGACTGAACGGATCATGAGGACATGTGAGGGACGAGCCGGACAACGTCCGGCGCCCCCCTCGGTCTCGCTGATGCTCGACCGGTCCCCCCGTGAACGGGGGGACAGGCAGGAGTTCACTACGTGACCTCCTGGCACGTCGATTATCTGGCGTTAGCCCCCGAATTGATCGTCTTCGGGACGATGCTGGTCGTGCTCGCCCTCGATCTCCTGCTTCCCCGTCACCTCAAGTACTGGACGGCAACGGTGGCCGTCGCCGGCACGGCTCTGGCCTTGTTGCCGCTGGCCTTCCTGGCCATCGACGGCACGGCTCGCTCGATGTTCGACGGTTCCTATGTCGTCGATCAGTTCTCCCTGGTGTTGAAGGGTCTGTTCCTGATAGCCGGTTATGTCGTCTTCCTGATGTCGCACAACTTCATCGAGTCCGACCGCTATTACCAGGGGGAGTACTACTTTCTCCTACTTGCCTCGGTCTTCGGCACCCTGGTCATGGCATCCGCCCGTGACCTGATTGTCCTCTTCATCGGTCTGGAGTTGGTCACCGGCCCCACCTACATGCTCTCGGGCTGGAAGAAGGGCGATGCCAAGTCGAACGAGGCCGCCATGAAGTATTTCATCTTGGGTGTCCTCTCGTCGGCGATCCTCCTCTACGGGATGTCGTTGCTGTTTGGTCTCACCGGCGAAGTCACATTTGCCGCATTGGCCCAAGCCACAGCCGGAATGTCCGGGGAGCCCCTGATGGTCATGGCGGTGCTGTTCGTGATCGTCGGGTTCTCGTTCAAGATTTCGGCGGTGCCGTTCCACTTCTGGGCCCCAGACACCTATGAGGGCGCTCCGACGCCGGTCACTGCCTATCTGTCGGTCAACTCCAAGGCGGCGGGCTTCGTCGGGATGCTCCTCGTCATGTACCTGGCCCTACCCGGACTCTCCGACATCTGGGCCCCGGCGCTTTGGCTCCTCGCTGCCCTGTCGATGACCATCGGCAACCTGGCAGCCCTGCGTCAGACAAACATCGTCAGACTGCTTGCCTACTCGTCGATCGCACAGGCCGGTTTCATGTTGGTCCCGTTCGCGGCTGCTGCGGTTGTGGGTGCTCCGTTGGAGGAGGCCTTCGCCGCGACCGTCATCTATCTGGTCATCTACGCGGTGATGAATCTGGGTGCCTTCTCGTCGGTGATAGCCGGGGCGCGGATCACCCAGTCAGGAGAACTCGCGGCATGGTCGGGTCTAGGGAAGGTGGATGCTCGACTGGGGCTCCTCATCGGTGTCTTCTTCTTCAGCCTCGCAGGGATTCCCCCGCTAGCCGGCTGGTTCGCCAAGTTCGTCATGTTCCGCGCCGTGATGATCGTGGGTGACCCGGCAACCATCGCCCTCGCGGTGATCGCGGCTGTCAACGCAGTGATTGCCCTCTACTTCTACGCCAAGGTCGTGAAGACGATATGGCTCGACGACCCGGCAGAGTCGTTCGCCGGGGAGTTGGCGGGCCAACCTTCAGGCTCGTTGCGATTGGCTCTTGGGATCTCGGCAGCCCTGACCGTTGGAATTGGCTTCTACCCCGCAATAGCAACCTTCGTCGGCGACGCGGCGAGGGTGATCGCGACGACACTCGGCGGCTGAACCCACACCCTGAGGACGGTTGTCCGAGAGGGGGCGTGGCTGAAGACGGAGACCGTTCGAGGGACTGCTGGCCACGGACAAAATCGTCCCAACGCCGCCAAGGTTCCAGTCTGAGCAAGCCGAGATCGGACGCAGTTGTGGGTAAGGCGGGAGTCCTCGACCTGAGGGTTCGACTTATCTGGCTGCCTCGGCTCGTCTCGAGGCGCGGTATTCACGGTCGAGGAGCGACCAGTGACTGTGATCGACCCAGTTGCCGCGGATGAGGAGCTCCTCACGGAGGATCCCCTCGCGGGTGAAGCCCAGCTTCTCGGCGACACGGTCCGAGGGGTTGTTCCCCACCGCAATCCTCAAAACTGCCTTGTGGTAGCTGAGGTGGTTGAAGCCTTCGCCGAGGATGCGCTCGACTGCCTCGGTGCAGTAGCCCCTCCCGGTCTCGTCGGAGCGAACCCAGTATCCGATTTCGAAGATCTTCCCCAGTTTTGAGACCGTCCAGAACGAGATGTTGCCGATGTGCCGATCGGGATCGTTGCGCAACCGTATCGAGTAGTCCCAGGCCCGGTCCTCCTTCCAGGCCATCGATGACTCTCTCAGGAATGCCGCCGTGTCAGCCGGGTTGTAGTCGGTGCGGGCCCAGGGAAGCCACTGGTTGAGGTCGGGCAAAGACACCCTTATGGCGTCGTCGACCGTTGCCATGTCGCGACGGTTGAACTTCTGGAGCAGGAGACGGTCGGTCTCGAGAGTTCCCCGCGGCATCCGCAAAGACTATCCATTGACTTACCCTTAACCAATAGAACATGTGGGACACCCTCAAAGTCGTCGAGAACTACTGGGATCCGGGTGACAAACCGATCGCCGCGGTGCTAGCCCCTCTCTATGAGGACCAGGAGGGTGAGGTTCGCGTGGTGCTCACCAAGAGATCTGACACCATGCCCACCCATGCAGGGCACATCTCCTTTCCGGGCGGGAGGCCCCATCCAGGAGATGCCGGTCCGGTAGAGACCGCCCTGAGGGAGGCCCACGAAGAGGTGGGGATCGAACCCCGACTTGTCGAGGTGCTCGGCTTCCTCCCTCAGATCGACACCGTCGAGTATCGGTTGATGGTGGTTCCCGTGGTCGGGCGGCTGCATTCCCCGGTGGTGCTGATCCCGTGTGCGAGGGAAGTGGTGAGAGTGCACACGCCGCTCCTCACCGATCTGGCCGATCCAGACCGCTGGTGGTCGGTCCCCTGGAATGGGTGGGAGGTCTGGTACTACGACCTCGACGGAGACACGCTATGGGGTGCGACGGCGCGCATGGTCCGTCAGCTCGTAGGTCTCGACTGAATAGGCCTTCCGACACCTTCATTAGGACCAACAAATGCCGATTGTCTCCCCGTGAGTTCACATCTCCCGGCTGGACAGCGGAGGTTCCAGCGTTACGTGGCGCTTGTGCTGGCCGCGATGCTGCCCTTCCTGGCGATCGTCGAAATCGTCTACACGCCATCTGTTGAGGGTTCATGGATGTTATGGGCCGGCTATCTCGTTCTTGCAGTCTGGGCAGCCTTTGTGTCCAGGAATCCTGACGGGCGGGTAGTTCTCTTGATCCTGACCACGATGACTTATGTGGCCTTGGTCATGATCCTCGAGTCGGTGCTCCATTCCGACTTGACTGCCTTTGACTTCACCACCGCTTTTGGACTCATTCTCGTGCTCGCCGTTCTGGCCGGTGGACTCGCTGTCGGCAATCGGCTGGTCTGGGCGGGCGGGCTGTCGGCGTCGATCGCGATCTGGGTGGTTGCCGCTGGAACGCTGGAGAACGAGGTGCAAGGGACGATCGCGATGCGAGCGCTGGTAGCCGTGGCTTCGGTGGGAGTGGCCACGGCGCTGGTTTCTGACCTCTTCGGCCAGTTGGCACAGGCCATCGACGAGCACCAAAAGTCTGCCCGTCTCCAGGACGCCATCGCAAGCTGCTCGGAGGCTTTGCTTGTCCATTCTGATGCCTTCGCTGTCTATGAGGCCGTTAGGGTGCTTCTCGAGGCAGCCGACGCCGACTACGCATACGTGGATAAGACCGTCCTTGAAAAGGGAGAACCCGCTTGGGAGATCATCGCCGACGCCGGGACGAGTCGTGACAAGGGGGGATCGTGGAAGAGGGGCTTGTACTCACAGATCCCCAGCACCTACCGGGCCTTGTCGACAGGCAGAGCGGCCATCGTTCCTTCCGAAGGCCTTGAACCGGAAGAGCATGCGCTGTACCTCGAGGACGGCATCCGGACCGAAGTGTCTGTCCCCGTCTTCGTGGGCACGGCCATGAGGGGTTCCGTGGGATTCATCCAGTATTCGGAGGAGAGGAGCTGGACCGAGTCTGAGATCCAGACTCTCTGGAGGGCATCGCACATGATTGCCGCATACTGGAAGCGCCAGGACGATGCCGAACAACTGCGGGCCTCGAACGAATCGAAAGACCGTCTGTTGGCTTCCGTGAGCCATGAGATCAGAACCCCGTTGACCGCCATCGTGGGACTTTCCGAGGAGATGATCTCGTCCAGGACAAGTCTCGGCGCCGAAGAGATGGACGAACTGAACGGGATCATCGCGATGCAGAGTCGGGAGCTGGCTGAACTGGTCGAGGATCTCCTGGTTGCCTCCCGTGCCGACTTCGGGAACCTCTCGATCAGACCTGAGATAGTCGACCTCCATGATCAGGTCACACGAGTAGTCCAGGGTGTCAGGGAGTCTCATCCCTTCCACAAGGAAGTCCGGGTCGAGGGACTGGATGTTGTGGCCTGGGCCGATCCACTCCGGGTTCGCCAGGTGATCAGGAACCTCCTCACCAACGCGGTCAAGTATGGGGGGGATCGAATCGTCATCCTCGTCGAGAGTCGTGATGATCGGGCACTCGTGGTGGTCGCCGATGACGGTGGTGGTGTGCCGGTAGAAGAAGAGGAGCTGATCTTCGAGCGCTACTACCGTTCGGCACAGTCGCCAACTCAACCCGGTTCTGTGGGCATCGGGTTGCCTCTGTCGCGTCAGCTTGCCGAGATGATGGGTGGGACCCTCGAGTACGTGCGGAGGGGTGCCCATCCGACTTTCGAGTTCAGCATCCCACTTGGACCCGGCGGCGAGGTCGCTGACAGCCTCGCCGCGACCAGCTCCATTTTCTGAACGACCCAGCGACTCATCGGGTTTTGACGGCAATGCCAGGCAACCAGTGGGTACGCTTGCGCTCCCACGCCCAACAGAGGAGAGCATGTGACCGATCCCCAGTTCGAACCGACCCCACCGACCCCACCGGCATCCGGAGCAGGGCAACCAGCTGATCTGGTCACCCGTTTCTTCGCCCGGCTGATCGATCATGTACTGCTCGCCATCATCATCTTCGCCATCGTCATCCCGGTAGTCCTCGGTGCGATCTTCACCGGAGCCGACTTCGGGTTCTTCGGCGGAGGCTTCAGCGGTCCGAGTCTGGTCGCAGGGATCGTGACCGCGGCAATCATCATCGGCTACTTCACGTTCATGGAGTCGTCGCGTGGCCAGACGGTCGGCAAGATGCTTCTCGCCTTGAGGACCGAAGGGCCGGGAGGGGACAAGCCGACCACGGAACAGGCGTTCAAGAGGAATGCCTGGTACGCGGTGGCGATCGTCCCGTGGATCGGTGGTGTGGCTCAGCTGCTCATCGCCATCTACATCGCCGTCACCATCAACAACACCGGTACCGGCTGGCACGACACCTTCGCAGGGGGAACGAGGGTGGTCAAGACCCGCTGACATTGGAGACTGAGACTTGATGTGGGAAGGCTCACCCAATAGGCTTGATCGGGTGAGCTTTTCCACTGGAACCTGGTGGCGGATCCCCTGAGCGGTCCACTTACCTCGTTTTAGTGCGCCGCCGGTATCCCGGCGGTTTTTTTGTTGAGAGGAAATGATGACAGAGAGGAAGAAGGTGTTCTCGGGGATCCAGCCCACCGGGAACATCCACATAGGCAACTACATCGGGGCGGGACGCAACTACGTGGCCCTGCAGGAGGGCTATGAGACCATCTACTGCGTGGTCGATCTTCACGCCATGACCGTCCCTTGTGATCCGGGCGAACTCCTCCGGGGAAAGCTCGAGTCGGCTCGGATGCTCCTGGCCATGGGTGTGAGGACCGAGAGGTCGCTGGTCTACTTCCAGTCCGATGTCGCCCAACACGCCGAATTGTCTTGGATTCTGGGCACGTTCACAGGTATCGGGCAGCTGGAGCGGATGACCCAGTTCAAGGAGAAGTCCGACAAGGCCGGCCAGAACCTGGGTTTGTTCGCCTACCCGGTTCTGATGGCTGCTGACATCCTGATCCATCGTGTTCACGCGGTGCCCGTCGGAGACGACCAGACCCAGCATCTCGAACTCACCCGGGACCTGGCGGAGCGTTTCAACCACCGTTTCGGCGATCTCTTCCCGATCCCGGAGCGGATCACACCCGAGATCGGGGCGAGGGTGATGTCACTGACCGATCCATCCTCGAAGATGTCGAAGTCTGACTCGAGTCCCAAGTCGAGAGTGAATCTCACCGATTCGCACGACGAGATCGTGGCGAAGCTGAAGTCGGCGGTCACCGACATGGGTTCGGAGGTGGCATACGATCCGGGAATGAAGCCCGGTGTCTCCAACCTGGTAGAGATCTTCTCGGTCTTCAGCGGCAGGTCGATCGAGGACATCGTTGGCGAGTTCGCCAATGCAGGGTATGGCAGGTTCAAGTTGGCAGTCGCGGAGGCGGTAGTGGAAGGTCTGCGCCCGATCCAGGAAGCTTTCAACGGCCTCTCCGACGCCGAGGCCGCAGCCATCATGGCGGGAGGCGCCGAACGGGCCCGTGTCTCGGCGGATGTGACCATGGGCCTGGTCCGCGACGCCGTCGGCCTCGACTGACGGATGGCGGCGTCGGGGCACGCCAGCTTCGATTTGCCCGACGGCCGGGTGCTGGCCTACGCCGAGTGGGGTGACCCCCACGGTATACCTGTGATCCTCTTGCACGGCAGCCCCGGATCACGACTGATGTGCCCTGACTTGGATGCCACCATCGACGCCGGGGTCAGGCTGGTCACCGTCGACCGCCCCGGCTATGGCGGGTCGACACCTCTCCCCGGCCGGAGCGTGGTCGACTTCGTTGCGGATTTGGTGCACCTCATGGGGTTCCTCGGGTTCTCCCGAGCGCCGGTGATCGGATGGTCGGGTGGAGGACCGTATGCCGTGGCAGCAGGCTGGTCCGCCCCTGACCGGTTCCCCCGTGTAGGCCTGGTTGCCAGCCCCGGCCCTGAGACTGTCATGCCCCCGGAAGTCTCCCGGCTCACTGACAAGGCTCGCTCGCTCATCTTGCGACTGGGGGCTGGTGACGAGGGGGTCGTCGAAGAGGTTCGCAGCAACTTCTCCTTCTACGCCGAGAACCCGCTGGCCCTCCTGGAGCAGGCGCTGTCGAGAGAGGAGAATCCCGATCGCCACGTTTTGATCCGGAAAGACGTTACGAATGCTTTCCGGGCGAAGTGGACAGAGGGCGCCCGGCAGGGGGCGGAGGGATTGGTCTCGGACTGGTGTGCCAGCGCTCCTGGATGGGGGTTCTCCCTTCACGACGTCGGCACCCCTGTTCATGTGTGGCATGGAGAACTCGACGGCATCGTCCCTCCATCCCACGCTGCCTTCCTGGCGGGGGGGCTACCGCGGGCCGTCCTGGTCATCTACCCGGGCGAAGGCCATTCCATAGCCGTGACTCACTGGAAGGAGATGATCGCCGCAATGATCTCAGGGGCCAAGGGCAGGTTTCGTAGGCACGTCCGCATGGATCGCCACCGACCGTATCCTTGACCTGATGGCCGCCCCTTCCACTATCGCCGAGCATGGTGAGCCGATCCGGGCGGAGTTGTTCAGCGTCGAACGACTCGAGATGCACGCCAGGTCGCTGGCCGAGGCCCAGGAGACGAACGGGCGCAGCGGTCGTCTGCGGCTGATATCCCGGCGTTTGACCGAGAATGGCGAGGTCCTCCTCTCCTCATATCGGGAGCTGGCTCAGGCCATCAAGGAAGAGGCTCTGCTCACTCCGGCGGCTGAGTGGTTGGTCGACAACTTCCACGTTGTGGAAAGCCAGCTGCATGAGATCAGGGAGAGTCTGCCGTCCTCCTATTACCGCCAGCTTCCCAAGCTGGCTAGTGGCAAGTTCACCGGCTACCCAAGGGTCTTCGAAGTCGCCTGGGCATTTGTCGCTCACCATGACAGCCGTTTCGATCCCGAGGCCCTGCACCGCTACATAGAGGCATATCAGAAGGTGACGCCCCTCACGATCGGGGAACTTTGGGCAATCCCGATCACCCTGCGGGTGATCCTCGTGGAGAACCTCCGAAGGATGGCCGAGGAGATCGTCGGTGCTCGGCGACTCCGTCGCCAGGCCGATGAGCTGGCCGATAGCCTCCTCGGGGTCGGTGGGGCCAGGGGCCGCGAGGCGGAAGCGATGATCGATCGCCTCGACTCGGATGGTCTCCCCCAACCATTCGTGGTCCAGTTGGTCCAGCGGCTCCGCGACCACGATCCGGAGAACACGCCAGGTCTCCGCCGACTCTTGGATCGTCTTGCGGAGGAGGGGATCACGCCCGAGGCGGCCGTCGCTCAGACCCATGATCGCCAGGCGGCCAGCAACCTCACAGTGCGCAACATCGTCACCAGTCTTCGCGACATTTCATCATTCGAATGGGCCGGCTTTGTTGAGGGAGTGAGCCTGGTGGATCGGCTGCTGACCACCCAGAGCACATATGGCGAGATGAGCTTCGCCACCCGCGACCGGTACAGGCACGCGATCGAAGATCTTTCCAGAGATTCGGAGACGAAGGAACTGGATATTGCTCGCATCACACTTCGTTTGGCAGCTGCCTATCCAGCTGAGAGTCGCGAGAGCGATCCCGGCTACTACCTGATTGGGGATGGTCGAACTCACCTCGAGAGCGCGGTCGGGTTCAGGCCGGGACCGGGGCTGCGTCTATCGCGAATAGCAAAACGTCACGCAGTAGCCGTCTACCTCGGCTCACTCGTCCTGGTGACTGCTTTCGCCCTTCTCCTGCCCCTGACCACCGGCGAGTCCCCCTCTCCCTGGATCTGGCTCATGGGCCTGTTGGCTCTGATCCCCGCCACCGACGTGGCAGTGACATTGGTCAATAGAGCGGTGACGGCTCTGGCCCACCCCCACCAACTCCCTTCTCTGGACCTGAGCGGTGGCCCGACCGAGGAGCTTCGGACCATGGTCGCAATTCCTGCAATGTTGTCGCGCCCGCGTCAGATCGAGCAACTGGTGGACAGATTGGAGGTCCATTACCTCTCCCACCCCGAGGGCGAGTTCCACTTCGCATTGCTCAGCGATTGGCGCGACGCCGAAGATGCCGAGACGCCGGAGGACGGTGAGCTCTTGTCGATTGCTTCTCTCGGCGTGGCCAAGCTCAACCAGCGATACGGCCCGGCGCCCTCAGGAGCCGATCGCTTCCTCCTCTTGCACCGTCGGCGGCTGTTCAATCCTTCTGAGGGTCGCTTCATGGGCTGGGAGCGAAAGCGAGGCAAGCTCCACGAGCTCAACCGACTGCTACGCGGGGCGGCCGACACCAGTTTCTTGCCCTGGCACGGGCATATGCCTACTGGCGTGCGTTATGTGATCACCCTCGATGAAGACTCGCGACTGCCTCCCGGGGCAGCGAACCGGTTGGTTGCGACTCTGTCCCATCCCCTCAATCGGCCCCGATTCGACCCAACGCTGGGGCGAGTGGTGGAAGGGTACGGGGTCCTCCAACCCAGGGTGACAGCATTCCTGGGAGCCGGGGGGACCTCCTTTTTCCAAAGGGTGTTCTTTCCTCCGGCTGGAATCGACCCTTACACCGCAGCCGTAAGCGATGTCTATCAGGATCTGTTCGGTGAGGGCTCCTTTGCCGGCAAGGGCATCTACGAGGTCGACTCCTTCGAAGCCTCCCTGGAAGGTCGGGTTCCCGAAAACACATTGCTCAGCCACGATCTCTTCGAAGGCTCTTTTTCCCGTGCCGGCCTAGTGACCAACATCGAAGTATTCGAGGAGTTCCCCAGTCACTACGAGGTCGCTCTTTCCCGACAACACCGGTGGACCAGGGGTGATTGGCAACTCCTGCCATGGATTCTCGGACGGCACGGGCCACTTCCCCCGATTGCACGGATCAAGATGTTGGACAACCTACGGCGGAGCCTCAGTAGCCCTGCCGCTCTGTTCACCTTGATCGCGTCCTTCCTGCTGCCGGGGGTTCTCGCCTGGCCCTGGACCATCTTCGTGGGCATCTCAATGGCCCTGCCTGCTCTGTTGCCCTTGCTAGAGCGGATGATCCCCCGTCGCACCACCACGCCCGGAGCCGTGCGGCTGCGACGGTGGAGGCTTGATGCCGGACGTGCCCTCGGTCGGCTTCTCATGCAAGCGTCGTTCCTGGCCCACGAGGCGCTGCGGACAACCGACGCCATCGTGGTCACCCTCTGGAGGCTGGCTGTCTCCCGTCGACGGCTGCTCGTCTGGGTGACAGCGGAAGAAAGCGAGCGCCGCTTCGGACTTGACAGAGTCGCCTTCGTCAGTCGAATGGCGCCCTCGATGGTGGTCGGCCTGAGCGTCACCACCGCCGCTGCACTGGTCAAACCGGAGGCAGTTTTCCTCGCAATCGCCTGGTCGTCGGTTTGGTTCTCGGCACCCTTCATCGCTCACTGGGCCAGCATTCCCCGGCTGGTCCGGGTGTCAGAGCCATCGACATCAGATGAGCGTGAAGCGTTACGGTTGGCGGCGCGCAAGACCTGGCGTTACTTCGAGCGTTTCGTGATTGCCGAAGACAACTGGCTTCCGCCGGACAACTACCAGGAGGACGTGGCAATCGTTGCTCACCGGACTTCTCCGACCAACATCGGCCTTTACTTGCTGGCGGTGCTCTCGGCCCGGCGATTCGGCTGGATCGGCGTCGAGGAGATGGTCACCCGACTCGAGACCACTCTGTCCACGGTCGAGAAGCTGGAACGCTTCAATGGCCACCTTCTCAACTGGTACGACACGGTCTCACTGCAGCCACTGGCTCCCCGATACGTCTCCACCGTGGACAGTGGCAACCTTGCGGGCCACCTCCTGGCGGTGTCGGAAGGGTGCGCCCTGCTAGGCAGCCTGGGGTCGAGTCATGAAGTCGCCGACGGGATCAGGGACATCGGCCGGTTGATCGTGGAGGCCTCCGATGACCTGGTGGGCTCGGGCGTGGAAGTGGTCTCGCCGCGCCACCTGGAACGAGCCTTGGATGAGTTGTTCGACGCCCTCGACGGGTTCGCCGACACCACCGCCAGCTTCGATGAGGTCGAGGCGACGGCCGAAGCGGTGGCCGACATAGCGACCACCCTGGCCAAGGCTTCCGGGGATGGAGATCTGGAGTATTGGGCCTGGGCGCTCACCTCGACGGTCCAGAGTCACCGCGCTGATCGCTCCATGTTCGACAACGCGGAAGACATGCGACAGATGGATCGACGACTGTCCGACATTGCCGGCTACTGCTCTCAACTGGTGAAGTCCATGGACTTCTCGTTTCTTCTCGATCCCGGCAACAAGCTCCTGACGATTGGATACAGGGTGTTCGAGTCAACCAGGGACGGCAGTCACTACGACTTGCTGGCTTCGGAGGCACGGCTGGCCAGTTTCGTCGGGATCGCCAAGGGGGATCTTCCCTCCAGCCATTGGTTCCGGCTGGGGCGGCCGATGACCCCTATGGGTGCCGAGGCCGCCCTGATCTCCTGGTCGGGGTCGATGTTCGAGTATCTGATGCCGCTGCTGGTGATGAGGTCTCCTCCCGAAAGCGTCCTCAACACCACCTATCGGGCGGTGGTCCAGCGCCAGGTCGAGTACGGGACGGAGCGTCGGGTTCCCTGGGGGATCTCGGAATCCGCGTTCTCGGCACGCGATGTCTCTCTGACCTACCAGTACCGGGCCTTCGGAGTACCAGGTCTGGGATTCAAGCGGGGTCTTGGGGAGGACCTGGTGGTCTCACCCTACGCCACGATGCTGGCAGCCATGGTTGATCCTGGCGAAGCGGTGACGAACCTGGGCAGGCTCGAAGCCCAGGGAGCGATGGGCGCCTATGGCTATTACGAGGCGATCGACTTCACCCCTGCCCGACTCCCTGAATCCGGGGAAGGTGTGCTGGTCCGGGCCTTCATGGCCCACCATCAGGCGATGTCATTGGTTGCGGTGGCCAATGTCATCTACGACGGTTTCATTCGGGGCCTCTTCCACAGCTCTCCCACGGTGCGAGCGGCCGAACTGTTGCTCCATGAGCGCGTGCCCCGCGATCTGGAAGTGGCCCGACCTCGCGCCGAGGAGGTGGCCGCTGCGTCCCAGCCCCACAACGGTGCGAAAGTGGTGGTTCGAAGGGTGAGGTCGCCCCATGGCCCGGTGCCGGAGGCTCATCTGCTCTCCAATGGCCGGCTGAGCACGGTGGTCACCTCGGCGGGGTCCGGGTACAGCCGCTGGCACGGGTTGGCTGTGAACCGGTGGCGCGAGGATGTCACCAGAGACAATTTCGGCACATACACATTCATAAGGGACGCTTCGGGCAGGACCTGGTCTGCCGGATACCAGCCCACCGGGGCAGAGCCCGATGCCTATGAGGTGGCTTTCAGCGAGGACAAGGTTGAGATAACGCGTCGCGATGGAACCATTGCCACCAGCACCACTGTCGTGATCTCGTCGGAGGAGGACGCCGAGGTCCGCCGGGTGAGCCTGACCAACCTGGGCGCGACCTCCAGGGAGTTGGAGGTGACCTCGTATGCAGAGCTGGTCCTGGCCGATCCACGTGCAGATGACGCTCACCCCGCCTTCTCGAACCTGTTCGTCCAAACCGAGGCCGTAGCCGACCGCGACGCGTTGATCGCCACCCGCCGATCCCGTTCAGCGGAGGAGGAGGCGATCTGGGTGGGCCACGTCGTCGCCGTCACCGGAACCCTCGTCGGCGGGACCCAGTACGAGACCGACCGGTCTCGTTTCCTCGGCCGGGGTAACCCGTTACATCGCGCTGCCGCCATCGATCGACCCCTGTCGAACTCGGTGGGTCGGGTGCTGGACCCCATTTTCAGCATTAGGAGGAAGGTGCGGGTACCGCCCGGTGGCACCGCCCATCTCGACTTCACCACATTGATTGCCGGCTCCAGGGCCGAGGCGCTCGACTTGATCGACAGGTTCTCAGACCCGGATACCTTCGAGCGGAGCCTGACACTGGCCTGGAGCCAGGCTCAGGTCCGGCTCAATCACCTGGGAATCGAGCCCGAGCAGGCACACGTGTTCCAGGAGTTGGCAGGGCGGCTCATCTACTTCGATCCGGCGGCCTGGGCTGCAGGGGGCCGGCCGGGCGAGTCGACGAGCAGGCAAGGGCTGTGGAGACACAGCATTTCGGGTGATCTTCCGATCGTGTTGGTGAGGATCGATCGGTCCGAGGAAAGAGGACTGGTCCGCGATCTCCTCAGGGCGCAAGAGTACTGGCGGATAAAGGGGCTTTTCGCAGACCTGGTGGTCGTCAACGAGATGGCCGGCACCTACGCCCCCGATCTCCAGGACTCTATCGAGGAGTTGGTCCGGGAGAGAGGTCGGCAGACGGGGCAGGCACCGGACGGAGGGGTTTTCGTCCTGGGTGGCTCACAACTCACACCTGATGACAGGGCCACTCTCGGTGCGGCCGCCCGGGCTATCTTCCTCAGTCACCACGGAACTCTGGCCGACCAGCTCGCCCGTCGACTTCCACCTTCGACCGAGCCCGTCGTCCGGGTCGCACCTGTTGCGCTGGCGCAAGCGGGCGGGACTCCGCCACGGCTCGACCTCGAGTTCCACAACGGACTCGGCGGCTTCGCCGGTGACGGATCGGAGTATGTGGTGGTCCTGGGTGAGGGCCAGTGGTCGCCGGTCCCTTGGGTCAACGTGGTGGCCAACTCGCGTTTTGGGTTCTGTGTCTCGGCTTCGGGGTCGGCATTCAGCTGGTCGGAGAACAGCCGGGAGAATCAGCTGACCCCTTGGTCCAACGATCCGGTGAGCGACCCTCCTGGCGAGGTGATCTACGTCAGGGACGAGGACACGGGGGAAGTGTGGGGACCGACCGCCCTGCCGATCCGGGACCCGGACTCGTTCTACGTCGCCCGTCACGGCCCGGGTTACTCAGAGTTCGAGCACACCGCGAGGGGAATCAAGCTTCGACTCCACCAGACGGTGCCACTCGACGATTCCATCAAGCTGTCCCGTCTGCGGATCCGCAACGAGAGCGGCCGTCGTCGTCGCATATCGGTCACTGCTTATGTCGAGTGGGTGCTGGGGACCACCAGGTCGGTAGCGACGATGCAGATCGTCACTCAACGCGATGAATCAACCGGGGCCATCCTCGCCCGCAATCCATGGAACGTGGACTTCGGCGACAGGGTCGCCTTCGCCGACTTTGGAGCAGGCGAATCCACGATGACCACCGATCGAACCGAGTTCCTGGGAAGGCACGGCAGTGTCGACCACCCCCTGATCCTCCAGGGAACCGTCGAGTTGTCGGGAAGAGTTGGGGCTGGCTTCGACACCTGTGGAGCAATACAGCGGCGGGTGGTGCTTGAACCCGACCAGGAGGTCGAGTTGCTGTTCCTTCTTGGCCAGGGTGATGACCAAGAGGAAGCCAGGAGGCTGATCGAACGCTATCGCCAAGTGGACGGCGAGCGGGTCGACGCCGATGTGGCCAGGAGATGGACCGATGTATCGAAGACCATTCAGGTGAAGACCCCGGACCGCTCCTTCGACCTGATGATCAACCACTGGCTGCTCTACCAGACCCTTGCCTGTCGGGTGCTTGCCCGGGCCGCTTTCTACCAGGCTGGAGGTGCATACGGTTTCCGGGATCAACTCCAGGACGTGATGGCCCTGGTGGTGCCGATGCGTGGGGTAGCCCGCGAGCACCTCTTGCGGGCCGCCGCCCACCAGTTCGAGGAGGGCGATGTCCTTCACTGGTGGCATGAGCCGCTGGGGCGAGGAGTCCGGACGAGGATATCCGATGACTATCTGTGGCTCCCATATGCCGTGGCCCACTATGTCGAGGTGACTGGTGACGAGGATCTCCTGACCGTGGAAGTGCCATACATGCGGGGGCCGATGCTGGAACCTGGGCAGGACGAGGCCTACATGGCCCCGGAGCCCTCGATGGCGCACGGGACCATGTTCGACCATTGCCGGCGGGCCCTCGAACGGGCGATCTCGCTTTTGGGTGATCGAGGTCTCCCCCTCATCGGGACTGGTGACTGGAACGACGGCCTGAATCGGGTGGGCAGAGACGGCATCGGTGAGAGTGTCTGGCTCGGCTGGTTCCTCGATGCCAATCTGCGGCAGTTCGCCGATATCGCCGATCGGGTCGGCCACGAGGAGCTTGGCGAGGAATGGCGTGGCGCTGCGGCGCGTCTCAGAGAGTGCATCGAGGCCGAAGCCTGGGATGGGGACTGGTACCGGAGGGCCTTCTTCGACGATGGGACTCCCTTGGGTTCATCGCTGAACCCCGAGTGTCGGATCGACTCGATCGCCCAGTCCTGGTCCGTGATCCACGGTGGCGCCCGCGAAGCAAGAGCCCGAAGAGCCATGGCGTCAGTCGAGGAGTACCTGGTGCACCGGGGCGATGGTCTTGTCCTCCTTTTCACCCCGCCGTTCGACGAGTGGGATGTGGACCCCGGATACATCAAGGGCTATCTGCCTGGGGTTCGTGAGAACGGTGGGCAATACACCCATGCCGCGATTTGGTCGGTGATCGCCTTCGCCAGCCTGGGTGACGGAGATCGGGCGGGCGAGCTCTTCGGTTTGCTCAACCCTATTAACCACGCCAGCACTCGAGCCGGCATCCACCGTTACCGGGTGGAGCCCTATGTGGCCGCTGCCGATGTCTACTCGGAGGCACCCCATGTCGGTCGGGGTGGTTGGACCTGGTATACGGGCGCCGCCGGTTGGATGTATCGAGCGGGCGTGGAGTGGATTCTCGGTTTTCGTCTTCGGGGCACCCGTATGGTCATCGATCCATGCATTCCCCGCGATTGGCGCAGCTTCGAGATCACATTTCGCTACCACTCCTCGACATATGAGATCCGGGTCAGCAATCCCAACGGGGCCAATAGGGGAGTGGTGGCGTTGAGCCTCGACGGCAACACGATGCCTGCCGACTCCGAACTTGAAATGATCGACGATGGTCATACCCACCAGGTGCGTGTGACCCTGGGTTGATGTTCGCCAATGCGGGCACGGCGGGCGACACCCGCCCCCGTCGCTCGCACTCAGCCCATCTGCTCGAGTCGTTCGAGGAGTTCGCGCGGGATGAGAAGAACGGACGCCACAAGGAGGTTCCATCCGGAGTGGAGGAAGATCGCCGGGCCGAGACGTCCGGTCCGGAGGGTGAGAAAGGCGAGCACGACACCCAGCACGAAGAGCGGGGGCAGTACCACGACGGCGGAAGCAAGCATGTTGTCCATCGAGAGACCGGGGACGTGGATGGCGGTGAATAGGAGGGAGCTGACGACGACCGCCAGGTTTCGTCCATGGCGCTGCAAAGCCTTGAGGAGGATCCCCCTGAATAGAAGCTCTTCGACGAAGGGAGCGATCAGGACCGCGGTCACGAACAATGTCATCTTCAGGGTCGTGGTCGTATCAGGTGAGGTGATGACGCCCCCGATATCCTGGACTGGCCCACCGTCCGGGAACAGTCGGACCACCAGCGGGTATATGAGAAGTGCCACCACTATCTGGGAGAGCATCCCGACTCCGGCATAGAGGGTGTCTTTTGGCTGGACGGTGAGGCCGATCTCCCCAATTTCGCGGACACGGGCCAACCAGCCGAACACGATCAGAGTGGCCAGGTACCGTCCGGCCAGGCCGGCGATGATCAGGTTGCTCTCCGAAACGTCTGGTTGCAGGATGCCGTAGCCGTATCCGACGATTCCGGCACCTAGCAATCCGGCCAGCCAGATCACCGCGAAGTCGACAACTCTCCAGCTCCGGTTCACCGGCCCGGAGGCTACTGCCTCAACCCGATGGGACACTGGTACCCTTGCGTTTCAGAGCGGAGGAAGACCCAGTGGAAATCGACATCGGAATCGGCAAGTCCGGTCGTCAAGCCTTCGGTTTCGACGACATCGCCATCGTCCCCTCACGTCGCACAAGGGACCCCGACGATGTCGACATCTCCTGGCAGATGGACGCATTCCGGTTCGATTTGCCCATGATGGGTTCCGCCATGGACGGGGCGGTCAGTCCCGAGACCGCGATCAAGATCGGAAAGCTCGGAGGGGTGGGTGTCCTCAACCTAGAAGGGCTTTGGACACGATACGAAGACCCGGTTCCTTACTTCGAGGAGATCGCTGAACTCGAGGTCGAGAAGGCGACCAGGAGGATGCAGGAGATCTACCTGGAGCCGGTCAAGCCCGACCTCATCGGTCAGCGGGTCGCCGAGATCAAAGCCGGGGGGGTGGTCACGTCGGCCAGTCTCACTCCGCAGAGAGTGCGGGATTGGGGTCATCTGGCCATCTCCGCCGGATTGGACATCCTGGTCATTCAGGGGACGGTCGTTTCCGCGGAGCACGTGTCCACGAGGGAAGAGCCGCTCAATCTCAAGGAATACATCGCCGGATGCGAGGTGCCGGTCATCGCCGGCGGCTGTGCCAGCTACTCGACGGCCCTCCACCTGATGCGGACCGGTGCCGTTGGTGTCCTCGTGGGTGTTGGTCCTGGCGCTTCCTGCACGACCAGGGGTGTACTCGGTGTGGGTGTCCCTCAGGCAACCGCCATCGCCGACGCTGCCGGTGCCAGGATCCGTTACCTCGACGAGACCGGACGGTATGTCCATGTCATCGCCGATGGTGGCATGAGGACCGGAGGTGACATCGCCAAAGCCATCGCATGTGGTGCCGACGCGGTGATGATCGGCTCACCGTTGTCGTCTGCGGCCGAGGCGCCAGGACTCGGATTCCATTGGGGCATGGCCACCTTCCACCCGACCCTGCCCCGAGGGGCCAGGGTCCATGTCGGGAACCGTGGCACCCTCGACGAGATCCTTGTCGGGCCTGCTCACGAGAACGATGGAAGACGAAACCTCTTTGGCGCCCTCCGGGTTTCGATGGCAACCACCGGATACTCGAACATCAAGGAGTTCCAGAAGGCCGAAGTGATGATCGCCCCCTCGTTGCAGACCGAGGGAAAGTCCCTCCAGATGTCGCAGAAGGTCGGGATGGGGTGACCCCGGGTCACCGCGAACCCACAGTCCTCGTAGTCGACTTCGGGGCCCAGTACGCCCAACTGATAGCCCGACGGGTCAGAGAGGCCCATGTCCGGTCCGAGATCGTGTCCCGGGACATCAGCCCGGAGCAGGTTCGTGAGCTCGACCCGATAGGGATCATCCTCTCCGGGGGTCCTGCTTCGGTCTATGCAGACGACGCCTATCGGATGGACCCGGAGTTGCTGGAGATGGGGATCCCTGTATTGGGTATCTGCTACGGGCACCAGTTGATTGCCGACATGCTCGGTGGGACTGTCGCCAGGACGGGAGAAGCCGAGTACGGAGACACCACATTCGAGAGGTTTGGCGACTCGTTACTCATGCGCGAGCTGCCGGCCACCCAGCAGGTGTGGATGTCGCACGGCGACCAGGTGATCGATCCCCCTGATGGATTCACTACCGTCGGCCGTTCCGCAGGGGCGGCAGTGGCAGCCATGGAGTGTCGCGAACGCGCCATCTACGGGGTCCAGTTCCACCCTGAAGTAGCACACACACCCAGGGGCGCCGAGATCATCAAGCGCTTCCTCTATGAGGCGTGTGGAGCCTCGCCGTCCTGGACCTCTCACTCGATCATCGAGACCCAGGTCGACAAGATTCGGGCCCAGGTAGGAACCGCAAGGGTCATTTGCGGGTTGAGTGGCGGGGTGGACTCTGCCGTGGCGGCCGCCATCGTCCATAAAGCCATCGGCAGACAGCTCACCTGCATCTTCGTAGACCACGGTCTACTCCGGGCGGGGGAGGCCGAACAGGTCCAGGAGACCTTCCGTTCGGTGTTCGATGTGGATCTCATCTATGTCAAGGCGGCGGATCGATTTCTCGAGCTCCTTGCGGGGGTCACCGACCCCGAGGAGAAGCGCAAGATCATCGGGGAGACATTCATCAGAGTCTTCGAGGACACCGCGGCCAGCGTCGGCGACGCCGGGTATCTGGTTCAGGGCACCCTCTATCCCGATGTGATCGAGTCTGGCTCGGCCACGGCGGCGACCATCAAGACGCATCACAATGTGGGGGGACTCCCCGACGACATGAAGTTCGAGCTGGTCGAACCGCTACGCGACCTGTTCAAAGACGAAGTCCGAGCGGTGGGGGAGGAGCTGGGTCTGCCTGAGGAGATCGTTTGGCGTCAGCCCTTCCCGGGTCCAGGGCTGGCGGTGCGGATCATCGGCGAGGTCACCGGTGAACGTCTGGACATCCTCAGGGCAGCCGACAGCATCGTCATCGAAGAGATCCGCAGGGCAGGCTTGTACCGGGAGATCTGGCAGGCGTTCGTGGTGTTGCCTGCGATAAAGACGGTCGGGGTCCAAGGTGACGGTCGGACCTATGCATATCCGGTCATCATCCGGGCCGTCACCTCCGAAGACGCGATGACTGCCGACTGGGCGAGGATTCCTTACGACACTCTCTCCCGAATGGCGACCAGGATCATCAATGAAGTACCCGGGATCAACCGGGTGGCCTATGACATCTCTTCGAAGCCTCCGGCCACCATCGAATGGGAATAGCCCTGGTCGGTGGGTGGGCAGCCAGGTTTGCTGGTGGCACCCTCCCGGCAACTCCCTGATTGGTTCGAAGTGGGCCCTCTTCACCGACGGCCCGTTCAGTGTTCGCCCCCTCCTGCCGATGTAAGGACCAAGCCCAGGACAGGGAACAATTGGATCTGAACAACCCCGAGCTGACCCGCATCTTCCGTGAGGAGCTCGACGAACGATCGAGCCGCCTCGTCACTGCCGCGCGCGCTCTGATCGACGGTGAATTGGATCGGGAATCGATCGCCGACCTCCTCCGGGATGCCCACACCATCAAGGGGTCAGCCGGGCTCCTCGGCTATGACGCGATCAAACGGGCCGCATCGGTGCTGGAAGGCCTCTGGCGGAACATCGCCGACGGAAGGAGTGTCACCTCGGAGACACTGGTCCTCATGGAGGACGTGGCTGGGCGAATGCTTCCCAGTCTCGACGAAGGTTCAGAAGGACTTGGAGAGCTGATCGAAGGGCTCGAACCGGCCCCCCGGAGCGTCGTCCAAGAGGTGAGGTCCATCCGTGAGAAGGATGCGGGGACCATGGACGGGTTGCTCAGTCCGGTTTCCGAAGACCTCCTCGGTGGAGCTACCCGTGTCGACACCGGTCAGCTATACAAGCTCATCAACCGCATCGTCGAGGTCTCGCTCGACGCCGATGCCCTCACCGACCTCTCGATGGTTTCCATCGAAGGTGCCGACCCCGACCTGTTCCGCAAGTCCTGGCGTGCCCAACTCTCCAAGCTGAGTGGATCCCTCGCCGAGATCCAGGAACAGGCCATTGCCCTCGCCAACGTTTCATTCTTCGATGCCGTTTCCACCTATCCCCAATTCATCCGTTATCTGGGCCGTCGCATGGGAAAGGATGTGCGCATCGTCATCGAAGGCGAGGATGTCCAGCTCGATCGCCAGATCGTCGATCTTCTCAGAGAGCCCGTACGACATCTCCTGGTGAACGCGGTCGACCACGGGATCGAACTTCCTGCGGTGCGGGTTGCAGCCGGCAAGCCGGCCACGGGCACCATAACGGTCAGTGCAGTTCCAGGAGACGAAAAGGTCGAGGTGTCCGTCACCGATGACGGTGCCGGGATCGACTGGGGTCGAGTCGCCGAAGTAGCCCGCATGGAGGGCATACCAATCACTCCCCCCGACCTGTCCCCGATCCTCTTTCACCCCGGATTCACCACCTCCGTGGATCTCACCGATTTCTCCGGCACCGGGGAAGGAATGTCAGCCGCTCTCGCTGCCGTCGAGTCGGTTCACGGAGCCATACAGGTCGCGTCGCTGAGGGGGCAGGGAGCCCGGGTGACGATGGTTCTGCCGGTTTCCATGGCACTCCAGAACATCATCGTCGTCGCCGTCGGAGACCAGTTCTGGGGAATACCCGAAGCAGCCGTCGAAGCCAGTATGCCTTTGTCCCGTGCCGAGGTGACCGCCACTCCAAGCGGTCGCTCCGTCCAGTTCAAGAGTGCGGTCATCCCGTGTCTCTCTCTGTCCATGGCCCTCGGGATCGAAGATCCTGAGGACGAGGCCGAGATCCTCGTGGTCAACACGAGGTCGGGTCTGGTAGCGGTCACGGTCAGTGAACTCGTCGACCTCAGGAGAGTGGCGGTCAAGAACCTGGGCCCGATCCTGGATGGGGCGGGTCACATCACCGGAGCAGCACTGCTCGGCGGTGGACAGATCCTCGTTGTACTCGACCCGAACTTTCTCGGAGTGATGTCGCGACAGCGACCCCGCTCTCTGGGAGACAATCCGCGTGTGCTCGTGGTCGATGACTCAGCCGGAGTCCGCCAGCTCCTCTCGGCCACCCTCACCGGCGCGGGTTTCGATGTCGAACTGGCGAGCAGCGCCCGGGAGGCGGTCATGGCGATGGCCTCCGATGGGTTCGATGCGATGGTTGTAGATTATTCGATGCCACGCTCGAATGGGGTCGAGCTGGTCAGGTCGATGCGCGCGGCCGAAGTCCGGGTTCCCATAATCATGGTTTCGGGTGTGGCGACCGCGGAGGAGAAGCAGGCTGCATGGGAGGTGGGGGTCGATGCCTATCTCGACAAATTCGACCTGCGTCAGGGTGTCCTGACCAAGACCCTTCGTCAGCTTCTCGGCATGGAGAACGCCGACTCGGCTTAGGCGAGACAGGGGATCGCCTCACGGCCACCTGCTCTCTCACCTTTGCTTCAGACGCAACCACCGTAAGCCGATATGGGAACAGACATGTTGGATATGTCCAGCCTCATCGATTACCTCATGTTCCTACCGCTGGTTGTCGGTATCGGAGCAATCTTTTGGGCGTGGCGAATCACTGCCCAGGGGCGCGAACGCGAGCGCGAGGTGATTCGCCTGTCCGAAGAGGCCCACACCATCAAGAACGACTTCGTCGCCATGATCAGTCACGAACTTCGTACTCCCCTCACCTCGATCGCTGGCTTCTCCGACACACTCGTCGAATCCTGGCAGGACCTCCCTCACGAGGAAGTGACCGAGTTCCTCAACATCATCAACCGACAGTCGATCTACCTCGGCGACCTCGTCGAGGATGTCCTCGTCATCCCGCGTCTCGAGGCGGACCTGCTCCGTCTCCACCCCGAGTTGTTCGACCTGGGGGACCTCATCGAAGATGTGGCACTCATGGTCTTTCCCAACGGTGGCCGCAAAACCTCCTTGGTTTCTCTTCCTGATGGCGTGCGGGTCTTCGCCGATCGACGAAGGGTGCAGCAGATTGTGCGGAACCTGATGGAGAACGCCCGGAAATACGGTGGCGACCAGATTCTGGTGGAGGGTGTAGTCGTCGGAGACCAGTACACCGTGATCATCTCTGACAATGGAGCCGGAGTTCCCGATGAGGAGACGCTGAAAGTCTTCGAGAACTTCGAACAGGTCTCGAAAGGTGACTCGAGGGAGTCGACCGGCATCGGGCTCGGTCTTCCCATCGCCCGTCGTTTGGCCCGGGTAATGGGTGGCGATGTCTGGTACGAGCGACGGTTCCCGACGGGGGCCCGATTCTGTTACTCGCTGCCGCTTCGCCGCCGCACCATCCTCGGCGAGGGTGACGGGGTATCCGCCGACGTCGGTCTTGCTGCCGTTGAACTCCCCGATATGGCACAGAGCGCCTGAAGCTGTCACCACATGGTGATTGCCGTTCCGTCTCGATCGAAGTGGCACCCAGTCCGTCCAGATAACACGCTTGTGATTTCGTCCGGTGCCAGCGGTACCATCGGATCCGATGCAACAGGCCGACTGGTTCTCCGATGATGTCCCGGCCGACTCGTCGCTCTTCGCCGAACTGAACCCGACTCAGCGGGAGGCAGTAGCTGCAACGGAAGGCCCGGTGCTCGTCGTAGCGGGGGCGGGCTCGGGAAAGACCAGGGTACTCACCTATCGGATTGCCCACTTGATCAGAGATCACCAGGTGCCCCCCGACGCCATCCTCGCCATCACGTTCACCAACAAGGCAGCCGACGAGATGAAACAGAGAGTGGGCGCCCTGGTCGGAGGTGTGGTCAACTCGATGTGGGTTCGCACCTTTCACTCGGCTTGTGTCAGGATCCTGAGACGGGAGGCGCACCGGCTCGGTTATAGACCTTCGTTCTCCATCTACGACGAGTCAGATTCGCTGCGACTCATGAGGATGGTCATCTCCGATCTCGACCTCGACACCAAGAGGTTCCCGGAACGTTCGATGAAGGCGATCATCTCCAAGGCGAAGAACGAGATGATCGACTTCGAGAGTTTCGCCGACCAGGACACCGGTTTCTATCACGAGCAGGTGGCTGACATCTATCGGCTCTATCAGCAGCGTCTCCTGGCGGCATCGGCGATGGACTTCGATGACTTGCTGATGGTCACAGTTGAGCTTTTCGGGGCTTTCCCCGATGCTCTTCGGACTTATCAGCAGAGGTTCCGCTACGTGTTGGTCGATGAGTATCAGGACACCAACCACGCCCAATATGCCCTGGTCAAGCAGTTGACCGCGGTTCACCGGAATCTTTGTGTCGTGGGCGACTCCGACCAGTCGATATACAAGTTTCGGGGGGCAGACATCCGGAACATCACCGAGTTCGAGCACGATTATCCGGACGCACGGATCATCGTGCTCGACCAGAACTACAGATCCACGACCACGATCCTCGATGCCGCCAATTCGATCATCTCACACAACACGAGACGAACCCCCAAGCATCTTTGGTCGGATCGCGGCACGGGAACTCCGATAGTCCGATACGAGGCTGAGGATGAGCACGACGAGGCAGGGTATGTCGTCGATGAGATCGAGCGGCTTCAGAAAGAGGGCTACAACCTGTCCGATTTCGCCGTGTTCTACCGAACGAATGCGATGTCGAGAGTCATCGAAGATGTCTTCGTTCGACGGGTGATCCCGTACACCGTCGTTGGATCGGTCAAGTTTTACGACCGGAAGGAGATCAAGGACACCCTCGCCTATTTGCGGGCCATGACCAACCCCGCGGACGAGGTCTCCTTGAAACGCATAGTGAATGAGCCCCGCCGGGGCATTGGGAACACAACCCTGGCCCATGTCGACAGGTATGCCGAGACCCACAAGATCACCTTCTATGAAGCCCTGACCAGGGCCGACGACATCAGCCAGCTCAACCCGAGAGCCCAGAAGCAGATCCTCGAGTTCGTGGCCCTCCTGGGCGCGCTTCGTGAGAGTGCGGCCGTGGGGGGTGTCGAGGCTGCGATTCAGGCGGTCCTCAACGACACCGGATTGTTGGCCGGGCTCGAACTCGAAAGGACCATCGAAGCCATGGGTCGTGTCGAGAACCTCAAAGAGCTGGCCGGGGTCGCTGCCGAGTTCGAGAGGGCCAACGAGGGTGCGGTGATCGGAGATGAGGGGTTCGACGATCTCGACAATCTGCGTCGTCTCGAGCTGTTCCTCGAATCAACCGCCCTGATCGCTGATATAGACGAGTGGGACGAAGGCGCCGGTGCCGTCACTTTGATGACCCTTCACAGCGCCAAGGGTCTCGAGTTTCCCGTGGTGTTCCTGGTCGGCATGGAGGATGGCGTCTTCCCACACGTCAGGTCTCTTGGCGACCCGGACGAACTGGAGGAGGAGCGTCGCCTCGCCTATGTGGGGATTACCCGCGCTCAGGACCATCTCTATCTGACCACGGCATGGAAGCGGCTGCTCTTTGGGGGCTCCAACTACAACCCACCCTCACGGTTCCTAGCCGAGGTCCCGGCAGGACTTCTGTCCAAGGCCGGAAAACGGGTCCGCACCGGTCCGGTTGATAGGGCCGCG
The DNA here is from genome assembly GCA_041747855.1 of Acidimicrobiia bacterium. GTDB lineage: Bacteria > Actinomycetota > Acidimicrobiia > Spongiisociales > ZC4RG35 > ZC4RG35. The sequence goes on along the minus strand of JBGTEJ010000071.1, from coordinate 27,177 downwards.
GCGAGTGGTCCATTGATGAGTGTGAGTGCCGACCAGATCGGCCCGGGCGATCGGGTCAGACACGGGAAGTGGGGTCTGGGCACGGTCCGGGACGTGATCGGCGAGGGTGATCGAGCCGAGGCCGAGATCATGTTCGATACCCAGGGGAAGAAGCGTCTGCTCCTCGCCTGGGCCCCGCTGGAACGGGCCTAGAAGGGTGCGAGTACCGCCAGGCTGCCCGGGGCTACGAACTCACCCCCGGCCTCATCCGATCGAATGGACGATCCCCTTCTTGGCCTTGCTCACGCCTCGCTGATTCGATCCAGCAGTTCTTGCCAGCTTGCGGTGAACTTCTGGACACCCTCTATCTCTAGGGTTTCGACAACATCGTCGTAGTCGACACCCACGACTTCGAGAAGGGCCAGGTCTTCCTTTGCTCGATCGATGTCCTTGGCGTCGAAAGGTGTCGGATCGGGATCACCATGATCCCGGTATGCGTCGATGGTCTCCATAGGCATCGTGTTGACCGTGCCTGGGGCGACCAGACTCTCCACATAGAGGAGGTCGGGGAATTCCGGGTTCTTCGTGGATGTGGAAGCCCATAGGGGCTTTTGAGGTCGGGCACCAGCATCGGCGAGTCTGGCGTAGCGGTCCGAGGCGAACTGCTCGAGATAGAGGCCGTATGCGGCCCTTGCGTTGGCCACGGCCGTCTTCCCGGTCAGCGACCTTGCTCTATCAGACCCGATTTCAGCCAATCGGCGGTCTACCTCGGTGTCGAATCTGGAGACGAAGAAGGAGGCGACCGAAGACACCCGGGACAGATCGCCGCCGATCGAGTGGTATTGCTCGAGACCCGAAAGGTAGGCATCGATCACCTCGAGGTATCTCTCCAGGGAGAAGATGAGGGTGATGTTTATCGAGGTGCCTTCACCGATCAACTGCCTTATTGCAGGAACCCCCTGCGGAGTGGCCGGGACCTTGACCAGGAGATTCGGTCTGTCGATCTGTTTTACCCAGTCCCTCGCCTCGGCGACTGTGGCCTCCGTGTCATCGGCCAGAGTTGGCGAGACCTCGACGGAGACATGACCGTCAAAGCCCTCGGTTGCCCGGTAGACCCCGGCGAGCAAATCACAGGCCGCCGCGATATCTTGCGCCATCAGGTTCTTGACGATCTCCTCGGTGGCGAGCCCAGCCGATCGCAGATCTTCGAGTTGATCCTCATAGTCGCTGGACCCGCCGATCGCATTGGTGAAAATGGTCGGGTTCGAGGTGACACCGGTCACCGCGTCCTCGTCGACAAGACGTCGAAGCTCTCCGCTAGCCAGCATCTCGCGTGAGATCTGGTCCGACCACACACTCACACCGGCAGCACTGAGACCGGAAAGGTTTGACCTGGTCATGACGTGAAGGGTAGACCCGATCGAGATGGCGTGGGCAAGACGGGTTGTCGCACCGGCTAGCCTTCCGCCCGGCTCATTCGGAGCACCACCGCAGGTAGGAGAGACCCCGAGTTGAAGATTCACGAGCATCAGGCCAAGCAGCTCATGGCAGCAAGAGGGATACCGGTCCCCCTCGGCCGGGTGGCACGGACCGTGGACGAGGCGGTGGCGGCGGTGAGGCCACTCATCGGAGAGTCCGGTAACCCCGTGGTCGTCGTCAAGTCTCAGATCCATGCTGGGGGTAGAGGCAAAGGGACCTTCAAAGAGCATCCCGAGGTTCGGGGTGTGAACGTGATCACCTCCGGGATCGACGGGGGCCCGTCCGCGGCTGAGAGCAGGGTCAGAGAACTCGCCCAGAAGATGCTCGGATCGACTCTGGTCACGATTCAGACCGGTGAAGAGGGGAAGACGGTCAACCGGCTGTATGTCGAACAGGGCATCGACATCGCCAGAGAGCTCTATCTTGCAGTCCTTCTCGATAGGGGGTCATCGCGGAACCTGGTGATGGCCTCCACCGAGGGCGGCATGGAAATCGAGAAGGTCGCTGAAGAGACACCTGAGAAGATCCTCAGGGCGATTGTCGACCCGGCAATCGGACTGGCGGCTTTCCAGGCCAATGAATTGGCACATGGATTGGGGATGGAAGGAGACGTCGCCCGCAACTTCATCAGATTCGTCCTGGCCCTGGCCGCGATGGCCACCGAACTCGACACCGACCTGATCGAGATCAACCCTCTCGTCGTGACCACGGATGGAAGGGTGCTGGCCCTGGACGGGAAGATGGCCTTCGACGACAACGCCCTGTATCGGCACCGGGAGATCGCCGAGATGCGTGACGAGAGCGAAGAAGACCCCTCGGAGGTGCTCGCCAAGAATGCCGGACTCAATTACATCAAGCTCGACGGAACCATCGGATGTCTGGTGAATGGGGCCGGACTGGCGATGGCGACCATGGACACCATCAAACATGTCGGTGGTGAGCCGGCCAACTTCCTCGACGTCGGTGGGGGCGCCACCGCGGACCAGGTAACCACAGCATTTCAGATCATCACCCGCGACCCGAATGTCAAAGGGATCTTCGTCAACATCTTCGGAGGGATCATGCGATGCGACGTCATCGCAAGCGGAATCGTGGATGCGGTCAACCGGGTCGGGCTCGGAGTGCCACTGGTGGTCCGGCTGGAAGGCACCAATGTGGAGCAGGGGAAGAAGATCATCGAAGACTCCGGGCTCGAAGTGGTGAATGCTGACAGTCTTCGTGACGGGGCCGTGAAGATCCTGGAGCTGACCACCCGATGAGCATCCTCGTGGACCGAGAGACCAAGGTTCTCGTGCAGGGTCTCGGTCAGACCGGCAGTTTCCACACGGACAAGGCGATTGCCTATGGGACTCAGATGGTCGGGGCGGTACACCCATCCCGGGCAGGTGAGGTTGCTCTCTTCGAGGGGGAGACCGATCACTCGGGTGTCCCGGGAAGGGAGGACGGCTACCGAATCGAGCTCCCGATTTATGCAACGGTCCGCCAGGCTGTGGAGGAGACCGGGGCAACTGCTTCCGTGGTCTATGTCCCGCCACCCTTCGCCGCCGACGCCATCATGGAGGGAGTCGCGGCGGGACTTCGCCTCGTGGTTGCGATCACCGAGGGCATACCGGTGGCCGACATGGTCAAAACGAAGCGTTACCTTCAGGGCTCGGGCACCCGGCTGGTGGGCCCCAACTGTCCGGGCGTGATCACCCCCGGCGAATGCAAGATCGGGATCATGCCCGGTTACATCCATCAGCCGGGACGAATCGGTGTCATCTCGAGGTCGGGCACGTTGACCTATGAGGCAGTCCACCAGCTGACACTTCTCGGGTTGGGACAGACGACTGCGGTCGGGATCGGAGGCGACCCGGTCAACGGGACCAGCTTCGTCGACATCCTCGGCATGTTCGAAGCCGATCCGGAAACAGAGGGTGTCATCATGATTGGTGAGATTGGGGGCACCGCCGAGGAAGAGGGTGCCGAGTACGTCAAGTCGATGACCAAGCCGGTGGCCGGCTTCATCGCCGGGACCACCGCACCTGCCGGGAAACGGATGGGTCATGCCGGGGCCATCGTTTCCGGCGGCAAAGGCACCGCCGAGGCCAAGATCTCCGCTCTCAGTGCCGCCGGTGTCGTCGTAGCCGAGACCCCGTCCGACATGGGGGAAGCGATGGCCCGCGCCCTCGGGGGCTGAGTATTCAGCGGAGAGACGCGGCGATCGGATCGATGGCCTAAGCTTCGGACAATGGAGTGGATAATCGCCGGCGTCGTGGGGGCGCTTGTCCTGTTCGTCGTCCTCACATACAACCGCCTCGTAGCCAGCAGGAACCGTGTCGACAACGCATGGGCGCAGGTCGAGGTGCAACTCAAACGCCGGTATGACCTGATCCCGAACCTGGTCGAGACGGTCAAGGGCTATGCCAGCCACGAACGTCAGACTTTCGAGAATGTGACCGCTGCCCGTGCCGGGGCAGCCGCCGCACAGGGTCCTGCCGAGCAAGCTCAGGCCGAGAACTTCCTCACTCAGGCCCTGCGTCAGTTGTTCGCCGTCGCAGAGGACTATCCAGAACTCAAGGCTTCGGCCAACTTCGCCAGCCTGCAAGAGGACCTTCAGGACACCGAGAACCGGATCGCGGTGAGCCGTCAGATATACAACGACACGGTGCTCACCTTCAACAACACGGTCCAGCAGGTCCCGACGAACCTCGTCGCCGGTCTGTTCGGTTTCAAGATACGTGAGTTCTTCGAGGCCGGCGAGGCTGCCCAGGAAGCGCCAGCCGTCGAGTTCTGAAATGCGGGCCAAGGCCCTGATCCTCGCTGCCTTCCTGGCAGCCCTCATCGTTGTGCCTGTCATGCCCGCGATGGCACAATCACGATCGTTCTGGATGTCTGCTGCCGACGTCGAGGTGGTGGTGCGTGACGACGGTTCCTTGCATGTCACCGAGGCGCTCACCTACCAGTTCAACGGTCAGTACTCGGGCGCTTACCGTGACATAAGGGTTCGACCCGGGGAGAGTGTGGTCGTCTTGGAAGTACGTGATGAGTCGGGGAGGCTTCAACCGGGAGGATGCACGACCCTGGGGTGCACATCACCCACCGGTACTTATGGTGTCGAGGACATCGGGGGCTATACCCGTGTCGTCTGGCACCACAGCAGCCGGGATGAGCGCAGAACTTTCACCATCGTCTACATGATGATCGGCCTCGCGGTCGTCTACAACGATGTCGTCGATGTGAATCTCCAGGTGTGGGGTGACCAGTGGTCGGTGGGAGTGGACAGCCTGACAGCAAGGGTCGCCATACCCGCCGGAGCGCAGGTCGACGAGGTCAGGGTTTGGGGCCATCCGGCGGGAGTCTCAGGTTCGACTTCGCTTGGCAGTGACCGGATCAGTCCCTCCATAGAGGCCTCGAACGTCCCGGCCAACCAGTGGGTTGAGATCAGGACCACCTTCCCCACCGCTCTCCTGACGAGCACGGAGGGTGCCCAGATTCGTGACCGCGATGGTCTGGGAGGGATACTCGAGGAGGAAGAGAGGTTCTTCCAGGATGCGGAGCAGGCTGCCCGCGCCGCCCGGCGAGGTCTGATATTCGGCGGTGCCCTGGCTCTCCTGATCCCCCTTGTCTTGGGGGGTCTCCTGTTCCTCAGATATGGGAAGGAACCGAAGGTCGACTACGACCGGGAGTACGAGCAGGAGCCACCAACAGACCTGTCACCGGCTGAAGTCGGTGGATTGCTGTCCCAGGGTCTGGTGGCCGAGAGAGAATTCACCGCGACACTGTTCGACCTGATCCGACGTGGTGCCATCACGGCGACGCCCTCCCAGGTGCAGCGAAAGACTTGGGGCGGTCTGCGGACGGAGACTATTTCCGATCTGGTGCTGGAAGTCGGTCCTGAGGCCAATGGGCTGACCGAGTTCGAGCGGTCCGTGTTGACCGTCGTCAAGAGGGTTCTCTCGGACGGTCCTACCCCGCTCCACGAGTTCCGGCAAGGGATTCGGGACGATGCCAGCGCCAACGCCGAGACGTACCAGACCTTCAGGACCCGGGTGGTCAAGGCGCTCCGGACCAAAGGTCTATTCGACGAGGGCGGTGTCAAGGCGATCGTGCTTGCGGTTCTGAGTGTCGTAGGCCTCATCTTTCTGGCCGGCGTCGGTCTTCCAGCTCTGCTCCGCAGGGTCCCCGGTGGCGAGACCATCGGTGCCTTGGTGATGGTGGGGATGGTGATCGGTGGAGTGGCGCTGTTCATCTTCGTCATGTTCCGAAAAGTCAGGGTGAAGCGGACACCCGGTGGAGCCCTCGAAGCGGCGCGTTGGTCGGCCTTCCGTCGGTATCTGAAAGATTTCTCGCGGCTCCATGAGGCCCCCGTCATCTCCCTCGATCTGTGGGATCGATTCCTGGTTTATGCAATCGCCTTCGGGGTAGCCGAAGAGGTGCTAGAGACGGCCCGTTTGACCGCCCCACCTGAACTCGCCGAACAGTCCTCGATCTACTGGTTCGGGAACTACGGCTATTCGGGCGGGCACACCGAGAACGCCTTCTCCGGTCTCTCATCGGCCCTCAACGGGGCTTTTACCCCACCCTCCTCGTCTTCGTCCGGGGGTGGTGGCAGCTTCGGGGGTGGTGGTGGCGGCGGTGGTGGTGGCGGCGGTGGCGGCGCCTGGTAGCCGTCCGGGTTTGGCTCGACCTGTACAAACCCGGGTTTCCCTCTAACTTTCTGAGGATGCGGAGAGCCTCCCTCGCCTTTGCCGTCCTGATTGTCCTGGCGGCAAGCTTTCCGGCCGTGGCCTCCGAGTCCTCCACAACCGGGCTGCCCGAACCGTTATGGCCGCAGTATGAGGGACGGGACTTTCCGAATCTATACCGGTACGCAGTGGCCAACACTCTCCCCGGACTGGAGATGTCCGATGTCAGGTACGCGATCACCGGAAACACTTCGACTGACGATCGAATCTGGCAACTCGCTTTGGCCCGGGGTTACTCCCATCAGCCGATCGCACTCAATGGGACTCTGGTTTCGGCACCGATCCTGATGCAACCAGGGGCGGCGGCAGGATGGCGGACCCTGCATGCTGAAGCCAGACAGGCTGGGATGGGCTTCGTCGCTCGGTCGGCATACCGCTCCCTCGCAACTCAGCGGACCATGTTCAACCAAAGACTGAGTGGTTCGTCCGACGCCGCGATCGAGACGGCCCTCAGGTGGGCCGCCCCACCGGGAATGTCCAAGCATCACAGCGGGTACGCCATCGACTTCAGATACCCCGACGGTACCTATGGAACATTCCGCTCTTCCCAGGGGTACACCTGGCTCGCCCGCGACAACTTCGCTGTGGCCAAACGAAACGGATTCATCCCCTCATATCCAGACGGTGTCGACAACCAGGGCCCCAACCCCGAGCCCTGGGAGTTCGTGTGGGTGGGAACCGATCTGATCCGTTGCGGGACTCCGCAACGTTCCCTGTTGACGGTGGCCGGGCCGGCCGCGGGACTCATCGCTGACATCGAGAGGTGCCCGGGTGGCCCCGCTGAACCGGTTGCACCAGGGTGGTTGGAAACGGCAGGTGTAGGCGGCTCCCCAGCCCCCTGACCGCGGGCGACCCCTCGAGGCGGAATCTGCGCGATACTTGGCGGATGCCGATCGATTGGCGCTCGGAAGACCCGGGGTTGCCGATCAACTTCGACCAGTGCTCGAACGGAGAGTACGACCCGGAGCCGATCACACCGTTGCGACGCGAGATGTCGGCGATGGCCAACGCCGGTATCGATGAGGCCATCATCCGCACCGGCATGACTAGACGGCAGTTCCTCCGATCGGCCAGCGCTCTCGCCATCTGCCTTATCGCCATCGACAACACCGTGGCAGCCGCCAGGGGCTTGGCCGCTGGGAGCTTCTACCCGTTCGACCCCATTTCCCGGCACGATACGGACGCCGCCAGGGCAACGATTGGACACCCGACGTGGGTGTTCGATGTGCAAGGACATCTCTTGGAGTACGACCTCGACCCCTCCACCAGGGGCAACTGGTTCTGGGGGAACAACTTTCCCCAGGCCCGATGCGAGGAGGAAGACGACCCACGCGCCTGCTTTGCCACTAACCACTTTCTCGAGGAGATCTTCGTCAGGTCCGACACCACCATGGTGGCCCTGTCCGGGCTCCCCATCAATCCCCAGGGAAGCCCGCTTTCGAATGAGCTCATGGAGGAGACCCGCCAACTGGTGGTCGCGCTCTCGGGTGACGAACGGGTCGTCGTCAACGCCCTCGCCCTTCCTCAGACGGCGCCGATCGGGTCGGTCCTCGACGAGATGTCGAAGACCGTCAGCGAACACCGGATCGCCGGGTGGAAAACCTTCACCCACTTTCCCTCAGGGATGGGATGGTGGTTGGACGACCACAATCGAAACCGGCCCCAGGTCGCCGATCTCTTCCTGCAACATCTGGTGGACATTGGGACCCCGATCCTCTTCATCCACAAGGGGCTCTCAGGCAACACGACATACGGCTCGCCGGTGGACGTCGGGCCTGCCGCAAGTCTCCATCCCGATGTTTCGTTCGTGATCTACCACTCCGGGTTCGAGGTGTCCCAGCGTGAAGGCCCCTACACGGCTGGAACCGCCAACCTGGGGGTCAATCGTCTGATCACCTCGGTCCGCCAGGCAGGTATCGGCCCGGGTCAGAATGTCTATGCCGAGCTGGGTTCGACCTGGTGGCACCTGTTGCGCCGTCCCGATGAGGCTGCCCACGTGCTCGGCAAGCTGCTCCTCACCTTCGGTGAGAACAACATCCTTTGGGGAACCGACTCCATCTTCTACGGGTCGCCTCAAGGTCAGATCGAAGCCTTCCGGTCCTTCCAGATCCCTCAAGAGATGCGTGACCGACACGGCTACCCCCCTATGACCGATCGGGCCAAGGAGAAGATTCTCGGCTGGAATGCGGCGAGACTCTACGGGATCGAGCCGATCACCGAGCCTGTCGGGTTCACCCGCGACGAGATCGAACAGGCCCGTGCCGAACACCCGGTGCCGACCATGTCGTGGGGCCCGAAGACGATCCGCGAAGTGCGGGATTTCCGGCTCCACCACCAGGGATGGCCATAGGAGTCAGGCGATTGGCGGGATGCTGCGAATCGGTAGACGCGACATCCCGCTTCGAGCTGGGTCGGGTCGAGTGTCGTTGTCCGCTCAGAGACCCGTCTGTCTGAAGAGATCCCCTTGTCGGTGGGGTGCTTCAGGTCAGCAAGTAGAAAGCGGAGAACCGGTTTGAGATCTCATCCAGGGGTTGGAAAGTACTGAATCCAGCCTGCCTCGAAAGTTCCTCAGCCCTCTGGCGACCCCAGGCCGCGCCCAGGCCGGCACCGCCGGCCGCCAGGGATTGTGTCATGCAGAACATCGCCGACGTCCCGTAGATCATGGCGCCGATGTCGTTGATGTTGTCGTCAACATCGGACGACATGTTTGGCTCCATCATCAGAAACACGCCACCCTCCGCCAGGGCCGACCGGATCCGAGCCAGCCCGCCCACTGGGTCGACCAGGTCATGGATCACATCGAACGCGGTGATCAGATCGAATCCCGGGTCGGTCGGGAGGTCCTCGACAGAGCGGGTCTCGAAGCTGATGTTCTCCAGACCCTCGACCCGACCTTCAGCCATGGTGACCATTTCGGGCGAAGTGTCGAATCCGACCACGGTGCTGGCGGGAAAGGCTCGGGCGACGGTGATGGCGGCAGTTCCCGACCCGCACCCGACGTCCGCCACATGAATACCCGCCTCCAGCTTCCCGACCAGTCCGGGCACTGCGGGGATCCACTTTCGGGTGAGAAGGATCCTCTGTGAGGGAGCGTTGGCACGATCGAGGCCCCTGAATAGTTCCTCACCGAAGGCGTCGAATGCGACACCCCCACCATGCTTGGCGGCTTCCGCCACACCGTCGATTTGGCGGTACATGGCGGGGATCATGTCCAGCCAGGCCCCCATGAAGTATGGACTCGTCTCATCGCTGAGAAGCAGGGCATGCTCTTCGGCCAGGGTGAAGACACCCGAGTCGTGATCGAGAACACCAGCGGCAGCCAGGCCGGAACAGAACTCGGTCACGTAACGCTGGTCGAGGGCGGCACCGGCGGAGATCTCGGCGACCGTGCCACCCTGGTTCGAACCCAGCCAGGCCAGGAGACCCGAACGCTCGGACACGGCCAGCAACGCAAGGGTCGTGCTCGCGGCCCCCAGAGCGACGAATCTTTCGAGGAATTCTTCGATGCGTGTCCGGTCCATGTCTCTATGCCCTCTTTTCCCAACGTCTGCCGCCGATGATGGTGGCAGCTACCAGGTTGGAGGCAGGGCGGTAGGGGATGTGCTCTGGTGAGGGGGCATCGAGGACCACGAGGTCACCAGCCCCTCCCACCTCGACAATCCCTCGGTCCTCCATCCCCAGGGCCAACGCCCCTCCTCTGGTGGCAGCCCACAATGCCTGGTCCACACTCAGGCCCATCTGAACGACCGCCAGAGATATCGCCAGACCAATCGACTCGAGATAGGAGGTCCCGGGATTGCAGTCGGTGGCGATCGCCACCACACATCCTGCGTCCCACAACATCGGACCGGGTGCCTGTGGGGTCCGCAACATGTGCGAAGCGCCCGGGGTCAGGACCGCGATGACACCGGCCTCGGCAAGGGCGGCGGCATCCTCAGGTGTGGCATGGTCCAGGTGGTCGGCTGACATGGCGCCAAGTTCGGCGGCAAGAAGAGCGCCCCCCGAGTTGGAGAGTTGCTCGGCGTGCACTCGCAGACCCATTCCGAACTCGGAGGCCTTGGTCAGAATGGCTCTTGCCTCGTCGACGGTGAAAGCTCCATGCTCGACGAAGACGTCGCAGTCGTCCGCCATACCGGCGACGGCAGGGAGCATCGTGTCGATGACCAGATCGACGTACCTGTCCCGGTCAAACTCCGGAGGAATCGCATGGGCACCGAGAAAAGTGGTCCGAACCTGCATGCCACATTGTTCTCCGAGTCGACCTGCCACCTCCAGCAGTCGCAATTCGGTGTCCAGCTCCAGACCGTAACCGGACTTGACCTCGATGGCCGTAGTACCGTGTTCGATCATCGTGATGAGCCTCGACATGGTACTCCCGAAGAGGTCGGCTTCTGTGGCCGATCTTGTGCTCTTGACCGTCGACATGATGCCCCCACCCTCGGCGGCGATAGCGAGGTATGAATCCCCGGCCATTCTTCGCCGGAACTCTTGGGACCGGTCCCCTGAGAAAACCAGATGAGTGTGAGCGTCGACAAACCCCGGGATAACCGCGTTTCCGCCACAGTCGTAGACAAGGGTGTCGCGTAAATCCGGGGCGTCTGTGCTTGCCCCGGCAAAAGTGATGATCCCGTCGGCGATCAAGACGGTTGCGTCCCCAATCGGGTCTCCCACATTCGTCGTCAGATGACCGATTCCGGTTAGCGCTAGGTCAGACACCGGCCGCCTCGGCAATGGACCCGTCGCCGATCAGATCAGCGACGACCTCGATCTCGGTGGAGAGAGACCGGTCGACGGTGAGCGTTGGCACCACGAGCCTGACCAGGTCGATCACCCGGGTGTTGGCTGGCGAAGACCTGAGGGGTGCCCGGTACTCCACCCCCTGCACCGCACATAGGATCTCGATCGCCAAAACACGACGCACATTGTCTAGCACGGTGAGCAGCTTCTTCCCAGCCCCCCAGCCCATCGAAACATGGTCTTCCTGAGAGCCCGACGTGGGTATCGAGTCGACAGATGCAGGGTGGGCCAGGATCCGGTTCTCGGCGACCAGGGCAGCCTGGACATACTGGCTGATCATGTATCCGGAGTTGACTCCAGGGTCCGGCGAGAGGAAAGCGGGGAGACCCTGGGAGCGAGTCGGATCGAGCATTCGGTCGGTTCTCCGCTCCGAGATCGAGGCGAGCTCGGCGACCGCGATGGTCGCGAAATCGAGGGCGAAGGCAAGTGGCTGCCCATGGAAGTTGCCACCTGAGATGACCTCGTCGGACTCAGGGAACACGATTGGATTGTCCACGACAGAACCCATTTCCCGAGACAGGACTGCTTCGAGGTGGTCGATCGTGTCGGACACGGCGCCGTGGACTTGGGGGGCGCATCGCAAGGAATAGGCGTCTTGAACAGCATGGTCGAAATCGTGGCTATGGCTTTCCACGATGGGTGAACCCGCCAGCATCGCCGTCACACGTCTCGCCGACTCGACCTGACCTGGATGGGGTCGGAGGTGATGGACCTGCGGGAGGAACGGGCGGGCACTTCCCAGTAGTGCTTCCACCGTCAGGGCGGTCGCCACGTCCGCCGCTGATATCAGCCTTCTGGCACGGTTCAGGGCGATCACCCCCATCGATGTCATACCTTCCGTCCCGTTGAGAAGGGACAGCCCCTCCTTGGCCCCAAGATGGAGAGATTCCAGACCGGCATCCTGCGGACTCATCACTACACCGTGGACCCGTACGGAACCCTCTCCGATGAGGGGAAGGGCGAGATGGGCGAACGGGGCCAAGTCACCCGAGGCACCCACCGAGCCCTGAGATGGAACCACCGGGAGGATCCCCCGGTTGAGCATGTCCACCAGACGTTCGACGATGACGGGCCGAACCCCGGAGTGACCCTGGGCCAGGGTGCGGGCACGGAGCAGGAGCATGGCTCGGACCAGGTCGTCGGAGACGGGCTCGCCAACACCTGTCGCGTGTGACCGGATCAGGTTCACCTGGAGGGTTTCCAGTTGATCGCGGCCTATGTGGGTGGCGGCGAGGGCGCCAAACCCGGTGGTGATGCCGTAGACGACCTCCCCGGACTCGATGGCGCGATCAACGACTTCCCGCGCCGGGCCCATGCTGGCAGCGAGGTCCGGGGCCGTGACGACAGGGGCCCCTCTGACAACGGCCATCACCTGGTCGGGTGTCAAAGGGCCACCATCGATGACCACTGGCTCCATGGGTAGGACGGTAGCCAACGCTAACTTTCGGGGATGCCAACCCAGCAGAAGATTCGATACTCAGATTGCGATGCCCAGGCCATCGTCTTCAATGCGAACTATCCCCGTTACTGGGACGATGCCCTTACCGACTGGCTGGAGGACGCCGGGTTCGGGGGCCCCGAACTGGGAGGCATCGGCGCCGAACTGGTGACGGCGCGCACCGAGATCGACTACAAGGCCCCGGCGCGTCTGGGGGACGTCTTGGAGACAACGCCAGTCGTGGAGCGAATCGGAAACACGTCGATGACCATCGGCCTGACCACCCATCGGCTCAGCGATGGTCAGGTCGTCGCGGTGGGACGTCAGGTGGTCGTGTTCGTGGACCCGGGGTCCCATACTCCGATCCGAGTGCCTGACCAGATACGTGAGCGTGTCTCCCGGGAATCAGATCTGACCGTCTGAGGTTGGGTTGTGAATGAGTGATCTGATCAGCCTGGTCCGTGAGCCGTCGACCACGTTCGCCGTGGTGGGGGCCTCGGCAGACGAGTCCAAGTACGGCAACCGGATCTATCGGAATCTCAAGGGCAAGGGCTACAAGGTGTTCGCCATCAATCCGAAAGCGGACCCTGTCGACGGCGACACCGCTTACACGAAGGTGTCCCAACTCCCCGAGACACCCACCGTGGCCGTCATGGTGGTACCGGCACCGGTCGGGCTGAGAATGCTCGACGACATCAAATCAGCCGGGACCACGAATGTCTGGGTCCAGCCCGGGGCCGGCTCGGACGAATTGACTCAGGCACTGGCCAAAGAGGGTTTCGATTGGCTGGCCGGGTCCTGCGTGATGGTCACCACCAGCAAGCGTGATGGCTGACCCGTGACCAAACTGAGATCACTGCTCGATCTGCCCGACACATCCTTCGCCGTAGTGGGCGCCACCGATACTCCGGGCAAGTATGGGGGACGGATCTACCGGGACCTCAAACGCAAGGGCTTCAAGGTGTACGCCATCAACCCGAACCGCGACACTGTTGACGGTGATCCGGCATGGCCCGCCCTGTCGGACTTGGAGGAGACGCCTTCGATGGCGGTCCTGGTGGTGCCTGCGCATGAAGGCCTCCGGGTGGTGGCCGATGCCGCCATCGCTGGAGTCGGGGGCATCTGGGTCCAACCTGGTGCCTATTCGTCCGAACTTGGTGAAGCCCTGGACGCTGGTAGTTTCGACTGGCTCTCGGAGGCATGTGTCATGGTCGAGACTCTCCCGGTGTCTCGCCTCCGCTCGTAGGGACACTGGATCCCGCTCTTGTGTCACCCCATGAAATGGGGGGACTGCACGGCCCGGTAGGGCCGGTCGAGGGGGGTGTTCGTGCGGAGCACGGACTCTTTTCTCACCTCAGATGCGACCCCGGAACAACTCCCTGGCGATGATGTTGCGTTGGATTTCCGAAGTCCCTTCGTAGATTCTCGGGGCACGGACCTCGGCGTAGAGATGGGCCAGCGGGGATCCCGCTTCGAGGCCACGGGCCCCCAACACCTGAATCGCGACGTCTACCGCCCTTTGGGCAGTTTCGGTTGCCGCCAATTTTGCCATCGCTGAGCGTCCGGTCAGCTGCGTCAGGTCACCGGTGTCGTAAGCCGTGGCTGCCGAGTAGACGAGATGGGTGGCAGCCTCTATGGCAACTTTCACGTCGGCGAGCTGATGGGAGACACCCTGGAACTCCGAGATCGGTGTACCAAACGCCTCTCGACTCATGGCGTGCTCGACCGCGATTCGGAGGGCGGCTTCGGCCATGCCTACGGCGAAAGCTCCGACACTTGGACGGAACAGGTCGAGGGTCGTCATTGCCACCCTGAAACCCCCATTGATCTCACCGAGAATCTGGGCCGTGGGGACATGAACCCCGTCGAAGACCCATCGACCTAGAGGATGTGGGGACACCATGGGGATGGACTCTCCTGTGATACCAGCCTGATCGGTGGACACGACGAATGCGGTCACTCCTTTCGACCCGGTGTCTGGTGTGGTGCGGGCAAACACTGTGGCGACGTCGGCATCCGGCGCGTTCGAGATGTATATCTTCTCGCCGGTCAACCGATAACCGTCACCGTCCCGCTCAGCAGTCATCGCCAGATTTGCCGCATCCGAGCCAGCTCCGGGTTCGGTCAGGGCGAAGGCCGCCACCAGAGACCCCTCAGTGATCCCGGGCATCAACCGCCCCTTGATCTCGGGGTTGCCGAACAGATGAATGGGGACGGCGCCGAGGCCCTGGATGGCGAAGGCGGTCTCGGCCTCGGTGTTGACCCTCGCCAGACCCTGGCGGATCTCGCACAGCTCGGTTGCGGTCACCGTATCGCCGCTGAACAACCGCCCGAAGAGCCCCGCTGACCCGAGTGCGGCCACCAACCTCCGATTGACGCGGCCCGGTTCTCCTTCCGATGCCAATTCCATCAGTTCGCTGCCCAAACGTTCTGAAACTTCGACTCGCGAGCTCACATCCACCACGGTACTGCCACATTTCGTGGTTCATCGGAGTCTGAGGCGGTACCGTCACCCCAATGAGTCCCTACCGGGCATCAGCCGGATTCACCGAGGCGTGGGAGCATCTTCGTGTGGAGGTGTCCAATGGGGTGTGCACGGCTACTTTCGATCGTCCCGACAAACTCAATGCCCTGACCTTCGAGGTCTACGCCGATTTCAGGGACTTGCTTGCCGAGATCGAACACCGGGACGATGTCCGGGTCCTGGTCATCACAGGGGAAGGCCGGGGATTCTGCTCAGGGGGCGACGTTGACGAGATCATTGGCGCCCTCCAGGACATGGGGCCGAAAGGTCTTCTCGAGTTCACCCGGATGACCGGTGCGGTTGTCGAGAGGATGAGGCGTCTCCCTATCCCGATTGTGGCGGCGGTGAACGGAACCGCGGCAGGGGCAGGGTCGGTCATTGCCCTTGCCGCCGACATCCGTCTGGTGGCCGAGTCGGCCTCTTTTCATTTTCTCTTCACCAAAGTGGGCCTGGCCGGTGCGGACATGGGCTCTGCGTACCTCCTTCCCAGGGTTGTGGGTCTGGGTCGCGCCACCGAGATCCTGCTCCTTGGCGAGCGTGTCGAACCCGAAGAGGCGGTGAGGATCGGTCTCGCTTCTCGTGTGGTGGCTGATCACCTCTTGGCCTCCGAGACTGGCGCGCTTGCGCAGCGTCTCGCCGAGGGCCCAGCCCTTGCCTACGGCACCACCAAGATCCTCCTCAGCAGGGAGCAGGACATGGACCTCGGATCAGCCATCGAGTTGGAGGCCACCATGCAGGCCCTTCTGATGAAGTCCGATGACCATGCCGAGTTCTACAGGGCCTTCACCAGCAAAGAACCGCCGGAGTGGCGTGGGAGATGAGTCGTCATCTGATGTTCAACCCCTCGGGTCTGCCCACCGCGAGAGGTTTCTCTTATGGCGTTCTTGCTGCTGAAGGGCGGTCCCTGCATATTGCCGGCATGACCGGTCAGAAGGTCGATCTCAGCTTTGATGATTCGCTGACCGACCAGTTCCAGGTCGCCTGTCAGGGAGTTGCGGATGTGATTGCGGACGCCGGTGGGGTGGTGACAGACCTGGTTTCGATGACCATCTACACCACCGATGTCGATGACTACTTGAACCAACTGACCCCGATAGGTGTCGTTTATCGGCAGGTCTTCGGCCGACACTATCCGGCGATGGCGCTATTCGGAGTGGACCGTCTGTTCGATGTCAGGGCAAAGGTCGAGTTGAGCTGCGTCGCCGTGGTGCCCGTTCAGGTCGACCTATAGGCCGCCCTGGCGGCGGCGACGATCCGTTCCGTCTCTTCGGCGGTCCGCCATCCCAGGGCTGCCGTTTTGGAGCCTTCCAACTCCTTGTAAACCCTGAAGAAATGCTCGACTTCCTGCTGGAGGTGCTCGTCGAGGTCGTCGACATCCTGGATCGCGTCCCATCGCCGGTCACGTGAAGGCACCGCCACTACCTTGTGGTCGGGGTCTCCGCTGTCCTCCATGAGGAACACTCCAATGGGCCGGACTCTGATCCGGCAACCGGGGAATGTCGGCTCGCCGCCAAGGACCAGTACATCGAGGGGGTCACCGTCTTCGGCGAGGGTGTCCGGAATGAACCCGTAGTCGGCGGGATAGCGGGTGGCGGTGAACAGCATCCGATCGAGGAAGATCTCACCGGTCTCCTTGTCGACTTCGTATTTGTTCCGGCTCCCGGCAGGGATCTCGATGACTGCTACCAGTTCGTCGCTCATATGAAACAGAGGCTAGGCGTTGGCTATCACTGCCGATGCGGCCTCGACCGCTCCATCTCCCTTCGGTATCGAGAGGGCGGTGAGCCCGGCATCGATGGTGCCGAGGACACCCAGGACCATCGGAGGGTTGAGGTGTCCCATGTGTCCAATCCTGAAGATGCTGTCGGGGTCCTCATCCTTGGTGGTGAGGCCAACACCCAGGGTGAGTCCGGAGTCGGCACACCAGTTTCGGAGGCGTGTGGCGTCGCCCGGGCCGGTGCGCACGGTGGTCACGGCATGAGAACGGTTCGCCGGGTTCTCGACGTTCAGAACGAGATCGCCGACCGAACCCCAGGCCTCGATGGCAGCCCAGATCGCCCTGGCGAACACCTCATGTCGGCGCCATGCGTTCTCCAGCCCCTCCTCGTAGAGGAGCATGTCGAGGGCGGTCCGCAACCCGTAGAGATGATGGGTCGGGGCGGTACCGCAGAAGAGCTGGTAGTAGGCGCGGGGAGAGATCCTCGGGTCCCAGTCCCAGTAGGGACTGGGACATGCGACCCGCAGCGAGTCTGCCCTCTCCCCGTGAAAGGTGAAGGCCACTCCGGGTGGGGTCATCAGACCCTTCTGGCACGCCGCGATCAGTACGTCCACCCCCCAGTCTTCCATGTGCATGGGTTCGCACCCGAGGCTGGCGATGGAGTCGACCGCGAGAAGAGCGGGATGACCGACGTCGTCGATTGCCCGACGAAGCGATGCGACGTCGGTCCGGGATGAGGAGCCGGTGTCGGTTTGCACCGTGACCACAGCTTTGATCTGCCGTTCAACGTCGGTCTCGAGATGCCGCGCCACCGCATCGACGTCAGGTGGCTGGCGAAATCCCGAGTCGATCACCTCGACTTGGACCCCGAGACGGGCAGCGGTGTATGCCCAGCCGTGGCCGAACGGGCCGGAGGCGAGGAACAATGCCCGATCGCCAGGGGCGAGAATGTTGGCAATGGAAGCCTCCCATACTGCATGACCGTTACCGATGTAGATGGCAACGTGCCCGGAGGTCCCGACAAGTCGCTTCAGATCTTCGATGACCGTCGTGGTCATCTCGACGAGCTCACCCTCATAGATGTTGGGGGCGCCGCGATGCATGGCCGCCAGCACCCGATCCGGGATGACCGACGGACCGGGGGTGGCGAACAGGTCCCGTCCGTGGTCGAGATCGATTGGTGGGTCGGAACGTTTCATCGCCACCGACAGCTGTGACATTCGTCAGTCATCCAGGACGATGACCGTTTCTTCGTAGCGTCTGACCCGACCGTCCCGCGATCGGGCCAGGACGAGGGAGTCGAGGGCGCCTTGCTTCTGTTCGACGGTCGCAGGCTCCTGGAGGAGGGCCAGGTCGACATTTATCCGGAGCACGCGTTCGGGGACCAGGAAGCGGGTGACTCCGGCTGGTAGTAGGTCGTCACTGAGGGCCGCTTTCATGACCTCTCTTACGGTGAGGGATGGGAACTCCACCACGGCTGACCAGTCGGGGAAGCGCTTCGCTACCACGTCCACCGACGGATCGATGATGCGGCTGACCGCCCAACGACCTAGATAAGAGCCGACCAATGCTGAGAGGGTTGCGTTGGGACTGAGACCAGACCCAATCACCGAGACCAGGCTCCCGTCCGAAGTGGTGATCCTGGGAGTGCCCCTCCCTGCTGGATCCGTGGAGAGGGGTTTGCGACCCTCGACCACGTCCAGGACCTCAGCCGGCGAGCATTCTCGGATCACATGATGCCAGGTCTCCAACCTGACCTCGTCGGGGTCCACGACCTGAATCACTACGTGCTCCAATCCCAACTGGCGGAAGGATTCGGTGCGGGTGGCACCGTCGAGCACGACGTATTGATGGTCCGTCTCCACACAGATGATCGGATTCACCTGGATGAGATCGGTGGTGATCCGCTCTACCAAACCCTGGACACGAAGAGGGTCGACCTCTTCGTGACGGACCACTTTGGCTATCGGCACCACGCGGAGAGAAGGGACGAGAGCCATTCAGACCATTATCCACACATCTCAGCTACTTATCCACAGGACCTAACGACCACTGCCCCGCGCCGATCCGGTCAGCTTGGATTCGGGCTCGTAGAGGAAGCACGTTATGGCCCGATCTCCGTCCGACCATCCCTGGGTGGTCGGGACCATCATCTCCACCCATATCGCAGAGCTCGCATAGTCTCTGTCGACGTAGGCCTCGAAGGCGGCGATGCAGTGGGACTCGAGGAACACGTCGAATTCGGCCTCGGTTGGGAAAGCTCCAGGGGCAAGATCGCGAATCGCGAACACCTCGTAGTCGTGAGGCTCGGCGCATGGCAGGGCTTCTACGCTCTCGATCTCGGCTGCGTCCTCATCAGGGATGTCGAAGCAGTCGCCTACCTGGAGATCATGTACGGAGAGCTCTCCCCCTCTGGTGATGTTGCCAAGTCCGTCACGGCGGGCGTCGGTGAAGAACGGGATGACGAAGAAGACCAGGGCGATGGGGATCCAGGCCAAGCGGATCCAGACCGGGATCCTGAACCTCGAGGATCTCGTGGGTGGGGCGGGCGGCGGGGCCGAGTCGCTCTCTGAAGTGTCCGGGATTTCTGTGGGGGGAGCGATGCCCCGGACCTGGCCACAACCCTGACAGGAGTAGTTGACACCTTCGTTTCGTGTCGAGCACTGAGGGCACACCCACCGATCAGACATGTCCATCACAGGACCCTCGACATGATTGAAACCAGTCGCTCCACATCCTCGGAGTCCTGGTAGATCCCGAATCCGATACGGAGCCGATCCCGTCGGTAGTCGGTGACCACATTCAAAGAGTGAAGCTTCTTGTAGATGTCGGCAGCATCTGGTGTCTCGAAGGTGAGGAAGTTGCCTCGTTCCAACCCTATGGGAGGGAGCAAGCGTCCCGGCATGTCGGACTTCTCGAGGAAGAGCCTCTGAAGTTCGCCCACATATTCCGAAATGAGAGCCGGTGTCACCCCGGTGTCGGCGAGCCAGCGAAGCACCGCCTCCATTCGATAGATCCCCGAAGGGTCGAAAGTGGCGCCTGAGAACCTCGACCCGTCATTGGAGTACCCGACCTGGCTACCGGGACCCGATTCGAGTTGTCCGAATCCGGCGTACCAGCCCGTGTTCACAGGTCTCGGGCCGTATCCCGGCGGACTGTGGAGAAAGCAGACACCTTCGCCGCTCATTGCGTACTTATAGCCACCTGCGAGGTAGAAGACCCGGTCCTGGATGGCACCCAGATCGACGGGTCGGGCCATGAACGAGTGGTACCCGTCCACCACGATTAGGGTGTTCTGGTCGGACACTGCCGACATGATCCGGTCCAGATCCGGGACCACGTACCCGGAGTCAAAGAAGACATGACTCAGATAGACGAGATGGTGCCCTTCACGACGGAGCGCCTCGGTGAATCTCTCCGGGAATGTTTCGAAAGGTTCGGCGGGGACACGTTCGACTACGGCGAGGCCAGCCTCCTCCCACCTGATCGACTGGCGGGTGAAGGAGTGGAACTCGGCGTCGGTAGAGAGTATCCGGACCGGCGGGGACAAACAGGAGAAGATCCTCAGCAGGAAATCATGGGTGTTCGGCGAGAACGTGATGCTGTCCCCATCTGACAAATTGAGAGTCTCTGCGAGTCGTTCCTGAGCGGCCGGGATCAGCTCTCCGAAGACCTTGGCCCATTTGTCATCCGCCAGACGGGCGGCGTCGATCCAGGCCCGGTTGTGAGCCTCGAAGCTGACATCCGGCCACGGATGGTGCGAATGGGCGGCGAAGTGGAGTCGGTCCGGGTTGGCCGAAAAGAACCTGGAGAAACCCTTCTTGAACGTCACGATTGGTAGCGGAACTTCATCGACTCGACGATCTCTGCGGGCAGATCTGGCCGGGTGGCCCGTGGAACCAGGAAGGTCGCCAGGTTGAAGAGGTCGGAGAACACCCTGCTTCGCTCCGCGGACCGCTCCAGGTACTTCGCACCTGCGGAGCCACCTGTCCCGATACGCCGCCCGATCATCCGAAGTGTCATCTGGGCATGGCGGTAGCGCCAGGTGGTGAAACCTTCCTCGATATCCATGAGCAGTTCCAACAGCCGATACGGCTCATGGAGGGCTGGCTCGTCGCGGTACAGGGTGATGAAGAGTGCCGCCTGGAATGCCCGGTGGCTGAGTCGCAACCGACCGGCAGACACCTCGATGGCGTGCTTTTCGGCATCGAACACCGCGGCGTACTGATCGAGGATCGAATCGAAGTCGATCAGTTGCGTGGAGCGTTCGTTCTCTGTCAGATTCGGGTTGGACTCGACGACCTTTCTGTCCTGTTGGATGCGGTCGAGCACCGCGGATTGGTAGGCGCTCCAGAATGCAAAGTCTCCACGGTCGAGGAAGGGTGTTCTCTCCAGCCATCGTTCCACGAGGTCGAAGAGTGACGGTCCCGCCTCGTGTTCCTCGACCTCGGCTCTGTCTGGGTCGTTGAAACGTGCGGTATACCGGGCGCCATCCAGTTTGAGACGGTCGCTCGGCCGGATACCCAGCATGTTCTCGACGATCCGGAACTGAGCTGACTGGAAACCGGATGCCGGGAACAGGAAGTCACGGAACTCGAGGAAATCGAGTGGTGTCATGGTCTCGAGGACGTCGATCTGTTTGACCAGGAGCTCGAGGATCTGAGCGATCCGTCTCAGCCGACCGGTGACGGTCCGCATGCTTTCCTCATCGACCCGCTCCCGCGAGAACATGTCGATGATCGAGTCGAGCTCCCAGATCACCTGCTTGAACCAGAGTTCGTATGCCTGATGAACCGTGATGAACAACATCTCGTCGTGCACCGGCTCACCGGCGCGTGCGCTCTCCAGATGCTGGGCATCGAGAAGCTTGTCTAGCTGTAGATAGTCGCCGTAGTAGAGGGGGCTCTCGTCGGTCACGTCACCCGGACGGTAGCGTGCCTCATTCCACCGACCCCACCCCGCACCACTCTTCGGACCGGTCCCATAGCTCGTTGGCGAGGTTGTCGTCGAGCGCCCATTCGGATGGCTCTCTCTCGGTGCGTTTGGCGTAGTACCTGCCACTGCTGTCGGCCAGAGTCGGGTCCGTGGCACACCACACGACGGTGTCGGATGCTTCCTTGGGGGTGATCGAGCGAGATCGGACCAGGTGTCTGGTGACGGCGGGGAAGATGGCCGTCTCGACGACTCCGGGATGTACCGCGTATGACCTCCACGCGGGTTGTTTCCGGGCTAACTCCCTGGTGAAGAGCACGTTCGCCAGCTTCGACCTGGCGTATGCGTCGATCCCCTCGAAGGCTCGAGCCGACCGGGTGACCCTGTCGAAGTCCAGGCCCGTCGCCCGGTAGTGCATGTTTGAGGAGACGTTCACGACTCTGGCGCCCGGCGAGAAAGTCCTCCTCAAGTGTCGGGTCAGCATGAAGTGACCGAGATGGTTGACCCCGAACTGGAGTTGGAAGCCGTCGTCGGTGGTACCACGTCTCACCCCGACTCCGGCGTTGTTGATCAGGACGTCGAGAGGTCTGGCGGTCTCCTCGAAGTTGGAGGCCGCGATCCGGACTGACTCGAGCGAAGTCAGATCGAGGTGAAGGAACTCAGCCGTCCCACCGTTGGCCCTCACGTCATCAACCACGGCGCCGACACCCGACTTTGACCTTCCTGCGGCGATGACATGAAAGCCAAGACGACCCATCTCGAGTGCGACTTCGCGCCCTATCCCCGACGATGGCCCGGTCACCAGTGCGTATCGCATCAGCTTCACGGTATCGCCGCTAGCGTCGGAGTTGTGGAGGTATGGCCCGACATCCTGAATGCCGACCGCTTCTTCCTGCGCGAAAGGATCACCGAGGGGCACGGTGCTGACGTCGCCCTCCGGCTGGACGGGGGGTCGCTCACTTACGGCGAGGTCGACGATCTCGCATCCGGTTACGCCTCACTCCTGGCGGACCACGGGGTTAGGAAGGGTGACAGGGTTCTCATCGTCATGCCGGACGGCCCGGACTTTGTGGGCGCCCTGTTCGGGACCCTTCGCTTGGGTGGGGTAGTGGTCATGCTCAATCCCGGACTCACCGCCGATGCGATGCGGGCGGTCATCGACAGTTCCACGGCCAGGGCGGCGGTTGTCGGGGAAGGTCATGCCGATGCCTACCGGTCGGCCGCGTCGGGATGGCGGCCCGAGCTATTGGTTGTCGATGACAAACTCAGCCCGCCAAGGGTCCAGATCGAAACCGTCGAAACCACCCCTGAGGACCCCGCGATGTGGCTCTTCTCAGGGGGGACCACGGGAGCGCCCAAGGCCGTGGAGCAGACCCATCGGAGCCTCGTCAACACAGCAAGACGTTATGGACAGGGCACACTCGGTCTCGACGCGTCGGACATCACGTTGTCCGTCCCTAAGCTCTACTTCGGTTACGCGACTGGTTCGAACCTCCTCTTTCCGTTCTCAGTGGGTGCCTCGGCGGTCCTCTTCGAAGAGCCGGCCACACCGGATGCCCTATTCCGGCGGATCGAACAGCATCGGCCGACGGTCCTGATCAACGTGCCTTCGGCCATCAATCAGATGCTCAACCACCCCGATGCCACGGAAGCGGACCTCAGCTCACTCCGGTTGGCGACATCAGCCGGCGAGGCCCTCCCCGAAAGCCTCTACCACCGGTGGGTGGAGACCTTCGGAGTCGAACTCCTCGACGGTCTGGGCACCGCCGAAATGTGGCACATCTTCGTATCCAATCGGCCGGGAAACGTCAGACCAGGAACTCTGGGCCAGGTCGTTCCCGGGTTCGAGATCAAGGTATGTGACGACGATGGCCTCGAGTTGCCGTCCGGTGAGGTTGGTCGTCTCTGGGTCAAGGGCGACTCGCTCGGTCTCGGGTATTGGCAGGATCCGGAGCGGACGTCGGAGGCATTCGATCCCCCGTGGTTCATAGGCGGTGATCTGGTGTCCGTCGACGAACAAGGGTTTGTGACCCACCGGGGTAGGACGGATGACGCCATCAAGGTCAAGGGAAAGTGGTTTCGGCCACAGGAACTGGAGTCGACGCTCTTGGAGCATCCGGCGGTCACGGAGTGCGCTGTCGTTGCGGTTGATAACGAGGCCGGTTTGGCCCAACCCGTGGCTTTCGTGGTGACCTCTGGCGACGTGACTGAGAGTGAACTCGTGGACTGGTCTTTGGCCAGGCTCGAGGCCTACAAGCACCCAAGACAGGTCTTCTTCGTCGACCGTCTCCCTCAGACTCACCTGGGAAAGGTCGATCGGGCGGCCCTGCGCAGATCAGTCTGACCGGGCCTATCGCTCCTCGGCGACGGTGATCGGCCCCGCCCCTTCGCTGCGAAGCCCCTTCTTGTCTTCGTAGAATGCCCGCAGATCTCCCATGAATCGGGCCGTATCGCCTTCGTAGAAGATGGCAGGTCCCATCGCAACGGTTTTGGCCGCCCCGTCGACGGAGACCGGCACCACCGGCACCCCCGCGTCTCTGGCGATGTGGAGGAATCCCGACTTCCACATGGGGACAGCTGACCGGGTGCCTTCCGGTGCGATCACCAGGAGCATGGCCTCACTGTCTTGGAAGGCCTTGACTGCCTGACC
Organism: Acidimicrobiia bacterium; assembly: GCA_041747855.1. Lineage (GTDB taxonomy): Bacteria > Actinomycetota > Acidimicrobiia > Spongiisociales > ZC4RG35 > ZC4RG35. The sequence goes on along the minus strand of JBGTEJ010000071.1, from coordinate 2,934 downwards.
GACTACCCCGCCAGGCTTCGACCGTGAGACCGGAATCCCCCCGAAGGCCTTGAAGAAGTAGCCGAATGGCCATCTGAACAGTCCTTCCTTGGCCATGTAACGGACTTTCATGCGGAAATGCTGGAGAGCGGCCAGGAACAAGACGAAATCCCAGTTGCTGGTGTGTGGCGCACCAAGGAGGATCATCTTGGGAAAGTCGGGGAGTGTTCCAATGAACCGCCACCCGGCCAGTCTCATCACCCGATACGACAACCACTTCATGACGGACGCTTATCTTGCCGGGGCGACCCGGAACCCGGTCTCGTCGACCCACACATACGACGAACGGTTGGCAACAGCCTCCACGATCTGATCACCCATCACATCGTCGACGACCCCGGCATCGTCGCCGCGGTACACAATGCGGAGCCGCGCCTGACTCGGGAACCGGACGGCCAGAGAACCGGGATGCGAGCAGACAACGGTGACATCGAAGGGGGCCACACTTTCCCCGGTGTCCAGAGATGCCTTGTCCCTGGCGTAGGTTCGGAGAAGGTGCCATGCGGCTCCCCCCGCAGCCAGGAAGAGGGTGATCGTGGTCGGAAAGTTGTCGGAGAGACCGCCCACGCCGAGAATCAGCTGGAAGACCCCGACAAGTGTTGCGATCAACGCGCCTGCACCTACGGTCGCCATGATCACTCCGAGACCGAGAAGGTAGGTGCGCCGGGGGCCTGAGCCCACTTCCGTCTCGTTCGGGGCTCTCCCCGCCCGACTCCAGAATGCGAACCAGACAGCCATCCCTATGACCAGGACTACTGACCATGTGATGGCAGGTTCTCGCATCGAACCCACAATGAGGGTATTGGAAGTGACGACAGTCACGAGTGCTGTGGTTCCGGCGACCCCGGCCGTCAGACCGATCGCTGCAGAGGAGTACTCGTAGGCTCTTCGCGGATCTGTCCGCTCCTTGCCCAACTTGGCAACGTGATGCATCCAGACGAGGAACCCGACTACTCCGACGGCCAGGACAGCAGGAAGGAACTCGAAGAAATCCCCTGCTGGCTGGTTAGCGTCGATGAGATAGATGAGTGTCCGGGCTGTGATCGCCCCGATCGTTCCGAGGGTCACGGCGAGACCACCTGTTGACACCAGAAAAACCCATGATTGTCGAGGATCTGCAGCTTCCGAGGGCCACGGTCTCAGCCATCGATACCACCAGATCAAACCACCGACGATCACCGCCGATAGGCCCGAACGCCAGGAAGGGGTCGGGTCGAGTTCCGTGAAGACGGCGGCGTAAAGGGCCGACAGAACCCAGGTCAAGGTGATGACCAATCCGGACACCAGGGTGATCAGGCCCACGGCCGACCCGATTATGCGAGGAAGTTCTCCCGCCTCTGAGCGGGGTGGGGTTGTGCGTACCGCGAACTCGTGGAACACCACAACACCCGCCGCAACGACAACATCGGTCACGTGCACCGGGTCCCCGGTGCTGATGATCCAATCGAGCACTCTGAAGAGAGTGACGGCGAAAGCCGTCATGAATCCCGCTTCGATCACCCCCAGGTAGAGGGTCCATCCAGGAGAGTTGGGATAGAGGACCCTGCGTTGTCTCTGTCGGCGCCACAGGAACAGGGCGACAGGGAGCGAGACGACAAGCCCGGCCAGGGCGCTGGCCACCTTGCGTTCGGGGTCGAAAACGAATCCACCGGTCGGGAACGCGGCTTGGCCCAGTTGGGCGAGGGAGTAGGCGCTGACCCCGACCGAGACTGCCAGAAGGAAGTATGCGAGCAGGTCGTCGCCGTTGCCACCGCCAGGTTTGGACTCTGGCTTACGTCTGGTGGCGGCAACAACGGCCGAAACCACCCCGATCAGCAGGAGGATCAAGATGAGGGAGATCGCCATCAGCGGAACCTAGCGCACTGCCAAAGGGACGCTGGCCAGGCGTCGTTGATGATGTACCAGTTGCGATCGCGCTGGGTCAGACTGTAGGAGTAGAAGCCGTCGTACCCCCCACCAAGCGGGCCGCTGTCGCCAAATCGGAGACTCACCTCGACATAGGCTTCGACCGAGCCCATCGTGGTTCGTATATGACTTGCCGAGATCAGAGGCTGCATGGGCTCTCGGGTGAAGTCTTCGGCCTTGCAATCTCCAAAACTATTGGGATCGAGGATCGTCAGCGCGTCGTCCCAACGTTCCTCCGAGATTGCCAGCAGGTACTGCTGGACGGCTCCCTCAGGACTCGAGGGGTCGAGCATGGTTTGACCCCTGCCCAAGGCGATCCCCACCAGGGTTCCTACCACCAGGACGACTCCGAGTGGGACCAGCCATCGCGAGATGGGCAACCTTGGCTCGGGATCCTCGTCCTCGAGTTGGGACGGGTCGTACACCTCGTCGGGATCGATCATCTGAGACGGCTCATCCATCCTCTGTCATCCTCCGTTGTACATCATCGACACCAGCTCCAGACAAGACCACCGTCCTATAGCCTCGTGTCGCCAGAAGAGACGCCGCGATCGAAGCCCTGAATCCACTCTCACACACGACCCATACCGGGCGGTCCGGATCGATCATGTCGCCCACGCCGAGTACGTCTGGAACATAGACGAGCAACGACCCCGGGATGGTTCCCCCATTCCACTCGCTCGGGGCCCTCGTGTCGAGGATCTGCTCGCCGCGCTCCACCGCGTCGGCAAAGTCTGAAACACCGGCGACTCCGATCTTCTCGAGCTCTCCTGGCCAACCATCGAGGGAGTTGACCATTCCGCGGATGTCGTCATACCCGATTCTGGTGAGTTGGCGCAACGCCTCTCCGGCATCCTGAGATGGTGAGAGAACCAGGGCGAGCGGCTTTTCGAACTCGACCAGCCAGCCAACCCAAACACCGAAGCTCCGACTCAGCTCGACCGATAGGGAGCCAGGTATATGCCCGGTGGCGTACTCCTCGATAGGTCG
>JBGTEJ010000070.1:0-18160 GCA_041747855.1 Acidimicrobiia bacterium | reverse complement strand
CCTCGCGCAATCGTGCCCGGGCCCGATGCAGGCGCACCTTGGCGGCGGCCTCGCTGATGTCGAGCTGCTCGGCGATCTCGCGGTGGCTCATGCCGTGTACGTCGCGCAACACCACAACATTACGAAGCCGCTCGGGCAGGCTGTCGAGGGCACGGCGGAGACGGGCGCCGACGGCACCGTTCTGGAATGCGTATTCGGGATCGTTCGCCTCTCGGCGATCTGCCAGGTCGATGACGCCGTCGAGGTCGTCGTGTCGGTGGCGCTGGCGGCGACCGAGCAACGTCGACGCGCTGTTTGCGGTGATGCGGTGGAGCCAGGTCGAGAAGCGGGCGTCGCCGCGAAACTTGCGGAGGCTACGGAACGCCCGGACGTAGGTGTCCTGGACGACGTCGTCGGCGTCGTGCTCGTTGCCGGTGAGACGCAACGCCAGGCCGTGCACCTTCTGGTACGTGGCCTTGAAGAGCTCGTCGAAGGCCGCCCGATCGCCGAGCTTGGCCCGGGCGATGACGTCTTTGAGCTCGTCCTCCATATGAGGCATCATAAGCACACTCCTGCTCCCCTGCACCGAGCAGCCCGGGCGAAGCGAAGCGGCGATTGCGAAAGTAGTAGCGCCGGACAGATTTGAACTGTCGACCTCTCGATTATGAGTCGAGCGCTCTCACCAACTGAGCTACGGCGCCCCGGAGCCGCCGTTCCCCGTTGGCGGGGGCACGAAGTGTTCCGGCTGGAGCTCCCTAAGAGAATTGAACTCTTGACCTCTTCCTTACCATGGAAGCGCTCTACCGACTGAGCTAAGGAGGCTAGATTGTCGTTCTTATTCTCGCATCGTGCCGGGAGAAGGATTCGAACCTCCGTAGGCGTCTGCCGACAGATTTACAGTCTGCTTCCTTTGACCGCTCGGACATCCCGGCGTTCGCACACATAAGAACGTGCGTCGCAGACGCACGTTCCGTGCGGCTGAAGTCTAGCGATGGACAGAATCTGAGGCCAACGTGGGGCCGAAGGATCGCCTAGCTGATACCCATCGCCATGTTGTGGAGACGCTCGATGCGCTCATCAGCAGGTGGATGGGTACTCATCAACCTCATCACCCCGGAACCACGGAAGGCCTTGAGGGGGTTGTCGATGAACAGCTGACTGTGGGCGGGGTCGATCTTCATGGGGATCCGGGCTGTGCCTTCGGCGATCTTTCCCAACGCCGAGGCGAGCATCAGTGGTCTGCCGGTCAGCTCCGCCCCGGTCCTGTCCGCCTGGAACTCACGAGATCGGGAGATCGCAAAGCGGAGCAGCATGGCGACGATCGGCCCAACGATCATGGCGAGGATCATGGCGATGGCGCCGATGGGATTGTCGCGATTGTTCCCCGAGAACATGGAGATCCTGATCACGATCGAAATAGCGGCGCCGATCATGGCGGCGATGCTGCTGATCAGGATGTCCCGGTTCTTGATGTGCGAAAGCTCATGGCCGATCACACCCTCCAGCTCGTCATAGCTCAGGGCCTGCATGAGACCGGTGGTGACCGCGACCGCAGCCTTCTTCGGCCCCCGGCCGGTCGCAAAGGCATTCGGCTGAGGCGAGTCGATCAGATGCACCGACGGCATGGGGAGATTCGCGGTCGTGGCGAGACGTCGGATCATCCCGTAGAGCTGTGGTTGCTCGGCCTCGGTAACCGGGCGTGCCCGGCTTGCGGCCAGTGCGATCTTGTCGGAAAAGAAGTAGACGAAGAAGTTGAACCCGAAGGCGACCACCAGTGCCAGCCAGACACCCTGCCCCATCGCGTAGACGATCGAGAACAGAAGGGCCGCCATAAAGGCAAGCAAGCCCACGGTCTTTACATCGTTCATGGGCAGATTCTACCCGTGACCCGATTTCAATTCGAAAGTTCTACTCGGTCGGACTGAGGCAAAGAAAGGGGGCACTGGAACCCGCCTGGTGATAGTTCCCCAGCGCGGTCAGGTACTGGAGGACGATCAGATGACCGTCGACCTGTGCTGGTGGGTAGGTCTGTCCGGTCTCGGCGCATCCAACCGCACCGTTGCTCCAGGTCACGGGTCGGGCTTCGGCAACATCGATGTCGTCAACCGCGACCTGGAGACGGGCCGCAAAGTCGAACTTCGCGGCTTCGACAAGCTGCTCAGGGACCTCGGGCTGAGAGTGGGTGCAGGCGGCGGAGCCGACAACGATCAGGATTACCAGGAGGGACCTTTTCATGAATCGAGCCTCACTTTACGGCAACCAGGACCCTGAAATCCCCTAACCCCCGTGGGTGAAGAAGGGTTTCCGCTTCGGTCTTGAGGGTTCGCAACCGGAGTCTTTCGATGGTTTCAACCCTGCGGGCCGCCTCCAACTCCGCTTGCCGCAGATCGGTCAGTCTGGCTCGCAGTCCGAGACCCGAAAGGAAGTCATCCTGACGATGCAGGGACACAGAAACACCCATCTTGTCGGCCACATCGAGAAGTGCGGTGAAATTGACGTCGGCGGTGATGTCGGTCTCTCCCGGTTCGTCGAGAGGATGGGGACCGAGATGGTGGGAGCGGTAGGTTCTCAGCGTGCCGTCGGCCCTCCGTGGGAGGAGGTTCTCGGCGGTGTCCCCATAGTCGAAGAGTACGACGGAACCGGCTTCGAGTTTGCCCAGTATCTCCTTCAACCACTGGGCCGCCGCCAGCTGCACTTCCACCCACCCACCGTCGGGGACATCCCCTGCATAGTTGTCGAGCCAATCAAGGACCTCCGGCCGAGGGGGTGCGTCCACGAACTCGAGACCTTCGGCACCCGATCCGACCCACCGCTCTCGCCAACCCCCCTCGACCCTCTGGGCCAGCGCCATCGGAAGGTTGTCGACGAGCTCGTTCGCCAGGACCACCCCGCGGAGCCGGTTTGGTGGCTGATCGGCGACGGTCACACCGGGGAGGGCATCCGCAAGTGTGGCTCGTGCCGCAGGAGACACTTCTACCGCGGTGGCGTCTACGGGAGTGACCGCAAGCAGGGGACCCAGGAGCGATCCGGAGCCGGCGGCAAACTCGACAAGATGGAACGGCTCCCCGATTCGCTCGTGTTCGGCTCTGACGTATCCGGCCAGGGTCTCACCAAAGAGGGTGCTCACCTCCGGGGAGGTGAGAAAGTCGCCGCCCTTGGTCGACCGGAGAGTGTCCCCACCGAAAAACCCATCGGAGTCGTAGAGGGACATCTCCATGAAGTGCTCGAACGGGATCGGCCCTTCGGCTGAGATGGTCGCAACAATTCGATCTCTGAGTTTCATCGGATAGCGTGGAGCTTATGAAGTTTGGAGTCTCCATCTTTCCGACCGACACCACCATCCGACCCGATGACCTGGCACGGGAGGTCGAGGCCCGAGGTTTCGAGTCACTGTGGTTCCCCGAGCACTCCCACATCCCTGTCTCGCGAGAGACCCCGTGGGGCGGGGTCAAGGACGCTGCGCCACTCCCGGAGCAGTACTGGCGCTCACACGACCAGTTCGTGGCACTGGCGTTTGCCGCTTCGGTCACCTCCACCCTGCGCTTGGGGACCGGCATAACCCTGATCGCGCAACGTGATCCGATTTGGACCGCCAAGGAAGTGGCGAGTCTCGACTACCTGTCCGGTGGTCGGGTTCTCTTCGGTATCGGTTACGGCTGGAACAAGGAGGAGATGGCGAACCACGGCGTGGAATACCTGGAACGACGGGCACTCCTGCGCGAGAAGGTGCTGATGATGAAGTCGCTCTGGACCGACGATGTCGCCTCCTTCGAGGGGGAGCACATCTCATTACAGCCTTCGTGGGCATGGCCCAAACCCGTCCAGCGCCCTCATCCGCCGATCATCCTGGGTGGGGCCGCCGGGCCCAAGACGACCGCCGACCTTGTCGAGTTCTGTGACGGCTGGATGCCGCTGGCGACACGGCACGACATCGGAGGACAGATCCAACGTGTCCGCGAGGCGGTGGCAGCAGGCGGGCGGGACCCGGAAGGGTTCGATATCACCGCTTCAGGTTCCAGGGCCGACAACATCGAGGAGTTGGAAGCCATCGGTGTCGACCGGATCATCTTCAATCTGCCATCCGCTCCTGAGGACGTTGTACTCGCCAAGCTCGAAGACCTGGCTGACCGAATCGGAGGGTAAGACCCGATTCAAGCTCAAAACCCGTATATCACTCTGCGTAATTCTTGTTCACTCTCCGCATTCGTTGGGTTAGCCTGTCCGCCGTACCCGAACACTCGCGGTAAAGGGACGAAGGAACAAGAGGAGAGGTATATGAAGAGGAGCCACCTGAGCACTGCGCTCACGGCATTGGCATTGACCGTGGCGATGGCGTTGCCGGCGTTAGCCGCCGACCTGCATTTCGACCACGTGGGAGCGGCGTGCGCGGACGGAGAGGTCGGCACATGGCATTTCGTCAACAACCAGACCGGAGGTGCCGGCGACGGCCTCCTGACGGTGACGTTCGACGGTGAAACCATGCCACCAGTCGGACCCGACAAAACGCTGAGGAATGTTCAGCACTGGACCATCACCGGCGGGACCAGACTGGATTGGGCAGAGACTGATCTGCCTGGAAAGCTGGTGTTGTCGGACTACAGCTGCGCCGAGGGCGACGGTGACGGCGGCGGCGGGGAACCACCGGTCGACCTGTAAACCCTCAAGCGACCAAGACAAACAGAACAGGGGACCCGTTCGGGTCCCCTGTTCACGTTGAGATGCCTATTCCGGTCTTAGAAGTCCATTCCTCCGCCATCGTGACCGTGGCCACCAGCGGGAGCCGCTGGCTCGGGTCTCTCGGCGACCAGGGCTTCCGTGGTCAGCAGCAGAGCAGCGATTGAAGCCGCGTTCTGGAGCGTCGACCTGGTGACCTTGGCAGGATCGGGGATCCCGGCCTCGAGCATGTCACCGTACTTGCCGTTGGCAGCGTTGAACCCGAAGGCCCCCGTGCCCTCACGGACCTTCTCGACGACCACACCCGGCTCGTAACCGGCATTGAGAGCGATCTGACGGATCGGCTCTTCCATCGCCTTGCGGACGATGCTCCGACCGGTCTTCTCGTCATCGGAGCCGCCGCGGACCTTGTCCACTGCGGACTGAGCACGGAGCAAGGCAACGCCGCCACCGGGGACGACACCCTCTTCGACGGCAGCACGAGCAGCCTGGACGGCATCCTCGATACGATGCTTCTTCTCCTTGAGCTCGACTTCCGTCGCAGCGCCAGCCTTGATCACGACGACACCACCGGACAGCTTGGCGAGACGCTCCTGGAGCTTCTCCTTATCCCAGTCCGAATCGGTGTTCTCGATTTCACGCTCGATCTGCTTGATCCTGGCCTTGACGTCGCCCTCAGAGCCACCACCGTCGATAACGGTGGTGTTGTCCTTGGCGACCACGATCTTGCGTGCCCGACCGAGCAGTTCGAGGGTGACGTTCTCCAGCTTGAGTCCGACCTCCTCCGAAATGACGGTGGCACCGGTCAGGATTGCGATGTCCTGGAGCATCGCCTTGCGACGCTCGCCGAACCCCGGGGCCTTGACCGCGATCGACTGGAAGGTACCCCTGATCTTGTTGACCACGAGGGTGGCAAGGGCCTCGCCTTCTACGTCCTCGGCGATGACAAGCACGCCTTTACCGGACTGCATCACCTTTTCCAACACCGGAACCAGGTCGTTGACCGAGGTCACCTTCTGGTTGGCGATGAGGATGTAGGGATCCTCCAGCACGGCTTCCTGACGATCGGGATCGGTGATGAAGTAGGGGGAGATGTAGCCCTTGTCGAACTGCATTCCCTCGGTGAACTCGAGTTCGAGACCGAAAGTCTGCCCCTCCTCGACGGTGATCACACCATCCTTACCGACCCTTTCCATGGCGTCGGCGATCACCTCGCCGATGGAGTTGTCGTTGTTCGCCGAGATCGAGGCGACGTGTGCGATCTCCTCGGTGGTCTCGATGTCCCGGGCCATCTCGCCGAGAGCTTTCACCGCGGCCTCGACTGCCTGCTCGATTCCACGCTTGAGCTCCATCGGGTTGGCGCCGGCGGCGACCTGCCTCAGTCCCTCACGCACCATTGCCTGGGCCAACACGGTGGCCGTCGTGGTGCCGTCACCGGCAACGTTGTCCGTCTTGTTGGCGACCTCGTAGGCGAGTTTGGCGCCCATGTTCTCGTAGGGATCGTCTAGTTCGATCTCCTTGGCGATGGTCACACCGTCGTTGGTGATGGTGGGGGCACCCCACTTCTTCTCCAACACGACATTGCGGCCTTTGGGGCCGAGGGTGACCTTTACGGTATCGGCGAGCTTGTCTACACCCGCCTGGAGGGCCTTACGGGCCTCCTCGTTAAAGCGAAGATCCTTCGCAGCCATCGTCCATCAACTCCTTAATTGACCACCGCGAGGAGGTCACGCTCAGACAGGACCAGATACTCTGTTCCGTCGAGCTTCACCTCGGTCCCTGCGAACTTCGAATACAGGACCTTGTCACCAACGGAAACATCCATGGCGATCCGCTCGCCATCGTCGTCACGGGAGCCTGGGCCCACCGCTACGACTTCTCCGATTTGCGGCCTCTCCTTGGCGGTGTCGGGGATCACCAGACCTGATGGTGTGCGGGATTCCGCATCATCGGTCGGCTTGATCACCACCCGATCACCGAGCGGCTGAAGCTTCATTCGTAGCTCCTCCTTGTGTATTTGTGTCTTCTGCCAGCAGCGGCCCGCCTTCTAAGTTGGGACCTGCCACTAGCACTCTCTATGGTTGAGTGCTAACGAACATTAGCACTCGGCGAAGAGGAGTGCTAGACGTGTTGAGCCTTACAGTGACTACGGAATCAGCCCAAGATCATCGAGGGATCGACCGTCTCAGCCCAGTCGGTGATCCGGCCCTGGCCCAACCAGTAGGCACCAGCAATCCCGATCATTCCCGCATTGTCGGTGCACATGGTCGGTGAGGGGATGGTCAACGTCAGACCCCTCTTTTCGACCTCTTCGCCAAGACGTTGCCTCAGACGACGATTCGACATGACACCACCACCACCGGAGACCACCCGGACCCCGGTCTCGTCGACCGCATTGAAGGTCTTGGTGACCAAGACATCCACTATCGCCTCTTGGACCGAAGCTGCCACATCCACCAGAGAGGCCAGGTCCCCCGCTGCCCTCGCCTTCTTGAGATAGGTGACAACGCTGGTCTTGAGTCCTGAGAAGGAGAAGTCATACGGTCGCTCGGGGAGGGCCCTGGGAAAGTCGATAGCCGATGGGTTGCCTCCTTCGGCAGCCCGGGAAATAGCGGGGCCACCGGGATAACCCAATCCCATCTCTCTGGCCAGTTTGTCGAAGGCCTCCCCTGCGGCATCATCGATGGTGGAGCCGAGCGTCCGGTATTGGCCCCAGTCCTCCACATGCACGATCTGGGAGTGTCCCCCGGAGACCAACAACACCACTGCCGGTGGCACGAACTCCTCATGCTCGGCCCGGGGGGCCATCAAGTGACCCTCCATATGGTCCACCCCCACGAACGGGAGTTGACGTGCCCAGGCGGTGGCCTTGGCGAAGCTGTGGCCGACCAGGAGGGCTCCCACCAAACCGGGGCCGGCGGTGGCAGCAACCCCGTCCAATTCGTCGGGATGCACACCGGCGTCGGCGAAGGCTCGATGGGTCAGGGTGCGTATCGACTCCACGTGGGCCCGCGCCGCTATCTCGGGGACGACCCCGCCAAACCGGGCGTGTAGTTCGATCTGTGAGGAGATGACGTTCGACAGGACCTGTGTCCCTCGCACAACAGCTACCGAGGTCTCATCACAGGAAGTCTCGAACGCCAGGACGGTTGGATTCATCGGGTCTTCCCCCATCCCGAACACCGGTCTCTGGTCGCCGCCCTCATCGCATGGTCTCCAGAAGGTCGCGGTACTCGACGGTATCGATGTCGTGGACCCAGAGGATCAAGGCGTCGTCATCGTCGTAGTAGCCCGGTCGGATGCCTACGGGCGCCAGCTTCAACGACGAGTAAAGGGAGCGAGCAGCCTGATTCCGCACCCGCACTTCGAGGGTCAGGTGTCTGGCACCCTGCTCTATGGCAGAGGCGATCAGTTCGACGAGAAGGCTCCGACCCAGGCCTTCGCCCCGGCGATCCGGTGATACGAGCAGGTTGGTGACATGAGCCTCATCACCGACCATTTGGATCCCGCCAAAACCTACGACACCACCATCGTCGACGACTAGATAGGTCCTCCCTGGTGCCTGAAGCTCTTCACGGAAGATCCCAGTACTCCATGGGCGGGGCTGACTCGATGCCTCCAACTCGGCAGCGGCCTCGATGTCCGAAGGTTGGAAGGGTCGGATCGTGGTCAAGCGCTCCACGGACCCTCCTGACGTAGCTTCTCCCAGTTGATGGTCACATCCGGCTCGCGCATGTAGAGGGGGCGGACATCCTCGGGTGCCGGGTATTCGCCCTTCTCGAGTTTCGAGATGCCAATCTCGGCGACAGCCACCGCATAGGGGTAGCGGGGTTTACCGGTCTTCACCCTGCTGATGGTCCGGAAGAACCCATCGGGGAGTGCAGAGACGTCGCCGACCACGAGACTCTCATCCCCACTCGAGTTGAGTATGGCCTTGAAGACATTGGCGTTGAGCAGCTCGGTGACACCCTCCTTGACCACACCTCCGGGAACCGGCCGGTAACGGGCCACCGCGAACTCTCCCTTTCTGACGTCGATCACCGCCCAGATGAGACGGTGGCCGGTCCTCGCCTCGAGGGCCATGGCGTCGACCGACGATACGGGGACAAGTGGCACACCCAATGCTGAAGCCAGACCTTGGGCAGTGGCCAATCCGATCCTGATCCCGGTGAACAGGCCGGGACCAACATCAACAATGACCGCGTCCAGGTCTTGGGGTGACCAGCCCACCTGGTCGAAACAGAAGTCGATCGCCGGAACCACGAAACTGCCATGACCGAAACGGTCGATCCGGGAGGCCGCGGCGAGGGTGGTCCGGTCCTCGACGAGGGCAACAGAAGCCCCCGGGGTGGCCGTTTCGATGGCGACGACTCTCATCTCGCGGACCCGGGTTTCGGCCCCCGTCTTGCAACGTGGCTCTCAACCCATCTGTATCTGGTCACGTGACCAGTCCCAAATCTCGATCGACCCATGCTCCAACTGGAATCATGCGGATCAGTCTGGACCCATCCTCCTCAACCTCCAACTCGACTCTGAGGTAGTCCTCGGGTAGGGCCGTCGCCACGGCATCACCCCATTCGATGACGAGCACGCCCTCCCGGGCAAGTTGAAATACGTCGAGATCGTCCAACTCGTTGAGGGAATCCAGCCGATAGACATCGACGTGAAACATGGGGAGGAACCCGCTGTCGTACTGTCGGATGAGCACATAGGACGGCGAGATGACCGGTTCCTCGACCCCCAAACCACCTGCCAATCCCCCGGCGAAGAGAGTCTTGCCAGCCCCGAGACCCCCCACGAGGATGATCACGTCGCCATCCCGCAAATAGGCTGCCAGTCTGGCGGCGAGGGCCTGGGTGTCAGTCGGAGTCGGACAGAGGATCTCTTTCATCCGAACAACTCCATCTGCACAGTGTCAACACCCTGATCCTCCTGAGAATGGATAGTTTCGCCAGCGGGCAGGGTCTCTTCGAGGACCTGTCGGACAAGCGCAAAGTCCTCCCTCATCTGGCTGGTGACCCGCTCACCACTCCTCAGCGCCGCCGCCGGGTGAAAGGTAGGTATCAGGGCTGCCCCAAGCCACCACGGATAGACGTTGCCTCGTAGACGTGTGATACCGGTCTCGGTGCGAAGGAGCAGTCGGGTGGCGAAGTTGCCCAGGGTGACGACGACGTCGGGCCCGATCAGCTTGATCTGCTCGCGCAAGTACCCCTTGCAGGCGTCTATCTCATCCTGGCGGGGATCACGATTCCCTGGTGGACGACACTTGAGCACATTGGCGATGTAAACCTCTGAGCGTGCGATCCCGATCTCGCCCAACAACTGGTCGAGAAGCTGTCCAGCAGCGCCAACAAAGGGCTCTCCCTGCAGATCCTCATTCTTCCCGGGCGCTTCCCCGACCAGCATGAGACGGGCCTGCGGATCACCGACACCGAACACCACCTGGGTCCTTGTCTCACAAAGGCCACAATCAGTACAGACCACGGCGCGGTCACGCAGTTGTTCGAGGAGGGTGATCGAATCGGACACTGTTCCCCTAAAGGTACTAGGCCGGTTCCTACCACTCCTTTCGAACACGGGCCTAAGTCGCGACGGAGGTCGCTACCGCATGCTCGACGGCACGTCCTGTGGCTCCGAAAACAGCCTCACCCAATGTCTCGAGGTCCATCTCGACCTCACCACATGAAACCGCAAAGACAACATCCCCGTCGTACCTGGTGTGAACCGGTCGGATACATACGGCAAGGGCGTCGTGGGCCCGGATAACCAGTCGAGCGAGTTCGATCCGACTCAGTCTGGCGTCGGTGGCGATGACGACCAGTGCGGTGTTGGGCGGTGGCTCTTGTAAGAAACCGGGCGGTCCGGGGACAGAACTGCCCCCGGTGAGCGATTCGCCTTCGAGACTGAAAATGTCGCCGAGGGCGTTGACCACGACGAGGGCACCGACCGTTGCATCACCGGCACGCTGCCGCGCAGAGCCGAGGCCGCCCATCCTCATGTGCTCGAACCCCCTCCACTTCGCCACCGTCGCCCCGGCACCGGCCCCGACCAGACCACCGAGAACTGGTCCGTTGGAGGCAGAACGATATGCCATCTCGCCCTGGTCCGGACCCGGCCGGATCGATGGGTCCCCGACCCCCAGGTCGAAGATCACGGCCGCGGGCACGATGGGCACCCTGGCAACAGGGGTGACATGCCCGCGTCCATCGGCCTCGAGCCCCCGCACCACCCCGTCGGCGGCTGCCAGACCGAAAGCGCTCCCACCCGTGAGCACCACTGCTTGAGCCTGTTCGACCCGCATGCCAGGCTGCAACAGCGCATACTCACGGGTTCCCGGCGCGGCCCCCCTGGCTTCGGCGGTGATCACGTTGGGCTCGGGCAGAACAACCACCGTGCAACCGGTCATGGCATCGGGATCTGTCCAATGCCCCACCTCGATCCCGGGAATCGCCGTGATCGTGTCGTTCATGACTGATACCTCCTGGGGACCCTCGGGCCGACGGTGCAAATGATCTCCCATGAGATCGTACGAAGATCGACGGCCCATTCGTCGGCGGTGATCTCTTCGTTCCCCTGGGTCCCTAAGAACACGACCTCATCCCCGATTCGGACGTCCTGGTCGCCGACGTCGACGAGGATCTGATCCATGGTGACCCTGCCCGCGAGGGGCAGACGGACCCCTCCGATTAGAACATCTCCGGTGCGTCCACGTGGAAACCCGTCCGCATACCCGACCGGGACCGTCGCCACAGTGGCGTCGCGGGGAAGGGGTCGGACCCTCCCATAGCTGGGACGCTCCCCGGCTTCGAGTTGTTGGAGGTGGGTTACTCGACTGACCATACGCATGGCGGGGAGGAGCTCGACGTGCTGTCTGGTCGCAGCGGAGGGATGTAGACCGTAGGTTCCGAGTCCGATGCGACACATGTCGGCCCGGGCCTCGGGGTGGAGGATGGCGCCAGCAGTGTTGGCCAGGTGGACCATTCCCACATCCATCCCCGCAGTCAGATCGGCGAACAACCCCACCTGTCGGATGGTGTACTCCGGATCTTCGTCCGCGACCGGGAAGTGAGTCCAGACCGCTTCGAGATCGAGCGAAGGATGTGACCGGATGAAGCTCAGGAGCGAGGACAACTCTCGTGGAGGGACGCCGACCCGGTGCATACCTGTGTCGATTTTGAGGTGGACGCCAGTCTTCACCCCCGTCCCCGCCAGGGCGGCAACGAAGGCCTCGGTGTAGACCGACGGTGTCAACTCCCATTTCACGATGTCGAGCGCGGACTCCGGGGATACCTCGGAAAGCACCAGAATCGGCGCCCCGATGCCTGCTTCGCGGAGACGGATTCCCTCTTCGACCAGGGCCACCGCCACCCAACTGGCACCCGCCCGCAATGCGGTTTCGGCGACAGGGACGTCTCCGTGGCCGTACCCGTCTGCCTTCACCACCACACAAAACTGCGCTGGCGTGATGAGGTCGGCGATGGTGGCGACATTCTGTGAGACAGCTCCGAGGTCGATATCGACAAAGGTGGGTCTCACCAGGCGAAGGCCCCACATTCGATGGCGAGGCGGTCGGCGGTGACTGCTCGCTCTTGCGCCAGAGACGATGCTGTTACCCCATGCCAATAGACCCCCGACACTGCAGCCTCAAGGGGCTCGAGACCCCTCGCCCAGAGGGCGCCGATCATCCCGGAGAGAACATCACCGGTCCCGATGGTCGCCAGCTCGGGGCCACCGGTGTCGACGAGTATCGGGAGACCACCGTCGCTGATCCTGGTGGGATTGCCCTTCAAGACCACCACTGCACCGCTCCTGACGGCGAAGGATCGCACCGCATACTGCCCGGAACTCACTCCGGCGATTCGCTGGAACTCTCCACCGTGTGGGGTCAGGATCACACGGGCGTCACCCTCTCTGGCGGCATCGATCATGCTCGGCACCAGGCCACCCGCGTCGAGCAGGACTTTCTGCGCTTTGGCCACGATTGGAAGGACTTGATCGATGTCCTCGGTCCCCAACCCGGGACCGACGACCAGGACATCGAATCTTTCGAGTCTGGACTCGACCTCGTCGAGTGACAGGGTGGGAATCTGGGGCACCATGAGATGTGCCTCGTCGGATTGTGGCGAGCTGAGGTAGACCGCACTGGCACCGAAGTTCAACGCGGCCTGAGCGGCCATGACCGCCGCCCCGACCATTCCATCGGAGCCTCCAACCACGAGCACCCCACCGGCGGACCACTTGTGGGCAGAACGAGCCCGGGCCGGACGTGGGGCGTCGTCCTCTTCTGCAATCCAGAGGGAAGGTTCCCCGCCGTGGATTCCTATATCGGCCACCGTGATCTTTCCGCAGTAGTCCGGGCCGACACCGGTGACATGCCCGGTCTTGACGGCACCGAAGGTGACCGTCTCGACAGCACGAAAAGCCTTTTCGGCTACCTTCCCAGTGTCAGGGTCGAGCCCTGTCGGGTAATCGACTGCAATGACAGGGACGGTAGTTCCCATCCACGCCTCCACCTCGTCGGGTAATCCGGCTCGCACGCCGCCACCGAAAAGGGCATCCACCACCAAGTCGCAATCGACAACCGGGCCGAGGTCGACTACCCGCACACCCTCGGCGCGAGCCCGTGCTGCCGCCGCCTTCCCCAGCTCTGTCGAGGGTGGGCCCAGACGATGTATTTCAATGGAAGTACCACGTCTTGCCAGATGCGTCGCAGCCACATACCCGTCACCACCGTTATTACCTGGCCCGGCGAGCACCACAACCCGGGACCCGTACCGGGCTCCACGTCGGGCCGCGGCCAGGGCGACGGCATGTCCGGCCCTTTCCATGGCGTCCGCCATATCACCCTCATAGGCCCCTTCGACCCGCTTGTACTCGGAGTTGGTGAGCACCGGTTTCACGTTGCGAAGGTTACGTGTGTTCCCCGACTGCCACCGCCATGACCAGGGCGGCAGTGTCAGTGTGGGTGATGGTGACCATGATTTCGGTGATTCCGAGCATCTCGGCACGGTGTGCGGCTGTGCCTGTGAGTCTTACCGTCGGCTTTCCTCCTCCGGTGATCTCCACGTCCGTCCAGCGGACCCGGCGCCATCCTGTGCCCATGGCTTTCATAACCGCCTCCTTGCCGGCGAACCGGGCAGCAAAGCGTCGTTCCGGACGGGAGAATCGGAAGGCGTACTCTCTCTCGTGCTCGGTAAAACACCTTTCGGCGAACCGGGGATATCGGGCTAGAACCCGCCCCACGCGCTCGATGTCTGCCAAATCAACACCGAGCCCAAGGATCCTCACCAGGCTGATGGTATGCCGCCTCTAGACGGCTGCGTGACAAACCATGCGCGCGAACTTGAGTTTTGCGTTACCCGCTAGCCAATGGGAGAGACCTGCTATATCATTCCAGGGTTCACTGAGAGTGACTGGGGGGACTGAATGAGACACGTGTGCGCGGCAATTCTGCCCGCGCCCAACCGAGGTAGAACACCGTGAGGTTGGCCGTGTTTGGCCTCGGCTATGTCGGCTCGGTGACCGCGGCCTGCCTCGCCAAGAGGGGACATCAAGTGGTCGGTGTCGACGTGCACGCCGAAAAGGTGGCGGCCATCAACCGAGGATCGACTCCGGTCCAGGAGCCGGATTTGGGCCAATTGGTCGTCGATACCGTCGGAAACCGAACACTGAGCGCAACACAAGACGCTGCCGCTGCGGTAGCCGCGGCAGAACTCGTTCTGATTTGCGTAGGCACCCCAAGTGATCAGCAAGGCGCGCTCGACATCAGCCACGTGATGGAAGTCGGCGAGCAGATCGGGCGAGCGCTTGTCGCTCGTGAAGCCCCAATAGCCATCGTCCTCAGGTCAACGGTGCTGCCGGGGACCACAAGGGAGCACCTGATCCCCTGCATTGAGGCTGCATCAGGTAGGAAGAACGGCCTCGACTTCGATGTGTCATACCACCCTGAGTTCCTACGAGAGGGATCTGGTGTCGCCGACTTCTTCGACCCGCCCAAAATCGTTATTGGGACGGAGGACGGAAAGCCCAACCAACTTGTTCAGAGTCTCTACGAGGATCTCAATCTTGGAGCTCCCATCATCGACACGACCTTCGAAGTGGCGGAAATGGCTAAGTATGTCGACAATTCCTGGCATGCCCTAAAAGTCGTATTCGCGAACGAGATGGCGAGGATCGCCAAATCGCTGGAGATCGACTCGAGGGACGTCATGTCAGTGATGGTCAAAGACCTGAAGCTCAACATCTCCCAACAGTACCTAAAGCCGGGATTCGCCTACGGGGGCTCATGTCTACCGAAGGACCTCTCGGCTCTCACGCATCTGGCCCGCCAGAGGGATATCAAGCTCCCACTTCTGTACTCGATCGACTCGAGTAATCAAATCCAAGTGGCGGCTGCAGCCGACCTTGTCGCCCGGGCTGACGGCCTACGAGTAGGCGT
Organism: Acidimicrobiia bacterium; assembly: GCA_041747855.1. Lineage (GTDB taxonomy): Bacteria > Actinomycetota > Acidimicrobiia > Spongiisociales > ZC4RG35 > ZC4RG35. The sequence continues at coordinate 3,069 of JBGTEJ010000070.1, read as the reverse complement.
GCTGGGAGTTAGTTTCAAACCCCAGACCGATGACGTTCGTAACAGCCCGGTTCTCATTCTGATCCGGATGCTCCTCACCGCCGGCCATCAGGTAATCGCCTTCGACCCCAATATCGATCTCGGCTCCATGCTTGGCGCGAACCGCGAATTCCTTCTAGGTGCCCTCCCCGAGATCGAAGATATCCTCGTCGGCTCGGCCGGTGAGGTGATATCTCGGTCCGACACGCTCGTGTTGACCAAACTGGAACCGGGTCTCGTCGATGCACTAGCCGACCTAGCCGAGCATCAGACCCTGATTGACCTAGTCGGCCTCAAGGACAGGCCTAAGCAGGGCAGGTATGTCGGCATCGGCTGGTAGGCGCGTCCTGATCATCGTCCAGAACCTCCCGGTCCCCTTCGATCGACGAGTTTGGTTGGAGGCGACCACTCTTCAGTCCAATGGGTACATGGTGACGGTCGTCTCGCCAAAACTCAAGGGCTTCATCGTTTCATACGAGCTAATCGAAGACATTGACGTCTTCCGCTACCCGATGCCTTTCGATCCAGTATCGAAGCTGGGCTTCGTCGCCGAGTTCGCCTGGGCCTGGCTCGCCACGACATTTCTCACGGTGCGGGTTGCTTTGACCGGCAGAGGATTCGATGTGATACACGCCTGCAATCCGCCCGACACCTACTGGGTACTGGCGGCCCTGTGGAAGCTGGCCGGAAAGAAGTTCATATTCGATCACCACGACCTCTCCCCCGAAATGTACGCAGCCAAGTTCGGCGGAGCTGGAAGGTGGTTACACAGGTTCCTGATACTGATGGAACGACAGTCGTTTCGGGTCGCTGACGTTGCACTGGCCACCAATGAGAGTCACAAGACGATCGCTATCGAGCGTGGCGGCAAGGATCCAACGGACGTCTTCGTGGTTCGATCGGGCCCAGATCTGAAGCGTTTCACCAGATACCCACACGACAATTCATGGGCAAACTCGAAGAGGCATGTCATTGCCTACCTGGGAGACATATCGGCGCAGGACGGAGTGGACGGACTGGTGAGGGTGGTGCGTCGGCTGAAGGAGGTTAGAGACGACTTTCACACGGTAGTGATCGGCGGAGGTTCTGCCTGGGAAGGGGTCAAACGGTACGCACAAGTGGAAGGTGTGGCTGACCTATTCACATTCACAGGTGTAGTCACCGACGACGAACTGTGCCGCATTCTGTCGTCAGCAACAGTGGCCGTAGACACAGTCCCCAAAAACTCATGGTCCGACAAGTCGACGATGAACAAGATCGTGGAGTACATGTTCTTCAGCCTACCCATCGTCGCCTACGACCTGAGCGAGACTATCGAGTCGGCCGGCGAGGCAGCGGTTGTTGTTGCGGATGGCAGTGAGCAGGGCATCGCGGAAAGTATCTCGGCACTCCTCGATGACAAGGAGCGTCGAGCCGAAATGGGGCGTTTCGGGAGGGAGCGTTTGCAGGATGAACTCGCCTGGGACCACTCGGTTCCCAACCTACTCAAGGCTTACGCTACGGCACTTGAGGCAAGATCTTGAATTGGGGTCTATTGAGATCCCCCGAAACCGATAGGCTTCCGACATTGAGGAAGGCGACGCCAATTGTCGCGCTTCTTGGCGCTACGTTGCTGATTCGGTCGATCAGATTGGGAGAAAAGAGCCTCTGGGGGGATGAGGCCTTGACGTGGCTGATCGCCAAGTCGGATCTCCTGACGATTCTGACAAACCACCCATTGGAGGACCACCACCCGCCCGGTTATTACGCGGTCGTCCACTTAGTTGTACGCATTGGAGAGTCGGAGGCGATGCTTCGTTTACCGTCTCTGATAGCAAGTGCCGGTGCTGCGGCCCTCCTGGTACTCGCCCTGCGGAGACTTTGGGGTTCCCGCGGCGCGCTTATCGCCTCGATGCTCGTCCTGGTTTCGCCACTCGACCTCTGGTATGCCCAGGAAGCCCGCCAAGCCGCCTTTGCAGCACTCTTCGTCAGCATGGCACTGTATGGTTTTGTAAGGGGGGACAGGGCGGGACTGGCCATAAGCCTTCTAGCTATGATCGGCGGCCTGCTCACCGAGTTCACAGTCGTGATCGGGTGGCTGCTGCTCCTGGGCTTCTACACGTTTCCTTCGGGGGAGAGGCCTATTCGGCAGATAGCTGGGTTCTGGATGATCACTGTGGTAGGGGCGGTGGTTTTCCTGCCACTACAGGGGGAGCAGTTCTGGTCAGGATTCGAGAGCCTCCTCTCTTTTTCAGGTCCCGGCGTTTGGTACGGCAGGCTCCTGGGGAGCAACCCGCTCACGGGCCATCCCATCGGCTTGATGGTCTTGTTCTTCCTGATCGGCCTGGTCGCTGCGGCAGGCTTTCATTGGGCCCAGAAGCCTGGAGCAAGAAGACGGATCGTATCGGCCGCGGTCCTAGTTGCCTATCTCCTGTGGCTCGTCGCTCCGACAATCGACCGTGGTTATTCGATCAAGCGGGCGCTCATGGCGATCTCACCACTTGTAGTCACAGTCGTCGTCGGTGTACTCCTGAGAGTCCCCAGGCAGCGCGTTGTCGTCCCCTCCCTCCTAGCTATAAGCGCCGTCTGTTTCGTGGCGACTCTGGCCTTGCCCAAAGATGACTGGCGAGGGGCCGTCGCCTACATCAACGAAAATTCAGTGGCGGCGGACATCGCCTGGATGGACACCCCTGAAGTTCAGTACACCTACTACAAAGGGATACCCGCTGCGCTCAGCGGCAGCGACCCCACCCAGGCGATCGGCCAATTACCACAATCCGCTCAGGTTTGGCTCATCACGCGCCGTCGCCCACAGGATCCAGTGCCAGCGATTGCGGCGGAGGGCTGGTTCGATAAGAACGGCTGCCTGGTCCGCGAACTCCTTCTGCATCGCCTAGCCGTTCGAACATATACCGTTGTCCCCTGCTCCCAGCTGACAACTACGACTACCACCATTCCGGCCGCCACCACAACAACTCGACCTGCTAACAGTGTCATTTGGCGGGCCGGCATGGAAAACGGCTCCCTCAACGAGTGGACCTACGTGGCAAACCTGCCCGGGGACGCCTCGGC
>JBGTEJ010000069.1:0-8439 GCA_041747855.1 Acidimicrobiia bacterium | reverse complement strand
TGGCTCTACTGGATGGAAGACGCCGACCCGGACCGGGTGCTCACCCTTCTCGACGACCTCTGGATCATCCATGAGGCGAAAGGCTGGTATCGGGCGGCAATCGACATCACCACCCAGGCACTAGGACTCATAGGGGATTCTCAGCCGGACCGGGAGCTGACCATTCGTGCCGCCAGGGCGAGGGCCATGATGGCGGTCCGGGGGTACAGCGAGGAAGTCGAGGCCGAATTCCAGCGTGTCCTGGCACTCTCCGAAGCAACGGCTGCCCCAAGCGAGATGTTTCCGATCCTGAGAACTCTGGCCACCTACTACATGGGGCGGTCCGACTTCGCGACGGCCCAGGATTATGGCAGGCGACTGATCGAACTCGGGGAGTCCTCCAAAGACTCGCGGATCAGACTGGAGGGCGACTTCGTCTACGGTGTTGTGACCGCCTTCTCCGGAGGGGTCGACGAGGGGATGCCGTATCTGGATCGGGCGATCCAAGCCTTCGACCCCAGGGCTCATCAGTCCAGCCGGTATCGAATGGGACCGAACACAGGGGTCACCGCGCCGATCGCGTCCGGTCTGATCCTATGGCAGGTGGGACGACTCGATGACGGCATAGCCCGCGTCGAGCACGGTCTCACCGTCGCACGGACCCTGGGACATCCCTACAGCCTCGCCTACGCCCTGTATCACATCGGATTCCTCGCTTTGCTCCGTGGCCGGTACGAAGAGGCCCTCGGCTACTCATATCCCCTATGTGAAGTGGCCAAAGAGAACGACTACGTCGTCTGGCTCACGTTAGGTACGGTGCTCGAAGGTGTGGCGACCTCTGGCATGGGTGACCCGCAGCGCGGTCTCGAAATGACGGAGACAGGGGTGAATCTCTATCAGGGGACCGTCGCACCTCCCGTCTTCTGGCCCCTCATTCTTGCCATGCGGGCCCAGGTCCACGGAATGGCGGGACAGCTCGACAGGGCTCTCGAACTCGCAAACGAATCGGTGGGCATCGCCTCTCCTGAACCGACGGTCAACCCTGATCTCCGTCTGGTCCGTGGGGACATCTTGAGGATGCGCGGGGAGCTGTCGGAGGCACGGACCGCCTATGAAGAGGTGGCAGAGGGTTCGGCGCAGACAGGACTGGACCTTGTCGAGCTGCAGGCTCTCACCCGGCTGGTCGAGCTGAGACCGGAGGCAGGCGAATCGGAGAGTGTCGGGCAGCTCGACGTGGTTTACAAGCGGTTCGACCAGGGACTCGAGGAGATCGACCTGGTACGGGCACGCATCGCACTGGAAGCCGGGCAGTGAAGGACAGGCGACAGGCCGGCCTCTCCGCAGACTGAGACCGAAGCCAAGCTGACACATCCCTGCGCGCTATTCGAAACAGACGCGAACTGACTAGTCCCAGGAAAAGCCCTGGTAGCGCTACTGAGCTGTTCCACCGATCCCCCACCCCACTCCAGCCCGATTCAAGCCAGGAGCGAAGTTTCGTCGATATCACCAAATGGCTCAATACGCCGAGTGGCTGAAGAAGTGGCGCTCCAAGCTCACGGTGGCATCGCTGACAATCGTCGTGCTGGCTCTCGCCGTCGGGGTTGGGCTCCTGCTCTCGAACACGTATGGCGCCTCACAAGTGGCTGCCAACGCCCAAGAGCTGCATTGGACCAACTCCACTAAGGGCGCTGCAGGGATCGCCCGAGCGGCGGTGGCCCAGGCGGTATTCTTCTCATTCCACTCCTCGGCTGGCTCCGACTCTGCCGCGGCCATCGACGAGGCACTGTTGAACCTCGCCATCGTCGCCGCCGCAGACACGTCCGCCTACTCGAGTGGAGAAATCGCAGAGGCACTGAATGCGTTCCTGAACGCTGGCGGGGAGACGATCGAATTGGCGTCGGGCGGGAGCCCGGACCAGGCCGAGCACCACCGTAGAGAAAACTTCGAGGAGTCATACCGGGGGCTCTACAACCTGCTCACCGAGAGACAGAACGTGGCCGCCAACCTCATTGCAGCGTCGGAGAAATCGGCCGGCCAGATCTCGAGGCTCACCTTCGTAGCCGTCACCTTCTTCATCCCGGCGATAGCGATGCTCGCGCTCTGGATCCTGCTCCGCAGGAAGATGGGGGTGAGAGAGGCTGAGATGAATGCGAGAGTGGAAGCGGAGCGCGAGCTGAACCGGGCAAAGGACGATCTGATCGCCGGGCTATCCCACGAGCTCCGAACCCCACTGACTTCGATCTTTGGGTTCTCAGAAATTCTGCTCGACGACGTCACCGTCCAGGGTGAAGCCCATGAGCTCATGACGCTCATCAACGCGAGCTCCGCCGACCTGTCCAGGATGGTCAACGATCTGCTCACGGCGGCTCGTCTCGACGCCGACGCTCTCACCACCAACCTGGGAGAAGTCGATCTGGCCAGCGAGGTGTCCACTGTGGCCGAGCCCTACTTGCGCTCCGGCGAGAAACTTCATGTGAGTGTGCCGGCCATCAGCGTGTACACAGACTCCCTGCACCTTCGCCAAATCGTGCACAATCTGGTGTCCAACGCAGTGCGTCATGGTGGCGACGAGATAGTGATCACAGCCAGCCTCCGTGGGAACAAGGCTGTTCTCGTGGTGGCCGACAGTGGCAACGGGGTACCCGACTACATGGCGGACCGTCTATTCAAGCGGTTCGCCCACCGCGGACATCGGGCGGTGGTCGAGGGGAGCGTAGGTCTGGGTCTCGCTATTTCACACGAGCTCGCCATGAAGCTCAGCGGATCTCTGCAGTATCGGCGTGTCGACGGTTGGACCACCTTCGGCCTCTCCCTCCCCGTGATGGTGAAAAGGGTCGATCTGGATCGAGAGACCGTCGAGTTTGCAACCACATCGGGGATCTCATGACACGTCCCCGTCTCTCAGTGGCCATGACCCTGGTGGCCCTGATCTCCGTCTTCGTCGCTGGGATCCCGACGGCCATGGCCGCTTCCACCACGCTCTACCTGCGCGGTGACGGCGTTCCAGGGGCAACCATGAGCGCCAGTCCGCCGCCGTCGATGCAGCTACCGGACTATGACGGTTCCGGCGATCGCGGCCGCAAGATCGACAAGTCCGGCAACGGGAGCTCCGAGACAAATCCGGGGAAGCACCAGCGATGGGAACACCACGCTGAGGGGGGAACCATCACTGTCCAAGACCTGGTGATCTGGGCAGCGCCCAAGGACTTCGACGTCGGCAAGGAGGTGCGGTTCACGGCATGGATCCTCGACTGCGACCCGACCTGTGACTATGTAGCCCACGCTTCTAAGACCCTGGACGACACCGACTCCTGGAAGTCTGTCACGTTGACTTTTGGCGTCACCCACACCTTCAAAGGGAAAGTGGTGGTCAAGGTGACCGTTTCGGATCAATCCGATGACGACATGTGGTTTGCCTACGGCACCAACCAGTACCCCGCCAGCCTGAAAATCGTCTACACGGGCGCCCCCACTACCACCACGACCGCACCTGCCACTACCACCACGACCGCACCCGTCACTCCCACGACAACGGCGCCTCACACCACGACCACAACCGACGAGGCGAATGTGGAGGACGAACTCACGCTGGGAGTCTCCGAACCGGGACCCATGAGGGTCTCCCCGGTGCTGGTCCTCTCTATGGCCACTCCCGAAGATTCGGCCATAGGGGCCATCGACCCAGGAAGGCTCCGGCCTCAAGAAGGGCTGAAAGTCGCCTTTTCTACAGCAACGGAGATGATCGAGTCCTACTGGGGACTTGCCGTTTCCCTGGGCGGACTGATGACCCTGCTCCTGATGGTCGGTTTCAAACGAGTCAACGAAGACGTGTCATACGACTCCGAGGCTGGCGAGTAGCGCACCTGAACCCCTATCTGTCGAGACCGTCGATCCGACCCCGCAGAAGGACCAGTCCGGACGCCTCCGGGCCTGCCCCCTCCTCCTGGAGGGTGACCCAGATCCATGGGTACTCGGACAGTTCGACACCAGCCCAGAGGGTGACCGGATAGTCCCCACCACGAAGGTGGAAGGTACCGATGCTGACTCCCTCTCCTTCCTGACTCCATGCCCAGCCCTGATAGAACGATCCGGCCGGTGCACCGGGCAAGCCCTCCAGCTCGAGACGGATCGCCCAACCCGACGAGGTGTCACGGACCGTGGCGGTTCCGGAGGCCGATGGCATGAGTTCGGTCCCGGTCAAGTTGGCGACTGCGGACGGTTCGACGACCGGACGGTCGAACACCCCCAGGATCCCCAGAATCGCTATCGAAACCGCGGCAGCTGCCACCACTAGAGGAACACGCAATCGACGCGATCGGCTGGGTTGGAGATCAGACTCATGGACGGTGATTGCCCCGATCCCATCGACCACCCCCGACGGTGGTTCGGTCCAGACACCAGGGTCGGACAGAAGACCACGGATCATGTCGAGGCGCCCGGAGTCGGGTATCTCCCCCTTCCCGGTCGCCAGATACTTCGCCCTGTCGTCGTTGGTCACCACTTATCCCCATCTACGCAGCAGGTCTGTTGTCGGTTCGCCATCACATCTCCAACAGGTGTTGGAGTAGTTCGTAGAGCCTCCTGTGTGCCCGGTGGCTCCGTGACTTGACCGTTCCAACGGGAACACCCAACAGCCCAGCTATCTCGCTGTGGCTGAGTCCCTCGAAGTGGCTCATGCGTATCAGTTGGCGGTCCTGTTCGGACAATCGGTCCAGAGCAACCCGCACCTCGAAGGTCTCCCATGCCGACTCCAAGCTAGGACCCGGGTCAACGAGCTCGATCTCGCTGGTAGGCACCGACCTGACCTCTTTCCGGTACAAATCGATTGCGGCCCTCCGCGCAATGGCGTAGATCCAGGGGCCGAAGCTCCGGTCCGGGTCGTAGGTGGCGGCCGCCTGCCAAGCTTTGAGGAAGGTGGTCTGGGTGGCATCTGCTGCCAAGCCCTCGTCGCGGAGAATGCTCCGTGTCACGGCATAGACGGCTCGTCCGTACCTCTCGTAGACAGCCTTGACCGCGGCCTCGTCCCCGGCGCGGAAACGGGACAGGACTTCCGGATCCATTCCTACATTGTGACACCGAACCGATCACGTGTCGGATTCGTACTGGGATTGAATCTGGCAAGGAGCGTACAAGTGAAGTTCAGAGCGGCATTATTACTAGGAACCTTGTTGCTGGTCTCAGCTTGCGGAGAGACGGGTTCAACCGCGACCACTTCGACGAGTACACCGTCGACACCAACTGGAGTGACCGCGCGGGACACAAGTCTGGGCACCGTGTTGGTCGATCCCGACGGGATGACCATGTACGTGTTCACCCTCGACACCGACGGGGAGAGCGTTTGCTACGAGTCGTGTGCCGAGCTTTGGCCTCCGGTGCCAGGGAGCGTGCCCATCGGTCCGGGGCTGGATCCCTCCATGTTCGGCGTTACCACCCGGACCGACGGCACGACCCAGCTGACTGTGAAAGGTCAACCGTTGTACCGCTGGACGTCGGACACCGTCCCCGGTGACGTCACCGGGCAAAACGTGGAGGGGGTCTGGTTCGTTGTCGACTCGAGCGGTCGGATCATCGGACAGGGCGCCGTCCCTGCGGACCCCGGGTACGACGGCTATTGATGGTCTCTTGAGCGGTGGCGCCCACTACGGCGCCGTAGGCGATGGCTCCCAGGGACAGCGCCAATCCGACCAGCTGCAAAGGTAGGAAAGTCTGGTCGAGGATGACCCAGCCGAGGATCGCAGCCGTGACCGGAACTGCGATGTTGAGGAGGGGTGGTGCCGCTGCCGGAAGCTTCCGGACACCGTTCATCCAGAGCAGATAGGCGATTGCGGTGACCACCAGGCTCAGATAGGCGAAGGCCATGAGATTGACCCTGGTGACCGATGGGGGAAGGCCCTCGAGGACCAATGTCAGAGGCACCAGGACCACTCCGGCGAGGATCATCTGCCAGCCAGCGTCGGCCAGGCGGTTCTCGGGAACGGGGAACTTCTTGTTTAGGACCATGCCGACGGCGAAGGAAGCGGTGGCCGCGATTGCCGCCGCCACGCCGAGCGCATCCAGTCCGGCGGCAGGCTGGAGAACCACCATCCCTACACCGACCGCGGCGACCACACCCACCATCAGGTCGATCCTGCGTGGGACGATCCCGACCAGGACCAGCCCGACCAGGGCGACAATCAACGGTTGGGCTCCGCTCACCGTGGCGGCCACCCCGCCCGGAAGTCGATAAATCCCGACAATGAGCAGAGGGAAGAACACCGCGTAATAGCACAGCGAGAGCGCCACGGTCTGACCCCACTGACGACCGCGCGGCCTCCAACCGGATCGGGTTCTCCCGAGCAGGAGAAGGAGGATTCCGGCCGGCACGACCCTGGCCGACGCCACCAGCAGAGGACGGCCTGCGGGGAGCAACTCGGTGACCGTCACATACGTCGTCCCCCAGGAAATCGGGGCGAGGAGCGTGGCGAGAACCGTCCAACCTCTCCCTTGTTTCGAACCCTGGTTCACCGCAACGGATGGTACGGCCTCCTACCCTGGCATCGTGGCCAGAGACGAGACACAGAGGGGCCTTGACCGGATCCTGGAGAACAACCGGGAGTGGGCGCGGTCCCGAACCGCAGCCGACCCCGATTTCTTCACCCGGATGGTCGACGGGCAGCGTCCCTCCATCCTCTACATAGGCTGCTCTGACAGCCGGGTCACAGCCGAAGAGATGATGGGACTTGGGCCGGGTGAGGTCTTCGTCTTCCGCAACATGGCAAACATGGTCTCGGCCCTAGACCTGGGGGCCATGTCGGTGATCGATTTTGCCGTGGGCCAACTGGAAGTGAGTGACATCGTGGTCTGCGGGCACTTTCTGTGTGGTGGCATACAGGCGGCGATGGAGCCGAAAGACTTGGGTGTCCTCAATCCGTGGATGAGGACGGTCCGCGACGTATACCGACTTCACAACGCAGAATTGGACGCCATCGAAGACAGCACGGAGCGGCTGCGTCGGCTCGTCGAAGTCAACGTCCGCGAACAGTGCATCAATGTCCTCAAATCAGCCGTGGTCCAACGGTCCTACAGAAGGGGTGGACTCGGTGTGCACGCCTGGGTATTCGAGGTCTCCACCGGTCGGCTCATCGACCTCGGCCTGGACGTTGATGCCGAGATGGAGCGGCTCATCAAGATCTACCGGCTCGACTGAGTCAGCCCGATCTCGGCTCGAGAGGTACCAATTTGATGCGTCCGAAGACGATGAATCCGAGGACGACGATGGTCGTGACGTTGCCGCCTATGTTGATCCACTCGTCCCGTCCTGCATGCCAGATCGCGGCCATGACCATTACCACGATCAATCCACCCGCAGCCCAAACTGTCAAGCCAGGTCTCACACCGGTCAGCCCTGGCAGGATCAGGCCCAGTCCCCCGGCGATCTCGGCTACCCCTGCAAGGGCATGTCGGGTGGAAGACAGGTCGTACATCCATGACACCAGGTCCGGCAGGCCGTCCGGAACGACAAAGTGCATGACTCCGACAGCAATGAAATAGAACCCGAAGACGACCTGGAGGATCCAAAGAAGGCGGTTCATGGCGGCGTAACTTTCGTTGCACGGCGACCCTTGAAGAGTCGTCCGATCAGCTGTGGAATCTTCCAGAAGAGGAAGCCGATCAGCCCGACCACCAGCAATGCGGCAACCCCCGGCAGCGCCACAGCCAGAAGAGAGAGGCCCACCGACCCGGCCGATTCCGACGCCCCCACCAGAGGGTTGGCAAGGCCGGCAGTTGTCACTGTCGACGTGGCACGCACGGCAACGGTCGTCCCCTGGACTACGGCAGCGGTGCCACCACCGGCGATGATCGCCAGGGCCCAGGTCCAGAACGGGTCGACATTGACAAGCACAGAACCCATCATGACCGTCCCCGCCACCGCCGCGGCCGGAGTGGCGATCGTATCGAGAATGTTGTCGACGATCGGGACGAGATAGCTGAGCACTTCGACTGCAGAGGCAACCGAGAAGGCTAGGAGAGCGCCGGTCGAACCCACCCACTCCAGCCCGGATGCCAGGTCGACGAATTCGAAGCGGGCTGCGAGATTGAGTACCAGCAGAGGGATGAAGACTCTGAGACCCGCCGCGGCCGACAGACCCACACCGAGGGCAATGGCGAGCAAGGTGTCCACGGATCAGATGCCGATGAGGAGAGGCTGCTGCAAGGCCCGGTTGCTCAGCGGCTACGACCCTTCGGGTCCAGAGCGTCCCGCATACCGTCACCGATGAAGTTCACACTGATCACGGTCAGAGAAATGAGCAAGCCGGGCCAGATGACCCTCATGGGAGCTTGATCCATGTAGTCCTTGGCGTCGAACAGGAGACGACCCCAGGTGGGGAAGCTGGAGGGGAATCCGAGACCGAGGAACGACAGTGCCGACTCGGTGATGATCGCCACCGCCACCCCCAGGGCGGCGGCCACCATGACCGG
>JBGTEJ010000068.1:0-45507 GCA_041747855.1 Acidimicrobiia bacterium | reverse complement strand
CTCAGATGGTGATGCCTGGGGATAACACTGAGATGACGGTGGAGTTGATCGCTCCGATTGCTATGGATGAGGGTCTCCGGTTCGCTATCCGTGAGGGTGGACGTACTGTCGGAGCCGGCCGCGTCATAAAGATCACCAAGTAGGAAGAACGATGGCAGACCAGAAGATCCGGATCCGACTCAAGGCTTACGACCACAACGTGGTCGATGAGTCCTCGAAGAAGATCACAGAGACAGTGCTGCGGACTCAAGCCCGAATCAAGGGCCCGATTCCGCTGCCCACCGAGATCCATCGCTACTGCGTGGTGCGGGGCCCCCACGTTCACAAGGACTCGAGGGAGCACTTCGAGATGAGGATCCATAAGCGTCTCATTGACATTCTCGAGCCGACCCCGAAGACGGTCGACTCTCTCATGCGTCTCGAGCTGCCAGCCGGAGTGGAAGTCGAGATCAAGCTGTGAGCGGTGCGAGAAGAGTTCGCTGCTCTCACGCCCCTCTCCACGAGTGGGGGGACACATGAGTCTCACCAAGGCCATTCTTGGTACGAAGCTGGGGATGACGCAGATCTTCGACGACCAGTCCCGGTCGATTCCGGTGACCGTGGTCAAGGCTGGCCCGGTCAAGGTGACCCAGATCAAGACCATGAAGAACGACGGCTACAACGCCATCCAGATCGCATACGGAGAGGCAGGCAGTACCAACAAGCCCACCGCCGGCCATTACGCCAAGGCCGGAGTCACTCCCGCCCGTCATCTTGTCGAGATCAAAGTCGACGACCCGGGTGCATATCGGTTGGGTCAAGAGATCAGCGTGAGCGAGATCTTCGAGGCCGGTACCAAAGCAGATGTCTCGGGCGTGTCCAAGGGAAAGGGCTTCGAGGGGGTCATGAAGCGGCACAACTTCGCCGGTCAGGGCGCCTCTCACGGAACCCACAAGAAGCATCGGGCTCCCGGCTCTATTGGAGCATGTGCGACACCGGCGCGAGTGTTCAAAGGCATGAGGATGGCCGGCCGCATGGGTGGAGAGAAAGTGACCACACTGAACCTCGAAGTCGTCAGTGTCGATGCTGATCGGGGACTCCTACTTCTCGGGGGCGCCGTGCCCGGTCCGAAGGGCTCCATCGTTCTGGTCAGAGAGGCGGTGAAGGCACGTGGCTGATGTCAAAGCACCACTCTTCAAGGCCGATGGAAGCCGCAATGGTGACTTCAAACTCGATTCCGACATCTTCGGTATCGAGCCCAACCTCGATGTGTTGCACCAGGTCGTCACAGCCCAACTCGCCGCCGCCAGAGCTGGAACCGCCAGCACCAAGACACGTGCTGAGGTCAGAGGTGGGGGTCGGAAGCCCTGGCGTCAGAAGGGAACCGGTCGTGCCCGCCATGGCTCGACGCGCTCTCCACAATGGACCGGCGGTGGTGTTGCCCACGGACCGAAGCCCCGTGACTACACACAGCGGACCCCAAAGAAGATGAAGCGTCTTGCCTTGCGCAGCGCACTCTCCGCACGTGCGTCGGAACAGGCGATCAGGGTTGTCGAGGAAATCGATTGGGCATCCCCCAAGACCAGCCAGGCCGCGGGCATGCTCAGGTCGATGGAGGTCACGGGCAAGACGGTGTTCGTGGTCGGTCAGCTCGACAGCATCGCCGGCAAGTCACTTCGCAACATCTTCGATGTCCGGGTGGTCGAACCCAGTCATCTCACCCCCTACGACGTGCTTTGGTCGGACAACCTCGTATTCACGGTCCACACCGTCGGTGCAGTGGGTCGCAATGGCAGCTATGAGATCAGTGACTCGGACTTCGTGAAGGACGAAGGGGGTGACTCCCGATGAAGACCCATTACGACGTCGTGCTGGCTCCTGTCGTTTCGGAGAAGAGCTATGACATGATCGAGCGCCGGAACACCTACACCTTTCTCGTCGATCCCCGGGCTTCGAAGGAAGAGATCCGCGACGCCGTTCAGATGTTGTTCGACGTGAGAGTCATCAAAGTGAACACCATGAACCGTCCCGGGAAGCGAGTCCGCTCCGGCTACCGCTATGCGCGCCGCAAGGCCACCAAGCGAGCCCTGGTGACCCTCGCCACCGGCGACCAGATCGATTTGTTCGGAGTTTGATGATGAGAGCTACTCCCATGAACTTCGCAACCTGCAGACCGGAGGAGTGCCGCTGATGGCTGTCAGAAAACGCAAGCCCACATCACCGGGCCGCCGATTCCAGACCGTGTCCGACTTCGCCGAGATCACTACGGACAAGCCGGAGAAGTCCCTCATCGCCAAGAAGCAGTCCACCGGTGGACGGAACGTGCACGGTCGTGTTACCTCCCGGCATCGCGGTGGTGGGCACAAGCAGCGTTACCGGCTCATCGACTTCCGACGAGACAAGGATGGCGTCCCCGCCCGGGTCGCCACCATCGAGTACGACCCCAACCGCAATGCTCGGATTGCCCTGCTCAACTACGCCGACGGGGAGAAGAGGTACATCCTGGCTCCTCTCGGGGTGAAGGTCGACGATCGTCTCATGTCGGGCCCCGGTGCCGACATTCGGCCGGGTAATGCCCTGCCACTCCGCAACGTTCCCGCGGGCACCAATGTCCATGCCGTGGAAATGCGGCCTGGAGGCGGTGCCAAGATGGCCCGGTCTGCCGGTGCCAGTGTCCAGTTGATGTCGAAGGAGAGCGGGATGGCTCTCCTCCGTCTGCCTTCCGGTGAGATGCGCCAGGTCTCACTCGACTGTCGAGCGACGGTGGGCGAGGTCGGCCACTCCGAGGCTGAGCTGGTCAAGCTGGGCAAGGCAGGTCGTAACCGCTGGAAGGGGCAGCGCCCACAAACCCGTGGTGTGGCGATGAACCCGATCGACCACCCTCTTGGTGGAGGGGAAGGCAAGTCTTCGGGAGGCAGGCACCCGGTCAGCCCGTGGGGAAAGCCGGAGGGGCGCACCCGCAGCCGGAAAAAGTCTTCCAACAAGTACATCGTGCGACGCCGCACGAAGAAGGGACAACGGTAAACGCCGATGGCTAGATCACTGAAGAAGGGTCCCTTCGTCGATGACCACCTTGCCGCCAAGGTGGACGATTTGAACCGGTCCGGCTCGAAGCGCGTGATCAGGACCTGGTCCCGTCGCTCCACGATCATTCCCGAGATGATTGGCCACACGATCGCGGTCCATGACGGTCGCAAGCATGTTCCGGTTTATGTCACTGAGTCGATGGTCGGTCACAAGTTGGGAGAGTTCGCCCCGACTCGCACCTTCCGCGGTCATGCAGGTAAGAGCGTGAGACGATGAAGGTCAAGGCACACTCCCGCTACGTTCGCCAGTCGCCGTACAAGGTTCGGCTAGTGCTCGACTTGGTCCGGGGATTACCCGTCGAGGAGGCCCAGCACGTTCTTCGGTTGACCCAGAGAGCGGCCGCCCAACCCATTTCGAAGGTGTTGGCTTCGGCGGTCGCCAATGCGGAACACAACCACGCCCTCGACTCCGAGGACCTCTACATCGTGGAGGCTTTTGCGGATGAGGGCCCGACATTGAAGCGCTGGCGACCCCGTGCAAGGGGTCGCGCTTCGGCAATAAACAAGAGAACCTCTCACATCACGATCGTGGTGTCGGAGAAGGACGAGGAGAAAAACTGATGGGCCAGAAGGTACATCCCTACTCGTTCCGTCTCGGAGTGGCCACCGACTGGAAGTCGAAATGGTTCACCCAGCGTGAGTACGCCGCCTTCGTCAACGAGGACTGGAGGATCCGCGACTACCTGACCAAGGAGCTCGTCCGTGGAGCCTTGTCCCGGATCGATATCGAGCGCACCCGTGACCGTCTGATCGTCGACATTCACACCGCCCGACCCGGTGTTGTGATAGGTCGTAAGGGCGCCGAGGCGGAGCGACTCCGTGATGGTCTCGAGAAGATGACCGAGCGGAGGATCAAACTCAATATCAATGAGGTCAAGGATCCAGATCTCGATGCCGCTCTGCTGGCCCGTGGGGTCGCTGATCAGATCGAGAATAGGATCGCTTTCCGACGCGCTATGAAGCGAGCGGTGGCCTCAGCTTTGAAGGCCGGAGCCGAAGGCGTCAGGGTCGAATGCAAAGGTCGTCTCGGCGGTGCGGAAATGGGGCGTCGCGAGTGGTATCGCGAAGGCAGAGTGCCATTGCACACCCTACGCGCCGACATCGACTTCGGTACCGCTACCGCTCGGACCACGGTTGGGGCCATCGGTGTAAAGGTATGGGTCTATCGAGGGGAAGTGGTCGATTCGAGGGGGGCTTCTGGTGACCGCATCGCGGCCGAGGCCGATCTCGCCACTGGAGGACCGGCCCGCCGCACTCAGAAGAGTCTCAAGTCACGTGCCGAAGAAGGTGTCAGCACCGGTGGATCGAAGCCCCGTCTCATCGAGGCCGGTGGAGGCAAGCGCCCGGTCGAAGCCACGAAGGAGCATGAGGGCGGACGTCGGTTGATCGAAGCAGGCGGGGGACGGCGTCCCACTGCGGCTGAAGCCAAGGTCGCCTACGACGAAGAGCAGGACGTGATCGAGGAGGTTGTGTCCAAGACTCCTGAGGCTGTTGAGGCCGAGGCTCTTGAAGCTATCGAGACTTCCGAGGCTGTTGAAGCCGTTGAGGCTGAGGCTGCTGAAGCTACCGAGACTTCCGAGGCGGTTGAGGCTTCTGAAGCTTCCGAGAACACCGGTGGAGGGGAAGAGGAATGAGCTCTCTCGCCCTATTGGACCACGTCCTTTCCCTTTCCACAGGAGTAGACCCATGTTGATGCCAAAGCGAACCAAGCACCGCAAGGTGCATCGTGGGCGTCGGTCCGGGGTCTCAAAGGGCGGCACTTCGGTGACGTTCGGCGAGTACGGACTCCAAGCCCTCGAGTCGGCCTGGATCACATCCCGCCAGATTGAGGCGAGTCGTATCGCTATCACACGTACCGTCAAACGAGGTGGGAAGGTCTGGATCAACATCTTCCCGCACAAGCCGGTGACACAGAAGCCCGCTGAGACCCGTATGGGCTCAGGTAAGGGGAATGTGGAGTTCTGGGTGGCCGTGGTGAAGCCGGGGAGGGTCATGTTCGAGCTGGCGGGTGTCCCCGAGGAGCTTGCCCGGGAAGCCATGCGCAAGGCCGGGCACAAGTTGCCGATCAAGACGCGGTTCGTGACCCGGGAGGACGTATGAGCCCCGGAGAGCTGCGTGAAATGACTGATCAGGAGCTCGTCGAGGCCCTGGGGGAAGCCCGAGAAGAAAGGTTCAACCTGCGTTTCCAGGTGGCGACCAACCAACTCGACAACACATCCAGACTCACCCAAGTGAAAAAGGACATTGCCCGCATCCTCACCATCATGCGGGAGAGAGAGCTTGTGCCCGGTGGTGCAAAGGAGAGTGCCCGATGACTGACAATGACAGAAGTCGACGCAAGGTTCGCGTTGGGGTCGTGGTCTCCGACACCCGGGACAAGACAGTGACTGTCGAGGTGCCTTCTTCGGTGAAGCATCCCCGTTATGACAAGATCGTTCGTAGGTCGACCAAGTTCCACGCCCACGACGAGACCAACGACGCCAAGGTTGGTGACACGGTCCGGATCATGGAGACACGCCCGATCTCGAAGCAGAAGAGGTGGCGGGTCGTTGAGGTAGTGGAGCGTGCCCGATGATCCAGCAGGAATCCCGTCTCAAGGTGGCCGACAACACGGGAGCACGCGAAGTGCTGTGCATCCGCGTTCTCGGCGGGTCTTCGAGACGCTATGCGGGGATCGGAGACATCATCGTCGCCACCGTGAAGGAAGCCAGCCCGGGAGGCTCGGTCAAGAAGGGGGATGTGGTGAAAGCCGTCGTGGTGAGGACCCGCAAGGAATCCCGCCGACCCGACGGCACATACATCCGGTTCGACGACAACGCATGCGTGATCATCGACAACAACCAGCAGCCGCGTGGTACCCGAATCTTCGGACCGGTCGCACGTGAGCTGCGCGATCGGCGCTTCATGCGGATCGTTTCGCTGGCCCCGGAGGTGATCTGATGTTGCCGGCCGACTTCGCCCGATTGGCTCCAAGACGGATGGGTCGTCCTGCGTCAGGGGTCCAAGATCAGTTGGTCGCGTTGGACGTTTGGGACGACGGGCGAACAGACGCCGGTCGGCCGGAGCTGCCGCCGCGCCAGGAGGTTTACCAATGAGATTGAAAACAGGAGACAAGGTGGTCGTCATCTCCGGTAAGGACGCCGGCAAGGAGTCCCGGATCGCACACGTCTACCCGGCTAAGGGAAAGGTGTTGGTCGAAGGTGTCAACACCGCCAAGAAGCACAGCAAGCCCACAGGGCGCACCCTTCAGGGTGGGATCGTCGACCGGGATATGCCTATCGATGCTTCCAACGTGATGATTCTCTGTGACAAGTGTGGGCCAACCCGGATCGGGTCCAGATTGGACGACAAGGGAGCCAAGCTTCGTGTGTGTGTCAAGTGTGGAGGTGAGCTGTGAGCGACCAGCCGCGTCTCAAAGTGAAATACAACGAGGAGATTGCACCCTTGCTCAAAGAACAGCTCGGGCTCCCCAACGTCATGCAGGTTCCCACTCTGGAGAAGATCGTCCTCAACATGGGGCTCGGTGAGGCGGTCAGCGACAAGAAGACCATCGACGAGGCACTCGAAGAGCTTGGACTGATCGCCGGCCAGAAGCCGCGCATCAACAAGGCACGGAAGTCGATTGCCAACTTCAAGCTCCGCGAGGGGATGCCGATCGGGGTTTCCGTGACGCTCCGCGGAGCAAAGATGTGGGAGTTCTTCGACCGGCTGCTCGCAGTCGCGATTCCGCGGGTGCGTGACTTTCGTGGTCTGAACCCGAAGGCCTTCGATGGTCGGGGGAATTACAGCGTCGGGGCGTCCGAACAGTTGATCTTCGCTGAGATCGACTTTGACAGGGTTACCACGACGAGGGGAATGAACATCACGATCGTGACGACTGCGGCAAACGACGAGCAGGGCAAAGCGTTACTCGACGCCTTTGGATTCCCGTTCCGCAAGGTCCAGGTCGAGGCGTAGGAGAAGAATTTATGGCTAAGAAATCAATGATCGCCAAAGCCAATCGCAAACCGAAGTTCAAGGTGCGCGGATACAACCGCTGCAGTCGGTGTGGACGCGCCCGCGCCTATCTTCGCGACTTCGGAATGTGTCGTATCTGTGTGCGGGAACTGGCTTCCAGAGGCGAACTTCCAGGAGTGAGGAAAGCATCATGGTGAAACCGGTTACCGATCCGATAGCCGACATGCTCACCCGTATTCGCAACGCTGTGGCCGTTGGTCACGAGCGAGTCGCCATGCCTGCGTCCAAGATGAAGGTCGGTATTGCGCAGATACTGGTCGATGAGGGCTTTGTCGACAGGTTCGAATTGAATGGCGATGGGCCCTCCAGGAAGCTGGAAGTGGTCCTTCGATATGGCGAGCGCCAGCGTCCGGCGATCCTCGGTCTCAAGCGCGTCTCGAGACCGGGTCACCGTGTGTACCGGGGAGCCGCCGAGATTCCCAGGGTCCAGGGTGGAATCGGTGTCGCCGTGGTTTCGACGAGCCAGGGCTTGATGCCGGATCGTGAAGCGCGCCGCCGTCGTCTCGGCGGTGAGATCGTGTGTGAGGTCTGGTGACATGAGTCGTATCGGAAAGATGCCAGTGGCAGTGCCGAACGGTGTGGACATCCGCATCGACGGTACAAACGTCACCGTCAAGGGCTCCAAGGGCCAACTGACCCGGGAGTTCCATGAGAGGGTTGGAGTCAGTATCGAGGGGGACGTTCTCACTGTCACTCGAGCCGACGACACCCGAGAGGCGAGAAGCTTGCACGGTTTGAGTAGAGCGCTACTTGCCAACATGGTCCTCGGGGTCTCCGAGGGCTACACAAAAGTGCTGGAGATACACGGGGTCGGCTACAGGGCTGCCATGAAGGGTTCCTCAATAGAGCTACAGGTCGGGTTTAGTCATTCAGTTGTCGTCGAAGCTCCGGATGGGATCACATTCGAGGTCCCCGAGCCGACCAGGATCACCGTTTCCGGCATCGACAAAGAGCAGGTTGGCCAGGTCGCTGCCGACATCAGAAAAGTCAGGCCTCCCGAGCCGTACAAGGGCAAGGGCATCAGGTACGCCGGTGAGCATGTCCGCCGCAAGGCCGGGAAGGCAGGCAAGTAATGAGGGGTTCACGTCAGCAGGCAAGGGACCGTCGTCACACCCGTGTTCGCAAGCGGGTCCGAGGCACTGCCGATAGGCCACGTCTCGCCGTGTACCGGAGCAACCGCTACATCTACGCTCAGATCATCGACGATACGAGGGGTCACACGATCGCGTCAGCCTCATCGCAGGAATCTGAAGTCGATGGATCCTTGAATATCGACACCGCCACCAAAGTGGGGGAACTTCTGGGGGGTCGGGCCAAGGAAGCCGGTGTGAGCGCCGTGGTCTTCGACCGCGGCGGATACAAGTACCACGGGAAGGTCAAGGCCCTCGCCGAAGCCGCCCGCGAGGCAGGACTGGAGTTCTAAATGGCACGTCAACAACGTCCGGGTTCGGAGTCGAGCCAATTCGACGAGAGGGTGATCCAGATCAATCGGGTCGCCAAGGTGGTCAAAGGTGGGCGCCGTTTCAGTTTCACCGCTCTGGTAGTGGTGGGCGACGGCAATGGCAAGGTGGGGATCGGCTACGGGAAAGCCCGTGAAGTTCCGGTCGCCATCCAGAAGGCCATCGACACCGCCCGTCGAAACATGATGATCGTGCCCATGGCCGGACAGACCGTGGTCCACGAGGTGATCGGTATTCACGGCGCCTCGAAAGTGGTGATCAAGCCTGCGGCTCCTGGTACTGGTGTCATCGCCGGTGGGGCCGTACGGCAGATCCTGGAGGCCGCCGGAGTCAAGGACGCACTGGCCAAGTCACTTGGATCCCCCACCCATCTCAATGTCGCCAAGGCTGCGATGGATGGTCTTCAGAAACAGCGTCGCCCCGACGACGTCGCCAAACTGCGGGGCAAGCGGGTCGAGGACATAGTCCCCCCCGGATTGTTGGCCGCCTACAACAGCGCTGAGGCGGCGCGCGCCCAGACAGACGGCAGCTGAGGTCTCGCATGGCAAGCAAGAACACCAAAAAACTGAAGATCACACTCAAACGATCGGTGATCGGCGAGAAGCCGAGGACCCGGGCAACCGTCGAGGGTTTGGGGCTGCGGAAGATCAATCAGACCGTGGAGCACGAGGACAACCCCAGTATCCAGGGGATGGTCCATAAGGTCAGGCACCTGGTCGAGGTGGATGAGGGCTAAGCCCCCGGTCCCCTTAGCCTATGCGCGAAACGAGAAACGACATGACTGAAGATAGAGAACAACTGAAGCTCCACCACCTCCAACCGGCCGAGGGTTCGAAGAAGAACAGGATCCGCGTTGGTCGAGGCGAAGGTGGCCGTCGAGGCAAGACTGCCGGGCGTGGCACGAAGGGACTGAAGGCCCGCAATACCCTTCGTCCCGGGTTTGAAGGTGGCCAGACCCCGTTGGCCATGCGCCTCCCCAAGCTGAAGGGTTTCAAGAACCCCAACAGGACTGAGTTCGCGGTCATCAACCTTCTCGCTCTGAATCAGTTCGACGCGGGTACGGAAGTGACACCCGAGCTTCTGAGAGAAATGGGATTGGTGCGGCACCGGGGACAGATCAAAGTTCTCGCCGAAGGCTCCGTAGACCGGGCCCTCACCGTGAAGGCCCATGCTTTCTCGTCGGCGGCACGTTCCAAGATCGAGGCCGCCGGAGGCAGCACGGAGATCATTTCTTGACGTCGGTGCCGATGACCGAGCTTTGCCCGGCACCTTTCGTCAGGTCCGGATACCAGGTACCAGGTCTGTCTGATTCGTCTCTCATAGCCAGTCGTGAAGGTTGGGCCGGATGTGGTCTGGCGATCAGACTTCGGCTGAGCGGTCTCACTGTGAACAGGGGGACTGATCTCTGATGCTCGCCATCTTCCGCAACATGTTCCTCATCCCGGATCTCCGGAGGAAGATCCTGTTCACCCTTGCAGTCTTCGCCGTCTATCGGCTGGGTGCCACCCTTCCGGTGCCCGGGATCGACCTCGAGGCTGTCCGACTGTGGCAGACAATGATGCAGTCCAGCGGGATCATCGGGCTTCTCAATCTCTTCTCTGGAGGCGCCCTCGAGCAGTTCTCGGTGTTCGCTCTCGGAATCATCCCCTACATCACGGCCTCCATCATCATGCAGCTGTTGCAAGTGGTTATCCCGAGGCTACGGGCCCTCCAGGAGGAGGGGGAGTCAGGCCGCAAGGTGATCACACAGTGGACTCGTTATATGACCGTGGTCCTCGCATTGATCCAGTCCACAGGCTTTACCTACATGTTCACTCAGGGGACTTTCACCGGGGGAATCAACCTGATCCCGCAGGCTTCTCCGGCCCGCATACTCCTCATCGTGATCACCATGACGGCCGGCACGGCGATGGTCATGTGGATGGGTGAGCTGATCACCCAGCGGGGCGTGGGCAACGGGATGTCGTTGATCATATTCGTGTCGATCATCAGCCAGTTTCCGTTCATGTTCGGTCAGATCTGGTCCCAAACCGGCCAGCTCGGCAACATGGTGCCCTTCATCATCATGGTGATCATGTTCCTGGCGATGATCCTCGGAATCATCTTCGTCGATCAGGGTCAGCGGAGGATCCCGGTGCAGTTCGCCAAGAGGGTCCGGGGTCGTCGAGTGCTCGGCGGCCAGTCGACTTACATCCCCATCAAGGTCAACACTTCCGGTGTGATCCCGGTGATCTTCGCCAGTTCGATCTTGTTGATCCCCGCACTCATCATCACCGCGATTCCCTCCGACGCTGCATGGCTCCAGGGCATCTACCGGTGGTTGGATACCAATCTCGGCGCCGGGCAGGCCGGTGTCTCATGGTGGTACATCGGCATCATGTTCGGTCTGATCGTCTTCTTCACCTACTTCTACACATCCATCCAGTTCAACCCCGAGCAACAGGCCGAGATGATCCAGCGGCAAGGCGGTTTCATTCCAGGTATCAGGCCGGGTCGTCAGACCGAGGAGTATCTCCAGCACGTGATCAATCGGATCACCCTTCCGGGGTCGCTCTTCCTGGCCACGATTGCGATTTTGCCTTCGATCGCCGGGGCAGTCTGGAACATCTCCATGGCCTTCTCGGGTGTGTCGTTGCTGATCGTGGTCAGTGTCGCCCTCGAAACGATGAAGCAGATCGAATCTCAGCTCACCATGAGGAACTACGAGGGAATCTTGACGTGAGCAGACCGTGAGGCTGCTCTTCATCGGCCCCCCCGGCGCAGGCAAAGGGACCCAGGCGGAGAGAGTGGCGGAGCGGCTCGGGGTTCCTCATGTCTCGACCGGTGAAATGTTTCGATATCACGTGACTGAGGGGACCCCGATCGGTGTTGAAGTCGACGCCATCATGAAGGCTGGCGAGTACGTGCCAGACGCGCTGACCGTGGCCATGCTGGCGGAGCGAATCGCCCAGCCGGATGCCGAAAAAGGCTTCATCCTCGACGGATTCCCCCGTACCGCCGGTCAAGTCGAGTCACTCGATCGGCTACTAGGTGAAGGTGGTCTCGATCGGGTCGTGGTCTTCGAGGTAGACGAGGACGAGTTGTCCGGTCGCCTCCTTTCCCGGGGTCGCACCGATGACACCGAGGAGACCATACGAAAGCGGTTCCATGTCTACATGGATCAGACCCGCCCCCTCCTGGACATCTACGCCGAGAGAGGCTTGACCGTGCAGGTCTCAGGCGTCGGCGAGATGGACGAGGTGACCGACAGGATCCTGGCCGCACTGGAAGTGTGAGAGGCCCGGGGGATACCGTGATCACGATCAAGTCACGAAGAGAGTTCGACAAGATGGCACGCGCCGGGGCTTGCGTCGCTGCGGTTCACCAGGCCGTGCGCGAGGCGGCCCGGCCTGGAGTGACCCTCCTCCAACTCGAAGAGGTCGGGTCCTCGGTGATCGCCAAGCATGGCTGCACCTCATCGTTTCTTGGTTACCACGGGACATATCCCGCAACCCTGTGTCTCTCTCCGAACGATGTCATCGTCCACGGGATCCCGGACGCCTACAGGCTCGAAGATGGAGACATCCTATCGGTTGACGCCGGTGCCATATTCGAGGGATTCCACGGCGATGCCGCCTTCACCATGGCGATCGGTTCGGTTTCCGATGAGGCACGGCATCTCATCGGGGCAACCGATGAAGGTCTCTGGGCTGGAATCAGCCATGTCCACAAGGGAAGTCGCCTCGGTGATATCGGAGCCGCGGTCGCCATGGTGGGAGCCTCATACGGATACGGTGTCGTCGAGGAATATGTCGGTCATGGGATCGGAAGGGCGATGCACGAGGAGCCCCAGGTTCCCAACTACGGCACGCCCGGTCAGGGGATGAAGCTGAGGACCGGGATGGCTCTCTGCATCGAACCGATGTTCAATATCGGGAGTCGTCACACCAAGGTCGATGCTGATGGGTGGACGGTACGAACTGCAGACGGATCGCTCTCGGCCCACTTCGAGCACACGGTCGCCCTCACCAGCGATGGCCCAATGCTTTTTACCGTGTCAACGGAGCCCGTCCCGGTGGCCGAGTTAGTCCCCGCGGATCGGCGTTTCGAGGGTTAGTTTCACCCCTTCGTATCGGGGAGGCGGTCCCTGATCGCGGCCGGGAGCGTACGGGTCCACCCAATGGCCCTCAACGCCGCCCACATCAATGTGCCGGTCACCGCCGCTATCCCGGCAGCAGCCAAAGTCAGTGCCGGGCGTGGCATGGACAATGCGAAGAACTCACGGAAGGACGGGACCGCCATCACAACAAGAAGCGCGGCGACCAGGGTGGCTATGAGCAGACTCTTCCATGGGACTAATGGGCGACTGACCAGGTAAACGGCGAAGAAGCCGACGGAGGCCAGAATCAAGGTGGCGATAGTGCGGGCCTCGTCGACCGAGGCGTTCTCGGACTCTGCAATCCAATAGCCCAGAAATGTCGACGCTGTCGCCACCAGTCCGACCGGAAGGGCGAAGCGAAGAACCCTGGGGATGAAACCGGGTCGGGCCCTCCGATGCGTTGCTTCCAAGGCGATGAAGAAGGCCGGGATACCGACGGTGAGACTCCCCACCAGGGTGAGGTGCCTGGGGAGGAAGGGGTAGGGGAGTCCGGCGAGGGAGACAGCCAACGCAAGGCCCAGGGCATACACCGTGCTGGTTATGAATAGGTTGGCCACCCTCTCGATGTTGAAGGCAACCCGTCGACCTTCGGCCACAATTGCCGGCATCGACGCGAAGCGTCCGTCGATGAGGATGAGCTTGGCCACCGCACGCGAAGCCGGGGCGCCGCTGCCCACAGCCACTCCAACGTCGGCCACTTTGAGGGCGAGTACATCGTTGACCCCGTCACCGATCATCGCCACCACATGACCCCGCGACTGGAGGGCTTCGACCATATCCCTCTTCTGTTGGGGGCTCACGCGACCGAAGACGGCGTGACTCTCCATGATCTCCCCAAGGGCTCCGGGATCTTCCGGCAGTTCACCACCCTCCATGTAACGGTCGGAATGCTCGATCCCTACGGCGGCGGCAACGGAGGAGGCGGTGCGGGAATTGTCGCCGGAGATGACCTTGATAGTCACCTCCTGGTCGGCGAAGTACTGGACAGTTTCGGCGGCGTCCGGCCGGATCTTGTCTGTCAAGATCACCAGGGCGCATGGTTCCAGGTCTCGTGGGAGGACCCCGTCCTCGAGCGGAGACCCGGACCAGGCCACCACGAGAACCCGGGCGCCGGTCTCTGAAAAGTCGGCCGCCTGCCGGGTCGCTTCCTCGTTGGCGCCGGCGACGATCTCGGGGGCCCCAAGAACCCAACTGCCAGCATCTGTGAAAGTCGCACCCGACCACTTCCTCTCCGACGAGAACGCCACGGTCTTGACCACGTCCCAATTGGGCACTTCAGCGAAGCAGTCGGCGATTGCCCTGATCGTCGGGTTGGGCTCGTCGTCCAGAGAGGCAAGGGCAGCCAGACCGGCGTCAGCATCGCGTTCTGACAGGGCAATCAGTTGGTCCACTGCAATCTTTGCCTCGGTCAGCGTGCCGGTCTTGTCGATGCAAACCACATCAACCCGTGCCAGGCCCTCCAACGCCGGAAGCTCCTGTACCAGAACATTCCTTCGCCCCAGCCGGATGACCCCGAGGGCGAATGCAATCGATGTCAGTAGGACCAGTCCTTGGGGAATCAAAGCGACACCCGCAGCGACGGCCCCGGTCAGTCCTGCCTCGAGTCCCCCGTAACGCGCCGTGGTCCAGAGGACAAACAAGCCGACAGGCACAACCGCCCAGCTGACCGCACCGAGAACCCAATCGATACCCGCCCTGAGCTCCGACCGGGCCGGAGAGTACTGTTTGGCCTCCGCTGCCAGGCGGGTGGCATAGGAGTCGTCCCCTACTTTGGTCGCCTGAAAGTGCCCGCTCCCGGCGACCACGAAGCTTCCAGACAGTAAGTCCTCTCCTTCCAGTCGTTTGACCGGCCGAGATTCGCCGGTCAGAAGTGACTCGTCGATCTCGAGGTCCTGTGACTCGACCACCACTCCGTCGACCACGATCTGGTCGCCTGCGCTCAGGCGGATCAGATCGTCCAGAACGACATCCTCGACCAGACAATCGATCTCGCTCCCGTCGCGCACCACACGAACTTTCGGCGTTGCGATCAGCGCCAGCCGATCCAGGGTGCGTTTCGCCCTGAGCTCCTGGATGATTCCGATGGCCGAATTGCTGATGAGTACGAGGCCGAAAAGGGCGTCACGTGGTTCTCTCAAGATCACCAGCACCACGAATAGGAGGGCCCCCAGCAACAGGTTGAAACGGGTCAGGAGGTTGTCGCGAAGAATCCGGCCCGTGGTCCGGTTGGTCTTGGTTGTGGTGCGATTTGCCTGCCCACGATCGACCCGATGAAGTACCTCGTCGCTCTTCAGGCCGGTCAGGTCGAGGGTCGTAGTCATCGGGGTTCATAGTATGGGGTCTAGCGGGACTCGCCCGAACCAGATTTGAGCATTGGAACCGGTGAGGGCTACAATCCTGGAGTTGCCATACGCGTTCGCGCGCTTGGGAGCAGGTACGGCACCGGGTTCTCTCGCCCGCAACCACCCGATCTACACACCGTTCGGTTGCCGCTGATGCCCGTGCCCTGAGATTTGGAGTTGAACATGAAGGTCAGACCTTCTACGAAGAAGATGTGCGAAAAGTGCAGGATCATCAGACGCCATGGTCGCGTCTGGGTTATCTGCTCGAACCCGCGTCATAAGCAGAGGCAGGGCTGATGGCTCGTATTGCCGGAGTTGACGTCCCCCGGGACAAGCGTCTGGAGATAGCCTTGACCTACATCTGCGGCATCGGCCCGACCCGGGCTCTGCAGATTTGCGCCGAGACGGAGATCGATCCGGACACCAAGGTCCGCTCACTCACCGACGATGAGGTGGCACGGATCCGGCGTCTCATCGAGGCCAACTTCCAGGTAGAGGGTGATCTTCGTCGCGAAGTCCAGCAGAACATCAAGCGGAAGGTTGAAATCGGCAGCTACCAGGGCATCCGTCACCGCCGTGGATTGCCGGTGAGGGGTCAGAGGACCCACACCAACGCCCGCTCCCGGAAGGGTCGCCGAGTGGCGATCGCCGGCAAGAAGAAGATCACTAAATAGGAGTCATGGTGGCGAAGCAACCAGGTGCCAAGAGGGTCCGACGACGCGAGCGCAAGAACATCTCGCACGGGCAGGCACACATCAAAGCTAGTTTCAACAACACGATCATCAGCATCACCGATCAGACCGGGGCCACTGTGGCCTGGACTTCCGGAGGATCGGTCGGTTACAAGGGTTCTCGCAAGTCAACCCCTTACGCCGCACAGGTAGCGGCGGAAGAAGCAGCCCGACGTGCCGGTGAACATGGCATTCGGAAGTTGGACGTAATCGTCAGCGGCACCGGATCCGGACGCGATACCGCCGTCAGGACCCTCCAGAACATGGGGATGGAGGTCACGTTCATCAAGGATGTCACCCCATTCCCGCACAACGGCTGCCGCCCCAAGAAGCGTAAGAGGGGCTGATGGCTAAGTACACCGGACCCCGCCATAGGGCCTGCAGAAGGGCTCGCACGCAGCTTTGCCAGTCGAAGAGATGTCCTGTCGATCGTCGTCCTTATCCCCCCGGTCAGCACGGACGAGGTCGGGTCAGGGAGAGTGACTACCTGATTCAGCTCAGAGAGAAGCAGAAGCTCCGCACCATGTACGGAGTGCTCGAGCGTCAGTTCCGCAAGTACTACGAGGAGGCGGCTCGTCGTCAGGGCATCACCGGAGACAATCTGCTGATCCTGCTCGAACAGCGTTTGGACAACGTCGTGTGGAGGGCGGGCCTCTCCGCCACCCGGCCGCAGGCTCGTCAGCTCGTGAATCATGGCCACTTCCTGGTCAATGGGAAGAAGGTCGACATCCCCTCGTTCCAGGTCAAGCCAGGTGACACCATCACCATCAAAGAGCGCAGCCAAGACCTGATCGTCGTTCAGCATTCGATCGACACACAAGGCAGGGTGGTGCCGGAGTGGATGAGTGTTGACGTCGACGATCGACGGATCGTGATCTCCGCCCATCCCCGTCGCGATCAGATCGATACCGGCATCAACGAGCAGTTGATTGTCGAGCTCTACTCGAAGTGAGGTACCCAGGTTGTTGATTGTCCAACGTCCCCAGATCGAAGAAGAAATACTCTCCGACACCCGATCCAGAATCGTGGTGGAGCCATTGGAACCGGGTTTCGGGTACACCCTCGGGAACACCATGAGACGGACCCTGCTTTCCCGGATCCCCGGTGCGGCGATTACCTCGATTCAGATCGAAGGAGTCGACCACGAGTTCTCGACCATTCCTGGAGTAGTCGAGGATGTGGTGGACATCATCTTGAATGTGAAGCGGGTTGTGATCCGCATGGAGAGCATGGAAACCCAGACCCTCTCCCTCGCCGCCAAAGGCGCTGGAGTGGTCACGGCTGGAGATCTGAGGGTCCCGACAGGTGTCGAAGTGGTGAATCCCGAGGCTCCGATCGCCACAATGTCCGCATCTGGCCGTCTCGAGATGGAGTTGACCGTCTCGGCGGGGGCCGGGTACAGAAGCGCCGACGGGAACAAGGTTTCCGGCTCGCCGATCGGGGTCATTCCCGTCGACTCGATCTTTTCACCGGTTCGTAAGGTCGCATATCGGGTGGAGAACACGCAGGTTGGGCAGATGACCAACTTCGACAAGCTGATCCTGGATGTCGAGACCAATGGGTCGATAGCCCCGGCCGAGGCCGTCTCGTCCGCCGGCAAGACACTGGGTGAGCTCATGGGCTTGTTCGCCGATGTCGGCGAGGGAATCGGGCTCGACTTCGTCGAGTACATCCCGGATGCCGGCGGGTCGCCGGACCTGGAGCTCCCGATCGAAGCTCTCGACCTGTCCGAACGACCGCGGAACTGTCTCCGTCGAGCCCAGATCAAGACGGTGGGAGAGCTTGTGGAACGGACATCGGACGATCTCCTCAACATCACCAACTTCGGACAGAAGAGCCTCGACGAAGTGATCGCCAAACTCGACGAACTCGGACTCAGCTTGGCCGATGCACCCAGTGGCAGCGGAGCGAGCGCGCTCTGATGCCACGCCCCCGCAAGGGCCCCCGTCTCGGAGGCTCACCGCAGAACGAGAGGTTGATCATGGCCAATCTGGCCGCGGACCTCTTTCTGCACGGCAAGGTGACCACCACTGAGGCCAAGGCGAAGGCCGTCAAGCCGCTGGCAGAGAAGTTGATCACCAAGGCGCGAAAGGGTGATATCCATTCGCGTCGGGTAGTTCTGAGGACCATCACCAACAAGGATGCCGTCCATCGACTCTTTGACGAACTGGGACCCCGTTATGCGGAACGTCCCGGCGGATACACCCGTATCACCAAGGTGGGGCCTCGTCGGGGCGATGGCGCAGAAGTCGCCATCATCGAACTGGTCTAGCACCTTCTGGCTGGTGCTCGAGGCGGGGTATTACTCCGAGGCCTTCCTTGCACCCATCAAGGTCGCAAGATAGAGACCTGCCCCGATGACGACGCCTAGAGCGATCACATAGATCAAGTTTCCCGCGGCAACTCCGACCACCACGCCGAGAACCAGCGAGACGACACCGAAGACGAGGACGTGCATGGGTGTCATTCTCCCGGGCAGCCAACGAGCGGAGAGCACCGAGTCGGTGTAGAGCACTGCGCCGAGCATCACCAGCAGCACCCCTCCGAGGAGCAAGACGTAGAAGAGCACCGCAGGGAAGACCAGCAACAGGACTAGAGATGCGATCAGTATGTAGGCGGTGCCTCGAGTGAACATCCACGACGGGAATAGCCCACCCCACTTTTCGTGAGCGGTGTCTAGGGCTTTGTCCACGGTCCCCATGAATCCGACCTTCACGCTGTCGCCGGTCTCACTCTTTTCAGTCTTTGGGGCCTTGTTCTCCTGGCGTGCGTGTTTGGGCTTCGGGGAGACACTGGCAACCGGAGTGGGAGGTTCGGATGATTCGCTGGTCTCTACGCTCTCGGGTTCGGCCGCGGCGTTGTGGTCTGGCTTGGGACCCTTCTTCGACCTGACCTTTTTCCCACGCAGGGCCATGTCGAACTCGTCGACGTTTGGAATATCCAGCAGTATTTGCTCGCCTTCGGCCGCCATGCGGTATCCGTTTGGCGTCTGTTCCAGCATTATCTCGTCGAGGGACCAGTCGCCGATGGTCTGGTCGCCGGCTGCGATCATCAGACGACCCTTCTCGACAGTCAACGTGGCTGCCAGACCCGTCCTGTCACCGATGGTTCTCAACGACGCGTCAAATGTGCCCATGTATCCATGCATTATCGTCCAGGAGTGAATGAACTTTCGCGAATTCGCAAGATAGGGCCATCAGGCTGAGAAGGCCCGCAGGGCAAGGATGAGTATGGCTGCGCCCAGCACCGAGAGGATGGTGGTGACCATCCCGATGACCATTCCGATTCTCGCCACCCTCTGGCCTTCCGGAGACCTTCTCCCTTCGTCGATGGCCCTGAGTTCGTTCCGACCCATGATCCACGCGATGGGACTGGTCACGATTGGCAAAACGACCAGACCGATGATGGCCAGCACCAGAACGGTGTTGGCTTTGGACGGCTCCGGGTAGGCCAGCGTGTCGGCCGGAAATTCGGTCACGATGCATTGTCGCGCACGGTGTGGCGGCCTGTAGCCTGGGTGGTCGTGTCACGGCCGATCTACCTTGATTTTGACCTCGAGTCATGGGCCCGCCTGAGGGCGAACACCCCACTTACGCTGTCTGAGGAGGACGTGGACAAGCTCAGGGGAATCAACGAGCACCTCGACATCGATACCGTGGAGAACACCTATCTGCCACTGTCGAGGTTGCTCAACCTCCAAGTCCTCGCCAGTCGGCAGTTGGCCACGGTTACAGACACCTTTCTGGGGGCCCCACCGAGACCAGTGCCGTTTGTGATCGGAATTGCGGGCTCGGTTGCCGTCGGGAAATCGACTACTGCTCGGGTCCTTCAAGCCCTGCTCGCTCAATGGCCCCAACATCCGTCGGTGGAGTTGGTCACCACCGATGGCTTCCTGTATCCGAACGAAACCCTGGAGGAACGCAAACTGATGGACCGGAAGGGTTTCCCGGAGAGCTACGACCGAAACGCACTCCTCGACTTCGTCTCCAGGGCGAAAGCTGGCGACAGTCCGTTGGAGGTGCCGGTGTACAGCCATGTCCGATATGACATAGTCAGTGGTGAAACCCGGGTCATCGGCCGACCTGACATCCTGATAATCGAGGGTCTGAATGTTCTGCAGGCCGGTCATGGAGGAGCTTTCGTCTCGGACTACTTCGACTTCTCGATATATGTCGATGCGGCCACCGAGGACATTCGGTCGTGGTATGTCACCCGTTTCCTCACCTTGAGAGATACCGCCTTCGGTGACCCAGAGGCATACTTCAGACGTTATGCCCGACTCGATGACGAGGCGGCGGCCAGCGTCGCCGGTGAGATATGGGAGCGAGTCAATCAGGTGAACCTCGACGAGAACATTCTTCCCACCCGAGAACGTGCCTCACTCATCCTCGAGAAAGCCTCCGATCACACCACCGCCCGCCTTCGGCTACGTCGATGAAGAAGATCCTGCAGAGGTTGTTCCGGGCCACTGTCTTCGATAGGCGACCGTTCACCGACGCCTTCTTCGACGACGACGGTCCTGCCGACTCGGCGATCATCGTTGCCGGGGTCGGGCTCGTCACCTATGTATTGGCGACGATCCTCAACGCCGGGAGCTTCAGTGCAGCGGCGATCATCCAGGGGGTCCTCATGGGGGTGATCACCTGGCTGGTCTTGGCCATGGCCACCTGGTTCGTGGCCTCACGTCTGTTCGGGGCTCGTTGTTCACCTCAAGCGATGATGGCCCTCCATGGTCTTGCGGCTCTACCTCTGGTCCTGGGGGCGATCGACAATGAGATCATCCAGGCAGTGGGACTCGTCTGGTACCTGCTGCTGTTAGTCATGGGCACCCGGGAGGCCGGGAGTATGAGCACCAGAAACGCCTCTGTGTCGGTACTCATCGGTTTCGCCGTCGCAGCTCTGGTCCGGATGATCTTCGGGGCCCCCTTCCTCTTTCTGAGTCAGATCTTTTGATGCCAACGGTCAGACTGGACCTGTCCTACGACGGGTCCGGGTTCCGTGGTTACGCCCGGCAGGACGATCTCCGGACCGTGCAAGGAGAGTTGGAGGCCGCTCTCGAAAAGGTCCTCGGTACGGCACCCGACACCGCGGTGGCCGGTCGAACCGATGCCGGAGTCCATGCCCGAGGACAGGTCGTGTCGTTCCCCGTCGTAGGAGAAGTCGACCTGCGGCGTCTGAAACGTTCACTCAATGGTCTGGTAGGGCCTGAGATCGCGGTGCTCGGCGCCACTCTCACGAACGACACCTTTCACGCTCGCCACTCGGCGCTCTGGCGGAGATATCTATACCGGATCGGCATCGCTGAGATCGGTGACCCGCTGACCAGGAACTGGACCTGGCAGGTAGGAAACCGTCTCGAAAGCGAAGCGATGGCGAGAGTGGCCGGTGCGTTCGTCGGGGAGCATGATTTCAGTTCCTTCTGCAGGACCAGGGAGGGAAGTAGCAATGTGAGGGTGGTTCAGGAGTCGACCTTGCTGGAGGAGGCGGGCATTCTCGAGTACTGGGTGACGGCCAACGCCTTCTGTCATCAGATGGTCCGGTCGCTGGTCGGCTATCTGTATGACATCGGCCGCGGGTTCTCATCCGAAGACCAGGTTGGAGAAGTCATGGCAGCTCGAGATCGTTCCCGGGTGGCCACAGTGGCGCCACCCCACGGGCTCACCCTATGGGAGGTCGGATACCAGGATCCTGGGGAGGATCAGACGAGATAACCGTCGAGCGCCTTCTTGATACGTTCAGCGTGCGCTGCATCCCGGGTCTCCACCGAAATCTCGATCTCGACTTTGCCGAAGGGGAGATCGAACCCCTCACGGTGGTGGTCGACCTGTCCTACGTTGCCTCCGTGTTTGGCGACGATGGCCAGAACGCGAGCGAGACTCCCCGGTTGGTCAGGAACATGAACGGTGAACTTGGCGAACCTCCCCGACGCCTCCATGCCGTGCCGGACCACCTTCCCGAGGAAGAGAAGGTCGATGTTCCCGCCCGAGAGGACTATGCACACCGGGTCTGCAGCAGTGTCGGGAATCAGCTTCTCTAGGAGAGCGGCAACACCCACAGCCCCGGCGGGCTCAACCATGAGCTTTGAGCGCTCGAGGATCAGGGTCAAGGCTGCCGTCGTCTGTTCGTCGGAAACGCTCACAACCGCGTCGACGTGTTCTTCGATGATCTCCCAGACGATGTCTGAGGGGACCGAGACTGCGATGCCGTCAGAAACGGTGGGCACTCCCCGGGGGTAGTCCTTGATGAGCCGGCCCTCATTGCGACTGGCGGTGTACACCGCGGCGGCGTCGGTCTCAACGCCCACGATACTCACCGCCGGGTTGAGGGTCTTCACGGCGAGCGCCGATCCCGCCAGGAGACCGCCCCCACCGGTCGGGACTACCAGAGTCCCCAACTCCGGTAGCTGTTCGAGGACTTCGAGTCCCAGAGTCGCCTGCCCGGCGACGATCAACGGGTCGTCGTAGGGGTGGACGAACATGGCATCGCGGCTGTCGGCGTATTGCCGTGCGGCCTCGACAGCGTCGGCGAGAGAGAGGCCCTTGAGTCGCACCGTTGCGCCGTAATCCTGTGTTGCCTTGATCTTCGGAATGGCTGCGTTCCGGGGCATGAAGACAGTGCACGGGGAGCCAACGAAGGAGGCTGCCAGGGCAACTCCCTGCGCGTGGTTGCCGGCTGAGGCTGCGACCACTGGGCGGCCGTCGAGTCGGGTCAGGACGTTGAGGGCTCCTCGAATCTTGAACGAACCGGCCCGCTGCATGCACTCGGCTTTGAGATAGACCTCCCTACCTGCCATTCGGGAGAACGAGTTGGAGCGCAGCAGAGGGGTGGTCTTCACCCTCCCCTCGAATCGCGCTCGGGCTTGGTATACGTCGTCGATCGTGATCATTTCGATTGGCCTAACCTGGCCTCCGGCCTTAGCATATGCGTTGCTCCCGTCGCGGAGCCGTTTCCCAGAACGTCCCCGTGCCTTGCCGTGCGGAGAACCCAGCTGATGAACAAGAAGACATACTCGCCCAAAGCCTCAGAACTCGAACACTCCTGGCACGTCGTCGATGCGACAGATCTGCCGCTTGGTCGTCTTTCGTCTGAGATCGCGCAAGTGTTGAGGGGAAAGCACAAGCCGACATACGCTCCCCACATGGATGGCGGCGACTACGTCGTGGTCGTCAATGCCGGGAAGGTGGCGGTCACCTCCGACAAGAGCCAGACGAAGATCTATTACCGGCACTCGGGTTATCCGGGTGGCATCAAGGCCGAGAGCTATGAGGCTCTGCTCCAAAGACGTCCGGAGGCCATCATCGAGCGGGCCGTGAAGGGGATGTTGCCAAAGAACAAACTGGGCAGGAAGATGCTCTCCAAGCTCAAGGTATATGCCGGCCCTGAGCATCCCCACGAGGCGCAGGGTCCAACTTCCCTCGAATTCAATATCCGAAAGGTGGAACTCTGATGGCCAAACCCCTCGTTACCGCGACCGGACGTCGCAAGGAGTCCGTGGCACGAGTCCGTCTTCACGACGGTGCGGGTCAGCTGGTTCTCAATGGTCGGACCCTCGAAGACTATTTCCCGACTATGGCGGCGAGGATGCGTGTGATGGAGCCGTTCACCATCACCCAGACCCAGGGTCGCTACGACGTCAGTGCCACACTCGAAGGTGGCGGTTCCACCGGTCAGGCCGACGCTCTCAGGCTTGGCATCGCCCGGGCCTTGATCGAACTCGAGCCTGAGCTCCGGCCGACTTTGAAGAAGGCTGGAATGCTGACCCGCGATGCCCGGGTCGTGGAAAGCAAGAAGTACGGGTTGCGCAAGGCTCGGCGCGCTCCCCAATACACCAAGCGCTAGGGGCGCTCACCATGTCAGACCTCCTTCGTCTCCTCGACGAAGGGAAGCCCATATTCGGAACCGATGGTGTCCGGGGTGTGGCAGGTTCTGATCTGACACCTGAACTGGCACAATCGATCGGTAGAGCTGCTGGTTCTTATCTCCGCTCAGGACCGGTTGTGGTCGGTCAGGACACACGCAGGTCCGGATCGATGTTGTCCTCTGCCCTTCAGGCCGGTTTCCACGCGTCGGGGATCGACACTGTGGACGTTGGCGTCCTGCCCAGCGGTGCTATCAGCTACCTGACCGAGTCGACTTCGGCAACCATGGGCGCAATCGTCTCCGCCTCTCACAACCCCGCACCCGACAACGGGATCAAGCTACTCGCAGCCCGCGGGACCAAGCTGCCGGACTCGGTGGAGAGGGAGATCGAAGGTCGGCTCAGAGATACCGGTATGAAGTCGGCAATAGGGGAAGCTATCGGGTTCCGAACGGAACACAAAACGGCAATGTCGGATTACATCGAACACATCCTGACGGCGTCTCGCTACTCGCTTTCGGGTCTTGGTCTCGCCGTCGACTGTGCTCACGGCGCGGCCTATAGAGCCGCTACTGAGCTCTTCTCCCGGCTCAAGGCCGACGCCGAGATGTTCGGTGTGGAGCCAAACGGGTCAAACATCAACGAGGGTTGCGGGGCCACTCACCCGGACTTCCTGTCGAGTGTTGCCAAAGGTCGAATCGGTCTCGCTTTCGACGGGGATGCCGATCGTCTGATTGCAGTCGACGAGGACGGCAGGGTTGCCAACGGTGACGTGATCATGGCGGTGATAGCCAGACACATGAAGGAGCAAGACCGCCTCAAGAACAATCTGGTGGTCACGACCGTCATGGCCAATCTCGGATTCCACAAGTCCATGGAGGCGGCGGGGATCGATGTCATCCAGACCCGAGTTGGTGACCGTTACGTGATGGAGGCCCTCAAGTCGAACAAGGGTGTACTCGGCGGTGAGCAATCGGGTCACGTCATCTTCACTGAATACAGCCAGACGGGTGACGGGCTGCTGACCGCCGTGCAACTGCTCAATGTGGTGGCAGGGACAGGCAAGGAGCTGCGTCAGCTGCGTCTCGAAGCGATCACGGAGTACCCCCAAGTTCTAAAGGGGGTTCGGACCGAACCCGGCTTCGACCTGGACGGCGCGACCGAGCTGTGGGACGAGGTCGCAGCGGTGGAGGACCAACTCGGCAAGCATGGTCGAGTCCTGGTGCGGGCTTCGGGCACGGAGCCTTTGATCAGGGTGATGGTCGAAGCCACTACCGAATCAGAGGCCAAGAGGTATGCTGAACGTCTGGTGGACGCAACTCTTGCGTCCCAGGAACAGAGAAGGTGAAGACGGAAACTGCGTTAGAGATCAGATAGCGCCTGGCCTCGTCGTCAAACGACGAGGTGACGAGGAGGAAGGCCATCGAAACACTCGGCGGATGCCTTCCCGGCCGACCACGGTCGTCACATGAAGGAAGAAAACCCGGGAGCGATCCCGGAACAGAATCCTTCACGAAGTGGTACCGGTGCACACCGGTTCACCTGACGCATACCCACTGTCTCCACCCCAAAGCGAAGGAACGCGTATGTGTGGAATAGTTGGATATGTAGGCACCAGGCAGGCAGTGAGCGTGCTGCTCCCTGGTCTGGCGCACCTCGAGTATCGAGGGTACGACTCCGCCGGAGTCGCCTTGATCCGACCGGGTTCGATGGATGTCATCAAGACCGCGGGTCGGATCGCAGACCTGGAAACGCTGGTCTCAAGGGAGGACCCGGCACCGGCCAATTCGGGTATAGGGCACACCCGTTGGGCCACCCACGGGGCGCCCAACACAATCAACGCTCATCCCCACACCGACGACCGCGGCGACGTCGTAGTGGTGCACAACGGAATCATCGAGAACTGGGCGACTCTCAAGAGGAAGCTGATTGAAGAGGGTCGCGAGTTCAGCAGCGACACAGACACAGAAGTGATCGCCCACATGTTGTCCGAGATGGCCGACCTGCCCCTGGTGGATGCAGTTCGCCGGGTTATGAGCCTCGCTGAAGGAGCCTTGGCCCTGGCCGTGATGAGGCGGTCCGAGCCTGGCGTGATCGTCGGCGCCCGCCGAGGGTCACCCCTTGTGGTGGGTCGGGGCGATGGGGAGAACTTCCTGGCCTCTGACATCCCGGCCTTCCTCGAACACACCCGGGAGATGATGGTGATCGACGATGATCGAGTTGTTGAGGTGCGAGCGGATCGGGTCACTCTCATGGATCTGGAAGGGAACATTCTCGAGCCCGAGCAT
Organism: Acidimicrobiia bacterium; assembly: GCA_041747855.1. Taxonomy (GTDB): domain Bacteria; phylum Actinomycetota; class Acidimicrobiia; order Spongiisociales; family ZC4RG35; genus ZC4RG35. Next base: position 19,608 of record JBGTEJ010000068.1, on the reverse strand, counting down.
CGAAAGATCGACTGGGACTTCGAGGCGGCTGAGAAGGGCGGATTCCCGACCTTCATGCTGAAAGAGATTCACGAGCAACCCCACGCCATTTCCGACACCATTGCAGGTCGGGTCAGTGAGACCGGCCGGGTCGTTCTCAGTGAGATGGACCTCGATGACGAGTTCCTTCGCGGTGTGGACAAGGTCTACGTGGTGGCCTGCGGGACCTCTTTTCACGCCGCGATGATGGCCAAGTACGCCATCGAGCGCTGGACCCGCCTCCCCGTCGAGATCGACATCGCTTCAGAGTTCCGATACCGCGACCCGGTCTTGGACAATGGTTCGCTGGTGATAGGGATCAGCCAGTCGGGGGAGACCATCGACACCCTGGCCGCCGTCAGATACGCCAAGGCCCAAGGCGCCAAGTTGATCGGCGTGAGCAACGTCGTCGACTCGGCGATAGCCAGGGAGGCCGATGCGGTCCTGTATACGAGGGCCGGCCCCGAGATCGGTGTGGCCGCCACCAAGACCTTCACCACGCAACTTGTGGCCATGCAACTCCTCGGGTTGTACATGGCGCAGGTGCGTGGGTCCCTGGACCAGGGGGCCATCGAAGTCCTGGTGAGGGAGATGCTCCGTCTCCCGGAGCGGGTTGAAGAGGCACTCAAGACCTCTGATTCGATCGAGGAACTGACGAGAGATTGGTTGACGGTCAGGGACTACTTCTTTCTGGGGCGGTCGGGTGATTTCCCGGTAGCCATGGAAGGAGCCCTCAAGCTCAAAGAGATCGCCTATGTGCGGGCTGAGGGCTACGCCGCCGGTGAGATGAAGCACGGGCCGATTGCTCTCATCGAGAAAGGTGTTGTGGTGGTGGGAGTCGCCACGGATAGTCACGTGAGGACCAAGACCATGTCGAACCTCGAAGAGATGAAGGCCAGGGGTGGGACCATTGTCGTTGTTGCCGAAGAGGGCGACGACGTGGGTGACGTTGCCCATCATGTGATTCGCGTGCCGGCGGCCCCCGACCTGTTGTGCACCGTCACCGCCGTCGTGCCGCTTCAGTTACTGGCCTATCACCTTGCCACCGCCCTCGGCAAGGATGTCGACAAGCCGCGCAACCTGGCCAAGACGGTCACGGTGGAGTAGGTGGCCCGGATTTGCGTGCGACGACTGCGATGAGGTCATCGAACCTATAGGTGATGGCGATGCGTGAGAGTCGGGTCACATTGGCAATAGTCATGAGAGGAGCGCCCAGCCAACTGGGGAGTTTTCCTGCAATGACTCCCAAGTAGCCGCCGACACTAACCTTCTTCGACCAAGGTGTGATCTCGATTATCTCGTACCCGGATCGCTCCAGCATGATCCGAATGCCTCGGCTCGAGAACAAGTGGACCACAGAAGGCGGCGAGATCTGCTGCCACCGGTTGCCGAATCGTCGAGCCGTGCTCGACTCGATATCCCAGGTTTCGATGAAGACGACGCCGCCAGACTTGAGCACCCGGGACGTGGCGGCTAGGGCTGCGTTGGGGTCAGGCATGTGTTCGAGGACCTGACCGAAGATCACACCGTCGAAGGCCGAGGTCTCGAGCTCATCGAGGTCTGGGAGGACCCGGTGACCCCTTCCCCCAGCCACAGCCACGGCATGGTCGGAGACCTCGACGCCAACCGCCTCGGTCCAGCCGCGTGATACCGCCTCGTCCAGCGTGTAGCCGAGGGCGCATCCAACATCGGCTACACGCAGCGTCGCGGGTGCGTGCGCCGCGACGGCAGCGAGACGTTTGGCGCCCGTGGCTCGGTGGAGAGTCTCGTCCGCCTGATAGTCGTAGTAGCCGCCTGCCTTGGCTCCGGCGAAGTAGCCCTTGTTGTACACGGAGGCCGGGCTTCCAGTGACCAACGACGCAGAACCGCACCCGGCGCATTTGGCGTACTCATGGGTGCCCTTTGCGACCCGATCCGCACCGAGTCCGCCGCCGCACGCGACACATTGAGTACTCACAGACACACGCTAATAAGGGTTGAATACACAGCCCGCAAGCTGTCACAATGTCACGCAGGTGGGAAGCGATAGAAGCAATCGCATCGGGGAGTTTCAGTTCGGACGCGTCCTCACATGGTCGACCCTGGCTGCTTTGCTCTTGGCAGTGCTGGTTGTCCCGTTCCCGTTCTACGGCGACCAGGCGATGTTCAATGTCTATGCGCGGATGATGTCTGAAGGGGCAACCCTGTACCTGGACATCTGGGATCTCAAGCAGCCTGGGATCTACTTCTTTTACCTGGTCGGTGGTCTTTGGACAAGCTTCGATGAGATAGGGATCCACATCTTCGAGGCAATCTACTGGTTGGTTAACGCGGTAATGATCGCGCGAGTGCTTCGAGCTCACCTTCTGCACCGCTGGGTGGCTGGCCTGTTCCCGATCTTTGCTCCCGGCCTGTATTTCGCCGTAGCCGATATTCAGGACCTGACCCAAGTCGAAGCTCTGATCAGCCCACTCCTGTTCTGGATCGTCTGGTTGCTTCTGCCCAGGCACAGTCCAAGTGCGGGGAAGCCCCTGACTGCAGGGGTCCTTGCCGGCATCATCGGAGTCTTCAAACTTATAGCCCTCTTGATACCTGCCGTTGTCCTGCTGACATCAATCGTTCTCACCCTCCGTGAGGGCCGCGGTGTGGCTCTGGGAGCGAGACGGCTCGGATGGTTTGTTCTCGGTGCTTTCCTGCCTCTGGGTATGCTCGGCCTCTGGATCCTCTATCAAGGTACCGGGGAAATCGTGTGGTTCACCTGGGTAGAGCTACCACCACAGGTGCTTAATTTGGCCCCGCGCCAGTTGATGACACTCGTGCGCGGTGGAGGGGGCTTTGCACTAGGGTTCGCCGTCCCGATCGTACTGGCCCTCGCCAGCTTGACGAGGCGGCCTCGGGGCGGTGATCAGCTTGTGACGATGCTGGTCTTCGCGATTGCGGCTTGTGGTATGTACTTGCTTCTCCAGTATTGGTGGGGCTATACATTCTTTGTTCTCGTTGTACCTTTCTCAGTTCTCGCCTTGACCGGGATCGATCACCTGGTGGGGAGCGGTGTCAACCATCGAAGGCTCTGGGTGCTAGGTGCGGTTTTCCTGGCCCTGCCAGCCCTGGGCAGTGCCGCGATTCGGGCGGTTGACTTCGGGAGCCTGCTCAGCGGGTCATCATTGAGCCAGTATCGGATGGTGTTCGATCACTATGCCAATGCTCAGGACGACGCGAGGGTTTCCCCGATCGGATCTGGAGGCGACATCTACGTTCTCGGAACGCCGACCATTTTCCACATACTGGAGGCGGACCAGTCGATTCCCGTTACTGGCTGGGCTCCAGAGATCCTTACTGAGAAGTTGTGGCGGCAGGTCGCGGATGATCTAGCGAAACCCGGTACCGAAGCTGTCTTCATCGCTGATTGGGCTTCTGATACGGCGGCGAGATTGGCGCCCTGGTTTGAGGCCGAGGTTGGGGAGTCATACGTGGAACAGGTCCGGAGCCACGGTGGCAGATGGTTGGTGCCGAGGGCTCCCTAGTTGGGGCAGAACCTTTCTTTGCCCCTGTCGCGGGTCGGCCGAGGAGGATAGACTTCCTTCTAATGGGGACGTCTCGGAGGGGGTGTAGCAGATGAGCTATCGGCCGATGCTGTCGGTGGTTCTCCCTGCCTACAACGAAGAGGCCCTTATCGGCGAGAGCTTGAAGGTGGTCTGTGGTCACCTTATCTCCCTCGAAGAACGGTACGACTGGGAGGTACTCGTCGTCGACGACGGCTCCCGAGACGCGACCGCCTCGATCGTCGAGGAGTTCGCAGAATCGGAACCGCGTGTCCGACTTCTCCGCCATATCACCAATTTCAACCTGGGTCAGGCCCTCCGCTACGCCTTCAATCGGGCCAAGGGTGACTACGTAATCGTGCTCGATAGCGATCTGAGCTACGGGCCCGAGCACATTGAGCTGCTTGCCGACACCATCGTGGAAACGAGAGCAAAGATCGTGATCGCGTCGCCGTATATCAAGGGGGGCCGTGTCAGTTCGGTTCCCAAGAGCCGCGAGTTTCTGAGCAGGGGCGCCAATCGCCTTCTTGCAATGACAGCCAAGGGAAACTTGACCACAGTCACCGGTATGGTCAGGGCATACGACAGACGGTTTCTTCAGGGTCTGGATCTGAAAGCCTGGGACTTCGAGATCAACACTGAAATCATCCACAAGGCACAGATCCTGAGAGCCCGAATTGTCGAGGTTCCCGCCCACCTCGATTGGAGCCGGCAACAAGCCGTTGGGGACCGTCGCCGATCGAATATCAGAGTGCGTCGGGCCATGGCCTCCCAGGCTTTTTCGAGTTTCCTCTTCCGACCTTTCATGTACTTCATCATGCCTGGGTTGGTGATTCTTGGTCTGTCGACCTACTCGATCGGATGGGCGGTCTACCACACTCTCCGCTTCTATTTCTCGGAGGCCCACCACTTCTCCGACGCAGTTCTGGCTGCCTTCCAGCTTTCACCCCACGCCTTCGTGGTGGGGGGTATCAGTCTCGTCGTTGCCATCCAGTTGATCAGTCTTGGGATTCTCTCAGCCCAGAGCAAACGCTATTTCGATGAGGTGTTCCATCTGGGGACCACTATCTACAGGGAACAAATCGGGTTTGGGCCACTCCGGGAACCGATCCGGCATGAGACGCCGGACAACTTATCTCACCTGGAATAGTCGGGCTGTCTCACCTTCCGGGGGGTGATACCCGCTAGGTATTCCTCGAGCGGCACCAGTTTGAACGACCCCTCAAACATGCCCAGGAAGTGGTCGGCTAGCTCGAGCTTTCGACCGCCGGGAAGGTTCATCCCGGGAAAGAATCCAAGGTCGCCGTCGTCATCAGAACCCAGGAAATCGAGGGGATGAAGCAACATCGATGGCGGGTTGCCGGTTAGCCGGCAGGCGGTGAGGGCCATTCGGTAGTAGACCGTTGCAAGGGGCATCGCTTTCCCGCCGAGGTAGGTGAGATAGCTGAGATGGATGGGAGTGCGGATGCCGGGAAAGGTTGTGACCGGGATCTCGCTCAAGGCCGGATGGGCGTTGATCTCCCATGTGTAGGGCTTGTTCGGTCTCAATGCTGAGCCCAGCGTTCCGAACAGCTCTGATCGCTGCTCCTTTTCTGCATCGGTCAAGAGCGAAGTTCGAAAGTAATAGGCCCGGCTCAACGGGTTGAGAATGTTGGGAAAGACACTTGCATCGTATAGATAACCTCGGGCCGCCAACTGATGGAGAACCGAATCGCTCAACGAGAAACCGGGACCACGAAACCCGACGGGCTTAACACCAGTGGCCGCTTCGATCGCTTCTTCGGATCTGTCCAGCTCTTCTATCACCGCCCCTTCGTCATAGCGGAGAAGCCACGGCTCATGATTGAAACTGTGGTTCCCGATCCTGTGGCCCCGTCGTGCAATTTCCAACAAAAGGTCCTGGTTCGCTGGCTCGATGGCATCCTTACCGACGATGAAGAATGTGATGGTCAGCCCACGCTCATCCAGAAAGTCGAGAACTCGGGGAACCAGGAGGTGCAAGTAGCTGGGGTAGTTCACCCAGGAGGGCTCACCATGGGTCATCAGATACGACCACTTGTTGTCCAGGTCCAGTGAGATAGGAGCAAGTGGGCGGCTCACGAGTCCGCCCCGGTCAGAACGGGCTCAACTCTGGACTCGAGAATGTCAACGGTGTAGTCGACTTGTTCGGTGATGACCGGAAGTGCTCTGGCGGCAAGTTGGATGGTCTCGTTGACGTTCAGGGTGCCGTTGAGGATCTGGGCCGAATTCACCGTGTACACACCGGGAACGGTTGTCTTCATCGGTGGAACACGCTCCGAATAGCCGATGGTCGGAATCGGGAACACATATGGGACCCGGGACACTCTGAATGCACGCACATCGGAGTCGCCAAAGCCCGGGAACATTCCTGAAAGCGCTGATACGAATTGATCCCGCACCTCGCTGTCGGTCATCGACAACACTGCGTCTCCCGGACCGGTGTACTTGGGAAGATAAATGAGGTGGTATCCACCGAACTCTGATTGGTCGACCAGTGCTGACATCTCGATTACGCCCGTAAACGGTGCCCCGTCCGTGATGTTGGTCACATAGAAGCCACTGAGCCCGCGATCCGAAAGAATCGAAGCACACACGATGCCTTGGTACTCCACGTCTTGCATCGTCTTTCGTTCCGAGTCGCTCAGACCAGAGATCATCCTTGAGGCCAACTGCGATGAGGTGGTCACCACAACTCGGTCGAATAGCAGCTGGCTTTCGCCCACCTGCACCGTCACACCCTCGGGTGATTCGCGGATGTCGGATACTGCAGCACCAAGCACCGTGGCTGTTCCCTCAGCGTGTAGCACCTGAGTGAGTCGTTCGATGATTCGGGCGTAGCCTCCGCCCACATATCCGAACATCTCCTTTTTCAGTCCGCTTCTCCTGGCAGCATAAAGACGTTGGATCGTGGTCCAGATGAAGGCCGCAGAAGTCTTCGTGTAGTTGTCTCCCAGCTTCGAACGGAGCAGTGGCAGCCAGAAGGCCTGGAAAGCGGTGTCACCCGAGTGCTTTCTAAGCCATTCCTCGACGGGTATCTGTTCCAGGCTGCGCCAGTCCTTGATACGTGATCCGTAGACGATGGTCCAGCCCATCCTGACCTTGTCGATGAGTCGGAGCGGTGGGAACTTGAGATACTCGATCGAGTTCGACACCGAGTAGAGCTGGCCGCCCGAGTAGACCCCGGTGCGAGTCTCGACCCATCGGAGTTCGTCGTTGAAACCTATCCGATCCAAGAGCGAGAGCAGGTGACGGTCGCTGTTGAGGATCACGTGGTAATGGCGGTCCCAAGTGACGTCACCAATCTGCCATGCGGCGGCCAGCCCGCCAAGTTCCTCGGCCGCCTCGATGATCGTGACCTCGTGGCCGCGATCCCGGAGCCACAGGGCGAGACTCATACCAAGCATCCCGCCGCCAACTATCGCCCACTTCTGAACCGTCATGATGCTTCTGCGCCGGCTAGGACTCCGATATCTGCCATCAGTCTGTCGAGTATGGCTGTTGTTACGGCTGTGCCTTCGCCGTACAGCGGCGGTCTTTCGGGAAGGGGCCCAGCGAGCATCTCATGCGCAACATTGGCGATCCTGCGACGATCGGCACCGGTGAGCCTGTTCCAGCCGTTGGCGACCGTCTCCACCCACTCGGTCTGGTCGCGCATGGTCACACAGGGTGTTCCCAGCCAGTAGCTCTCCTTCTGGAGTCCGCCTGAGTCCGTGAGCAGAAGCGCGGCATTCTCCAGCAAAGTCAACGTCTCGGAATGTGACATTGGGTCAATCAGACGTACTGAAGAAGGTGTCAGGGTGAGCTCCAAACGAGAACGGGTCCTTGGATGAATGGGAAAGACAATCTCGATCCCCGAGCTGGCGAAATCAGAGAGGCCCAGCACAATCTGGTTGAGCCGTTCGGGCGAATCGGTGTTCTCCGTGCGGTGCGTCGTTGCTACGGCGTACTCACCACCGGTTAGACCGAGTCGCCGCAATACCTCGTCGGGGTCGCCTCTGTGGCTGAGCGTGTGCAGCATGGACTCATACATCACGTCGCCGGTTAGATGGACCCCTTCGAATATGCCTTCCGACGACAGATTGGCCACTGCGTTTTCGGACGGGCAGAACAGTATGGACGCCAGATGATCGGTGACTCGCCGGTTCATCTCCTCGGGCATGGCGCGGTTGAACGACCTGAGTCCAGATTCGACGTGGGCAAGTGGCACTCCAAGTTTGGAGGCGGCGAGAGCGCCTGCCAATGTGCTATTTGTGTCGCCGAAGACCATCACCACGTCAGGTTCGAGGTCCCGCAGCGCTCCGTCCAGTCGGGTGATCATCTCGCCGACCTGAACGGCCGGGGACTCCGAGCCAACCCCAAGATGCCTGGCCGGTTCGGGGAGCCCGAGTTCATCGAAGAAGTCCTGAGACATGTTGGTGTCGTAGTGCTGACCGGTGTGAATCAGGTGATAGTCGATCGAGGACCCGAAGGAGGTATCGATAGCCCTGGCAATCGCGCCAACTTGCACGAACTCGGGTCTGGCCCCCACAACGGTGACCAGTCGGATGGTCATAGGCTAAGACGGCCTCGGAGCATCGCCGCGGCGACCTCCATTACTTCGATGCCCTCCTGGAGCGTAACGGTCTGGGCCCGGGGTAGCCTAAAGATCGAATCTCTGAAGCCTTCCAACTCCAGCTGGAGTGGCTCAGGCTTCCTTATGGCGTACTTGGTCACGTCGCCCTCGGAGACCCCTTTCAACCTAGCCATCTCGTCCCACTCCATCGGTATCGCAGCATTGGAATAGAAGGTCAGATCCGACGTCAGGAGGTCGGCGATCATCGCGCCCTTCTCTCCGAGAAGGGTCACCGTCCGCTCCTTTGCCGGGGTCAGCCAGTTGATCGACATGGAAACGATCGTGCCGTCATGGAGGCGGCCAATTGCTTCCACGAGATCTTCACGTTCGCGTCCGATCTGGTAAGCCATTCGTGTCTCGAGGCTCTCGAACCGGCCGATGAGCCAGTGGACGATGTCGATATCGTGGGTAGCCAGGTCGTGTATCACCCCGGTCCCGTTGATCCGAAGCGGGAACGGACCCACCCGTCGTGTTGAGATCGAGAACACTTTTCCAAGGCACCCCCCATCCAGACGCTGTTTCATCGCCTGAAGGGCAGGGTTGAATCTCTCGATGTGCCCGACGGCAGCTATCAGATCGGTCTCGGCGAAAGATCTTTTGATCGCCAGAGCCCCTTCGAGTTCGGTGGCGAGCGGCTTTTCGATGAGAGCGTGGATCCCGGCTTCAGCTAGCTGACGCGCTCCCTTCTCATGCTCCTCTGCGGGTGTGGCCAGGACTACTGCGTCGACACCGGCATCGATCAGCGAATCCAGTGAGGGAAACAGGGCGTGGCCGCCCAACGATCGGTGGAGATCTCCTGCTGGATCCGCACCACCAACGAACTCCACGTCGTCGAGTCGCGCTAGCACGCGGGCGTGATTTCGTCCCATGTGACCGAGTCCGGCCACTCCAATCCGAAGCCCTTCAGCGGTCATCCCCTCACCCCTTTGTTCACTGCCGCAATCACCTGCTCCTGTTCACTGGCTGTCAGATCGGGTCGAATGGGTAGCGACAGGACCTCCATGGCAGCGGTCTCCGTGTCGGGGAGGTGGACCGGCACCTCCCGATATGTGTCCTTGAGGTGGACAGGTATCGGGTAGTAGATGCCGTACCCGATGCTTTCCGATCGAAGCGACTCGATAACTGCCTCCCGGCTCGGAGTACGGATCGTGTACTGGTGGTAGCCATGGACCGCCTCGGCGGCGACATAAGGCGTCGTGATGTTGCTGCCGAGCTCCCTGTCGTAGATCGCAGCGAGTCGGTGCCTTCCCTCTTGGATATGGTCCAGGCGTGTCAATTGGACGCGCCCGATGGCAGCTTCGACATCGGTCATCCTGGAGTTCGAAGCTACTTGAAGGCGTTCCCCGACCATCTGGCTCTCATGGGCTCGTAGCGCCTTCGCCAGCCGGGCGATTGTCGGATCGGACGTGGTCACCATGCCGCCCTCGCCTGTGGTGATGTTCTTGGTGGCATAGAGGGAGAAGGTGGCGAAGGTTCCGAACGATCCAAGACTCTGACCGCGCCAGGATGCGCCAATAGCCTGCGCGGCGTCTTCCAAGAGGTGTATTCCTGTCTGCTCGGTGAGCACAGCGAGACCATCCATATCCGCAGGATGACCGTAGAGATGGACAGCCATGACGGCTCGTGTACGGGGACCGATCTGGGGTTCAACGGTCGCCGCGCTCAAGCAGTATGTCTTGGGATCGATGTCTGCGAAAACCGGCGTGGCTCCGACACGTCTCACTGCGTTGGCCGTGGCGACGAAGGTGAAAGATGGCACGACTACTTCGTCACCCGGGCCGATTCCTAGGGTCTGAAGGCCGATCTCGATGGCAACGGTTCCGTTGGCGACGGCGACTGCGTGTTCGCTGCCGATAGTTGAGGCGAACTCCGCCTCGAAGGCTGTGACCTCGTTTCCTTGGGCCAGCTGTCGGCTGCGGAGAACTCGTTCAACCGCCTTGATTTCTTCATCGGCGAGGAATGGGCGTGTGAAGTCGATCATGATTCGTCCATGAGGACTTCACCGTCGAGTCGGTAACGAGAACCGTCCACCGGGTCAATCAGAAGCCGGTTTTGATGTACGAGACGGAATCCGGATCTGCCTACCCAGCCGACCTGGGTCGCCGGATTTCCGGCGACTAAAGCGTGGGCAGGTACGTCGTGGGAGACCACCGCCCCGGCGCCAACCAGGGCCCACCGGCCCACCTTGACACCAGGAAGGAGGATGGCTCCGGCACCGATGCTGGCTCCGTCGGCCACTTCGACCCCCTCAGGAATCCAATCATCCGGTGTCTTTGGGCTGTCGTCGGGATTGACCGCGCGTGGGTTCCTGTCGTTGGTGAGGGTGACGCCGGGCCCTATGAATACTCCGTCGCCGAGTATCGCCGGCCAGTAGATGAGGGAGTTGTTCTGGATCTTGCATCGTTGGCCGACGACCACATCCCGGTCGATGTAGACATTCCGTCCGATAACTGTGTCGGCGCCGATGGAGGCCCCGTCTCGTATCTGGCTCAAATCCCAAACCACAGTTCCCGTTCCCACGGTCGCCGTCGGGGACACCAGGGCCGACGGGGCGATGCTCTGGCGCGGCTTTTGGGCGGCAGACATCTAGTGGCCCTTTCGGCCACCGACCATTGCCAGCGGGGTCCGAACGAGGATCCGCAGATCGTCGAGTAGTGACATTTTGTTGATGTACTCGAGGTCGATCTCAGTGCACTCGTGCATCGGCTTTCCGTTGTGTATCGAGATCTGCCAGGGACCGGTAACGCCCGGTTTAACGACATGTCGCTCGTGCTGCCATGGCTGGTACTTGCTCACGATCTCGGGCATCTCGGGGCGTGGGCCGACGAGGCTCATATCTCCCTTGACCACGTTCCACAACTGCGGCAGTTCGTCGAGCCTGGCTGAACGGAGAACCTTGCCTACGGCGGTCACGCGAGGGTCGTCCACAGACTTGTGGGTTCGTCTCCGCTCGGCGCTGTAGCCATTCTGCTCCACTCTCCGATCGGGCATCATGGTTCGGAGTTTGTGGAGTCGGAAGATCTTTCCGTTGAGACCGATACGCTCTTGTGAATAGAAGACGGGTCTTCCCAGCGATATCAGGATGGCGATGCCCGCGATCAGGATGACTGGTAGGGCGAGTAAAAGGAAGAAAGCCCCGAGAGTCCGGTCGAGCGCAGGCTTGACGGCTTTTTGGTAGGTCCCACGATTTCGACGACCAGCCCCTGCCCTCGATGTACCGATCGAGGATTCCGATGAAGGTGGCGCGCCACCATTGATATCCATTGCCCCCAGCTCCTAATTTGTTGCCCCATGAACTGCCCCAGTTCGAGCAGTAGGCTACCACCACCGAAAGTGGTGACGCAACTGCCGGTTTTGCCGAGATTTTCGCGATCTTGACTACTAGGCGTAGTCAAACCTATCGACGTCGGCCGCAGGCAACTCCACGCCGGTGGACACCATTAGCAGCAGCACTAGGATTTCTGCAAGGGTGGTGCACCGAATGAGGATGAATGAGGATCTTGTTTGTGGTGATTGCAGACTTTGACGTGCGACCGTCAATCTGTAGCGCGGATGAGGTAGCTCACGTCTATTCTCGTCAATTGAAGCAGGGCATGGACGAGATCGACGTAGAAGTCGACCTTTTCCCGGTGGCTGGAAGGTACTCAGCGTGGAACTATCTCCGGGCGGCCATCACGATGTTCAGACTCTCAATTAGCGGTGGATTAGACAAGTACGACTTGATCCACGCCCACTATGGCTTCAACGGCTGGGTCGCTAGATGTCAGGTTCGAAAGCCGGTGGTACTCACATTCATGGGATCGGACGTGTATCGCTTCTTAGAGCGGCAGCTCGCTCGGGTCTTGGCGAGACTGGTATCAGCCGTCATAGTTCCGGGAGCTCAGATGAAGGGTCTTCTTGGGAGCGTTCAGGTGGACGTCATCCCAGCTGGCATCGACCTTGAAACGTTTACTCCGATGGACAAAGCCGCTATGCGCACGAAGCATGACTTGCCAAACGGGATCAATCTGGTCTTGTTCCCGTACGACCCCGCCCGGGTGAGGGTGAAACGTCCAGACATCGTTGAAGCCGCCGTTGCTCAGATAGATGGTGCCGAAATGGTAATAGTCTATGGAAGAACACCGGCAGTAGTCGCCGAATACATGAATGCTTGTGATGTTTTAGCAATGGCTTCCTCGCATGAGGGGGCCCCAGCTGCTCCGCGAGAGGCTTTAGCGTGCAATCTTCCGGTCGTGTCGGTGGATGTCGGCGATATTGTTGAGCATATCTCGGGCGTTGTAGGCTGTTATGTTTGCGAGCGGACCCCTGATGACATGTCAGCCAAACTTCGTCAAGTGTTCACAGCCGGGCGGCGGCTCGAGAACGGACGTGACCGAGTGCTCCACTGGGGATTGAAGGCTGCCGCCGTTCGAAATGTGGAGGTCTATACGAGGGTGTTGCAGACGCGTGAAGATGGTGGCTCCATTGCCTAAGTGAAGGCGGGCTGGCAGCAGTCTTCTCGCAACCGGTCGGGATGTGCCCTCACTTCATCTTGCTCACGATTCTCTTCCACTCCTGGGACAGAAATCGTTGGACTTCTTCGCTCTCCGGAACTCGTACTATTCGGGTTGCTGCAAGGTATGCGGCTGCGGTGGCGAGGGTAGCGGTCGCTATGGCGCTTATGTCGGGGATGCCAGATTCCGCGATCAGAAATGCGGGCAGAGAACCTACGAGCGCTAATCCCAGTACTCTGAGAAGGCCGGAGACGAGCACGCCAACATCAACGCTTGGATGGGTTCGCCCAAACCTCCATAGGAGGATCGTCGTGGATGCCGCGTAAACTATTGACGTCGACGCAGCGAGACCTATGAGTCCGAACTTCGCAGTGAGGAGTGGGGCAGTCATCGCCTTCACAACTACATTGGCGCCGGCTCCCCAGATCGCTGGCGTTCTCGTGTCCTCAAGGGCGTTGAACGACGTCGAGACAAGAGTAGCGACAGCCATCATAGGTAGGCCGAGGGCTAGCGCGCCGAACACTGACGCCGTCGCTGCGGTGGACTCGGGATTGAACTCTCCCCGCTCGAACAGGATCCGGATCATTGGAACTCGAAGCGCAAAGAGGACCAAACTTATCGGAGCCAATACATACACAACGTTGCCCAAATAGCCTGCGAAGGCTTGCCCCATATTGGGCCGTCCTTCGCTCATCGCCCGCATCGTCAGTATCGGCAGCCCCGTTATCACTAGCGAGTGGATCGCTACGCGGCTGAAGAGGTCGAGAGGTCTATTGGCGAATGCAAGCGCTGCCACTGAACCTTCGGTCAGGCCCGACGCCAACGCGACGTCGATCACCGGCATCATCCACAGAACCGCTGCGCCAGCGAGACCAGGCAAGAGCAGTGTGACGAACTTGCGGATCTCCGGATGCCGAATCTGCCAGCGAGGTCTTATGAGGAGACCCGCGCGCCGCGCCCAGTAGATCATCCAGAAGACCTGGATGCCGTTTGCCGCCATAATCCCAACTGGAAGGCTGTAGATCCCAAGTCGGGGTCCGAGGAACAACACAGCCAGGATCATTCCGAGGGACATGATTAGTTGTTGAGACTGCGAAATTAAGAATCTTCCCTCAGACTCGAGAATCGCTTTCAGAATCCCGACCGAACCCAGGAAGACGATGGTAGGCGAGAGAAGCCTTAGCATGACGACGGCTTCGATCCTTAGGCCATCCGAAAACCCCGAACCAGTCAGGGTGGTTAACACCGGGGCGAAGATCGCGGTGATCAGGGTAAGGCCCGCCATCCCGATGAGGACCATGTTGACCACTGTCCCCACAAGCGGAAGTGCCTCCCCTGACCCCTTCGCCTTTAGCCGGAGGTAAATGGGTATGAATGCGGCGCTCACGGCTGGCAGCAAGAACTGGGGGAGCCGGACCACCATCGAGAATGCAAAGAAGAAGATGTCAGACTCAGCGGAGGTTCCGAAGAAGTGAGCGATGGTCACGTCGCGCACCAGTCCGGCGACCGATGCGATGCCAACTGCGGCGACGACGGCTGCCGTCGACCGCCCAAGTCTCACATCAACCCTCTTTCCCCCACTTCGCTCATCGAGTGGACCTGTTCGATGAGGGCTCCACTGGCAAAGAAGATGGCAGTGAAGTACGGGAAGTTGGCCAGATCGAGAAACGTTCCCGAAACAAGGTAGACGGAGACGATTCCTGCGGCAGCGGCAATTGCGTCGCGGGTCGCAGATGGGGTTCGCGCCACCTGCCGGCGAGTTGCCATCCGCAGCCAACTTAACGCTAGAGCCACCAGAGGTACGAGGAGGAGAAGTCCACCGTTGACCGCCAATGTCAGATAGGTGTTGTGAGAGGTGTCAAATCCGCCCCCAGGGAATCGTGCGGCAATCAGACGGTTGAGCACGCCCGGTCCTTGACCCACGAGGGGTGCTTCGGCGAAGGCTCCCAAGGAGTAGGCCGCCCGATCCAGCCGGCCTTCAACGGTCGAGACATTGGTCAGCCGATCCGACAGGGCGGTTGCGTCGGGGGCGTCTACGGCGAAGAACAGGCCAAAAGAAGCCCCCACGACAAGAATTACTGAAACGAGTATTGCCTGGTGGCGCAGATCTCGATTCAGGATCAAAGCCACGACGACTCCGACCAGCCCTGCCAGCCACGCCGACCGAGTGTACGAGACAAAAACGGCATAGCTGAGGTTGACGGCGGCTAGCCCAGTCAACAGGCGCGTTGAACGCTTTGTTGCCTTAAGCCACAGAATCATGCTGCATAGGAGTCCTGATGCTGCGATGGCGCCGTAGATGGCGGGGTTTCCCAGGACTCCGGTGGCCCGACCACCGGGGACATCAAGGTAGCGTGTGCCAGCAGCAGTCCCCGTGGTCACGTCGAATGCTGAGTATTCAAGGTCCAGCAAGCGTTCATAAAACCCTGTCCAGCTGATCGCCACAGCGGCAATCGTGATAGCGGCGAGAAGTTGGTAGATGCGGTGGGAATTTTCCAGGTGCGATCTAGTCAGCCAATAGACGGTAACGATCGACAATAGGACAACGAGCGAAGTCCCGACCGCACCCCACAGGACGATCCAGATCACGCTGGCTAGAAAGTACAGCGCTACCCATGGCGACACCGTCAGTGTGAGAAAGCGGGATCGTGGTACCGCTATTAGGGTGACCCCGGCGGCGGCGGCTAGGGCAATGCGCTCGAAGCTAATGTCGGTCAACCCCCCTGGGACTCTTAGTTCAGGAAGGGCTGCTAGAAGTGGCCAGCCAATGAGCGCGGCAACCGAGAGAGCAAAGGGGTAGCGGAGGGCAACCATCAAGGCCGGGACCGCCGCAGCAGCTGCTGCCGCCAAAGGTCCGACGAGCATGGAGACCATCCCCACGATGACAGTTATAGGGATGATCAGTGCAGCAGTCCGGTAGGGTCGTCGGTAGGTCCGAATGGTTTGCCAGCCGAGTTTCTCGCTACCATTCTCGTAGTGTCTCATTGGGGGAAGGGAGGTTGGGCGAGTCCGATTCCGAACGTTCTGGTTCCCAGCTGGCCTCCCACTCCGACCATCTTACTTACGGCTTGGGGCGGTGCTAGATGCGATTGGTGATAGTAGGTCCATTCCCCCGTCACCCATCAGCCCCGGACGGTGGAGTCGAGGCTTCGACTTCCGACCTGATCCTTGGACTCCGAACCCTTGACCGAGGGGTACACGTCGATGTGATCACACTCGACGATTCCGCTACAAAGGACCGGACAGTTAATTGGAATGGCGCTGTCGTTCACTATCTCCACTCCCCGAGGCGACTGCTCACGACCACCCGCTATTACCTTCCTCGGCGAAGGATAAGGGCACTCGTATCCGAGATTGAACCCGACGTAGTTCATGCTCAGGGGACTCAGATGTTCGGCGACATCGGCCTCAGCCTGGGGTATCCCCTCCTGGTCTCCGTGCATGGCATCGTGGACGAGGAGCTCAAGTACCTCGATAACCCGATCGCGAAGTTGAGACGTCGACTGCAGTCACAAGTGCAGCGACGCGTGATTCGAAAGGCGCGCCACCTATACCAGCCTGGTGGCTATCCAATGCGGCACTTTGGGGGGCTGGCACAAGGCAATTGGCACACCGGGTGGAATCCGGTGTCGGACGGGTTCTTCGCCGTCGAACCCTCGCGGGCTCCGGCAACAATCCTGTTCGTGGGAGCGGTGACGAGGTTGAAAGGCGTCATGGACCTTGTCGAGGCCGCAAGCAAGCTACTGGCAGAGTTCCCACGACTCGAGGTCAGGGTGGCAGGAGGATTTCGGGAGCCAGCCTATCTGGAGACCTTGCAGGCTCGAGTTCGCCAGCTTCATCTTGAACGGCAGGTTTCCCTCTTGGGTCCGCTGCGGCGGGCTGACCTAATTGAGGAGTACTCACGGTGCTCAGTTCTAGTACTGCCCTCTTATCAAGAGAATAGTCCGATGGCGGTGGCGGAGGCTATGGCCGCAGCAACACCGGTAATCGCGACGAGAGTTGGGGGTGTGGCCGACATGGTCGACGATGGCATGACGGGCCTCCTATATTCGCCGGGGGCGATCGAACTTCTGGCGGAGCATCTTCGTCGAGTCCTCAGGGATCCAGTGGCCGCGGCGCATATAGGAGAAGAAGCGCGGCATGTCGCAGAAGACAGGTTCAGACCGAGCAAAGTTGCCACTCGTCTTCTCGATGTGTACCAACAGGTGATAGACGATCATGGCTGAAACCTCCGTTGCTCTTGTATACATGTCTCTCCCGCGCGGTGGTGGCAGCGAGAAGGTCATCTTCGAGATTGTGAGAGGGATCGATCCCAATGTGGTACGACCAGTCGTGATATGCCTCTACCAGCCCGGGGAGTTGGGCGACGAGCTTGCAAGACAGGGCCATGTCGTGTACTCGAACCTCATGGCCTCGTCAGTCGATCTCCGAGGAATAATACGAATCGCACAGATTCTTCGTCGCGAGGAGTGCGGGGTCGTATACGCCCCGGATGGGTTTCTGAACACGGTTGTTGCGCTGCTGGCGGCTGGTCGATCGGTTACGGTGCTCGGGTTTCACTCCTACGACACCGTTCGCCGTGCCTTTCTCACGCGCCGCCGCCGTTGGCTCTTATCTATCGGTGATCTCTTGTTCTTTCGTCGCTTCGACTGGTACGTGGCGCTCTCCCTTGGGCATCGTGATTATCTAGTTCGCGAGAAGGGCATTCCGAAAGACCATCTGTTCATTGTCCCTAACGGAGTGGACCTGTCAATAGGCGCGACCGGAATACGGGAACGCAACTCTGAGCAGGTGGCCATCGTGGCGGGTCTGCGGAAGTGGAAAGGGCATGAAGTCTTTCTTGAGGCCGCTTCTCTCATTCGCAGGGCGCGGCCGAGCGCCCAGTTTGTAGTCGCCGGTGATGGACCGGAGCGGGAGAGGCTGCAGCGGATGGCCTTTGATCTAGGTATCGAGGATGTTCAGTTTCTTGGGAATGTATCGACGATTCGCGATGTCATGGCTGAGTCTGGTGTTGTTGTTCTGTCCTCTTGGCACGAGGCTCAACCACTCTCCATCCTCGAGGCGATGGCCGAAAGAACCCCCGTCGTGGCCACTGATGTGGGTAGCGTGGCCGAGGTCGTCGAGGACGGCGTCTCGGGCTTTGTGGTCCCTCCGGGGAGACCAGAGCTGCTGGCCGCAGCTGTACTCAGAATTCTTGGGGATAGGGATCTCGCCGAGCGCATGGGCGAGGCTGGTCGGGCGAGAGTCGAGGCAGAGTTCAGTCTTGAAAAAAGTATTCGGCGCTACCAGACTATCTTCCACGACTTGGGAGCAGGACATCGAATGGGGACGCCGGGGAAGTGAGTGAGGGGCACGGTAGAACAGATCGCGGACCGGCCTCCTCTCCGGGGTCGGTGTCAGGGGCGCCGTTAGGGCTTTTTGAGACTGTGCGCCGGCGGCAGGCGGTAGTGGGGGGCATCGCCATCCTGACCGTTGTCGTATCCTTACTCACCATTCCATTTGCGAGTCAGCAGTACACCGCCTCGGCGACGGTCCATGTTTCCACTGTCATCACCGGTGCTGGCGGTTTCGACTCCTTTCTCTCCGACCGGTTGATGGCTACTTATACGGAGATTGCCTCTAGCAATGTGGTCGCGGAGAGAGCCATGGCCGATCTTGGACTTTCGGGAAAACCCAGAGTCGAGGTTTCCGGCCCAGGGGGCACGGAGCTCCTCGTAATTGAAGTGCTTCACTCCACACCCGATGGGGCTGCGTCGATGGCCAACTTCATAGCGAACTATGTGGCCGACACGGGGCGTCGGATGACCCTCGCTGGAGCTGAAGTCCACCGGGACTTGGTCGAATCCCAGTTGGCCGAGGCAGAGAGGGAGGCTGAGGAGGCTCTCGAAAACTATGTGTCGGCGGCCCAGCAGGATCCGGATGATTCGCCCACTGTGGCAGCGGCAGCCCGTTCCTTCGATCTCGCCATCGCCAACTACTACAGCCTTCTCTCTGGCCTGCGATCTCGAGAGCTGTCGCTTCTAGCGCGAAGTATTACGGTTTCGGAACCGGCAACGATTCCCACTGGGCCGTCTACCCCTAATGCTCTCCTCCGCTCCGTGGTAGCCGCGATAGCCGGCTTGGCGATTGGACTGGGTGTGGCGCTCAAAATGGAAAGCAGTGACCCGCTGATAGTTTCGCTCGATGACCTCCGCGCTTTGGATGCCGGGCCAATAGTTGGGGTGCTGCCTTTCGATAGAAGTCTCCGCTCAGTCAGATTCTTGAAACGGGGAGGCACAGACTTGGGTTCTCTATCACTTGCCGTTAGCGGGACACCCTTCGACCAGGCGGTGGTGCGCCTCTATGCCACTCTCACGTTCGGAGGAAATGACTCCCGAGCAGCAGTCCTGATGGTGACTAGTGCCAATCCCTCCGAGGGGAAGTCGACTGTAGCCCTTCGACTGGCCGCGGTCGCCGCCCGCTCCGGAAAGAGAGTGCTGGTTGTGGACGCGAACCTTATCTCTCCTCGAATTCATGAACTGGTCCTTGTAGATAATCAAGCGGGGTTGTCACAGGCTGTTGAGGATGACGACGTGTTTGGGATTGTTCAAGAGACCCTCCTTGATGGGTTAGATGTGGTCGTAACAGGGAGCTCCAGCAAGGATCCGTCTACGGCTCCCGCATCCGTCGAGAAGGTAGGTCGCCTGCTTTCTTACCTGCGCATTCGGTACGATCTGGTTGTGGTCGACACAGCTGCACTTTCCGTTTCTGCTGACACGGTCGTGCTGGCTCCTCTGGTGGATGCATACCTACTGGTTGTAAGGTCAGGCAAAACTGGTTGGAGGGCTGCCCGTGAGGCGCTTGCTGAGCTAGACGGTGTTAGGGCGCAGCGAGCGGGTACCGTTCTTAATGGGCTGCTCAGTGCTAAATGAGGTCATGGGCCTAGCCGGTTGAGACTCAAAGC
>JBGTEJ010000067.1:0-6407 GCA_041747855.1 Acidimicrobiia bacterium | reverse complement strand
CTCAGATGGTGATGCCTGGGGATAACACTGAGATGACGGTGGAGTTGATCGCTCCGATTGCTATGGATGAGGGTCTCCGGTTCGCTATCCGTGAGGGTGGACGTACTGTCGGAGCCGGCCGCGTCATAAAGATCACCAAGTGAGCCTGCGAAAGTAACGAAACGAGCGACTGATGCCTTCTGACAAGAGACCGCCGTTGACGATGGCCTGCACCGAGTGCAAGCGTCGCAACTACATCACCACCAAGAGCAAGTCCAACACCCAGGCGCGCCTGGAGTTGAAGAAGTACTGCAGGTGGTGCACCCAGCACACCCTTCACCGCGAAACCAGGTAAGCACGGGCGAACCCCGTGCAGCCTAGGCTGGTCGCGGTATGAGGTTGCTGCTGATCCTTGCCGGTCTGGGCGTGTTGGCGTACGTCTGTCACCTTTTGGCAACCTTCGCCGCAGAGCGAGGGTGGATCTATTACCGCAATGGCCCACGGCGGGGCAATGTCATCGGAAGTCTGGGATTCGACCATGTGTTCCACCCTTCCGTCGATCATGTCATCGAGGAACAGCATCGGTTTGCGATCGAAGCCGACCACGACCATCCCTCGGATGGTGCGAACCCGGAGAGAGACCAGTGATGCTGGATCTCGAGGGTCGAACCTTTGGTCCGTCCCCACTCCACCTGACCGCTGACAGGGTCCACGACTTCACCAGTGTCACCGGTGATGACCTGGACCGCTGGAGCGAGGCTGCCCCACCGGGAATGGCCTCCGCCGCTCTCTTCGTGGTGGCGCCAGGGCTCTTGCGCGAGCTGACGGGTCACTCGGTGATCCACGGGGAGCAGACGTTCAGCTGGCATCGCCCCCTGGAAGTTGGGGCCGCTCTGGAAGTCATCGGGACGGTGCGTCGGGTGAGGGAGCGTGGCGGTGTTCAGTACATCGGGTTCGACATGGAAGCCGGCGACGGTGACGGCACCGTTGTTGCAGGCAGTTCCCTCTTTCTGGTCACGGGTGAGACCCTTCCGGCTGACTCCAATTTCGAACGACCTGAACCACCCCACTCTTATCGGGGCGACGCTGAACCGGGTCAGTTCTCAGCGTCGAGGGCAGATCTGGTGCGGTACGCCGCGGCCACCGGCGACTGGAACCCCATCCATTGGGACCATGAGGCGGCGATTGCGGCGGGACTACCCGGTGTCGTGGTCCATGGTTTGCTTCAGTGTGCCTGGGCCCTGAACCAGACTTCGAAAGCGTCTCGTGGTGACGCCCCGTTCGCGAGTGCCAAGGTCCGCTTTCGCAACCCTCTCCTACCGGCAAGACCGGTTTCGATCGATGTCGCCGACCGCGAGGGGTCCTATTCCATCTCGGTTTTCGATGTTGACAACGAGTATCTGAGTGCAATGGTGGAGCCTGCAAATGGGTAACTCCGATGACGCTTCGAGGGTCGAAGATCCGAAGGAGAACGAGCTCATCGCTCGAGCGCAAAGCGGCGACCGTGCCGCATTCGCCGCTCTAGTGAGGGCACATCAAGACGAGGTCTACACATTGGCTCGAAGACTTGTCGGCGATCCCCATATGGCGGCTGACGTGGCACAAGACACTCTGGTGCGCGCCTGGAGAGCTCTGCCGAATTTCAGGGGGGATGCCCGTCTGTCGACCTGGCTCCACCGGATCACAGTGAACACGGCCTGGACTCATCGTGAGCGTCTCCGTCGCCAGGCCAGCCTGCCGTTGGAGGACTACTACGAGCTTCCCGCCCCCGTCGACATCGACCATCCCGAATTCGCCGGTGAGATCACCGAACTCCGCGGGCAGCTGAGGGCGGCCCTGGATCGCCTGCCCGAAGGTCAGCGTCAGGTGGTGGTGATGAAGGACGTCCACGGCTGGTCACATCAGGAGATCGCCGATGCTATGGATATCTCGGTGACTGCCGCCAAGGTACGGCTCCACCGCGCCCGAGCGCGCCTCGCCAAAGACCTGGAGGAGTCGGCATGAGCGTCTTCTGCGAGATGGCGGCCCCGTTTGTCGCCAACAGTGCCGTCGACGGAGGTCCGGTAGCCAGACCGTTCCGCTCACATGCCAGCTCTTGTCTCAGATGTCAGGCGCGGCATACCGCCATGGCCCGCACCGCTAAGGAGTTGCGGTCGATGGCAGGTGAACGTGCCCCTGCTCCCGCCGATCTCGAATGGCGGGTCATGTCGTCGTTGGAGGGTGACCTTGCGATAGTCCGATCGTGGAGGAAGCCGGTGGCGCTGGGTGCGGCGCTCTTATCTATGGGTGCTGCCGTGATCATCTGGCGTCTCCGCCCGCGCACCTCTGGCTGATGGCTGACATCGTTTGTTGTGTAAACATCGGATCCCTTGTACACAAGTGAAACGATGTGCTAGACTCCGGGCATGTCGAAGTTCGACGCCGCACCGACCGTTGCCGCAGGACTGGTCCGACTCGCCCGGATCAAGTCAGGGTTGACCCAAAAAGAGCTGGCGACGAGGGCTGGCGTGACCCAACAGGCAGTGTCAGCGTATGAGACGGGGCGGATGGAGCCGACGCTTCCGAGCCTGCAACGCATCCTTGCGGCCGCGGGGTTCGAGATGACGGTGCGCCTGGAACCCCTGAGCGATCACGATCGATCGCTCGAACAGTTCCTCAAGAGTCTTCCCGCCGAGGATCAGGCCCGGATTCAGTGGGACCAGCGGGCGCGAGTTGAGAGGGAACGGTTGGAGCGGGTCAGGGGCCGCTGATGCCGGCTGCAAGTGTCGACGCCGCCCGGATCATCGCGGTGCTCAACCAGCACCAGGTGAAGTACGTGGTCGTCGGTGGTTTCGCAGTGGAACTCTGGGGGGTGGCCGTCCAACCAACGATCGATGTTGACATCACGCCGGAAATGTCGCGGCTCAACCTGGGGCGGTTGGCGGAGGCACTCGGCGTTCTCGGCGCCCGGATCCGCTCCGGAGACGAGACGATTCCTGTACCCGGGGGCTTCACGCCCGAACTCCTCGAGCAAATGCGTGTTCTGAATCTCGCCACCGACTCGGGACCGCTGGACCTGACCATGGTGCCGGCTGGCACCGGCGGGTACGTTGAACTGTCTCCCGGGGCGACGTCATTCGCGTATCGCGATGTAGATGTACCGACAGCAGCCCTCGAAGACGTGGCCAGATCCAAAGAGGCCGCCGGACGACCCAAGGACTTGAAGACCCTGCCTGCAATCTACGAGCACATCAGACGCATCAATCGTGGCTGAAACGCCGGCCCGCCGGGTCCTGTTCTACGGAGTCACCGGTTCCGGGAAAACGACCGCCGCGTCACGCTTCGCCGAAATTTCCGGTCTCCCGCTTCACCTTGTCGACGAGCTCACCTGGCTTCCACGATGGGTGGAGGTTCCCGATGAAGAGCAACGCCGTCGGGTCGAAGCGATCTGCGCATCCGACGAGTGGATTCTCGACACCGCCTACGGACGATGGCTAGACGTCCCGCTGAAGAGGGTGGAGCTGATCGTTGGTCTCGATTACCCCCGCTTGGTGTCTTTGGGCCGTCTGATCCGTCGATCGCTGATGCGGATCATCGACAAGAAGCCGGTGTGCAACGGGAACTTCGAGACGTGGGCCAATCTGGTTTCAAGCGATTCGATCATTCGGTGGCACTTCTCGTCATTCTCCAGAAAGCGTTCGCGCATGCGGTCGTGGAGCGATGAACCGGGTGGGAGTGTGGTGCTCCTCTTCCGACGACCAAGGGATCTCGACCGGTGGCTGCACGACCAGAGTCGAACCGTGTCCAATGAGGGTTTCCCTAAGGGATGAACCACCCCTTATACTTGGGCGACCCGAGAACCCCCCTAGGGGTGTAGCTCTAATGGTAGAGCGCCGGTCTCCAAAACCGGAGGATGGGGGTTCGAGTCCCTCCGCCCCTGCCAACCGTGGAAAAATAGGCGAAAGAGAACATGAACAGAGAGATGCGCCGGCTCCAAGAAGCCGAGGAGCGGCGACGCAAGAAGCAAGACGAAGGCAAGACGCCTGCCCAGAAGCGGGCTGAGGCCATGACTGCGAAGTCGCAGATCCCAAGTGAGCGGAAGCCGTTCGCCCGCCGCGTCCGCGACTACCTCCACGAGGTCCGGCTGGAGCTGCGCAAGGTCACCTGGCCAAACCGCGAGCAGATGATTGCCTTCACCACGATCACTTTGATCACTGTGGTCGCCCTCACTGCGGTGATTTTCGCCCTCGATGTGGTCGCCAAAGAAGCGGTTATCTGGCTTGTCGAGAGGATCGGGTGATTGCAATGAGCGAAGAGACCACCACCGAGGGCGCCGATACCACCGTTGAGGTGCTCGAACCGGTTGAGCCGCCGCGACCACTCAGCCCTTTTGACCTCCCCGGCGACTGGTATGTGATCCACTCCTACTCAGGGTACGAAAACAAGGTCAAGGCGAATCTCGAAACCCGGATCCAATCGATGCACATGGAGGATCGGATCTACGAGGTCCACATCCCGATGGAAGATGTCGTCGAATTCAAAGGCGGCAAAAAGGTAACCGTCCCCAAGAAGGTGTTTCCCGGATACATCCTGGTCCGGATGACCCTCGACGATGACTCCTGGTACACGGTGAGAAACACCCCCGGAGTGACGGGGTTCGTGGCTGGCAACGCACAAAAGCCCACACCCTTGTCACGACGCGAAGTGGAACGCTTCCTCGGTGTTCAAGAAGAAGAAGACAAGGTCAAACCCCGCTTCAAGCCGGAGTGGGAAGTCGGGGAGCAGGTCCGTGTGGTTGCCGGGCCCTTCGCCGACTTCAACGGGGTCATCGAAGAGATCAACATCGACCAGCAGAAGGTGGTCGTGCTGGTGAACATCTTCGGACGTGACACACCGGTGGAGCTGGGTTTCGAAGACATTCAGAAGAACTGATAGGGAATCAACAATGGCCAGAAAACGACTCGTTACGACTGTGAAGATCCAGCTTCCCGCTGGGCAGGCTACGCCGGCCCCGCCGGTCGGCACCGTCCTCGGCCCCCACGGGCTCAACCTCATGGACTTCGTCAGGGCCTACAACGACGCCACCGCCTCCCAGCGCGGCCAGATCATCCCGGCTGAGATCTCGATTTATGAAGATCGCTCATTCACTTTCGTCACCAAGACTCCTCCGGCCGCCGCCCTATTGCGACAGGCCGCCCGGGTCGACAAGGGCTCGAGCGAGCCCAACACCACCAAGGTGGGATCGGTGACCAAGGCTCAGGTGCGCGATATCGCCGAACTGAAGATGGTCGACCTCAACTCGGTCGATGTGGAAGGGGCGATGAAAGTGATCGAAGGAACCGCCCGGTCGATGGGGATCACCGTCAAGGACTGAGGCTGGAAGGGGACGACGGCGAAGTCGATTCGTCTCGCACCCTGTCAAACGTGGGAGGTTCGGAAGTACCGGACCGACTGGACCACAAGGAGAAGACATGAAGCATGGAAAGAAGTACCTGGAGGCTTCCTCCCGGTACGACAACAACACCTCGTATCAGGCTGCGGAGGCCCTGGAACTGGTCAAGAGCATGGCCACCGCCAAGTTCGATGAGACCGTGGAGGTCGCCTTCAAGCTGGGTATCGACCCACGTAAGGCCGACCAGCTGGTCCGTGGGACAGTCGCCCTTCCGAACGGGACCGGCAAGGATGTCCGGGTCGCGGTCTTTTGCCCCCCTGACAAGGCGAAGGAGGCCACCGAGGCCGGTGCCGAGGTAGTCGGCGGCAAAGAGCTGGTCGAAGCCATCCAGGGTGGCCGCGAACTCGACTTCGACATCGCCATCGCAACCCCCGACATGATGGCCGAAGTAGGCAAGCTCGGTCGGGTGCTCGGCCCACGTGGACTGATGCCGAATCCGAAGGCCGGGACCGTCACACAGGACGTTGGCAAGGCCGTCGTTGAATTCAAGGGTGGCCGTATCGAGTATCGCAATGACCGGTACGGGAACATCCATGCGACGGTGGGAAAGGTCTCCTTCGAGCTCGATCAACTTCTCGGGAACCTGGCCGCACTGGCGAACGAGGTGGTCAAGGCAAAGCCAGCCTCATCGAAGGGTCGGTACGTTCGGGGCATGAGTGTCTCGTCGACAATGGGCCCCGGTGTCAAGATAGACATTGGCCGTATCGAGGAACTGACGGCCCTCGCGGTTTAAAACCCTGGCGAGGCTCAAGGAGAAAGCCCCCTCGATGAGGGGGCTTTCTCAGTTGAAGTCGGGGGTTCCCGCCCCGAACTTATCTGTCCGGGAGGGCATTCGGTATGCCAGGTCCACCGTCCGCACGAGGTCGAGGAGTCTCTGTGGACCAGGGTAGGGGTCTGGTCTCTCCTCGCCAAGCGGCCCTCACTTATCGAGTCCGGGTTTGGGGCGGGGGCGGTCAGAAGTCCCACCCAGCACGCGGAAACCCCCTGTTGTCAACTA
>JBGTEJ010000066.1:0-25295 GCA_041747855.1 Acidimicrobiia bacterium | reverse complement strand
GGCCAGGTAGTCGCCTTCGCCACTGGTGTTCCTCCCGATATCTACGCATTTCACCACTACACCGGGAATTCCACTACCCTCTCCTGCCTTCAAGTCGATCAGTTTCGAATGACCCTCCCCAGTTGAGCCGGGGGCTTTCACACTCGACTTGATCGACCGCCTGCGCGCTCTTTACGCCCAGTAAATCCGGACAACGCTTGTCACCTACGTATTACCGCGGCTGCTGGCACGTAGTTAGCCGTGACTTATTCATCAGGTACCGTCATTATCTTCCCTGATAAAAGAGGTTTACAACCCGAAGGCCTTCATCCCTCACGCGGCGTTGCTGCGTCAGACTTTCGTCCATTGCGCAAAATTCCCTGCTGCTGCCTCCCGTAGGAGTCTGGGCCGTGTCTCAGTCCCAGTGTGGCTGATCGTCCTCTCAGACCAGCTACTCGTCGACGCCTTGGTAGGCCGTTACCCCACCAACTAGCTGATAAGCCGCGAGCCCATCCCACAGCACAAAGGCATTTCCTCGATAGACCATGCGGTCCTACGAGGATATCCGGTATTAATCCAGGTTTCCCTGGGCTATCCCGATCTGTGGGGCAGGTTGCTCACGTGTTACTCACCCGTTCGCCGCTCCGTCATACCGTCGGGTTACCCCTCCAGTATGCGTCGCTCGACTTGCATGCATTAGGCACGCCGCCAGCGTTCATCCTGAGCCAGGATCAAACTCTCCAACGTACATTCACCGCACCCCGAAGGGTGCGAATCCTGTCAATGAAGGGTTTGCAATTTGGGTCCGAGACCCGTGAGGGGTCTCAGAGCTTTTTATTGCACACTTGATGCCCTCCGACGATTGCTCGTCTCGGGTGCATCGCTTAAACATGCGCCATCCTCCACCCAACGGGGAAGATGTGCGCTGCTGGCTTTTGGCACATTGTTCAGTTGTCAAGGAGCCCACGGCTCCGCATCTGATTGTTGAGTGTCAGACGGGTAGGCGATGATATCGCAACCCCGATACAGACGACAAGCCGACGCTTCCGCGAATCTGCGGCCTCGTCGGTCAGCGGATCAACCGGACTCTTGTCCGGTCGAGTTGGAATGGTAACCGTGACCGAGCGCTATGCAAGTCAAGACCTGCTTCTCGCGCTGGGTGAACTCACCGCCAACCAGTCAGGTGAGTCGAACGAACCGACGCTTGCCGGCCCGAAGGACCTTTCCCACCAACTGCTCCTTTGACGTCTCGTAGGTGGCGATCGGTTCCCTGTCAATGGTGACGGCCCCCTGATCGATCAGGCGCCGGGCTTCCGCACCCGATATCCCGAAGG
The DNA here is from genome assembly GCA_041747855.1 of Acidimicrobiia bacterium. Lineage (GTDB taxonomy): Bacteria > Actinomycetota > Acidimicrobiia > Spongiisociales > ZC4RG35 > ZC4RG35. The sequence continues at coordinate 23,982 of JBGTEJ010000066.1, read as the reverse complement.
CATCCCGGAGCACCGCAGGGAGATTGATCGGCCCTGCTCCGGACAGTGCGAAGTCCGGAACCTCGTCGGGCATTCCTCCGTGCTTGAATATGGAATCGAACTCCGCCTCGGCCCGGTTCCCCGCCCCAGCACCGTGATAGAGGTCGACGATCTCCCGGGCCAGTCTCCGTTTCGCCTGGTTGGGGTGGAGCTCCCCTGCGTTGAGGGCGTTCTCAAGGGTCTCGGCCTCCCCCGGGTCGAGGTCGGCGGCGAGACGCAGCCACTGACCCATGGCCTCGTCAGGGATGCTCATGGTCTTGCCGAACATGTCGCCGGGCTCGTCTTCGATCCCGATGTAGTTGCCTAGGGACTGAGACATCTTGTGCACCCCATCGGTGCCGACCAAGAGCGGCACGGTGAGCGCCACCTGCGTCTCCTGCCCGTACCTGTCCTGGACGATTCGGCCCATCATCAGATTCCACAACTGGTCCGAGCCCCCGAGCTCGATGTCCGCCTCGACCGCCACCGAGTCATACCCCTGGAGGAGCGGGTAGAGAAACTCCATCACTGAGATCGGCGACCCGGATTCGTACCTCTTGGCGAAGTCGGCCCGTTCCAGCATCTGGGCCACGGTGGTGGAACTGGTCAACTCGAGGAGACCCTCCATGTCCAATGCGCCAAGCCACTCAGAGTTGCGTCGGATCTCCAGGTTGTCTTCTGAGAGGATGCTCTTGAATTGTCCGAGGACACTATCGGCATAGCCGTTGACCTCTTCGGCGGTGAGTCGGTTCCTGGTGGAGTCCTTGGCCGACGGGTCGCCTACTTGGGCGGTGAAATCTCCGACGATCAGGACCGCGGTGTGACCCAGGTCCTGGAATTGGCGAAGCTTGCGGAGGACGACGGCCCAGCCAAGTGTGACCGCCGGAGCCGTTGGATCTAGACCCAGCTTCACACGCAGTGGTCTGCCAAGCCCCAACTTCTTGATGAGATCGTCACGTGGCACAACCTGATCGGTGTAGCGCAGGATGAGCTCGAGCCCGGCTGGATCACTCATGGACGGCAGAGGGTACCTGCTGGCACCGGCAGCTAGAGACCACTATTTGCTGGCACTTACCGCCGCAACGAAACGCCATGGCCGATCGGCGGCCTTCGATATCCCGACCCGTGGCGTGGAGACGATCACCGATGGCGCTGACCCCGGCTCCAGCCAGATCGGTGGCTGGTTCGAAAGCAGGTCTGTCCCATCGAGGTCGAGACCGATCCCGAGGGCCTGTGTGACCTTCCCTGGACCATCGGTGAGTTGGTCGGCCCTCCCCCGCCGACGTCTGGCGATCCAGTCCCCTTCGACGACCTCACCAGCCCTGATGAGAATCCCCCAGCCCACGCCCTCCGGGCCGGCTGAGGTGTTGGCGCAGTTGTGGACTCCGTAAGACCGGTAGACATAGAGGGTTCCCGGTGGCCCGAACATCGAACCGTTGCGCGCGGTACGCCCGCGGAACGTATGGGAAGCGGGATCATCCTCACCTTTGTATGCCTCCACTTCGGTTATCCGCATGCGGACGGTCTCGCCGCCCACTGCTGACACCAGGTAGTACCCCAGCAGTCCCGGGGCCGCCTCCTCCGGCGGCATGGAGAGCAGGGCTTCGAGGGTGCCTGTGAACTTCATGCTCCTCGCAGCTCGGCACCGAGGGCCGCGGCTGCTGCGGTGATCATCCCGGCCCGTACGACGGCGATCTCGTCGCTGGTGAGGGTCCGGTCGCTGGCGCGTAGCCGATACCTGATGGCCAGCGCCTTCTTGCCATGGGCCACCCCGGCGAACTCGTCGAAGACCCGCGCTGACTCCAACAGTGTCCCGGCCGTCTCTGACGTCTGACTGATCAGGTCGGCTGCCGCGACCCCTGAATCGACCAGGAACGAAAGGTCGAAATCGACATGCGGGTATTGCGATGGGGCCACGCCACGGGCAGGCGGTATAGGGGCGAGGAGGGGAGCCAGGTCGACCTCTGCAATCGCCACTCGGCCGGGCAGGTCATAGAGCCTGGCGGCACGGGGGCTCAATTCCCCTACATGACCGGCGACTCTTCCGCCGATCGTGATCTCTGCGGTGCGGGTTGGGTGGAAGCCTGGTGGCGAGGAGGACGACACACCGGCGCTTATCCCGAGCGCATCCTGGATGAGACGCCAAACCCCGAGTGAAACGCTGGCATCGGCGGTACGAGGGTGGACCCCGAGTGTTCCCAGTCCGACATCGCCGACCCTTACCCAGGACAGACGCTGGTACTGCTCCGGTAGTCGAGGGTCCCACTCTGCGGGTTCGGTGAAAAACACACTTCCCACTTCGAACAGTGAGACCGAGTTGGATCCATGGGACAGGTTGTAGCGCACGGCCTCGAGAAGTCCTGGAAGCAGTGTCGGCCGGAGCTTGCTCTCTTCTTCCCGCAACGGGTTCTTGATGGTCAGCAAGTCCGCCTCTCCGAGAGGAAGCCCGAGATCCATCAAGTGGCGACCACTTACGAACGGGAGAGTGATCGCCTGGCTGAGACCGGCCCCGACCAGCACCTGATGGAGTTTGCGTTGGCGCCGTTGTTCGCCGGTCAGGCCGCCGGTCGGCCCCGTCGGAATGGATGGTGCGAACCGGTCATAGCCGTAGATCCGTGCAATCTCCTCCACTAAGTCAGCGGGACGGGTCACGTCCGGTCTGAACGTAGGGACGATTACATGCATCGGGTCAGAACCATCGACGCCCATGCCGAGCCGTCTCAGTATCGAGGTGACCTCCTCGACGGTGAATCCGGGACCGAGCAGTCGATCGACATCAGCCAGTCTCAAGTCGACCTGAGCCGGGTGTTCCGGTGTTCCCACTACATCGATGACCCCTTCGAGGGCCTCTCCACCGGACCACTCCGCGACCAGGGCACTGGCGCGCTGGTTGGCTACCTCAGCCAGATTGAAGTCGACCCCGCGTTCGAATCTGGTTGAAGCCTCGGACCGAAGATCATGACGACGGGCCATGAACATGATTGTCGGCGGGTCCCACGACGCCGCTTCCATGAATACTCTCGTGGTGGACGCTGACACCTCACTTCGGGCACCACCCATGGTCCCTGACATCGATGTCGGTCCCTGACCGTCGTAGATGATCAGATCCTCAGGGCTGAGGTGCCTCTCTACTCCATCGAGCGTCGTCAACGTTTGTCCGTCCCAAGCCCTCGCCACCACCAGCTCTCGATCGACGACACTGTCAGCGTCGAAGGCGTGAAGCGGATGGCCGAGTTCCAACATCACATAGTTCGTGGCGTCGACCACATTCGAGATGGGTCTGACACCCGCCTTCCGAAGACGCTGTCGAATCTTGAATGGCGATGGCCCAACGCTGACGTCTCTGATCTCCATCGCGGTGAATCGGCGGCACCCGAGCGGATCTTCGATCTTCACCCTCAGATCGGGCACTCCCGCCACCGGTTTCCAATACACCTGAGGGATCCGGTACTCGATGTCGAAGTGGGCGGCCAGATCTCGCGCCATTCCCAGTACAGACATGGCATCGGGCCGGTTTGGTGTGATGGAGAAGTCGAACACGACATCGGGTAGTTCGACAACCTCGGAAAATGGAATCCCCACTTCTATCCCGTCTTCGAGCACGATTATGCCGGTGTGATCGTCACCCAATCCGAGCTCTCGCTCCGAGCAGATCATCCCCCGGGACACCACGCCACGGATCTCCCGTTCTCCTATCTCGAACTCACCGGGTAGGACTGCGCCCGGTGTGGCGACCGCCACCGTTGCTCCCACCTCGAAATTCCAGGCGCCACAGATGATCTGGCTAGAGCCCGCCCCGATATCCACCTGGCACACCCGGATGCGGTCCGCGTCCGGATGGGGTTCGATCCCTACGACCCGACCAACAAAGACGTCACTCCAGTCTGAGGACAGTTCCGTGACACCCTCGACTTCATGGCCGAGCATTGTGAAGGCAAGGGCAAGCTCACTCGGATCCCGCGTCGGGAGGTCTATGAATTCGTCGAGCCACGCCAGGGGCACCCTCATCGGAACTGTCTCAGGAAGCGGATGTCGTTGTCGATGAAATGCCTGATCGATTCGATCCCGTGCCTGACCATCGCCAGTCTCTCCGGGCCAACCCCAAAGGCGAATCCACTCACCTCCGAAGGGTCGTAGCCAGCTGTCTCCAGGACGTTCGGGTCGACCATGCCGCACCCGAGCATCTCAAGCCATCCGGAGCCCCCGCAGACCCGACAACCCACCTCTCCCCCGTCGCAGGCGAAACACGAGACGTCGAGCTCGGCGCTCGGCTCGGTGAAGGGGAAGAAGGAGGGCCGGAGACGCACCTCGGTCTGGGGCCCGAAGAACTCCCGAGCGAAGTGAAGGAGAGTCCCGCGAAGGTCCCCGAATGTGATCCCCCGATCGACGGCCAGGCCTTCGATCTGATGGAACACCGGGAGGTGGGTAGCGTCGATGGTGTCAGTCCTGTATGCCCTTCCCGGTACCACGATGTACACGGGTGGCTCATGGGACTCCATCCAACGCGCCTGGACCGGAGACGTGTGGGTCCGCAGCAGGACCTGATCGTCAGGATTGCCCCAATCGAGATACATCGTGTCCGTCTCGAGACGCGCCGGGTGCGTCGGAGGGGTGTTGAGAGCGTCGAAGTTGTACCAGGCGAGCTCGGCTTCGGGCCCCGAGGCCACCATGTACCCCAGCCCGACGAAGACGTCGGTTACTTCGTCGATGGTCTGTTGGATGAGATGGATCGCGCCCCGCGGGAAAGTGACCCTTTCGAGAGTCACGTCGACACCGTCATCCCTGAGAAGTTCGGACTCGCCGACTGCCTCGAGCTCGACCCGCCGGGTGGCGATCAATCCCGCAATGACGGTCGTCACTTCCTGAAGTCTGGCGCCGACACGAGGTCTCTCCGACGGATCCAGACCACTCATAGCCCGTCGGATCTCACCGACGACCGAGTTCCGGCCCAAAAGGCTGGCTTCGGCCCGCTCGAGACCTACCAGATCGGTGGCCCCGGTCAGCACACCTTCGGCGCTGGCCAGGAGCTCATCGAGGGAGAGGTTCGGGTCCATAGACCGGGCGAGGTTAGTGGCAAGGTTACGTTCTCCCTGTACCTCCCGATTGGAGGATTGTCCTTTGCGGTCAGAGAGACCCTACGAAAGGCTGTGAACAATGATGCCGGCGGCTACGGCAGCGTTGAGGCTCTCGGTTCCTCCCGGCATCGGGATCGTGACCCGTTCTGCACATTCCGAGGCCACATCCTCTGGAAGACCGCGCGCCTCCTCACCGATCAGCAGGGCGTAACGACGTTTCTTCAACTCGGTCGGGTCCACTCCCCTACGCGGTACCGCTGCGATGGTGGTCCACCCCTCGAGGTCTTCAATCCCGGAGATCCTCGAGATGGGAGTCTTGAAATGACCTCCCGACCCGGATCGCAAGGTCTTTGGGGACCACGGGTCGGCAGAACCCTGCGTATAAGCGAAGCCCCAACCAAAAGCGGCCGCTACACGGATCAGCGCACCGGCATTCCCGGCGTCGGAGACACCCCAGGAGACGAGGACGCTCCGATCGTCTTCCAGTCGGGACTCCATGATGTCCACCACCGCTATCGGGCCTTGAGGACTCACCGTGTCGGCGAGACGGGCTAGTGCTGCCTCGGTGACAGGGACAGGCTCGATTCCCATCTCACGGCAGTAGTCGAACGTCACCCGGTCGTCCGGCAGAGCGAACACCGTGCCCACCACTGCTCCGGCCTGGACAGCCTCAGCGAAAAGACGGGGACCTTCGATGAGGGTCTGGCCCCGAGACCTCCGGTCGGCGCTCCGGTGGAGACGGGCGGCCTCGACGACCGAATGGTTACGGGGCCCGCTCGGTGGCTCCGCAGATGACATCAGACCTTCTTGGCCGCCTCGACGAGCTGGGAAAATGCTTTCGGGTCGTTGACCGCCATCTCGGCGAGTACTTTCCGGTCTACCTCGATTTCAGCCGCTTTCAGACCAGCGATGAACTCGTTGTAAGTGATGCCATTCTGACGAGCAGCGGCATTGATCCGGGCAATCCAGAGTCGCCGAAACTCACCTTTGCGAGCCCTCCTATCCCGGTAAGCGTCCTGCATCGCATGCATGACCTGCTCGTTCGCAGTCCGGTACCGCCGACTACGCGAACCCTTGTAACCCTTGGCCCGGTCGAGAACCTTCCGGTGCGATTTCTTGGCGTGAACCGCGCGCTTCACACGTGCCATATCAGACCTCCTGTCCTCAGCGTCCGAGCTGCTTTTTGATGACCTTGGCGTCTCCAGGGGCCATTTCGACCTCTCCTGAGCGACGACGGAACACATCCTTGCCTTTGGCCAGTCGATAGTGCCCGCGACCGACCTGACGGCGCATGAGCTTGCCGGTTCCGGTCACCTTTATTCTTTTCTTGGCACCGCTGTGCGTCTTCATTTTTGGCACGGCGTCCTCCTATTCCTCTTCTGACTGCTCCCGCGTGTGAGATCCTGCATCAGCTGACTTTGGACGTCGAACGGGGGCCAGCACCATGGTCATCGAACTCCCCTCTTGTTTGGGGAACTGCTCGACTACGGCGTAGTCGGCAAGTTCGGCGGCCAAGCGCTCAAGGAGGTCCTTGCCGAAAGATGGCCGCTCGTTTTCACGGCCGCGGAAGCGGATGTTGACCTTGACCTTGTCATGATCCTCCAGGAAGGCTTGGGCCTTCCTCTTGGTGATGTCAAAGTCATGGTCACCTATCCGAACCTTCATCCGGAGTTCCTTGATACTCGTTCGCGTCTGTTTCTTGCGAGCCTCTCGTTGTTTGACTGACAGTTCGTACTTGTATCTCCCGTAATCCATCAATCGACAGACCGGGGGTCTGGCGTTGGGAGCTACTTCAACGAGATCGAGGTCGAGTTGATCGGCTAGCCAAAGCGCTTCGTTCAACTTCTTGACGCCGATCTGCTGTCCGTCGGGTGCGACAACCAGGACTTCTTTGGCCCTGATGGCGCCGTTCACTCGCAGTTCGCTGATGTTGTTACCTCCACTAAATAGAAAACAGCAGGCGAAGCCTGCTGCAGATAGAACCTCCTACCCGCGACTCCGGGGTTTGAGGTTGGACCACGGCACACCCTGAGATGGCCGGGTGGGGAAGCAGCAGCCTCCACTCTTGCTTTTGAGTTGTCGGGGTACACGGTACCAGAGGCAGGAATCTTGTACCAGAGGCTCAGATGAGTCCTCTGATGGCAGTCGCGGTCAGGATCGCTGCGTCAACGGCTTCTTGACCCTTGTTGGCGGGTCCAGGCATCGACCGCTCCAATGCGTCGTCGATTTCGTGGACTGCGAGGACCGCATTGGCCACCGGAACACCCGTTTGGATCGCAACCGTGTTGAGTCCCGCACTCGACTCCCTGACCACGATTTCATAGTGGTCGGTCTTGCCTTTGATCACGGTGCCAATCGCCACCACCGCAGCACAACCCGCCTCGGCCAGTTTCAGGGCCGCTATCGGAAGCTCGAGGGCGCCGGGAACATGGAGCACGGTCACATCCTCAACGCCCAATGCAGTACACCGAGCGATGGCGCCGTCGAGAAGACGGTCGGTGATGACGCGATTCCAGGAGGCGACAGCGATCCCTATCCGCAGTCCCTTGCCGGTCAGGTCCCCTTCGAGATGAATCGTCACTCGTCGTGGACCAGTCCGAGCGAGTGACCCATCCTGGTCTCCTTCGCCGTCAGATAGTCGAGGTTCTCCGCGTTTGCGTCGATGGTGAGTGGGACCCGTTCCATGATCGACAGCCCGTACCCCTCGATAGCGGCCCGCTTTGTCGGGTTGTTGGTCATCAGACGCATCGACCGCACACCCAGGTCGTAGAGGATCTGGGAGCCGACCCCATAGTCGCGAGCGTCTGGCGGGAACCCGAGATAGACGTTGGCGTCAACCGTGTCGAGGCCACCGTCCTGGAGGTTGTAGGCCTCGAGCTTGTGGAGCAATCCGATCCCCCGGCCTTCGTGACCCTTGATATAGAGGATCACTCCCCTGCCTTCCTCGCCAATCTTGGCCATGGCGAGTTCCAGCTGCTGCCCGCAGTCGCACCGCAGACTCCCGAACGCGTCACCAGTCAGACACTCTGAATGGACCCTGGTGAGGACTGCTTCTCCATCGCCGATGTCCCCCATCACCAGAGCCACATGCTGACGGTCATCGACCAGGGACCGGTATCCGACAGCCCTGAAGGATCCATGAGCGGTGGGGAGCCGGGCCTCGACCACCCGTTCGACCAACTTCTCGGTGCGACGGCGGTAGGCGATCAGATCCGCGATGGAGATCATCACCAGATCGTGGGTGTCGGCGAACTCGCGGAGCTCCTCACCCCTGGCCATGTCTGAGGGATCTCTTTCAGAAACGACCTCGCACACCACCCCTGCCGGGTAGAGCCCGGCGAGTCTCGCCAGATCGACGGCGGCCTCGGTATGGCCCGGACGTCTCATGACACCACCGTCCTTAGCTCGCAGCGGCACGATGTGACCAGGCCTGCTCAGGTCGGCCGGTGTCGTGTCGGGACTGGCCAGGAGTCTGATGGTTCGAGCACGATCGGTTGCAGACACTCCCGTAGTCCCACCCTCGCGGGCATCCACGGTCACGGTGTAGGCGGTGCCCCGACGGTCCTCGTTGATGATCGACATAGGCGGCAATTCCAAACGATCTGCATCATCCTCCGTGATGGGAACACATATGTAGCCCGACGTGTAACGGACCATGAAGGCGACCAACTCGGGTGTGACCAGTTCGGCGGCGAAGATGAGGTCACCTTCGTTCTCGCGGCTCTCATCGTCGATGACGACGATGACCCGTCCTCGCTTGATCTCCGTGATCGCTTGCTCGATGGAGTCGAGTCGCAAAGGCATCCCGCCCCGTTCGCTCATCTGGTCGTCGATCATCCGCGGTCCAGCATCTGCTCGACGTATTTGGCAAGGATGTCGGTCTCGAGGTTGACGATGTCGCCGACGCTCAAGGATCCGAGTGTGGTGAGCTCGAGAGTGTGGGGTATCAGGGCGACTCCGAATCCGGTGGCGTCGACCGACGAAACGGTGAGACTCACACCGTTGATGGCGATGGACCCCTTCTCGACGATGTACTTGAGCAGACTGGCTGCCGTCTCAACCTCGACCAGCACACCACCGGGGCCGGACACGACCGACCGAACCGTTCCCGTGCCGTCGACATGTCCTTGAACGATGTGGCCATCGAATCTTCCACTCGCTGGCATTGCCCTCTCCAGGTTCAATTGGTCCCCGACACCGGCCTGGCCCAGGTTGGTCCTGGCGAGAGTCTCCTCGACTAGATCGAAGCGGGCGCCAGCAGCGGTCGTCTCAACAACGGTCAGACAGACCCCGTTGATCGACACCGAGGCACCAATCGGCAGGTCGGACAGCAGTTCGGACGCCACGACCAGGGCGCGTCCATTGTCGGAGAGGTCGGCTACCTTGCCTTTGGCTTCGATGATTCCGGTGAACATTCCCTCAGCTAACGCTCGAAATCGATGCGGATGTCACTGCCAAGGCTACGCATACCGACGACAGAGACAACTTCGGCATCCTCGATGGTGGCGAACACCCCCGAGAACGGAGATCTTCCCACTCCCGCAGCGACCTTGGATCCAACGTAAATGACACCACGGTTGATTACTCCCGCCCGCCACCACTCCCCTGCCAGCGTCGGTCCACCTTCCAGTAGAACCTCCAGGAACCCCAACTCGGCAAGACTGCGACAGGCCGCGACAGGGTGAGGACGACCTTCGACGCTAGCCACGACGACGAGCGAGCCGGAAGGCAGGTCGATCTCTCTGGTTGCGATCACGATCGGGTCGTGGTCCCAGATCCTTGCCATTGTCGGCAAGTCTTCTCTTCCCATGACCACGACCGCACGTGGCTGTTTGCCGTCGTAGCCTCCGAGCCGCACGTTCAACATCGGATCGTCGGCCCTAACCGTCCCTGAGCCGATGACTACTGCGTCTGACTCGGCCCTTAGAAGATGGGCGTCGGCACGTGCCTCGAGTCCGGTGATCCACTGCGACGTCGAGTCGTCAGCGGCGACGGCTCCATCGAGTGTCATCGCGTACTTGACCGTCACCAGGGGCATCCCGGTTGTCCGGTGATGAAAGTAGGCCGGGTCCAAGGCACGGGCCTCGTCGGACATGACACCCTCCAGCACCTTCAACCCTGCCGCTTTCAAACTTTCGATCCCAGCACCTGAAACCCTGCCGTCCGGGTCAGTAGCTCCGACCACGACCAGGGAAACCCCGGCCCGGATGATGGCCTCCACACAGGGTGGGGTTCGGCCCTGGACGGTGCAAGGCTCCAGTGTGGTGTAAAGGGTCGATCCCGATGCTGAATCTCCTGCCTGGTCGAGGGCGACGATTTCGGCATGAGCGAGTCCTGGTGCGACATGTGCGCCCTCCCCAACGACTGCACCCTCTGAACTCACGATGACGGCACCAACACGCGGATTCGGGTGAGGGCGATACGCTCGCGCCAACTCGATGGCGCGCGCCATGTGTCCAGCTTCGACCGTCACCTATGTGGTGCGGCGATCGATGCGATAGGTTGAGCCGGGCTGCTTCTTGGCGAACTCTTTCATCTCGACCGCGATCGCCGAAGCCTCCCACTGAGTGCCGATCTCACGCACGTCGGTAGACGCTACACCGAGGGACAGAGAAACGACCGGGAAGGCGTACCGCTCGCCGCGTCGGTCGACCACTTCGATGTACCCCCGCAGGGCATCGCCAGTGTCGTATAGGTCGAGGATCCCGTCATCGAACCGCTCGATGACCTCTTTGCAGAACGATTCCGCCATGTCGGTGGGCACGACGGCGACGAAGTCGTCACCGCCGATGTGGCCGATGAAGGTGTCCCCAAGATCCAACGAGTCGGCCGCCTCAGCGAAGGCTCGGGCACAGAACCGGATGACCTCATCACCCCGCATGAATCCATAGTGGTCATTGAAGGCCTTGAAGTTGTCGAGGTCACCGTGGACCAAGGCAAAGTTCCGCTTCTCGCGAATCGCCGTCTCTATCTCGGCGGAGATCCGAAAGTTGCCGGGGAGACCCGTCAGTGGTGATAAATCCCGTGCCGACTGGGTCCGGCGTAGCACCGCTCTTACCCTTGCAGCAAGCTCGGTGATGTCGAAAGGTTTGGTGATGTAGTCGTCGGCACCAAGTTCGAGACCACGGACGCGGTCTTCGGGTAGACCGCGGGCGGTGAGGAGGATTATCGGAATGTTGGCTGTGGCCGCCTGACTCCGAAGACGATGCAGGGCGGTTAGACCGTCCATTCGCGGCATCATGATGTCGAGGACGATGGCGTCCGGCGGGTTGGCGGTCGCCTTCTGAAGTGCATCTTCCCCATCGACGGCGGTATCGACATCGAACCCATCTAGTTCGAAGTTGATCTTGACCACCACGAGAATGTCCGGATCGTCGTCGGCGACGAGGACACGTTCACTCATTGACTGCCCTTCTCATATCTACAACTGCTTTCGGAGGGTCCTCCGCCCCGAAGACAGACGAGCCAGCCACCAGAACTGTGGCCCCGGCATCGACGATCATCCGAGCGTTGTTGGGAGTAACTCCTCCGTCGACCTGAATATCGGTCGATAAACCCCTGTCCTCAACCCACTTTCTGGCGGTTTCGATCTTGGGAAGGACCCCTTCGATGAAGGCCTGGCCACCGAACCCGGGTTCGACACCCATCATCACAATCACCGAGCACAACTCCACGAAGGGGGCGACCCCTTCGAACGGAGTCCCCGGGTTGAGGACCAGCCCGAATTCGAGTCCGGCATCGGCGGTCAGGGCGGCGGACCGGGTCGGGTCCGGTATCGCCTCGATGTGCATGGTCAGAAGATTCGCTCCCGCCTTTTCCAGTTCGGCTATGTAGTCGGCCGGGTTGGTCGTCATGATGTGGACATCGAAGAAGAGATCGGTGATGGGTCGGATTCCAGCGATGACCGGGATGCCAAAGGAGATGTTCGGTACGAAGTGACCGTCCATCACATCGAGATGGAGCCAGTCCACATGAGCTTCGACTGTCTTGATATCGCGCTCCAAGCAGGAGAAGTCAGCGGCCAGTAGAGAAGGTGCGATCTTGATAGCGATCATCGGAGTGTATTCCTCAGCCGATGGTGCCGTTGACACGACGACGGCCCCGCACCCAGTCAGCACCGCTCTGCGGTCGCCGCCCCGGTGACTGGAGCTCGACGAGCTCCACCCCGGTTTCCCCTACCGAAATGACAGGAACCCCATCCCGCACCACCCATGTCCCCGGGGACGAAGGAGTGCCTGATACCCGCGCAGCCAGGATCTTGGTGAGTTCACCGTCGACTGTGAGTATCGCTCCCGGCGAGGGGGCCATACCCCGCACCCGGCCGAGGAAGATCCCGGAGGCCGAATCCCTGTCGAGAAGACGATCGGCCGGAGCCAACTTCGCGGCGTAGGTGGCACCGACTTCGCTCTGAGCTACCGGGGTCAAGTCGCCTGACAGGTAAGGGGGGACCACTTTCGACAGCAAGGATGCACCCATCGCCGCCAACCGAGAAGTCAATTGCCCGGCGTTCTCTTCCCGGCCGATATCGACCGCCTGCCCGGTCAGCACCGGGCCGGTGTCCAGTCCTTCGTCCAACCTGATGATGGTGACTCCGGTCATCGGGTCGCCCGCCATCAGAGCACGAGATACCGGTGCCGCGCCCCGCCAACGCGGCAGAAGTGAAAAATGGATGTTGAGAAGCCCGTGACGTGGCCCGGCGAGGACCTCTTGCGGCAGAATACGGCCGTAAGCCACGACAACCCCCAGGTCGAACTCCTCCATAGCGAGCCTGGCAATCTCGCCACGTGTGGTTGGCTGGACGACAGGAACTCCAGCCGCCTCGGCATGAACTTTGACGGGTGGTGCCTGGGGCGTCCCGGAACGGCCCTTGGGACGATCCGGTTGGGTCACCACCATTCCAACCTGGAACGCATGGAGGAGAACGTCGAGGGCCGGGATCGCCTCTCGGGGCGTCCCGAAGAAGACGATCCTGGTCATCTCAATCCCAGGTGTTCATCCCGCAGCTCCTGCAAGGCCTTTTTTCGCAACCGTTTAGGCAGGTGGTCGAGCAACAACTCACCGTTGAGATGCCCGATCTCGTGCTGTAGGACCCGACCGAGTAGGCCGTCGCCAGCGTACTCGACCTCTTTTCCAGCCAGGTCGAGGGCGATGACCCTCACAAAGGCCGGCCGGCTTATCTCCCAGTATCTATTGGGCACTGAAAGACACCCCTCGTCGTAAACGAACTCTCCGGAGGTCTCCACGACCGTGGGGTTGATCATGACTCTGGGACCCTGGCCGTCCTGAGCATCGAACACCGCCATCGCTCGCGAGATACCGATCTGATTGGCCGCCAGTCCGACTCCTGGTGCGTTGTACATGGTCTCGAACATATCTCGAGCCAGCCCATGCACGATGTCATCGATCTCGACAATGGGTTTGGTCATGAGCCGGAGCACGGGGTCTCCAAAGGTGCGGATCGGGACTATCGCCATGGACGGAGCGAGGGTAATGCTTTGACGCTCCGCGAATGAAGGCGAGAGGCCGGGTCCGCTAGAAGTCGATCGGATCGGCATCGATCCGGACCGTTGCCCCACGTTCGCGCCATCGCCCGACCATCACTCTCAGGCTCTGGCGCACGTTCCCCAGGTCACCTGAGATCAACCATCGGAGACCGCCCTCAATCGACATCGGGCCGAGGACATCAGCGGAATCCAAACCGGCGATCTCAGCGTCGACGCCGTCCGGCAGGTCGCCCCTGATCTCGATTGCGATCATCTCGACAGCCGGTGGAACCTGGTCCCGGGCACGTCTGACCAACACCGTCTCGAGGTATGGAATCGGATCTCCACGACGAAGGGCGTCGATGAGGGGCGTTCCCGGTCTTCGGGTCTGGATGATCATGCGCCGGCCAGCACCGCGTCCCATGGCGTTGCCTAGACGGGCCAACTGACGGAGGGCTTCCTCACTGGCGCGATATCCCGTGCCGGAGAGGAGGAAATCGACGTCGGGAACGACAGTGAGGGTCACGGGAGCGAGACCGGCGAGGTCCCGTTCGGTACCGACCACCACAGGTGCGTCCGTGGGTGCCACCCCGGCAACGCTTCTCCTCACCCGTTGGTTGATCTCCTCTACCAGTCTCTCCGCCATCTTGTGCCCGGTGAGGACGAAGACGCGATCGGCGCTGCCCGTCCCGATCGCTCGTATGGCCGCAATCGTCTGGTCAGAGAGAAGACCGGCGCCAGGACCCTCATCGGACCGATCGACCACTTCGATGTGGCTCCACGGCCGTCCCGGCGCTCTCACCACCGTGGCACCAGCGGCGAGCAACTCGACACTGGGAGTCGGGCCGTAGAAGACGAGGTTGAAGCCCTCGATGCTGGACCGGGTCCTCAAGAAATCTCTGGCATGGACGGTTGGGGTCTGACGGTCCTTCATCGCTCTTCGACCCTCCTCGAGGACAACCACCAAAGCCAAAGTGGCTACCTGCCAGAACGAGACCCGGGGTGTGCCAACGATGAGCACGCCCGGTCCCTGGGCACGTTCCCAGACCCTGGTGACTTCAGCGTCGGTCTCCCCAGAGAGCCCAAGGACCCGGTCACCGAGATGAACTGAAGCGGCTTCGTGGATCTGCTGCACTTCGGCGGCGGTTGCGACAAGGACCAATACGCTGGCACCGGCGGACAGCACCGGCGGCAAGGCGCCAATCCAGGTCATGGTCTGCCACGGTCCCACCACAGCGGTCGTAGGCATCTTCCTCCTCTGAGCGGAAGCCGTTGCGATCTCGATCAACGGCCCTGTCGATCGCGCCGGTGAAAACTCGCCCGGTTCATCGGTCGAAGGGGCCCGTGGCAGATTCGGTGGGGTTGTCTTGGCCAACACCACGGAGAGTGGGGCCACATAGTGATCTGCTGCCCATGTCAGGCTCCGCAGGAGACTCGCATCGAACACGGGTTGACCACCGGAGACTCCGGCAACGTCCTTGAGGGTGTCATCGCGTGCTTCGACGATTTCCACCACCCAACCCCGCACCCTCCGCCCACTCAAGGGCACCCTCACGATGGATCCGATTTGGACAGTCAGGCTCTCAGGGACGGCGTACCAGAATCCGGAGTCGACCGCGAAGCTGGGAACGTTGGGTACTACCCGAACAACCGACCTGGTCAGAGGTCAGCCGCCAAACGGATAGCGTCAACCATATCGAGACTCTCCCAGGTGAAGCCAGGACGCCCGAAATGCCCATAGGCGGAGGTTGCCCTGTAAACCGGTTTGGTCAGATCGAGAGTCTTGATGATCGAGCCGGGGCGGAAGTCGAAGACATCCTCGACTACCCGGTCGATGACATCGGGCTCCACACTCTCGGTCCCGTAGGTATGAACCTCGATCGAGAAAGGTTCGGGTCGTCCGATCGCGTAAGCCAATTGGATCTCCAGCCGATCAGCCACGCCTGCCGAAACCAGGTTCTTCGCCGCCCATCGCGCCGCATAAGCCGCTGACCTGTCGACCTTGGTGGCATCCTTGCCGGAGAAGGCGCCACCGCCATGTCTGGAGTAGCCGCCGTATGTGTCGACGATGACCTTCCTCCCGGTGAGTCCGGTGTCGGCAACCGGACCGCCCACGACGAAACGACCGGTGGGGTTGAAAAGGAAGTCGAAATCTGAACCCATGTCTTCGGGGATGACCGGACGCACCACCAGTTCATAGACCTCGTCACGGATCTCCTCCGACGTCACGTCGCCGGAGTGTTGGGTCGAGATGAGGACCTTTTCGACAGCCACGGGAGTCTGACCCTCATATCGGACCATCACTTGTGTCTTGCCATCCGGTCTCAGGTAATCCACCTGACCGGTCTTTCGCACCTCGGCCAGTCTTTCCGCGAGCCGATGAGCCAGGAAGATCGGCATCGGCATCAACTCCGGAGTCTCCCTGACGGCGAAACCGAACATGAGACCCTGATCTCCGGCACCTAGTTCCTCACCGTCGACTCCAACAGCTATATCCGGACTCTGGGTGTCGACCTTGTCGAGAATCTCGAGTGTCGTCCCGTCGAACCCGGGATCGAAGCCGTCGTATCCGATCTCCACAATCGTCTCTCGAACGATCCGCTCGATGTCGAGCGTGGCATTCGCGGTTATCTCACCGCCAACAACCGCGAGTCTGGTGGTCAGAAAGCTCTCACATGCCACCCGCGCTCCAGGATCCTGTGAAAGGGCGGCATCCAGGACCGCATCGGAAACGGCATCTGCAACCTTGTCGGGATGGCCTTCGGTGACGGACTCAGAGGTGAAAAAGGAGGGCCGCATGAGCCTGCGAGACTAGCCGCGTGTTCCCAGACCTGGAACTACGAGATCGAGGAGACGGGAGGCCACCTCTCGCTTCGACATCATCGGCCAGGGGTCGGTCGAGCCATCCGGACTGATGATCGTGACCTCATTGGTATCGGTCCCGAACCCGGCTCCGGGCTCCGAGACGTTGTTGTAGACCAGCAGGTTGACATCCTTTCGCCGGGCTTTCTCTATCGCTCGTTCCACACCACCTGTTTCGGCGGCAAAACCGACGACGAATGGGCGGGCGGGGCGTGCAACGACACTTGCGAGAATATCCGGAGTTGACTCGAGCTCGATCGTGTCGAGTCCGCCAGACCGGTCGATCTTGCTCTCAGATGGTGAAACCGGTCGGAAGTCGGCCACCGCGGCCGTCATCACGGCCAGATCGGCATCGATGGCCTCGACTGCCTGCAGCATGTCCTGAGCGGTCTCAACGGACACCACCTTCACCGCCGGATGAACTTTGATCGATGAGGTTGTGACCAGTGTCACCTGATGACCGCGTCTGGCGGCCTCGTCAGCGATGGCATGTCCCATTTTCCCGGAGGAGCGATTACCGAGGTAGCGGACAGGGTCCAGCGGCTCCCTGGTCCCACCAGCGGTGACCAACACCCTCAGCTGGCCTCCGGAGGGGGTCAGCAGAGCCTCTACCGCCTCTCTGATGGTCTCAGGCTCGGAAACCCGGCCGATCCCGGTGTCACCACCAGCCAACTCGCCCGTCTCGGGCCCGACAAGGTGATAACCCCACTCCTCGAGTAGTGAGACATTGCGCTGAGTCGCCGGGTGCTCCCACATCTCGGTGTGCATCGCGGGTGCGAACAGCACCGGGCTGGTGGTGGCGAGGATGGTGGCCGATACCAGGTCTGACGATGTGCCCGAAGCGACCCTTCCGATTGTCGCGGCAGTGGCAGGGGCGACAACTACGAGTTCGGCCCAACGGGCCAAGTTGGTGTGAGGGGAGACATCGGACTCTCCGAACATCGAGCTGAGTGGCTGTTCGCCGGTGATGGCGGCGAAAGTCTGAGCACCGATGAACTCCTTGGCGGACTCGGTGAGGATCACCTTCAGTTGGGCCCCGGACTCGACCAGACGGCGGGCCAGGAAGGCTGACTTGTAGGCGGCGACACCCCCGGTTACCGCGAGCAGGATTCGCCTGCCCGTTAGCATCAACTAATCCTCGGCGGCCTCAGCCGTGACCTGCTCCACCTTGCCTTGGGCGATCTCTTCCATGGCGATGGTCAGTGGCTTGCGCGAGAGGGAGTGCACCTGCGGTGGCACAAACTCTCCGTAGCCTCCCCCGAGCTGGTGAAAGTAGCTGTTGATCTGGCGGGCCCGGCGTGCGGACACCACCACAGTGGCGAATCGATTGCCGATCCGATCGATGACATCTTCTGTTCTCATGTGTTCAGATCAGGTTAGCCGTCACCAGGCCAAAAGCTCACTTTGGCTCGTCGGCAGACACAAACATGAGGATGCGCTCCACAACCTCATCAGGGGTGAGTTCTGAGGTGTCGATCACCAGGTCGTAATGACCGTGGTCTGAGTAGTCGAGTCCGTAGTAGGAGAAATACCTCTCCCGTTCGGAGGCGGCACGGGCCTCGATAGCCTTTTTGGTCGACTCCAGATCGATGTTCTCCTTCTCACGGCCCCTTCGAGCGGAGAAGATGCGGTCCGCCGCCACTTCCGGTCGGACATCGAGGAAGACCTTCAACGAAGACGGCACGAAGTGCCAGCCAAGTCGGGCGTCCATCACAAAGCCCTGATCACCCTCTCCCAACCGGGCAGATCGGGCGTCGATCTCCAGGTCGATGGCATCGTCAGTCTCGGCGAGCCGGGACAGTTCGAGAATGGTCAGACCACGCTCCTCTGCCAACTCCCTCATGAAGTCCCCCGCCGAGATGTGGCGCAACCCAAGGGCGGTCGCAGTCTTGGTCGCCACCAGACTCTTTCCCGATCCAGGGCGACCCGAAATGGTGACCATGAGGGTTGCGCCCGGTTCAGGAGTAACGGGCGAGGAGAGCCTCCTTCTGGTTCGAGCCAAGGCCCCGGATTCTCCGGTTCTCAGCGATCCCAAGCTCCTCCATGAGCCGCTTGGCCCCGATCTTGCCCGTCCCGGGCAAAGCCGCGATCAACGACTCCACCTTGAGTCCGGCGATCAGGTCATCGACCTCGGCATTCTGAAACAGTTCAGATAGCGTCAGCGAACCGGTCTTGAGCAGTTCTTTTGCCTCGGCCCGGACCCGACGCGCCTCGGCGGCTCGCTCCAAGGCCTTCTGTCGTTGTTCGTCGGTCAGTTTGGGTGGCTGTGTCATCGTGTCTCTCCTCCTGGACGCGGGGGCGACCATAGTCACCTGCCCCTACCATTGTTACCTCATCTTGTGGCCAGACCCGACATTGCACGATCTCTGGCCGCTTCAGCCGCGGACCTGACGGCAACGTTTTCGGGTCCGGCGACGAGTAGTTCCCGGGCGGTCGACACCAAGACCCGATCGGCGACACCCCCAAACAGCTCCCCCAACATCGCCGGGTCGCCCCCCTGGGCACCGGTCCCAGGCAGCAGGAAAGGGCCGTTCACCGCTTCGAGATCGATGCCACTTTCGATCACGGCCCGACCCACCGTGGCTCCGATCACCAGACCGATCGGTCCCAGACTCTCCCCCCCCACTTCAGCCCTCCGGTTCTCCGCACCAGCCCGGTGTGCGATCGTCCCGGCCACCGTCAGGCCTTGGTTCCGGGCCATCTGCAGTTCAGCTCCCTCGGGATTGGAAGTGAGACAGAGGACGAAGACCCCACGACCACTTTCGAATGCGGTGTCGATGGCGGGCTGCAAAGACCCAAAACCCAGGAATGGCGAAACGGTTATGGCGTCCGGTGAGAAAGGCGAACCGTCAGCCAGATAGGCGTCGGCGTAGGCATCCATCGTGGAACCGATGTCTCCACGCTTCACATCGAGAAGACTCAGGACCCCGGCAGAGCGGGCGTCGTCGAGCAGACCCTCGAGGACGGCCAACCCACCTGATCCGTGTCGCTCGAAGAAGGCCGACTGGGGCTTGACCATGGCGGCAACGCCTGAAAAGGCAGCCAGGGCGCGCTCACTGAATTCCTTCAACCCGTCGAGGTCGTCGCTGAGCCCCCAGTGTTCGAGGAGTGCCGGGTGGGGGTCGATACCGGCACAGAGATTTCCCTTTGAGGCGATAGCCTCGGTCAGTTTCGCCCCGAAGCTCACCATGGCTCGACCGACCCAACCAAGTCCTCCATCCGGTTGGCGCCCAGTTTTCTCATCGTGTGCGTGAGCTCTCTGGCGATCCTGTTGCCGGCCTTGGGTTCGGCGAGAAGGACCGTCCCGACTGCCACCGCAGAGGCACCGGCCATCAGGTACTCGACGACATCCTCACCTGTGGCCACGCCACCACATCCGACGATCGGAACCCCCGGCATCGCCTGGGACACCTCGTAGACACATCTCAAGGAGAGCGGCTTGAGACCCGGGCCGCTGTAGCCACCCACCCCTCCGGACAGCAGCGGTCTGCGGGTCGTGGTGTCCAACCCGAAGCCCATCGCGGTGTTGGTGAGGGTGAGGAACGTGGCCCCGGCTTCGACACACGTTCTGGCGACGGCCACCGGGTCCGGAGTGTTGGGAGATAGCTTGGCCCCCACCGGTACCGAAGCCACGGCCACCACTGACTCGACCACGGAGCCACTGAGAGAGGGGTCGAACGAGAACATCGTGCCGTCATCCAGGTTGGGGCATGAGAGGTTCACCTCGATGGCTTCGACACCGGTTCCGGCAAGACCGCGAGCCACGGTCGAAAACCCGGCCACATCCGCACCCACGGCAGAGCCCCAGACCGGAACACCCATCTCGGAAATCCGGGGGCCCATCTCCCCTACCCATGTCGCTATCCCGGGATTCTGGATTCCGATCCCATTCATCATCCCCGTCGCAATCGGGGCTACCCGCGGGGCGGATCGCCCCACCCAAGCCTCCCGTGCTACCGATTTGGCCACTGCAGCGCCGAAGACCGAAACGTCGGCGACATCCGCCCACTCCCAGACCGAGCCAACGGTCCCTGAGGCTGCGATCAGAGGACTCCGGAGCGTAACCGGGCCGAGTCGTGTGGTCAGGTCGATCGATGCCACTCTTGAAGACTCCTCGGTCTCATGATCGCTCCCGGCCCTGATCGCAGACTCCTTGCCATCGCCAGTGCGCCGGGGATGGTGGTCACACACGGGACCGATTGGCTTCGTGCCGCCCTCCTGATCGCATAGCCGTCGGAGCGGGCACGGCCACCTCTCGGGGTGTTGACCACCAAGTCGACTTCACCGTTGGCGATACGCTCTCCGATGTCCCGGGATCCCTCACCGATCTTGTTGACGCGTTCGTTGGGGACTGCATGATGATCGAGGAACCGCGAGGTGCCACCGGTTGCCAGGAGCTCGAATCCCAGCATGACGAAGGCCTGTGCGACCGCCAATCCCATCGGCTTGTCCCGATCTGCCAGTGACACGAAGACCCGGCCACGGTCCGGGAGCACATGTCCTGCCGCCAGCAGTGACTTGCCGAACGCCACACCGACATCAGGTCCGATGCCCATGACTTCCCCGGTCGCCTTCATCTCCGGCCCCAGTACGGAGTCTTCATCAGGGAACCGGTCCCATGGGAGGACGGCGTCCTTGACCGCCACGAATCCTGCGGCCCTCTCAGCAGGGACCATCCCCTCCCGTCTGAGCTCGTCGATAGAGGCACCCATCATGACCCGGGCCGCGATTCTTGCCAGGGGTATCGCTTTGGCTTTGGAGATGAACGGTACGGTGCGACTCGCCCGCGGATTGGCCTCGAGGACGAAGACATCAGCGCCCTTGACCGCAAACTGGATGTTGATCAGACCACGCACCTCGAGGGCGACCGCAAGTTCGCGGGTCACATCGAGCATCTCTTTCATGACCTCGTCGGTGATGGTCGGTGGAGGCGTGACACATGCCGAGTCCCCTGAATGCACTCCGGCCTCCTCGACATGTTCCATGACCCCTCCGATGAGGAGTTCCCTGCCGTCATAGATCGCATCCACATCGACCTCCACTGCAGACTCCAAGAATCGGTCGATGAGAATCGGGCTGGCGGTCAATTCGGGATCTCCCCCCGAGTAGATGTCGCCCACGTACTCGGCAAGTTCGTCGAGGCTGTAGATGACCCGCATCCGTCGTCCACCCAGGACGAAGGAGGGTCGTACCACTACCGGCAGGCCAATCTGATCGACCACTTCCTCCGCTTCGGCCGCCGAGTTCGCAATGCCGGCCGGTGGCTGTTTGATGCCGAGGTTCCGACAGATCTCGCCGAACTTCTCCCGGTCTTCGGCCAATGCTATGGCAGCGGGTGTGGTGCCGGCGATCTTGACGCCGGCACGTTCCAGAGACTCGGCAAGGTTGAGAGGTGTCTGCCCACCGAGTTGGACCACTACCGCTTCGGGGTTCTCGGCGTCGATGACGGCGAGCACATCCTCGGCAGTCAGGGGTTCGAAGTAGAGACGATCGGAGGTGTCGTAATCGGTGGACACCGTTTCAGGGTTGCAGTTCACCATCACCGTTTCGTACCCGGCGTCCTTTAGGGCGTAGCTGGCGTGGACACAGCAGTAGTCGAACTCGAGTCCCTGTCCGATCCGATTGGGTCCCGACCCGAGAACGATCACCCGAGGCTTTTCTGCCGGACGGACCTCGCTCTCCTCCTCGAAGGTGCCGTACATGTAGGGAGTGGACGCCTCGAACTCGGCAGCGCAGGTATCCACTGTCTTATAGGTGCGCACCATCCCCTCCGCCAACCTCCGCGAACGGACTTCGTGCTCCTCGATTCCCCACAGATGCCCGAGCTGCCGGTCAGAGAAGCCATGCCGCTTCGCCTCGAGCAAAATCTCACTACTCGTGTCGGTCTCGAGTTCCTGGCGGACCTCCACGATGGCCGCCATCTGGTCGACGAACCACGGATCGACCATCGATAGTCGAGACACCCTTTCGACCGTCCACCCACGCCGAAGGGCCTCTCCCATGGCGTAGATGCGGTCCGGTGTCGGAACCACCACCATCTGCTCCAACCCGACCTCATCCAGAATACGCAACGCCTCTTCGGCGCGGTCCGCGTTCAGACCGGCACGCCCGTTCTCGAGACTGCGCAGGGCCTTCTGCAGTGCCTCCGGGAAAGTCCGGCCGATGGCCATCGCCTCACCGACGCTTCGCATGGTCGTCCCCAGCTTGGTCGGAGCCGACGGGAACTTGGCGAAATCGAAACGAGGGGTCTTGACGACCACGTAGTCCAGGGCTGGCTCGAAGGAGGCGGGAGTGGCTCCGGTGATGTCGTTGGCGATCTCATCGAGTGTGTAACCGACTGCCAATAGGGCGGCGATCTTGGCGATGGGAAACCCCGTGGCCTTGGAGGCAAGGGCCGAGGACCGGGATACGCGAGGGTTCATCTCGATCACCAGTCGGCGTCCGGTGGCAGGATCGACCGCGAACTGGACATTCGATCCCCCGGTGGCCACGCCGATCGCTTCCAGGACGCGGATTCCGTCGTCGCGCATCTCCTGGTACTCGCGATCGGACAGGGTCTGGATCGGGGCCACGGTGATCGAGTCACCGGTATGAACTCCCATCGGATCGAAGTTCTCTATGGAACATACGATGACCGCGTTCCCAACACGGTCGCGCATGACTTCGAGCTCGAACTCCTTCCAGCCGTAGACCGACTCCTCCACGAGGATCTCGCTGACTGGAGAAACCGCCAGCCCGTGACGGGCCACTTCGATCAACTTCTCTTCTGATGCAGCTATCCCCGTGCCACCACCACCGAGGATGAACGAGGGTCTCACCATCACCGGGTACCCGAGTTCCTTGGCAATCTTGAGCGCTTCGGCCATCGACCGTGCGTATCCGGCACGGGGCACCGCGAGACCGATCCCTTCCATGGTCTCTTTGAACCGACCCCGGTCCTCGGCACGGTCGATCGCGTCGAGACCGGCACCGATCATCTCGACTCCGAACTTCTCGAGCACTCCTGATCGGGCCAGCGCCGTCGACACATTCAGGGCGGTCTGTCCCCCGATCGTGGGGAGTAGTGCGTCGGGACGTTCACGGGCGATGATCTCGGCGACCATCTCAGGTGTTATCGGCTCGATGTAGGTGGCGTCGGCGAACTCCGGGTCGGTCATGATGGTCGCCGGGTTGGAATTGACCAGGATCACCCGGTAACCCTTCGAGCGGAGCACCTTGGCCGCCTGGGTACCCGAGTAATCGAACTCGCAGCCCTGCCCGATCACGATCGGTCCTGAACCAATCAGCAGTATCGAACGGATGTCGCTCCGACCCGGCATCAGGACTCACCCTCCATCAGTCTGACAAAGTCGTCGAAGAGGGGGGCGGCGTCACGGGGGCCCGGTGCCGCTTCAGGGTGGTATTGGACTGAGAATGCTGCTGCCTCGGGGAGACTCATACCTTCCAAAGTCCCGTCGTTGAGATTCTGATGTGTTGAGCGGAGCGGTCCGAACTCGGTGTCCACCACTCCGGGGAGTAGCTCCGGGCCCACCAGCCCTTCACGC
>JBGTEJ010000065.1:0-15425 GCA_041747855.1 Acidimicrobiia bacterium | reverse complement strand
TCCTCTTTCCAGCGGATGCGTCGGTATCGATGTCCCGGTAGTTGTTCACCACGAGGATGGCGGTGACCAGCATCCCGACGGGGATGGCGAGAAGCCAGGCTGCCAAGGGGGCGGTCCCATCGTGGACGAAACGGGACCCGACTGTTGCCACCAATCCGAAGAAGACGAAGACGAAGATCTCGCCCATCCCCCGGTATCCGTAGGGGACCGGCCCACCGACATAACCCAACATTGCGATCACGGAGACGACACCGATCACCAGGATCATCGGGCCGGCGATCTGTGTCAGGGCCAGGGCCGAGACTCCGGCGACGGCTACTGCCGCCCACGTGGCGATCCACATCTGTCGTGGGGAAATGACACCGAGGGCGACCATCCTCGGCGGGCCGAGACGGTCCGGCGTGTCCGCCCCCCACTTCGCGTCCGAGACGTCGTTGGCGAAGTTCGCGGCGACCTGAATTGCGAGTGCCCCGACGAGGGCCCAAAGGAAGGCATCCAATCTGAAGACTCCCACTCCGTGTGCAAGACCTGCGCCGACCAGGACCGGCACGACAGCCGCGGGGAGAGTGTGAACCCTCGTCGCCGTCCTCCAGGGTTTGAGTCCCGTCAATGGATCAGTAGTGCCAGGGGAACTGGGTGAAGTCCGGATCTCGCTTCTCGAGAAACGCGTCACGCCCTTCCTGTGCCTCTTCGGTCATGTACCCGAGTCGGGTCGCTTCCCCGGCGAACAGCTGCTGACCGACAAGCCCATCGTCGATCATGTTGAAGGCGTACTTCAGCATCCTTTGGGACATCGGCGACTTGGAACAGATCTCACGACCCCAGTCGAGGGCAACCTTCTCGAGTTCGAGATGTGGCACCACAGAATTGACCATCCCCATCGCCTCGGCCTCGGTGGCGGTATAACTCTTGCCCAGGAAGAAGATCTCCCTCGCTTTCTTCTGGCCGACCTGGCGGGTGAGGTACGCCGACCCGTAGCCAGCGTCGTAGGACGCAACATCGGCGTCTGTCTGCTTGAAGATGGCGTGCTCCTCCGAGGCAAGTGTCAGATCGCAGACGACATGAAGGCTGTGGCCACCGCCGACCGCCCATCCGGGGACCACTGCGATCACCACCTTGGGCATGAAGCGGATCAGACGCTGAACTTCGAGGATGTGGAGCCGACCCAATCGGCCCGGGTCCACCACGTCGCCGTCGGTGTACTGATAGCCATCCTTTCCCCTGATCCGCTGATCCCCGCCCGAGCAGAAGGCCCATCCACCGTCCTTGGGTGAAGGCCCGTTCCCGGTGAGAAGGACACATCCGACGTCGGTCGTCTCCCGTGCATGTTCGAGCACGGAGTACAACTCGTCGACGGTCTGGGGTCGGAAGGCGTTGCGCACCTCCGGTCGGTTGAAGGCGACACGGACAACTCCGACGCCTCTCGCACGGTGATAGGTGATGTCGGACAGGTCAAAGCCGGGGACCTTGTCCCAGGCGTCATGATCGAAGATCTCGGATACCACGAAGCTGGAGGATAAGGGTAAGAATTGGGGTCATGCTCGAATGGCTGCGAAGACACCCGGGTTCCGACCCCTTCCTGGTCACGAATGACCGCACCTGGACCTACGCCGAGACGCTCTTCGAAGTGGAGTCGCGGGTGGTCGACGAACCGGTGTTTCTCCGGCCGCGGCTCGACCCGGGATGCGTGTTCGACGTCCTCGCCGGGGTCTCCGGGGGAGGGGTGGCGGTTGGCGACGGATCGGTGCCCGTCGACCCCGACGAGGTGCCGCCAGGTACAAAGCTGGTTGTCTTCACCTCCGGCACCACCGGCGAGCCGAAGGGGGTGAGGTTGACCTTGACCAACCTGGAGGCGGCGAGTCGGGCTTCCGTCGCGCACCTTGGGCACGGGAGCGAGGACCGCTGGCTGCTCGCCATGTCCCTGGCGCACGTGGGCGGACTTTCGATCCTGGTCCGGAGCGCATACACCGGAGGCTCTGTTCTGATGCTCCCGGGGTTCGAACCCTTCGAGTTCGCCACAGCGATGCACGGTGAAGCGACCATGATCTCCTTGGTGTCCACGATGCTGACCCGGGTCCTCGACATCGACAACGGTCCCTATCGTGGCCTCAGGGCCGTCCTGGTCGGCGGGGGACCTGTCCCGTCCGGTCTGTTGGAGCGGGCCGCGGAGGCAGGCGTCCCTGCCTTGCCCAGCTATGGCATGACCGAGACCTTCGGGCAAGTGGCCACCTTGCTGCCGGGGTCGCCACTGGAGTACAAGGTGCATCCTCTCCCCGGGATTGAGTTGCGTGTTGATCCAGACGGGCGGATCGCTGTCGCCGGCGAGCAGGTCTCTCCGGGATATCTCGGTGAGCCCGACAGGCCGGACCGCTGGCTGACCACCAACGACCTCGGTGAAATCGGGGTGGACGGTTCTCTCCGGGTGACGGGTCGCGACGATGCGGTCATCGTCACCGGCGGTCTCAAGGTCAATCCCGCTCGCGTGGAAGCCGAGCTGACCAGATACCCGGGGATCGGAGACCTCCTGGTCTTCGGCGCTCCCGATCCGGAGTGGGGGGAGATCGTGGTGTGTGCGCACACTGGGGCAGTCGAGAGCGAAGCGGTCGAAACCTGGCTCAAGGCGAGGCTGGCCGCGCACATGGTCCCGAAGACATGGGTGCGACTGGACCAGATCCCCCGTACCTCCATCGGTAAACCAGACCGAAGGGCTACGGCCCTGCTTTCAGGCCTCTGAGACGGCGACATCGGCCAGTCTGGTCTTTCGCTCCTCCCAGAAGCCGAGCAAGCCCACGATCAGAGCGGCAGCCATGATGAACACCGCCACCGTGAACGCAGTGTGCATCCCGGCCACCTGAGCCGCCGGACTGCCAGCCGAGGCGCCGCCTTCAGGCAGACTCCCACCGGAGGCGGCGGCGACCCCGGCGGCCCACACCGACCCGAGGACGGCCACGCCCGTAGTAACACCGAGGATCCGGGTGATGGTGAGGATCCCCCCACCGATACCCATGTATTCCCTGGGCACGGAACCCATGATCGCGCTGTTGTTGGGAGACTGGAACAGCCCCAGCCCCAATCCGAGCGTGACTGCGAAAAGGGCATACCTCGTTGTGGTGGTCGTGGTGTCGAAGGTGAGAAGGATCGAATAGGCGCCCACCAAGACGGCCAGTCCGACCACCGTGAGCCGTCGAACCCCGACCCGATCGGAGAGGCTCCCCACCACCGGCGAGAGGATCCCCATGGTGAGGGGGCCGATCCCGAGCAGGAGCCCGACGGTGCCGATCGGCAGACCGAGCACTCCCTGGAGATAGAAGGGCATCAGCAGGAAGGACGCCGAAAGGCAGACGAAGGCGAGGAACGCCGAGACCACTCCGACACTCAGCATCGGGTTGCGGAACAGCCTGAGTTGGAGCATCGGAGACTCACTGTTGAGCTGTACGTAGATGAATGCGGCTGCGCTCACAGCGCTCACCGCGAACCCGATGAGGATGGGTGGTGCGGTGAACCCCAGCCCCTGGCCCATGGTCATGGCCAGACAGAGGGAGAACAGGCTCACGCTGAGCAGGGCCGTTCCCAGTAAGTCGAAGCTTTGGCCGGGCAAAGGGCTGGCCCTGGGCACAAAGCGGACTGCCAGCCAGGTCCCGATGATGCCAATTGGGATGTTGACCAGGAAGATCGGGCGCCAACCGAAGTTGGAGATGATCATGCCACCGATGACCGGCCCACTGACGATCCCGACCGACACCGCCCCACTGATCCACCCGAGTGCCTTGCCTCTCTCGCTGGCGGGGAACGCCTCCACCACCAGGGCAGTGCCCAGGGCGAGGATGAGGACCGAACCGACACCCTGTAGCACCCTGAATCCGATCAGCCAGTGGACCGATGGCGCCAAACCGCAAAGCCCTGATGCAATCGTGAATATGGCGAAGCCGGAGATGAATAGTCGGCGCTTGCCGAAGACGTCACCGAGCCGGCTCATTCCGAGTGTCAGGGTCGCGGTCGTCAGCAGATAGGCGAGTGATACCCACTGGACCACGTTGAAGGTGGTGTCGAGGCTCTCCACCAGGGTCGGAAAGGCGATGTTGACGATAGAGCCGTCGATGGTCGCCAGGAGTATCCCTGCCATCACCGCGATCATCACGAACCATTTGCGGCTGTAGTCGACCGGCGCGGATGGAGAAGCAGTCGTACTCACGGGAACTCGATGGTAAACACGGTGTGCCCTTCACCAATTCCCGCTTGTCAGGCTGCGGGGAGAAGATGATGAATCAGTCTCGACGTCGTGCGATGAGGATGCCCTCTCGTTGTGGTGTGATGGTCGTCTCGAAGTCCGGATCTGCAGCCACAAGACGGTTGAAGGCGTCCGTCCCATAGCCCTCGTCGATCCATCCTGCCCCGGTGCCCAGGACGTTGTCGGCGGTTAGCAGGCCCCCGGGGGCAATCAGGGGCCGGATGAGATGGAAGTAGTCGACATACTCCGATTTCACTGCGTCGATGAACACGAAATCGACACTTCCCGGTCCAAGCCGTTCGGCAAGGGCGGGCAGCACCTCCAATGCGGCTCCCCTGACCACTTCGACCCGATCGGCGAGGCCTGCCTTTTCGAACTCGGCTTCTGAGAAATCGGCATGTTGGTCGGCGTACTCGACCGTGATGAGCCGTCCCCCCGCAGAAAGACCCCGGGTGATCCAGATCCCGGAGTATCCAGCCAGGGTGCCCAACTCCAGGGCAAGATGACCATTGGTCATCGAGGTAAGGATCTTGAGGAGACGACCGACATCGGAACTGACCGCGATACGAGGTAGACCGGCGGCAGTCGCCCTGTCCATGAGTGTCTGGAGTTGTCCGTCCGGCTCGGGAAAGAGGTCTCCCACGTACGAGTTGATGAATTTCCAGCGCTCAGGGGTCATCGGCATCAACTGAGACTAGGAGCATCTTCCTCTTCCCGCCTGGGCGGCAAGACCGACTCAGGTATCGCTTTCCGGTCTCTGCCTGGAACGCTTGACTTCGGATCGTGCCTTCTTCTCGGCGAGCCGTCGTTCCCGGGCCGGCTTTGATGGCCGGGTCTTTTTCCTGGGTTTCGGGACGACCATCGCCGCGTCGAGACGGCTGGCCAGCCGCTCCCGGGCGACCTCACGATTCCTCGACTGAGATCTCGAATCGGCAGCCCGAACCTCGACCGTTTCTCCGAGTTTCCCTACCAGCCGCTCCTTGATGTCATCGGGAAGTGAAGACCCGGCGATGTCGAACCGCAGAGTGACCGCCGACTCGGTGCGGTTGGCGTGCTGTCCCCCCGGGCCACCGGGGGTGTCGAATCGCTCCTCCAGTTGATCACCGGGGATGGTCAGGTCGCCGATGACCAGATCGTCCACGATCTCACCCGTAGTACTCGGTCCCCAGATGAGTGATCAACTCCTCGCCCATCATGTGCCGGAGATTGTTGTTCAACTTGGAGAGCTGAACGAAGAGGTCGTTCTCGGCCGTCAGACCGGGTGCAGTCTGAGGACTCTTGAAGTAGAAAGACAGCCACTCCTGGACTCCCGTCCTCCCGGCCCGGGCGGCGAGGTCCATGAACAGGGCCAGGTCGAGGACGATGGGTGCCGCCAGGATCGAGTCCTTGCACTGGAAGTCCACCTTGATCTGCATCGGGTAGCCGAGCCAGCCGAAGATGTCGATGTTGTCCCAGCTCTCCTTGTCGTCGCCCTTGGGCGGGTAGTAGTTGATCCTGATCTTGTGATAGAGATCGCCATACAGCTCGGGGTAGATCTCGGGTTGGAGGATGCTCTCGAGAACACTCTCCTTGCTGATCTCCTTCGAGCGGAAGCTCTCCGGGTCGTCCAGGACCTCGCCGTCACGGTTGCCAAGGATGTTTGTGCTGAACCATCCGTGGATACCCAGCATCCTGGCTTTCAGACCGGGGGCGATGATGGTCTTCATGAGGGTTTGGCCGGTCTTGAAGTCTTTGCCCGCGATCGGCACGCCCTCCTGCTTGGCGAGCTGAACCATTGCCGGGATGTCGACCGACAGGTTCGGGGCTCCATTGGCATACGGAACACCCATCTTGAGACAGGCGTAGGCGTAGATCTGTGACGGGGAGATCGATGGATGGTTGTTCTTCAACCCCTTCTCGAAACTGTCCAGGTCGAGATGCACATCGGTCGGCTCTTCGTAGGCCTCAGTGGAGCCACACCACACTGCGACCACGCGGTCGACCTGTTTCTCGGAGCGGAACCGGTCGATATCGCCCATCAGTGCCTCGGCGTCGTCCATAAATGTTCCGGAACGGTCTTTGAGATGGTCGACCCCAGGGAGATTCCTGATCCATCTATCGGAGAAGACAGCCGTCATGGGACGGACAGCACGGAGTTCATCACCGATGCCTTCGATGTGGCGGGCATCGAGCACCCCTGCCTTCATGGCCGCGGCGTAGGCATCGTCGGAGAAAGGGTCCCAGCCTCCGAACTCGAGGTCCTCGAGCCTGGCGAGTGGGGCGAAGTCTCTGATTAGAGGGTTGCGGTCTTCAGTCCGCTTGCCGAGGCGAATGTGTCCGGTTTGGGTCAGGGAGCCAATAGGTTCGGCGTATCCCTTGCGGACGGCGAGGACGCCGGAGATGAAGGTCGTGGCCACCGCTCCCATTCCCGGGGTGAGCACACCGAGCTTGCCGCTGGCCGGTTCGATGGGGTTTGTTCCTGACATGGGTTCCTCCTGAAACCGCAACGATATCCGCTTGCCGGCTGTCGGGGGAATCACTCCCAAGTAGTCTCGCCTCCGTGGACACTCCCGACTCGATTGGCCCCAGTGTCGATGTTGCCCTCCTCGCCGACGCCGTCCAGGCGGTGCGTGGGAAGCTGTTCATTCTGGGCGGAGGTTGGGACACCCTTTGGGTTCAGCATTTCCCGGCGCGGCATCCGAGTTTGGCGATAGGGCTCCGTCTGAGGGTCCCGGTGTCGTGGCCGGGTGATCGGCTGCGGCTGGCCGTCGAACTCCAGGACGAGGACGGTCATCCGTCGCTGCCCCATCCGCTCTCGAACGACATCAAACTGCCGCAGCCGTCACAACACCCTCCAAATACGACCGACTTTGGTCTCATCAGGTCGTTCACATTCAACAACCTGATGTTCGAGAGGGAGGGTTCCTACTCATTCGTGATCTCGGTGGACGACGAACCAGTGTCGCGGCTCCGGTTCTCGGTGAGGGCGAGACCGTTGCCTCATCAGAACGATTAGCCAGACGTTTCGTCCCTCACACTCAGAGTCCGGGCGTCATCCAGGGCCACCACATGGTCAACCAGGTCTTTCCTCTCCGGGTCTACGACGGCGAACTCTCTGGTCCACTCCGGTTGGGGTTCGACCTGGCCAACCCAGATCGCTCGTCGCACTTTGGCCTCTGCCACCGCTCGTCCCCAACTCTTCAGAACCAACTCTGGCGTATCGGCGAACGAGCGTTCCCTGTCGTCGGATGCCGCGGAGATGATCAGAATCGCCGAGAAACACTCGGTCGCAGCAGCCCCGACATGGCTGTCATCGGACACATCTCCGATCGCCACCTTCACTCCCATCGACTTGAGTTCACTGACAACCTCAGGGTCGGACACGAACGCCCGGACCTCCCGTCCAGGTTGGGCGAGACTTCTGATGATCTTCATTCCCCTGTGGGTGTCTGCCCCGATGACGATGACCGGCATCCAATAACCTTACGACGCTCGCTCTCAAGTTTCGCCTGGCCCGGTAGGTTGGTAGAATCGCACTATGCGGATGGTGGAAATTATCCCCCTGCCCGACTTGTTGACTCAATCAGGAGCAACACAACAGACCCTTGAGGTGATGACGAAGTGGCAACAGTCGATATCGATCTAGGCGGTTATCAGCTTGGCTGGCGCGATGACGATGTGGCGTTGGCCTTCGAGCCGCGCAAAGGACTCGACGAGACCGTGATCCGGGACATGTCGACGATGAAGGGCGAGCCGGAGTGGATGCTCGATTTCCGTCTCAAGGCGTACAAGCGTTTTCTGGCTAAGCCGATGCCACAGTGGGGTGGTGGTGGCCTGCTCAACACCATCGATTTCGACGACATCTACTACTACGTCAAGCCGGAAGGCGAGCAGCAGAAGGACTGGGATATGGTCCCCGAGTCGATCAAGGAGACCTACGAGAAGCTGGGGATCCCCCAAGCGGAGCGTAAGTACCTCGCCGGTGTCACCGCCCAGTACGAGTCGGAAGTGGTTTACCACCGCAACCGTGAGGATTTGGAGAAGCTGGGGGTCCTGTTCACCGACATGGACACCGCGGTCAGGGAATACCCCGAAATCGTACAGAAGTACTTCGGGACCATCATCCCTCCCAACGACAACAAGTTCGCCGCACTCAACTCTGCGGTGTGGTCAGGGGGCTCCTTCATCTATGTGCCTCCGGGCGTCCACGTGGATCAGCCACTTCAGGCCTACTTCCGCATCAACTCGGAGAACATGGGCCAGTTCGAACGGACTCTGATAATCGTCGATGAGGGAGCCTTTGTTCACTACATCGAAGGTTGTTCGGCACCGACCTACACGACTGACTCGCTCCACTCGGCGGTGGTCGAGATCATCGTCAAGGCCGAGGGACGTTGTCGTTACACAACTATTCAGAACTGGTCGAACAACGTGTTCAACCTGGTGACCAAGCGTGCCGCCGCCTATCAAAACGCCACCATGGAATGGGTCGACGGGAACATCGGGAGTCGCTTGACCATGAAGTATCCGGCTGTCTGGCTCATGGAGCCCGGGGCTCATGGTGAGGTGCTCTCGATCGCATTCGCCGGCGCCGGTCAACATCAGGACGCCGGGGCCAAGATGGTTCATGCCGCCCCGAACACGACCTCGACGATCGTCTCCAAGTCGATCTCGAAAGACGGGGGTCGCTCGGGTTACCGGGGTCTCGTCCGGGTCGAGCCGGGTGCCGAGAACTCCAAGAGCTTTGTTCGATGCGATGCCCTCATTCTCGACGAGCACAGCCGGTCGGACACATACCCGTACATGGAGATCGAGGAGAACGATGCCGAGATCGGTCACGAGGCCACCGTGTCCAAGGTCGGCGAAGAGCAACTCTTCTATCTCATGTCCAGGGGCCTCACCGAAGACCAGGCGACCTCGATGGTGGTAGCCGGGTTCATCGAGCCAATCGTCAAAGAGCTCCCTATGGAGTACGCCGTTGAGATGAACCGGTTGATCGAGTTGAACATGGCCGCTGCCGGGGCCATCGGCTGATCTCAGGTCCGGGCCAATCCATGTTCGCTGGCATCGATCTTCGATTCCTGCTACTTATTCCACTGCTCGATGAGCACTGACGACGGAGATCTCTAATCGGCGACTATCTGGGGCTGCTGTGGGTTGCCTTGTTGATCCTTGCCAACGCCTTCTTCGTCGCCGGTGAGTTCGCCATCGTGGCGGTGGAGCGGGCCAAGGTGGAGCGCCGGGCCAGCGAAGGTGACCGCAGGGCACGTCGTGTCCTCGTATCGCTCCGAAGTCTCTCCTTCGAGCTGTCGGGCGCGCAACTCGGGATAACAGTGACCTCTCTGGTTCTGGGAGCCATCGCCGAACCCACCATCGCCCGGCTCCTCGAACCACTCCTGAGGGCTGCCCCATGGATCCCGAGGGGAGTCATCCTGCCGCTTTCCTTCGCCCTTGCCTTGACCATCGCCGTGGCTACTCAGATGGTGTTCGGTGAATTGGTCCCCAAGAACTTGGCGATAGCCCGTCCTTATAGGTCTGCGGTCTGGTTCGGGATCCCGATGCAGATGGTGAATCGGGTGTTGAGACCCTTGATCCTGTTCCTCAACAACTCGGCCAACGCCACCGTGCGACTTCTCGGCATCGAGCCCCGAGAGGAACTGGCCGGGGTCCGCTCCATGGAGGAGCTCGAGCTGATGATCCGCTCCTCTGGCGAGGAGGGCCGGATCGACGACGACGAGTTAGACCTGCTCACCAGGGCAATCACCTTTACGGAGAAGGTGGCTGCGGACGCCATGGTTCCGCGGGTCAACCTGATCTCGCTGAACCGTCATGACCCGGTGACCCACATGAGACGGTTGGCTGCAAGCACCGGTCACTCCCGCTTCCCGGTCGTCGGTGACGATCTCGACGAAGTCTTGGGGATCGTTCACATCAAGGACACCCTCAGCATTCCTGAGGCAAGATTGTCGATTACCCAGGTTGCCGACATCGCCTCCCCGGCCCTGGTGGTGCCGGAATCGGCCTCACTGGAGAGTCTCCTCAACCTCCTCCAGACCGAAGGTCGGGGGATGGCCGTTGTGGTTGACGAGTACGGTGGAACGGCGGGTGTGGTCACGGTAGAAGACCTCCTCGAAGAACTGCTTGGTGAGATCGAAGACGAGTACGACCCTCCCCTTGAAGTGTCAGAAATGGTTGAGGGGGCCGAGATTTCCGGTCTGCTTCATCGTCATGAGACCGAAGACTTGATCGGGTTCGAATGGCCCGAAGGTCGATACGAGACCTTGGGAGGATTCCTGGTCTCACGGCTGGGCAGATTCCCCCGTGAAGGCGAGGTGGTCGACCTCGGCGAGTTCGCCTTCGAGATCGCCCAAATGGACGGCCATCGAGTCGACCAGGTCAGACTGGTACGTCGGCCCGAAGAGGAGTCCGATTGAATCCCCTTGCCCTCGTTTGGATGGTGATCTTCCTCATCGCCAATGGCTTCTTCGTCGCTGCAGAGTTCGCATACATCACGGCTCGTCGAAATGTTCTGGAAGGAATGCCGGGTCGGTCCGCCCGGGTTGCCGTCAAGCTCAACGAGGAGCTGTCCCTGAGTCTGACTGCGGCGCAGCTTGGAATCACGATCGCCTCATTGCTACTGGGTGCCATTGCCGAGCCCGCCGTGGCGGGGCTAATCGAACCTCTCATCGCCCTCACTCCGCTTCCGGAGGGAGCGGTGCACCCGATGGCTTTCACAATCGCACTGCTGATCGTGGTGTTTCTCCACATGGTCGTCGGGGAGATGGCCCCGAAGAACATTGCGATCTCGAACCCGGAGCAATCGGCGATTGCAATGGCGCTGCCGTTCCGGGGTTTCATTCTCGCTCTGCGTCCGCTGATCGCACTGCTCAACGGCGCTGCCAACGGCTTGCTCCGGATAGCAGGGGTGGACCCAGCCGAGCGCCTCGATCTGGGTCACTCTGCAGCCGACCTGGCGATCATCATTTCAGCCGGCCGGGAGGAAGGGGTCATCGAGGATTTCGCCCATAGACTTCTCACCGGGGCGATCATGTTCCGTGAACTCGACGCCTCCGAAGTGATGGTGCCCCGACCCGATGTCCAGTCTGCCAATGCCGAGAGTCCGGTCGCCGAACTTCGCGAACTGATGCGTTCAACGGGTCACTCACGGATCCCGATCCACACCGGTGACCTGGACGACACCGTGGGTTTCGTCCACGTCAAAGACCTGATGGCATTGGAAGAGGCCAGCCTGAAGGAACCGGTCAGCCAGGACCTGATACGTCCGATGCTGGTGGTCCCGGAGACTGCCCGGCTCAGGTCGGTGCTCGACGGGATGCGCAAGGAACGGAATCATCTGGCACTGGTCGTGGACGAACACGGTTCGGCCGCTGGGATCATCACTATGGAGGACATTGCCGAAGAGCTAGTTGGCGAGATCAACGACGAGCACGACCTGCGGACCCGAACCGTGGCCAGAAGACGCGACGGTCTGGTTCTCGCTGCAGGGGTGGTCCGTCTCGATCAATTGACCCGGCTCGGGATCAGACTTCCCGATGGAGAGTATGAGACCGTCGGTGGACTTGTTATGGACCGGTTGGGGAGGATGCCGGTGCAGGGAGACGAGGTCGAGGTGGATGGGTGGCTGATCCTGGTCAATTCGATTGACGGGCGCCGGGTGCGTGAGGTGTTGATTGGGCCGCAAAGACCCGGGTCGAGTGGGGAGTTATCTACCTGAAGAGGAGAAGTGGTGGTAGTCCTTGAGGGTGTTCCACCGGCCACCCCACCCCCAACCGACCGAGTCGAACGCCGAGACCACGACGTCACCTTCCACGATCATGCCCGGCTCACCGAGAGTCCGGTCGACATACCGGGTCGCCCCGGCCGGCCAAACCTCATCGCCTCTAACCAGTGGGTTGAGATGAGGGTTGATGTCGACGGCCAGACCGCGAGCGTGTTCCGACCAGCGGGTGGTACCGGCTACGAATCTGCAGTGGAACCCTGACGTATTGGCGTAGTCGGGTTGGTCTTCAGCATCTTCAGGGAGGTCACCGATCGTGATCATGGTCAGGATCGGGTACCGGTTGGCGTATAGCGAGGCGAACACCTGGATCATTTTGTCGGTCTGGTTGCGATGGATCACCAGCTCTCCCTGGTGTGGGAATCCGTCGAATCCGTGATAGGTCAGCGTGATCAGACGGAGGTCGCTAACCCCCACCGGGCAACCAGGCTGCCATGAATGCCCTAAGCGTGTGGCGGTCACATTGGTCACCGTCGCGGTGAACCCGAGGGGAAGCGTGGTGGTCGATCTCGGGGGAGTGGTGGTGGTCGAGCCGGGCAGCGATGTCGTAGTGGCTGGTTGGGTAGTTGTGCTTGTCGGAATCGTGGTCGGAGGAGTCGTCGAGGTGGTCGCGGGTTGGCCAATGGTCGTCGACGTACTCGGGTCCACTACCGGCGTCGTGTTTGGTGCCACGGTGCTGGTGTTCGGGTTTGCGGCGGGAACGGTGCAGCCGACGAGAAGGAGGATGACGACCAGCCCGCCAAGCTTGCGGCTAGTTGGAGTTGGTGCCGACAACGAAGGCAAGCAGTCCTGCCCCGAGGGCACCCCAGACGAGGGAGTAGTCATCACCGACTCCATATATTGGCGGAGCGCCGGCGATACGAAATATGGCGGATAGCGCTACGGCCCCAATTACCCCCATCAACATGGTTCCTATCAGGTTGCTCCCACCGACCAGGAACCCGACGACGAGGCCAACGACGGCACCGGCCGCCGCCACCCAGAGGAGAGCCTCAACCGTGGTGGCTTCGAGCATGATGAGATAAGGCTATCCGCGATGGGCGAGCGCGGAACGGCATACTTAGGCGGTTACGACTTTCTCGTCGACCACCGCGGTGATGGGGAACTGCACCGATCGGCCCGCCTGGCTGAAGGGCTCGGTCAGAAGCATCACGATTGTGGTTGGCCCGCGTGTGACTACGTGGCCTGTGTAGGTATTGAACCCGTCGTTTTCGTGTGTGATGAATGTGACGACCATGATCGATTCTTTGGACTCTCTGTATCGGCAGAAGGTTGCCACTTGGTTGAGGGACAAACGCGGATTAGACGTGAGTATCTCGATCTGACCCGGTCTCGGGGACGGATGGGAGTTGATCTGGAATCGGCCTATCGTTGGAGTCGATGACCGACGACCCGTACGAGCCGAACACATGGCCCGAGACGCCCGAAGAATCTCCGGATGACCGGAAGCGCCGGTCCTGGTCACCGCTGGTCTATCTGGCGGGTATCGTTCTGGTGGCGGGACTCATCTACCAGTTCGCCGGCCAACCAAGCCTTCCGACGGTCACCACGCTCAACGGTCAACCTGGCTGGGTCGGAACCAGCGACGAACCGGTCGCCGACGCTGCCGAAGTGATACGGCCATCAGTCGTGTTCCTGCAGGTTCCTTCTGGTGTCGGATCAGGGGTGATCTATCGGAGCGACGGGCACATCATCACTGCCGCCCATGTGGTTAGAGATCTGGAGACCGTGATGGTCCGGTTCAGCGACGGGACTCAGGCGGTTGGCGAGGTGCTCGGCTCCGTGGTGGAGGTCGACATCGCGGTGGTCAAAGTCGACCGGCAGAACCTCCCCGCCGCCACTTTCTCGACGGTCAAGCCGAGGGTGGGCCAGATGGCAGTAGCGGTGGGCAGTCCGTGGGGGCTGGCCCAGTCGGTCACCGCAGGGATCATCTCGGCCATCGATCAGACCAACTGCAACGGCGAGGTTTGCGCTGCCATGGTCCAGACCGATGCTGCGATCAACCCCGGGAATTCGGGCGGGGCGCTGATCGACCGACTCGGCCAGGTGGTAGGCATAAATGTCTCGATTCTGACCATCACCGGGGCGAACGACGGTGTCGGGTTCGCCGTCCCCAGCGCCATGGCCGTCTCCTATGCCGACGCGATAATCAGCGGGGAACCCCTGCAGACGGCATTCTTGGGTGTGAGGATCACCAATGTCACCAGTGGCGAGCGGGCGGGGGCGTTGATCACCGAGATCTTCACCGACACCGGGGCCGAGAACGCTGGGCTGCTCACCAATGACCTGATAGTCGCAGTTGAAGGAGTCCCGATCCTCACGGGGTCCGACCTTCAAGCCCAGATACGGACCCACCGCCCCGGATCCACCATCATGCTCCTGGTAGTGAGGGGCAATCAGGAAGTTCTGGTCGAGGTCACACTCGGGGTCAGAGCCGAAGACCTGTGATCTCCTGATCGTCTATGATCCCGGTTCAAGCCTGCCGACGAACGGTAGGGAGCTCTGAGGTCAGCGAAGTCGGTTTGATTCCGATGCTGTCCCGCAACTGTGAAGCCCCCTAGGGGGACGAGCCAGGTCGCCTGAACTCAGGGCCACGAGAAAGTCTCGGATGAAGACGGAACCGTGGGTTCACTGAAACCACCAACCTCTTCATCCTCCATCAATGGAGGATGTATTTGTGAGAAGGCCAATCCTTCCAATGCTGCTCTTGGCGATCGTCGTCTCATGCAGCCCGGCCACGTCGGATGAGAGCACTACCACCATGGTGGGATCCTCTTCCACGACCACTCTGGCGTCGACTACCACTGCTTTGGCCGCGTTTCCGGCGACCATCAGCGACGACAGCGGATCGGTGACTATCCAACAACGTCCGGAACGGATCGTCTCGTTGTCGCCCACCGGTACCGAAATGCTCTTTGCAATCGGTGCCGGTCTTCAGGTGGTGGCCGTCGACAGCTTTTCCTACTACCCGTCCGACGCTCCAGTGACCGATCTCTCCGGGTTCCAACCCAACCTGGAGGCCATCCTTGCCTTCGAACCGGATCTGGTCCTGGCGAGCTACGACCCTGAGGGTGTCCTTTCGGCCGGTTTGTCGGCCGTAAATGTCCCTCTGATCGTGTTCGATACCGCGAAGAGTGTCGATGGGGTTTATGAGCAGATGCGGGCTCTGGGTGTAGCCACCGGCAACTTCGAACTTGCTGACAAAGTTGCCGACGACTTGGAGGCCGAGCTGGGTTTGGTGGTCAGCGAGGCCGATGATGTCGGCGAGGGTGTCACCTATCTCCATGATGTCGGGTTCCCCTTCGTTGCCAGCTCGTTCAGCTTCGCCGGACAGATCTTCAACCTGTTCGGGATGGTGAACATCGCTGATCAGGCACCCGGGGCGGAGTTCGGGTTCCCGGAGATCTCCGACGAGTACGT
>JBGTEJ010000064.1:0-2637 GCA_041747855.1 Acidimicrobiia bacterium | reverse complement strand
CATTCTCGAAGGTTCGATCACCGGGACAGCACCGCCAATCATCTGAGCCGTATCGAACAACTCCTCGATGAGGTGTGGGCCCAGGTTGGGACGCGCCCCGTCGTGGATCCCTATGAGTGAAGGCACCCGCCTCAGCGCCTTCAGTCCGGCCATCTCGCTGGTAGTTCTTGTGGGACCACCGACGGTGATCTGGACATCGAGCTTCATCGACTCGACCACCGAGAGTTGATCGGCACGGCACACCAGGATGCACTGCCGGACATGTGGCCGGACTCGCTCGACGGTGATCTCCATCAGCGGCCGGCCGTCGACCGGAGTCAGCATCTTGTCCTTCTCGAACCGCGACCCCGAACCGCCGG
This sequence comes from Acidimicrobiia bacterium, assembly GCA_041747855.1. Classification (GTDB taxonomy): domain Bacteria; phylum Actinomycetota; class Acidimicrobiia; order Spongiisociales; family ZC4RG35; genus ZC4RG35. The sequence continues at coordinate 2,278 of JBGTEJ010000064.1, read as the reverse complement.
CGACAATGATCATGGCCCTGGACATGGTCCGGAGAGGCTACCTTTGCAGGGTGACCGCAGAGTTTCTGTTCCTCGACTCTGAAGGGAATCGTCTGGGCCTGGAGCCGGGAGAGGATTGGGGCGACGCCGTCCTTCTCGTCGCACCGGTAACCGACGCCCTGAAGTCGGTCACCGAAGGCATCGTCACCGGGTCGATCGACCGAGACGGGGTCCTGGCGGTCGAGGGCATCGGGTTGTCCTCCGCGGTAGTCGAAGGGCTGTCCGCAGTTCCAAAGACGTTTGAAGAGACTTACCGGGTGGTGCTACGCCTCGGATTCACTTGGGAGACCCGTCCGATGCCTTTCAGCCGGATCCCTTCCGACCCTTGAGGGCCCAATAGACCAGCACCGCGGCCACACCTGTAGCGACGGCAGCCCCAGCTGGCACAGCTGCCTTCTCCAGCTTGTCACGGAGTGTCACCACGGACTCGAACTTGAGTGTTCCCCAGCCCCGCTCCTCAGCCAACGCCAGTAGCTCGGCGTCTGGATTGACCGCCACCGGGTGCCCGACGACTTCCATCATCGGGAGGTCGGTGACGGAGTCGGAGTAGGCGTAGCTCGAGGCGAGGTCGATGTCATGGTCACTGGCGAACTCACGGATCGCTTCAGCCTTCCCCTCACCGTATGCGTAGAACTCGATCTGTCCTGTGTAGCGGTCCTCATCGTCGACCTCCGACCTGGTCGCAACCACATCCTCGATGCCCAGGTACCTGCACAGCGGGCGGACGATCTCTTCGGGGCTGGCCGAGATGACCACGACCCGGTGGCCTCTGGTCCGGTGGTCGTCGATCAGGAACAGGGCCTCTGCGTACACCAGGGGGGCTACCACCTCGTCCACCGTCTCTTCGACCACCGCTTCGACCTCGCTCCGGCTCCAGCCACGGGTCAGATTGGCAAGGTCCTCCTTGATCCGCTCGAGCTGACCGTGGTCCGCTCCGAAGGCCTGGTAGTAGGCCTGGGCGATTCCTGCTTTTGCGAGAGTCGTTCCGCTCAGGAGTCCAGCCCTGAACATGGGTCGGGTGAACGCCAGTGTCGAGGACTTGGCGATGATCGTCTTGTCGAGATCGAAGAACGCTGCGGTGGTCATTGCGAAACCTATTTTGGTCGCACAAGGGTCTTGTTGGAGGGATGTCGGGACCGTATGTTCGACGTATGGGAAGGGAGAGGTCCCGTGTATTGGCGGTGCGTTCCGTCGATCCGGTCATGTCGGTACTGGGCCCCGTTGGGCTCGCCGCCTCCAGCGGCACCGCCCTGGTTGTTGACTTCAACGACCAGATGGGTCGGAGCTCCAGTCGGTCTTTGGCCGACCTGGTCACCGAGGGGCCGCGCCTCGCCGAGTTGAGTCCCGGTCGTAAAGGCGTAGCGATCCTGCGAGCGGGTGGCGTCGGAGTAGCCGAAGCGCATCCGATCGTGGAGAGACTCGCGGTCCACTGGCCTGCGGTAGTGGTGAGAGAACCGGTGGACGGCTGGCCCGGACCTGTCGTCCCTGTCCAACTGATGTATCCGGGTTGCTTGTACCCGACCAGCACCGAACCGAGTGTCTGGCAGTCATTGGGCCTCGGGGCCAGACCTCCCGGCCCTGGCCCCATCCTGCCACCCCTGAATCCCGCCCAGGTGCGTCGGGTCCTGAACGGAAGCCTTCCTACCCGGGGCCGATGGCTGACGACATGGGAGAGAGTGTGGGAGCTGCCATGGGCCTGATCGCAAGGGTGAGCGAGGCCATAGCGCTGGGTGAGGCTTCCTTCGAGCTGGGTCCCATAACCCGGGAAGCGGGGCGTCTGCTGGCGTTCGAGTCGCCGTGGTACGTCGACGAGACTGTGGGGAGGGTGGTGAGCGAGGTACTCGGCCTCGGGCCCATTCAGAAGTGGTTCGACGACCCTCGAGTCACGGATGTCCTGGTCAACGCACCCGATGAAGTTTGGATCGATCGGGGTGATGGTCTCGAATTGACCGAGACCAGGTTCGGGTCCCGACAGGAGATCGCCACGATGGTGGAGAGGTGCCTTGCGCCCTTGGGTCTACGGCTGGACAGGACCAGACCCATGGTCGATGCCCGTCTACCAGATGGGAGCCGGCTGCATGCAGTGCTACCCCCGGCGTCGGTCGGGTCGCCTTTGGTCGCGGTCCGTCGGTTCAGCCAGCGGGTCAGCTCGCTTGAGGGCTTGATCGCCGAAGGGTCCGCCACCCGGGAGCAGGTCGACCTTCTGATTGAGGCGGTCAGATCAAGGGAGGCAATCGTC
>JBGTEJ010000063.1:0-14666 GCA_041747855.1 Acidimicrobiia bacterium | reverse complement strand
ACCACCGCGGGGAACTCTGCCAACGCCTCCCGAGTCCTGTGGAAGTCCCAGACGTCGACGGCATCGAGCCAAACCCGCTCCGGGCTGCGGGCGACGACGGTGATGGGCGGAGGCGCGGGGAGCGCCTGGAGGGCCTTGACTACAGCGGTGGCCATGGTCCCCGAGCCGAGCACGGCGATCCGGTCCGCTCCTCCTACAACCTGGGCGGCGACCGCGGCCAGAGAATCGTGGGCGGACTCCGGCATCATCTCTCGGGTCCGCCGTCCGATCGCGACCGCGGACTCGATGAGTCTCGAGAAGATCCCCCCGATCATGCCTTCGTCCTCGGCCCGCGCCGCTGCCTGGCGAAACTGGGCCAGGACCTCACCCTCGCCCCGGATCGGTGACTCCAGTCCGGCCGCCACCCGGTAGAGATGCTCCACCGCATCGGCGTCGAATCTGATGTGTCCTTCCGCCAACTCGGGCACTCCCCCGAAGTGCCGGGTCAGCGCACCCAGCAGCCTGTCCTCGTCACCGGCGACCATCACCTCGGTGCGCAGACAGGTTTCGAAGATGAAGGTCGAGCCGTCGGGGTCGACCTTTGTCCGGGAACGGGCGATCGCCGACCGCTTGTCAGCCTTGAGCTCTGGGTAGGCGAAAGTGGCCAGGGAGATCTGGTGTCCAGCGGTCAAAGCCAGCTCCTCGCCGGACTCCTCACCACCGAGAGCAACAGGGCCTCGGGTGAACCCGGTTCGGGCTCGAAGTCGTATACCCACTCAGCCACCGGAGGCAAAGATGCCAGGATCGACTCGATCCTACCTCCGGTCTCGAGTCCGAACCGGGTGCCCCGGTCCCAGATCAGATTGAACTCGGCGTAGCGAGATCTCCTGATCCGGTGCCAACGCGACTGGTCGGCCCCGTATGGCATCGACATCCGTCGCTCGAGGATGGGCAGGTAGGCATTGGGGAGATCAGCGGCGAGATCCTGCTGAAACGCCCATGTGTCGTCCAGGTCGTCGGTGATGTGGTCGAAGAACAACCCACCCACGCCCCGCGACTCGCCCCGATGATGCAATCGGAAGTAGTCGTCACAGGCCTTCTTCCACTCCTGGTAGCGGGCGCTGGGATGACGCGAGCAGACTCCGGCGAGGACGCTGTGGAAGTGGTAGGCATCCTCCTCGAAAAGGTAGGAGGGGGTGAGGTCCGCCCCTCCCCCGAACCAGGCGGACTCGGTGTCGCTCTCGAAGTACCGGATGTTGGCGTGGAACGCTGGGGCGTAGGGATTCCGAGGGTGAATGATGATCGATACCCCTGTGGCGTGGAAGCTGGAACCAGCGGCGGCGATCCGCTCGGAGAGACCGGAAGGGGTGTCTCCGAACACCGAGGAGAAATTCACCGCAGCCTTCTCTATGTGCCGACCGCCGGAAAGGACCCTCGTGACTCCTCCTCCACCCTGCGGTCTGGTCCAGGGGTCGTCGCCGAACCTCCCTTCGCCGTCGAGATGCTCCAGATGGCCGATCATGTTCTCCTGGAAACGCCGGTACCCCTCCTCCACCGCCGACAGGCTCACCATGACCAGGGGCCTGCCCGTCTCATGCCGATCGGACCATTCCCGCCAATGTCTCCACCCATCGATCGTCGGCGTTGACACACGGGACCAGGAGGAAGGCCTCTCCTCCCAGGTCTTGCCACTGTTTTCTCCCCCGTATGCCAATCTCCTCGATGGTCTCCAAGCAGTCCGCGGCGAAGGAAGGAGTGAGGACCGCCAACCTCCGAACCCCACCGTCGTAGAGCACGGGCAGTCGCCGATCGGTGTAGGGCTCGATCCACTTCTGCCCGGCGAGACGCGACTGGAACGTGGTGGATGTCGTCGCATCCTGGAGGCCCAAAGCCTCCACCAGGGCCTTTGTGGTGGCGAAACACTGAGCCCGGTAACAGAAGGCGTTGACCAGCCCTATCGATGAACAACACCCTTCCGTGTCGAGACACCAGCCTCCAGACTGATCGGCACGGCGAATCTGTTTCTCGGGGAGACCGTGATAGCTGAAGAGGACATGATCCGGCTCGAACTCGTCGAGAAGTGGACCTGCGATCCCAGCTGCAGCGGCGATGAACCCCGGATGATCGTAGAACTCACCGACGCAGTGGACATCGGCAACGTTCCCCCGAGCCGCGGTGAGCTCCAAAGCTTTCTGCACCGCCGACCCGGTGCTGGCCGATGCGTACTGCGGAAACTGGGGCAGTAACACGAGCTGCCGGCACCCCTCGGCGGTGAGTCCGGATAGGGCAGACTCGATCGACGGGTTCTTGTAACGCATCCCGTAGGCCACCCGATAACCGTCTCCGAGGGCCGCGGCCAGTGCTGCGGCAACGGTCTCGGTGTGGATCAGTAACGGAGATCCTTCGTCGGTCCACACCTTCTCGTACGCCTCGGCGGATTTCTTGGGTCGGAAAGGGAGAATGACCGCATTCAGGAGCAGGAATCTGAGCGGCGCCGGCATGTCTAGGACGCGCCGATCTGAGAGGAACTCCCTGAGGTAACTGCGGACGTCGCCGACCTCGGGCGAGTCCGGGGTACCGAGCTGGAGCAGTAGGACCCCGATCGGCGGCTCGCCTGTCATGGCGGGTGAACCTACCCTCGGGCAGATTCGACGACGAGTCGGAATCGATCCGACACCGTGTCGCTATCCGGCCTACCCGTCAACCCCCGACTTCGTCCTCGGTCGGTATGGCGGCGGCATCGAACCGGCTCCCCGAGTTCCACAGGAGCCACCCGACACCACGGTCCTCGGCCGCCTGGATCGACTCTCTGATCTGGGAGTTGGTCCACCAGAATGCCTGGAGCCACGGTCTGAGCACTCCGGCCTCGATTCTGGGGGCCGCCGAGTCGAGGGCATTGGCCACTACACGGTATGGAAAGTCGTTCGGGTCGGGAAACCCCAGCCAGCCGTCCGAGTAGTGGCTCGGATAGACCATCGGACTGATCGCGTCGAGATGTCGGGAGAGTTCTTCGGGTCGTTGCCCGATGGCCTGATCATTCTGAGTCGAGACCACTATCCCGAAGATGTCGGCACTGATCGAGCAGCCAAGCGGAGCAAGCTCCGAGCGGGCTTCCGCCAGGAAACCAGAGATGGTGTCGACCCGTTGCTGCTCCGGCAGATCGCGATGGCCACTCTGTCTCCCGGCCACCCCGGTCGGGTATCGCACGTAGTCGAACTGGATCTCATCGAAGCCGAGCTGACAAGCTTCGACAGCCAGGTCGAGGTTGTACCTTCTCGCTCCGGGACCTGCCGGATCGACCCACGGGCCGGCCAGTTTCTCCTCACGATGGGCGTTCGCCCAGAACCTGTCTTCGAAGGTGACGATTCTCGTGATGGTGTAGAGACCTGCCGCTTTGGCCATAGCGATGGCTTCGGTGGGGTCATATCGGGGGTTGACCGCTCCGATCTCCGAAGCCGACGCTACCTTCGATACATAGACGACTTCACCACCCTCCTGCTTGGTGTCGAAGAGGAAAGTGTTGACGGCCGTGGTTGCGGCCAACTCGAGAAGCTGTCGGAAGTGATCATCGTTGCCTGCGGCACCGGCCCCGACCCGCAGAGCCCGGACCGTCATCGGCTCCAAGACCACTGAGATCTCGGAATCCTCTTGCCACTCGACCTCGAGGTCGAGCCGCCCAGGCTTGCTGAAACCCACCGGGCCGGGATCTCGAGATTCGAGGAGAAAGGAACCATCGGCACCGGTCACCCCGACCTCGCCACCAAACCGGACCTCCGCTCCCGCTATCCGTCTCCCATCGGGATCCAGGACCCTCCCACTGGCCACCGCAGGTGGACTGGTGGTAGTCGTGGTCGTTGGGATCGTGGTTGTTGTCGTGGATGTCGAGGTGATCGTGGTCGTGCTGGTTGGGGCCGGGGCGATCGTCAGGGCTGTGCAGCCAACGACACCTACGAGCAGCGAAAGTAGTCCGACCCGCTTCACCGGATCAGGCTAGGAGGCCTCAGTTCCAACGAAGGATCATGACCGCGATCGCGAAGAGGATGAGTCCGGTGTCGACCGCGCCCCATCTGGCGAGTCGGCTGGTGGTGGCGACGATCTCCGCCTTGTCGCCTGACTCGATGGCCTTCGCCGCCTTCTCAGCACCGGGGGCGAACACGACCGGACCGAGAATGGCTCCGACGATGACGACTGCAAACCCGACCGCGACGAATCGGTCGCCGAAGGTGAAAACGTCGCTGACTAGCACCAAGAGGATTCCACTGAGTAGTACCGTCACACCGGCCGGTATGTAGAGGGGCTTGGCCAGGGCCCCGCTGATCCTCATCCAACCGGCCGCGGTCGCATCACCGTCGACGAGGGCGAGTCTCGGGACCAGCATCTGCACGACATTCGCCCCAAGCCAGGTTCCTGCTCCCACGATGTGTAGGAACAGAAGAAGATCTCGAATCTGCATGCCACCTCCTGTGAAGGTTGACACGCTACTCCCCCGGTTGGCTTCATCGCATCACTCTCGTACGATGCCCGCAGTGTCCGAATCGAACGCACCAGGATGTCGGAACACAGCATTTGTCACCTTTCTCCTGGTCGGCACCGCGGTAGTCCTGCTTGCGGTAGGGCTGACCCTGGCAAGGCAGGAAACCTGCTCGGGTTTGTGTGAGACGTTCGCTCTGGCCGCCCTTTTCGCAGGGGGACCGGTTTCGGCTGTCTTCACCGTCGTCTTTGGCGAACTCGTCCTCGGATGGCCCATAGACATAACCATCTGGGTGGTGTCCGCCTTCCTGATCGCCCGTTGGGCAGAGCCCAGGGGCAGACGACCGCTGCAGATCGGTGTCCTGGTGATCGTCCTGGCCCTGGTGTACGGACTAGTCCTTTCACAGTTTGTCGAATTGGCCGTTTAGAACCACGGGACGGCACCTAGGCTGAGTGTTGAATGCGCATTTATGAATCTCCGGGTTGGGTCGCGCTCCTCGTGGGCTTGGTCTTAGCTCTCTCGGCGGGATCGGTCATAACCTTTCAAGCCCCTTCTCCCGGGGCAGATCTGGAACACGCCGGCGGAAACCGTGATGCCGTCTCGATTTCTCAGGACGAAACATCGGTCACCTGGAAGGCGGAGGGCACGACCGTCTCCGGGTACCAGGTTCAGGGTTGGCCGGCAGCGACCGGAACCGACGAACTCGGCGGTGGCCTCATCCTTTCCAGGGCCATCGAACAGTCCGGTGTCATCGCATTCGGGGAGCGCCCTATGCTCCTGGTGTTCGAAATCAGCAGCTGAGATCGCCGCCCCCTTCCCGGACGCTTAGTTCAGGAAAGGCGTGAGGTCGGACTCATCGAAGGGTCCGACTGCCCCAATCACCCGGACCGCGCTCCCGTAGAGATCGGATGCGACTTGTTTGACTTGGTCGAGGTCGATCGCTTCGAGTTTCGCCAGTCGGTCGTCGACCGAAAGATGGGGCATACCCGACAGTTCGTCCCTCCCCAACTTGATCATCCGGCTGTTCGCATCTTCGAGGGAGAGTGCCAGGCCGCCCCTAATCGAACCTTTGGCTCGCTCGAGTTCCGCCTCGGTGATTCCATCGGAGACGACTTTGGCCAGCTCCTCACTGATGATCCCCATACAGGTCTCGGTCTGGCTGGGTGTTGTGCCGACGTAGACGCCCCACGCCCCGTTGTCGGCGTAGGAGAGGCGGAAGCCGTATACGGCGTAAGCAAGACCCCGCTCCTCTCGTATCTCCCGAAAGAGACGCGATGACATGCCACCGCCCATGATGTGGTTGAGCACCTCGAAAGCCCAACGGCGGTCATCCCCGATCGCCAACCCCGGTCCACCGATGATGATATGGGCCTGCTCGGTGTCCCTCCTCGTGACCCGAACCCCCGGGATTGAATTGACGGCCTGCAGGTCGTGAGGCACCGTGTCGCCGACCCAGTCGGAGAACCGCTCGGAGATCATCCCGACAAAAGTCTCGTGGTCCACCGACCCGGCGGCTGCCGCCACCATGGATCCTGCTCCGTAACGGCGTTTCCAGTATCCAAGGATGTCGTCGCGCGACATGCCCCGGATCGATTCGCGGGTTCCGAGGACCGGTGCCTCCAGAGCGTGACCCGTGTAGAAGAGGGTGCTGAAGTTCTCGAAGGCGACGTCGTCCGGATCGTCTTCGGACATGTTGATCTCTTCGATCACCACCTGGCGTTCCGCATCGATCTCATGCTGTCTGAAGGCGGGCCGCTGGATGATCTCCGAGAGGATGTCGAGACCGGTCGGGACCTCCTGGTCGAGTAACCGCGCCCAGTAGCAGGTGGCCTCCTTGGATGTGAAAGCGTTGGATTCGGCACCGATTGCGTCGAAGGTCTCCGATACCTGGCGGGCCGACAGAGTCTCGGATCCCTTGAACAAGAGGTGTTCGAGGAAGTGGGACACACCAGCCTCGTTTCCGTTCTCGTCCCTGGTGCCGGTGTCCACCCAACACCCCATGGCCACGGATCGCAGGGAGGGCATCGTCTCGGTGATGACCCGCAGGCCATTCGGAAGGGTCGTGAGGTCATAGTGCACGTCGGGAAGCGTATATGGAGTGGGGAGACAATCCCCAATGCCCTTGCGTGTGCCCCGAGCTACGGCATCGGTCGCCCTACCCACACGCAAAGGCTGGTTTGACACCCGTGAGACAATGACCGGTCATGCGCGGACGCGAACAAACACTTCTCAGCGACATGATCGGCCCCGAAGATCGGGCGATCGAAGCGGTGGTGAGCCGTTATCAACGGGTGGCGCCGGCCGTGACCCGTCTCGCCAGGAGTCTCTCTTCGAACCCGACCCTCAGAGTGAGGCTCGGATCTGAAGCTGCCGCCTCGGATGAGGAGATCGTCTGCGACCCACGAATCTTCCAGGCGGCCTACCACCGAAATGCGCCGGTGACCCCTGATGAGGTGGCTCTGGCTTCGGCCTTTCATGAAGTAATGCATCTGGTCACCACCAACCTCGACCTGTCGAGAGAACTCCCCGATGACTGGCCGATCGAAGGAGAGAGGCCACCGCCCGGCACCGAAGTCGATCTGCTAACCGCCATGAACCTCACCGGAAGACCGGTGGCGGAGGTGATCTTCTTCAGTCTCGAGGATGCCCGGCAGGAGGTTCAAGGGATGGCCTCATACCCGGGCGCCCGATCGGTCCTGGAAGACCTCTACATGTCAGCGCTCGGAGAGGCTATCTCGCGGTCCGGGCCGCTCAGTCAGTTCGTCCTCGGATGCTTTCTACTCACCGGTGGCTACGTGGAGCGCGAGCTCCTGGAAAAGAGGTTCGAAGCCAAGGCAGCCGTCGCATTGGATGACGCCACGGATCACTTCCGGATGGCCGCCGACTCCGACGACCCGTGGTATGTGGCACGTCTTGCCCTCGAGTTGGAGATGATCGCCAGGGCACATGGGCTGATGACGGAAGTGCCTGGGACACCCACCAACGCCCAGAGGAGGGCGAGCAATCAGAAGGACACCGAAGACGCGGCAGCAGGTGTCGACCGGGTCCGGATCATCTCACCAATCATCCAGGACGCCGAGTCGTATCAGGAGACGCGACGCTCATCCCAGGCACGGTCCGGGATGTCCGACCGGCGCGGCCCCTCGGATCTCGCCAGTGAGGAGTCGACAGAGCAACTGCTCAGGGTGAGCCAGGCCCCGGACGTCTTCCTGCCCACGGGACAAAGTGGCAAGTTGATCGTCACCGCGATACCGACCGCCTTCGCCAGTTTCGGGAGTGAGGGCATGGAGTCGATGGCCCGCATCAGTCGATCATGGAATATGACCCAGCGAAAAGTGTCCGGGGAGCTGTTCCCCCTGTTCGCGGCTAATCAGCGCCGCGGCCTCCGCTCCGGATTCGACCAGGGCGATGTCTCCCCCCATGCGGCCCTCTTCATCGGGGCCGGTCTCTATGAGCGTCTCTACGAGAGAAGGGCGGCACGGACCAGACGCCGGTATGCGGTTTCACTCCTGGTCGACGCGTCGGCCTCCATGCTCAGCCCCGGGTCCGGTCAGGGCGCTGGAACATCATGGGCGATGTCAGCGGCCATGTTGGGGGCTTGGAGCATGGCCCTGCTCTGTGACGAGCTTCAGATCGACTTCGAAGTAGCCCTGTTCAATCGCGGGTTCGCGGCCCGGCCCACCGACACCGAAGACACCTACAGGAAGGCGCGGGCCGCCGCAACCGCCGGATTGAGACAAACCCAAGGATCTGCGGCCGACCGTCTGATCACCACGGTCAATCACTATCTGGTCAAACCATTCGACCGACGATGGAAGGACTCCCAACCGACTCTCGCCGGACTCTTCTTCACAGCATCCGAACCGCGCAATGCCGCCGGTCTGGCGCGACGGTCACCCGGGTCCGCCCCACCCGTGTCACTGTTCGAGAAGGCGGCCAACGTCGACGAGCTCAACCTGGTGCACGCTGCCGAACGAGTCAACCGCATGGGCGCGGAAGTCAGACTGTTGATGGTGCTGTCCGACGGGATGACCAGAGGCTCGGTAGAGGCACTGACCCGCACCGTCGCCGCAGTCGAGTCGGGCGGGGCCACCGTCATCGGAATCGGGATTGGCGACAACACGGTCGATCTCGCATACAACCGCCACCAGGTGGTCGAACAGCCAGACCAGTTAGCCCGGGCGATGATCGCCGGGACCAAGCACGCGTTACGTCGCAGCCTCGCCATGTCCGGCATGGACACATGGTGGCTGCGCGCCGCCGACCACAAGGAGAGATCAGTTGCCTGAACAAGTCATATTCAAAGACCCCCGCGGGGAGGGCCCCGATCTTGCGTTGGAGAAGTTCGAGGTAGACCAATCATTGCCCGACGCCGATTTGAGGGCCCGAAAGATCCCCACTCCGGATCCCCACTACGTGGACCTGGGGATGCTCTACCGGTTCGCCCAGCTGGAGACCGCACGTCGGTCCGGTGCCGATGGTTTGGTGCCGCTCCATGTTGCGGTGCGGGGCCATATGGGGACCGGTAAGGATCATGACATCGAGCAGTGGGCGGCGACCATGGGCCTGCCCTACTTCAGGATCCCACTGACCGGCGAGGTCAGGGACGTCACCCTCATCGGTTCGACCCGTCTTCAGGGGGACGGCAAGGGTGGGACCGAAAGCCGGTGGGAAGACGGTGACATCACGCGCGCTCTCAGAGGCCCATCACTCCTCAATCTGTCCGAGCTCAACGCCGCGGGAGCGGAGACTCTGTTCGCACTCCACGGACTCCTCGACCGATACTCGGCACTCGACCTGCCCAACGGAGATACCGTGACTCTTCGCCCGGACGTCAGGATCTTCGGAACCATGAACCCGACCGACATTCGTGACTACGCCGGGACTCAGACGCTCAACAAGGCCTTTGCCGACCGGTGGGTGATCTGGGAGAAGAAGTTCCCCGCCGAGGATCAGATACGGGAGATGCTCGAACGCAGATACCCAGCTCTCAAAGACGAGTTCGTGACCGCGGTGTCGAGACTGACGATGGAGATCAACGCCTCGTTCGAAGCCCCGGACACAGGGGTGCGGGTTGAGACACCCCTCTCCTTGCGATCGGTCCTCGACCGGCTGCCCACCGGACTTGTGGTCTTCGCAGACGCCACCGATCCACTTCGAAGGGCATGGGAGGAGTTCGTCCTTCCCCAAGTGGACGTCTTCGACCGCGACCACTACGAGACCGTGTGGAATGCGGTTGTTCGCAAAGGCCCGGCGCAACGGCCGTTCCGAACGTGATACGTTGATCACATGGAGCACGAGAGGGGCACTCCCGACATCCAGACCCTGATCCGAGAACTGGTCGACGCCTCATCCGAGAACCCGCACGAGGACCTGATCAGCGAGATGATCAACACCGTCCTCCGTCTGCACCGAGACGGGCCCAAACGTGGCGATCTCCGCCTGATCAACACGGCAGTCAAGGAGATGCGGTATTCGAACCTCGTCTTCTCACGCCACCGGGAGCCGAAAGTCACGATTTACGGTTCGGCTCGCCTCGACGAGGGCGACCCCAACTACACGCTCACCGAGCTCTTCGCACGTCGAATGGTCGATCACGGCTGGGGGGTCATAACTGGTGCCGGGCCGGGAATCATGGAGGCGGGCAACAAGGGGGCCGGACGTGACAACTCCTACGGGGTGAACATCCGACTTCCATTCGAGGCGTCGGCCAACAAGTACCTCTCACCAAACCGCACCGTCAACTTCAAGTACTTCTTCACCCGCAAGCTCGGGTTCGTCAAGGAGTCACACGCGTTCGTCATCATGCCGGGCGGGTGGGGCACTCTCGACGAAGCCTTCGAGCTGATGACCTTGATCCAGACCGGCAAGAGCGACCTTCACCCGATCGTGTTCTTGGAGGCCGACGGCACCGGCTTCTGGCAGCCCCTCATCGAATTCATGACCGGAATCCAACTCGCCAACGGCTTGATATCCGAGTCCGATCTCTCGCTTTTCCGCTTCACCACCGACATCGAGGACGCATGTGACGAGATCATCGACTTCTACTCGAACTACCACTCCCAACGATATGCCGACGGAATCTTGATCCTCCGGTTGCGGCGAGCACCTGAATTGGGAGACCTCGAGCAGTTGACGACGGAGTTTTCAGACATCCTGGTGAGTGGGGGGATCGTCGCCGTCGAACCCACCCCCGCCGAAATCGAAGACGGTGACGCTCTCGACTGCGACCGAGTATCCCTGCACTTCGACCGGCGACACTTCGGAAGGCTCCGCCAACTCATCGACCGTCTCAATGCGCTTGCCAGCATGCCCGATACCACCGAGATCCCTGAGCCGATGACCGACGAGATGGCCGAGCGACCCTGGTAGGCAGCGAGGCGGTCGCCTGCTCGTCTGGCGCACAAGATGTGGCTCCGCCTTGGGAGTACCTCCGGAATCACTACTAGAATCGAAGCGTGCGCGACATACTGTCTGACCTTGTAGCCGAGCAGCAGTTCCTCGATCAGTCGCTTCAGCGTATCCCAATAAAGGTTTGGGACCTACCCACGCCCAACAAGCCTTGGACGGTCCGCGACACGATCGCCCATCTAGCCGATTTCGAGGATCTTGGCGCCAACGCCATCAATGGGGGTGAGCGGGTACGAGAGTGGCAGCAGGCATCCGACCTCGAAGGGCTGAAGAAGGCGGCCATCAAGAAGGGACGATCGATGCGCCCTCAAGATGTGATCGAGTGGTGGCGCGGTGGCCGGGCCAAAGTCGTAGAGCCCCTCTCACACATGAACAGCGAGGACCGCGTTCCGTGGATCGCAGGCGATATGAGTGCTCGCACCTTCGCAACCTTCAGACTCATGGAGACATGGATGCACGGTCTCGACATTTACAGAACTTTGAGCATCGAGGTCGAGGACACCCAACGCATCCGCCACATTTGCTGGCTGGGTTGGAAGACCCTCCCCTACGCCTTCAAGCAGGCCGGTGAGCACTACGAGCCTGTCCGGGTAGAAGTGATTGGCCCCGGATACGCCAAGTGGGTCTATGGAACCACCGACACAGACCAGGTGATCAAAGGCTCTGCATCCGAATGGGCACGTCTTGTGGTTCACCGCCTCAAACCCACCGAGGCGAGACTTCAAGTCAGTGGCGACCATGCCGAAAGGGCAGTCAAGGTCGCCAAGGCCTATCTCTGAGTCTGGCCAAGCCCCTAAAGTTCAGCCCCATCGGGTCGAAACCTCAAATGGAGGCTGTCGGCCCGGGTTTCCAATGGGACTGTGGACCCATACCTTCCCTGACCGTGCCGGCCGAGACTCTGTGCGAACAGGTGGCTGAAATGCGGGAATTCCCTAGAGACATCTTGATTGAGGTCATGGAAGACGTGATCGAGGACCTCCACGGTCATGTCCACCGTGTCTCCGACCTCGCCGTGAACCTGGGAACAGGTCTGGGTCTCGATGAGCACGACCTCGACCGTCTGGCACTCGCCGGTGTCCTCCATGATGTCGGGAAGATCCACCTGGACCCCGCGATCCTCGGCAAGCCCGGGCCACTAGGGCCAGAAGAACAGGAACTGATGCGTCGGCACCCGGAGCTCGGATTTGCCATGACCCGCAATCGTCTCGATCCCAAAGTCGCCGAAGCCATCCTCTATCACCACGAGCGTTTCGACGGAAAGGGTTATCCCTTCGGTCTGAAGGGCGACCTGATTCCCATCCTGAGCCGGATCGTCCTGGTCGCAGACGCCTTCGATGCGATGACATCGGTCCGCGCCTACCAGCCGGCCCTTCCGGTCGAGGTCGCCGTTGATGAGATCCTCAGGAATGCAGGAACCCAATTCGATCCTCAGGTGGTCGAGATCTTCATGGCCATCGCTGAGGTCGACGCTCTTCCAGCCATCGAACTGATCGCCTGACGGTCACCCGGCACAGCTCCCACCCGACCGGTTTACCATTGCCAGGGTGGGATTCGCCATCCTCCTCGTCGGCTTCGGCATGGTCTTGCTGGTCGTTTCCGCCGAGTACCTGATTCGCTCCTCCGTGGTGATCGCGACCGCTTTCGGTGTGACCCCCCTGGTGGTGGGTCTTACGGTGGTCGCCTTCGGCAGTAGCGCCCCCGAGATGGCACTCAGTGTTTGGGCTGCGTTGGTCGGGACGGGGGGCGATGTGGCCACCGGCAACATCGTTGGCTCCGGCGTTGCCAATATCCTGCTCATCCTCGGTCTGACCACGGTGATCGGCGCCCTCGCCGTGCATCACCGACTCGTCAGATTCGAAGTTCCGCTGGTGGTTGTGGTCACCGGCGGGGCCTGGTGGGCGGCATCGGACGGATCGATCTCGCGTGGCGAAGGAGCCGTGTTGGTAGCCGCCCTGCTGGCGTACATCGTGGTTGCGTATCGCGTCGGCGGTGCCGAGAAGCGGTCCCTGGTGCCCGCCCGCCTGATCAGGCGGCAACAGGACAAGGCCCGCTCCAAGCTGGGACGCAACCTCGGAATACTGGTCGTTTCCCTCCTCGGGTTGATCGCGGGCACCCGACTCACCGTGGACGGTGCGTCCGACCTGGCCGCCGGACTCGGGGTGAGCGACCTCATGATCGGCCTCACCATCGTCGCCGTGGGCACTTCCCTCCCCGAGATGGTCACATCCGTAGTGGCGGTACGCCGTGATCAAGCCGACATCGCGGTGGGAAACGTCCTCGGATCCAACCTCTTCAACCTGATGGGAGTGTTCGGGGTCTCGGCCCTGGTAGGGAACGGTGTCGACATCCCCTCAGGGATACTGGCCACCGACTTCCCCGTCGCCTTCCTGGCCACGCTGGTCGCCTTGCCTATCCTCGCCAGCGGTCTGCTGATCGAAAAGTGGGAGGGTGCGGTCATGCTCACCCTCTACCTGTCCTACATAACTCTCCTCATCATCGACTCCCTCGGCAACCCCATGGCATCCGGTGCCCGGATCGGCCTGTTCGGACTCATGATCGTGGCGGCCCTGGTGATGCTCACCGTCGGTGTTGTCAGACGGGCAACACCAACCGAACCAGATTTGCGTTAGGTCTGGCCCTAACCTCGACCGGTGTCTACAAAGCACGGCGGGATCGAGCGTTGGTCCGGATTCAAAGTTTGGTTGTTCTGGCTGTTGGGCCGCGGAGCACCGAGGAGCACCGCTGCCGTCGATTACCTGGGACTCACCGAGGACGACAGCTTCCTCGATGTCGGCTGCGGTCTGGGTGAGGCTTTAGAGCATGCCTCCTCGTTCACCACGAAACTGGCTGGTGTCGACCCGAGCCCGGCAATGGTCGAGCGGGCGTCGAGGAAGGTACCGACCGCCACCATTCAGGTGGGGTCTGCTGAGTCGATCCCCTTCCCTGATGCTCACTTCACCGCGGTCCTGGTCCTGGCGAGCTTTCACCACTGGGCCGACCAGCCGGTGGGCATCGCCGAGGTCCATCGGGTCCTCGCCCCTGGTGGTCGGGTCCTAATCGTGGAAAAGCAATTGGAACGCGGTAAGGGGCACGGACTCACCAGGGATGAGGCCGGCCAGCTTGCTGACACGCTGACCCGCAGCGGTTTCGATGGCGCAGTCGTCGGCGAGTCGACCGCGGGAGGGACCGACTTCTACACCGTCCTGGCTACGACCGCCAGGGGAAGTTGAAGCTCTAGAGTCCGCACTCCTCCAATGCCGCCGACTCATCCTGACCACCGAACTGGGTCCGTTCGAAGGCGGCCACTTGGGCAATCTGTTCGGCACTGAGAATCGACTCGAACCCCGGCATGACAGCAGTGATCGGCTTATCGGTGTCTCCGTATGTCGGCCCTACTTCGGTTTTGTGACGTTCCGATCCGACGGTGATCCAGTGGATCTGATCGAGGCACCCTCCGAAAGTTGTGAGGACCTCGGCCAGGCCTGGTGCAGATCCTCCCTGACCGTTTCCACCATGACACAACGCACAATGTGCACCGAACGTGGCTCGCCCGGCCTCCAAGTCCGCGTTGAGATCAGGGACTGCCGACCCACCGCAAGCGGCCAATGCGACGATCAAGGCGATCGCCAGGAACGGTCGCCTCACGCCGTCGCGGCCGACCTCGTCGAGCCGAGACTACGGAAGTAGACGACGATGGCGTAGAGGAGTGCCAGCCCCATGATCGGAGCACCGATCCGCTTCATGATGGCCACATCGAGGACCAGGCCCAACAGGAACACAACGAGGCCTCCGTTGACTCCCCACA
>JBGTEJ010000062.1:0-5948 GCA_041747855.1 Acidimicrobiia bacterium | reverse complement strand
ACTATGACTACTGATGTGTTCCTGATTCGCGAACCATCCACAACCACTCCCTTGTGAAGAGAACCGTCGGCAAACGCTATCACGAGAACCGTTTGGCTCTAACCACCATGACAGCGCTGTCGGCCGGCCGTGGCCGCTTTGTAGGGTAGGGCCGAGACTGAGATGGTCCGCAGACTGCTCGGTTTGCGCGACGCGGGTCGCCAATCAGCGACAGAGGCTGGGGGCCGACGTCGTCGATGCTGAGACTCAGGCGATGGCAGCTGTCGACGAGTACTTCGAGAGAGTCCTGACCGGGCGGGTTCTACTGTCGACAACCCTCCGAGAGTGCCGGACGTATCCCCAAGTTTCAACTGTGTCGTGCCGTAGAACGGCTGGCTTTCTCGAGCCTCCTCCCAATGGCCCATCCGATCGCCAGGGTGACCAGTGTCGCCACTCCGCTCGGCACCGCAGCGGTCTCCGACTCAGACTCCTCAGGAGTAGGAATCTCGCGTCTCCCTTCGGTCCTTGGGGTTTCTCCGGATGCCTTGGACCGGCGGCCGTCAGCCCACGCCTGGGTGAACTCCGCTCCGTAGAAGAGGATCAAGGCGGAGTAATAGATCCAGGCCAGGATCACGATCAGGGCACCTGCGGCGCCGTAAGCGGAGCCCACGGATGTGGTACCCAGGTACATGCCGATGGCGAACTTCCCGCCTACGAAGAGCAAAGCGGTCACGAAGGCGCCTAACCAGACGGCCCTCCATGGGATTGCCGTATCGGGGAGAATCTTGAAGATGAGGGCGAAAAGGACGGTGATGACGGCCAGTGAGACCAGGATGTCGATCAACGCTAGGAAAGGTGCGAGGACGCTGTAGGTGCCAAGGTTGTCGACGAGTGCACCCACAGCGACGCTGACCGCGAGGGACACGAGCAGGAGGAATCCTGAGCCGACAACGGCGCTGAGGCTGAGGAGGCGTGAACGGACCAGACCCCAGACCCCCTTCCTAGATGGTGCCTCCACTTCCCAAATTGTGTTGAGGGCGTCCTGGAGTTGACCGAACACCCCTACGGCCCCGAAGAGCAACGCCAACGATCCGATGAGCACCGCACCCAATGAGCCCGTGCTCAGTTGTGCTTCGGAGATGGAGTCATCGAGGAGGCTGGCCGAGTCGGTCCCCATCAATTGCCCGATCTGGGCCACCATGCGCTCCCTGACCAGATCGGCGTCGAACACCAATCCGGCGATCCCGACCAGCAGGACCAGCAGAGGGGGGAGCGAGAACGCTGTGTAGTAGGACAACGCCGCCGCCAAGCGCGGAGCCTTGTCCTCCACCCAATCCCGCGCCGCAGTGACGAGCGCCCGGGCGAATCTCTTCATCAATCAAGAGTTCCCTAACGCGGGTTTTTTGAAACTTCAAGGAGGTCGATGCAACGCGAGTCGGAGTTGTCATCGGACCCCTCGAAGGCCCTCCGACGACAGCCTGACACAGGGCCGGTCTTCAGGTCACCTTGTGCTTCGACGAGCGCTCTGCTCCGTCCTTCTTGGTCTTCTTGTCCTGACGCTTCTGCTTCAGATCGCGGCTCGCCGCCTTCTTAGCGGTTCGCCCACCCTTGTCTTTGCTGGCCATGAGATCCTCCAGACGGGCCATCGTGTGACGGCCACAGACACAATACTCCCACTCTCAGGGGCGTAACCAACCGATAAGTTTGGATTTCGGACTCAGCCACTCTCCCGGCGCTTGTGCAGACGCGAGTCAGCCCCGGACCAGCCGGGGCCGACTCTGCGCCATTGATTGTCGGGAGTCAGCTGGTTCTGATCTCCTCACCGGTACCCATGACACCGCGCTCCTTGTCGGTGCCGGGGATCAGGTTGTCGAGTAGAAGCCCGAACACCGCAGCAACGGCGATACCGGACGAGCCGATAGCCATCACGATGTCGCTGAGCCACTCAATGCCCCACATGTTGACCGGCTCACTGAGGCCGCCGAAGTAAGCGGGGAACACGAAACCAGAGAACAGCACGAACCCGATGATCATCAAGTTGCGCTGGGAGTCCATGTCGGTGCGACGGAGCAGGGACAGACCCACCGCCGCGATCAGGCCGAACAGGGCAAGGTATGCGCCCCCAACCACGGGAAATGGGATTGTGGCGACTACCGCACCAAACTTCGACACCAATCCGAGCACCAAGAGCACCCCGGCTCCGAGCAACACCACATAGCGACTGGCCACCCTGGTGAGACCGACCAGGCCGATGTTCTCCGAGTACGAGGTGGAGGCAAAGCCACCGAACAGACCTGTGGCCATACATCCCAGACCTTCGCTTCCGATGCCACGATTGATGGTCTGGGCATCGGGGTCCTTCCCGGTAGCGATCCGGGACACCGCGTGGTAGTCACCGAACGACTCGATCATCGAGGCGAGGTACGCCGCCAGGATGGCGACGATGAAGCCAAGTTCGAACTGGGGAGTACCCCACGGGAACACGATCCCACCGAAGCCGACTTCGAATCCTCTGACCCAGGGAGTTGTTCCGAGACCGTCGAAGTTGACCCGGGCAGCGCTGTCGGCGCTGAAGACGTTGGTCACCGTCAGCACCCAGGAGATGGCGTAGGTGGTGACGATCGCCAGGAGTATCGGGAACAGGGAGAAGAACCTCACCTTCCTTGCCATTATCAGCGAGAAGAAGAAGATCAATCCCAGCATCAAAAACGACATCCCCCAGTGGCTGGATGCCGTTTGGGCGGCCGGACCGAACAGCGATAGCCCAATCAGGGCGATCACCGGTGCGATCGTTATGGGGGTGACGTACCTTCGTAGGAGTCCGATCAGTCCACCGAATCCGACCGCGATCTCGAAGAGGGCCCCGATGATGATCGCGCCGGCGATGTAGGTCATCGCCTCCGGCCCGGGATGGGCCGCGATTATCAGGAAGAACGCCGGCAGGAACGCGAACGAGACACCCTGGATGATCGGTAGTCGGGACCCGATGGTCACCTGCAAAGCCGTGGCGATGCCCGAGCAGATGAACACCGAACTGACCAGGATCGCGGTCTGTGGGGGGGTCATCCCCATGGCGGGGCCAAGGATCAGTGGAACCAGGACCGTTGCCCCGAACATGGTCAGAACGTGTTGCACGCCCAGACCCAGGGCCTTGTAGAACGGCTCCGGCTTGTCATCCAGCCCGTAGTTGAGCTGTAGTGCGCCCGGTCCGGGCGCAGTGTCCGTTGTCATCCCCACTCCTTTCTCGCTCAAGGGGGACGGTCGACGAAACAGTACGCCTGAAGGTGTCTCGGATGTCGCCGGAAGTGGGTTATTTGGTCGAGGAGAGCTGTCCTAACCGTCGACGACTCGGAGGAGACCTGCTACTCGCCTCTCCCGGTATCGTCCTCGCGGCGATGTTGGGCGGCTATCTGCTCCAGCTCAGATCTGTCGAGGTCGTCCGCTGGTATCCGGGCGGCACGGACCGGTGTCATCGCCGTAACCGTGGCGGTGGCATGACCGGTCTCGAGTATCGCCCTCTCGCCGACAATTGCACCTGGACCCAGTTCGGCGACAGCGCTGCCGTCGACATCGACCTGGAGGACCCCGTCGAGTATCAGGTAGATGGCAGACCCGGGCTGGCCCTGGACGATGAGCCTATCCCCTTCGGCCACCTTCACCATGTCTGGCTTCGAGGACATGACCGCTTTCGACAGATCTCGCTCCACCTGGGACTCGACCGAGGCCATGAGGGCCGCCCGCTCGTAGTCGTGCCATGGGGTCCGATCGTGGTCATGGACCCGGGTCCATTCACTGAAGTCGATCACCCCGCTCTTCCCGGCCAGATCGCCATCTGGTCCGTAGAGCCAATGACGGGGGAACGGCGAGGCGCCTATCAGCTCGAACGAGGACGAACCGTCGGCGTCGACAGTGAGACTCAGTGTGGTCCAGGCTGTCGGTGCGGTCATCCTGACATAGGGGGGCCGGTCGATCCTGCGTGGTAGTGGAGCTCCTGTCCGTCCCCCTGCGGTCTGGATGAAGCGGGCCTGGCCATTCTCGATCACAGGCTCGGATTGGAGCACTGGAAACTCCACACCGGGGATGGTGACCGACAATCCCAACTTGGCCTTGGTCGAACCGACTAGCGCCATCCCGTCGTATCCGGCGTCGACGATGTCGCCGTCCTCGACCTCGACCCAGGCCGAGAGATGGTTGGCGAACCGGAACCGGTCGGCATCACGCAGTGCGGTCAACTCGTCTGTATTGAGCCGGTCGGGCGGCGGGGGGTCGTAGTGACCGATCCCCAGGTCCATGGGGAGCCTCATCGGGCCGGTCATGGCCTCCGATGGAATCCAGGAGATGGATGAGACTGACGATTGGTGCCGCACGGTGTTCGCCTCCTTGGTTCTGGTCGAGTCTCGCGCAGATCGGGTCGCTTGACGATTGGGTCAGCAACAGACTGGCGGTGTGGTTTCCCACACATCGGAAATCCGGTCAACACCGATGCGCGGTGACTCTGGAGTCCTTAGCTTTGCCGGATATGAACGGCTGGTACACGATCATCCTCTTCATCCACATCCTCACCGGAGCCACATGGGTGGGCGCCGGGATAACAGTCCACGGCCATGCCCAGAGTGTGCTGAGAAAGGAGGGCCAGGTGGCGGCGGGCCTCCTTCAATACGGTTGGGCCCTCAAGTGGATCTTCATTCCCATGCCGCTGCTGGTGGTGGCCACCGGGATCACGATGGTGGTGATAAACGCCGGCATCGGCTTCGGAGACCTCTGGGTGGTCATCTCCCTCATCCTGATGGTGGTCGCCTTGATACTGGCCGCAGGAGTCGGTGGCGCATACGAGAAGAAGCTCAATGCCCAGAGTGAGGCCGGGACCGCCGACTCGAAGGAGTACGGACGTCTGTTCCGCTCCTACCTTCGAGTGAGCGCGATCGAGCTGGTCGCCGTCATCGTGATCGTGTCAATGATGGTTTTCAGGCCCGTCTGACGTGTCGATCTCGGTTCTACTCGCAGACGACAACCTTCTGATCAGAGAGGGAGTTCGCGCTCTGATCGAACTCAGCGATGACGTCGCGGTGGTTGGGGTGGCTGCCGACTACGAGGATCTCCTCTCTGCCGCCGAGGCTCTCGCACCACAGGTGCTGGTAACTGACATCCGGATGCCCCCGTCGTTTCAGAAGGAAGGAATCGAGGCGGCCAAGATCGTCCGCAAAATGCATCCAGGAACCGGGATCGTGATCCTCTCCCAGTACGACGATCCGGAGTACGCCATTTCCCTCCTCTCCGAGGGAGCCGCCGGGTACGCCTATCTGCTCAAGGACCGGGTTGCCGAGGGTGACCAACTGTTGAGGGCAATCCGCGAAGTCGCTACCGGCGGGTCGATGCTCGATCCGAGAATCGTCGAAGCTCTGACCAAGCCGATCTCCTCCGACGGCTTGCTTTCCGGCGACGAAGAGACTCTCGTGGCCCAGATCGCTGCGGGAACACCGATCAAGGCGATCGCCCATGCGATGAAGACCACGCCGACCGACATCGATACCCGCATCGAGAAACTCTGGGTCAAGCTGGCCGAAGGGATAACCGCCGGGCGTCAGGGCGCGATCGACCGGCTCAAGACCCTGCAGCGAGCCATCGCTCTGCGAGAAGAACAAGGTGAAGAACTGTCCCGTCTACTGCCGGGAGGACTTGCCGAGAAGCTTCGCAGGGATGGGCGGCGGATTGGTGAGACGGAAGAACTCGAGGTCACAGTCCTCATGTCAGACATTCGGGGATACACCTCGATCGCCGAGAACACCGACCCATCAGCGTTGGCCGCCCAGCTCAACCGGCACCGAGCGGAGATGAACCGGGCCATTCTCGACAACGGAGGAACAGTGATGCAGTTTGTCGGGGACGCCGTGATGGCGGTGTTCGGGGCCCCCGAGCCGCTGACTAACCACGCTGGATGTGCGGTCAAGGCAGCGATGGCGATGCACCTG
>JBGTEJ010000061.1:0-15496 GCA_041747855.1 Acidimicrobiia bacterium | reverse complement strand
CGCGAGAGATACCTCTTGTCGTGTGCTATCGGCCGCATCTCATCAGGACGATCAGCGCCGCCGTCATCGTCGGAACGATCCTGTTCTGTGTGAACCATCTCGACGTGGTACTGGCCGGTGAGGCGACGACGAGCACCTGGGCCAAATCGGCCATCACGTATCTAGTTCCGTTCTGCGTAGCTAACTACGGAGTGGTGACCGCAACTCGAGAACGCGAACCCCCGATTCCCGCCATGAGGCTCTAGTCGCTTGCGTTGGTCGCGGCGATCTCGAGGAGGCCGAGCCACGAGCGCCGAGGGCTGGTGGAATCCTCGCGGACTTCGTCGCGAGTTCTCCCGCGCTCGGCGCCGCCTAGGAGGGAGGTAACAGCCGAAATTCCTCGCGACCCTTGTACATGTGGTCACAAGATTCGGGCTCGGCTACAGGCTGCAACCCAGGGAGCGCTCCTTCTCTCGAGTTCGTGCCCGGCGTTCTTCGATCAGTCGAAGAATGTTCCGGGCCCGCTCGCCAGCCTCCTCCTCATCACCCGCGCCATCGGGGGTGAGATGGCTCGAAGGGTCGGGATCGAGTCCCAGTTGGCGCGCGACCGCGGGCTGGTCGATCCATTCTCGAGCCAGGGCCCGGGTGAGTACGTCGAGGCTGGTCTGGTTGTCGTCGGTAACGACGTAGGCGTGGTTGGCTTCTCGTCCTCGGGTTAGAGGGGTGTAGACACCGCGGCTGTCCGTTAAGGTATCCACCAGGAGAAGGGCTGTGTCGACGGTGCGTCCCTGGGTTGCGTGGCTGGTCTGTGCGTATCCGAGTTCTAGATCGGCGGCCACGTACTCCGCTGGCAGGTGGACGGTGCCGGTGCGGCCGGTGAGGGTGACACTGTGATCGGGGTGGATGTTGGTGATGGTCCAGTGGTCCCGGTTCTTGACCATCAAGCCTTGATCTGTTCTGAGGGTCCTGTTGTTGCGGCGGGTGACGACCTCGTCGCCAATCAGTACCCAATGCTCGTCGACTCGGAGCTGTGGAGCGGTGGTTCGATCGAGTTCCCCGGCCAGGATGCGAGTCTGTTGGGCGCGTCGATTGAGCAGGGCGACGGTCTCGGTGCTGTTGGCCATTAGTGCCACCGTTTCGCCTCGACCACGTGCCTCCCGCCAGGCCCTAACAACCTCGGCCTCCATTTGCTCGAGGGTGCCGCCGTGGATTCGCCCTTGCTTCTGGTATTCGGTGAGGACGGCGGGGTCGCCGGTGCGAAGACGGAGGCTGGCTTGTCGCTCCCACGGGTGGTGGAACCGGTGGACCTGATCCAATTCGACTACGCCATGACGGTCGACGAGGTGGGCGAACATGCCTCCCCTGCCCACGGCAGCGAACTGGCGGGGATCTCCGACCAGGATGAGCCGCCAGTCTTGTTGATCGGCTAGCCGAAAGAGCTGGGCGAGTTTGGGTGTGGAGGCGGTTGCCGCTTCGTCGACGATCACCGTGGCGCCGGCCGCCAGGTCGTATTCAGGTTGAGGTCGTCGTGTTGGACTCGAGTGTTCGGTGAGCAGCTTGTCCAACGTGTCTGCCCCCATGCCAGTCTCGGTGGCGAGGACCTCTGCTGCCGCCGCGGTCGGAGCCACCCCAAATGCCTGGCGGCCTTGGGCACGCAGATTGAGTACTCCACTGGCGAGCATGGTGGTCTTCCCAGCACCTGCCGGACCGACGATCAGTTCCAATCCGCCATCACCGGTGACGGCGGCCGCAGCTTCTTGCTGGCCCGGTGTGAGGTTCCGACCGAACCGGATGACCCGGGTTCTCGTCCTGGTCTTCTGGCGGTACTTGCGGATTTGTGCCCGGGTGATCAGGTCCTCTTCCTCATCGAGGATCGTCCTGGTGGTGAGCGCACGGTCCACCGCTGCTTCGGTGATCGGCCGTCCGTCGCGTCGAAGGGGAACGCCGGACGGGACGGGTCGGGAGATGTCGACGCAGCGGTTGTCGGCGATATCGTCGGCGAGAGCGTCCAGAGCCTCCGTCAGGTCGACCGAACCCCTAGCCATGGTGGTGGGTACGGCTGCTGCCAGCTCTCTGATCAGTTCGGCGTGCCGCCACGACGACTGTCGATCACCCAACGCACGCAGAGCCGACTCGCTTAGCGCAGCCATCTCGAGGTGGTCGAGCCTGTCCGGGCTTCGGGCACCGCCGACCACCTGTCGTAGCAGTCGATGCGGGTCGTAGCCCAGATTCTGGACTCGCTCACGCCACTCCTCGTGTAGTCGAGTGAGGGTGACTCCGTGGGGTTTGGCTGGTCGGCTGTCCAACACCGCTTCCCGCTCCAGCCGCCACCGTTCCTTAACCGACGGCTCACGGTCGAGGTCGCTGCCGAACCGTTCTAGCTTCTGTTGGAGGCGCCGTTCGACGTCGTTGCTCCGTTGGGAGAATTCGGCCAACACCTCCTCGGGGACAGCTGCGATCTCGGCGATCCCATGCTCTGGTGTCTTCCATCCCACCCCGAGTCGCCTCGTAAGTTCGGCCCGGAGGCTGGCGTGGTAGAGAGCAGACAGGGTGCGTTGGTCGACCATCATGTTGCGAGCATCCAGAGCCAACCACCTCCCATCGGGAGCGGGAACCCGGTTCGCAATCACTGCATGGGTATGCAGTTGGGGGTCGAGTCGACGGCTGGTGTGCTGACGAAACACCCCGACCACCAGCCCCTCGGCATCCACTGTCATGATGTGACCGTGGCGACGCAGCCGAGTGTGGGCATGATCTTCCACCCAGCCCAACACCGCTTCCACCGCCCGCTCATGAGACTCCACCACCTCATCACGTACACGGTCGTCGCCGACTGCGAAGAGGACGGACACCGACTTCGGAGCCGAGAACGTGGCGTCATAACCCCTGACCGACCCCTCCCCAAACCTACGACCCAGATCCGAGCCGGTCGCCGGGTCCTGCCCGGCCATCACCGCCAGGAACGCGGCTGGATCGATCTCACCGGAGAGGACGAGACAATCGGCCGCCTTCCCCCACCACCGGCCCGGCGGCTCCTCCCCATCCAAGTAGTAGGAGGGAAGCCGGTCGGTGTAATACCGGCCCGCCTCCACCCCTTTCAACGAGTTCACCCGAACCGTCACCAGACACCCCCAATGACCATGCGACCGCAGGTGTGCAACCGTCTGTCTATCTGGAGCCGGAGCCGGAGTCGTGGGTGGGTGGTCGCTGGATCTCGGTCGTTGGCTGGACCTGGGCTCAGTGTCGAAGACGTCGACTTGTTCGGAGACGCGGTGTCGGCATTCTCGGGTTCGACCATTCGTCGTTGAGCCCTCGGGATGGCCAAGTTCGCCAACCTGAACATGCGCCCGTGGCGGATAGAACTCGCCGTGGGTCGGCTGTTGGATCGGGTTGTCGAGCCCGGCTCGTATCGCCGTTCGAAGTCGGTCAGCAGCAGCGCTAATAGTTGGTCACCCTGCCAAACCACTCCCAAACAACTCCTAGGCCGGCTGAGGTCAACGCGAGATTCAGGTTGACAAGTCACCGGATCAAGAAGACCAGATCACCCTGTCAGCCGAGTGTCACAAACCCTGTCAACCGAGTGTCAGAAACACTCCCATACTGCTCTGACCAGGCCCGAAACGACACTCTCCAAGTCGGGTCATCAGACGCGACCACGTCGACCAACCCGGTTGTCTCGTTCCAGAGCCGATCACCTACTGGGAGGGTGAATGACAGTGAGTTGAGAGGGTGCCGACCGACGATCGAGGGCATGGAACGTCAGGACCGGCTCATTACCGTCGAGGAACTCGCCGACTATCTCGGGGTCCCGGTGGCCACCCTCTACCAGTGGCGGTACCGACGAGAAGGACCACCGGGATTCCGGGTAGGCAGACATGTCCGCTACCGGTGGACCGACATCGCAGAGTGGATCGAACACCAACTCCACGATGTCAACCGATGAGGTGGCGATCTCAACCCGGACGAGTCTGGACGACGACCGAGGGACCGTATGGGTCCCGGTTCAGTGTTCTGTGCCGCATTTGTGCCGCACGAGAATGAAAAACAGGGTGAAACGGCGTGAAAGGCTGAGAGACCGTGAGCGAGGTCGGATCAGCAGTTTTCCCTGGTGCTACCTGGCGTATTCGAGGTTCTTCCTGGTCGGTGGATTGTGGGCCCGGCAGGACTTGAACCTGCAACCAACGGATTATGAGTCCGCTGCTCTGACCAGATTGAGCTACGAGCCCGATTGCATAAGGTTACTGGCCCCAGGTCGCCTAGCGACTCACGCCTTGCGAAGGACGGGAGCCACTTCGGAGGCGAACGCCTCCACCTGTCCGGGGAGATCATCCCCGTTCGGCCAGAACACGAAAGTGTCAACCCCTCTTCCCGCCACCTCACGGAGTTCTTCGATCATTTTGGAGGCGGGCCCGACAAATCGATCACCAGCATCGGGCGAGATCGCTCCCATGACGTTGTAAACCACCCTGATCTGTCCAGGATCCCGCCCTGCACCTTCGGCGGATTCGTGGATCTGGTCGATGTACCCACCCAGGTCCTCAGGCGGTGCCCAAGAAGACGAAGGCACCCAGCCATCCGCCTTTCTGCCTATGAGGTCCATCATCTTTGGCCCGCGGGCACCAATCCAGATCTGGACATCGTGTGCCGGTTGGGGCCCGGTGTGGACACCGGAGAGTTGGTAATGCTGGCCGTCGTATCGGACCCCGCGCTCACCACTCCAGATGAGCCGTATGACGTCGATCGCCTCCTCGGTGGCCTGGAAGGCTTCCGCGGGTGACCGCTCGACGCCTCCCATGGCGTTTATGGCCTCCCAGAAGGTTCCCGCCCCCAGGCCGAGCTCGACCCTGCCACCGGAAAGGACATCCAACGAGGCGACGGACTTGGCGAGCATCGCCGGTGGCCTCATCGGGAGGCTCACGACGTTCGGAAAGAACCTGACCTGGCTGGTGCGTGCTGCGAGGAACGCTAAGAGTGTCCATGTGTCGTAGAAGCGCCACTGATATGGGTGGTCCTGTATTCCGACCACATCGAGACCCGACTCGTCGGCGATGTTCACCATCTCCAGGATCTCGCTCTGAGACTGCCACTCCGGAACGACGCTGATTCCGAAAGTGAGCCCGACTGCGGGGGTCATGCTGGAAGGCTAGAGGCTCACCGCCGGTCCGGCTCACATCAACAAGATGACTATGCCCAAAATAGTCATCTCCAACGTAAACAACCCTCTTGTTTCTGTCCCAGCCGTCGTATATGTTCCGGCTATGGAATCGAACACCAGTTCGCTCACAAGGGAGGCCCGCCCCGCCGAAACGTTCGCCACGATCGATGTCGCAGAGCGCACCCTGGTCACCGCGGAACTTCACATAGCGAAGCTCCGCACGATCCAGATGGAAGCTCTCGAGGCAATCGATAGGGCTCAGGTGGCCAGTGGAGACGGTGCCCGGTCGCTGTCCGAGTGGGTTGCGGCGAGAGCCGACGTCAGTCTGGACACCGCGAAGAGCCTGGTTCGCACCATGCGTCGCACCGGCGAGCGTCCCGAGCTGAGATCACTAGGACACGAGCTCGAATCGACATTCGACCGTATCGAAGCCTCATCCGGAGTCCTTCCGTCAGGTGACCCCGACCCGACCTTCCGTCACCTAGACATCGCTGGCGTCGTGAGGGAAGCTGCACGCCGCCATCGCATCTCTGCGGCAAAGGAGACCAGGACATCCGACGATCAGTACCTGATCTTGCAGCCCTCACTCGACCTCTCCTGGTGGAGCGTATGGGGCGGTTTGGACGGCGCCACCGGAGCGATCATCGACGAAGCTCTGACAAAACAGTCTGATGCCCTCCCTACGGACGACCCCCACATGCCTGTCGCCAGCGCATGGCGCCGGGCCACGGCACTTGCACTGATCTGCAGCTCAAACGATGCCATTCCGACACAAGTGACCGTCTTCGTGGATGCCGACACCGCAACCGGCTCGACAGGTGAGGCCGGGGTCTATCTGCAGGCCGGGCCCAGAGTCGGGCGTCAGGCGTTGGAGGCCCTTCTCTGTGACTCCACCACCGAAGTCATCGCAGTTTCCCAACAAGGTGAACCGATGCGCTACGGACGCGGCAGTCGAAGCATCCCTCCGCCGCTACGCCGAGCGATCATTCGCAGAGACGGGAACCGGTGCTCTATCGACGGATGCGACAGCCGGAACCGGCTCCAGGTCCACCACATCATCCCGTGGAGCAAGGGGGGCCCGACAGATCCGGAGAATCTGATCTCTGTCTGCTGGTACCACCACCACATCGCGATCCACCAACACAAGCTGACTCCATACCGCCAACCCACCCATGGAAGGTGGAGACTCAGACCGTCGGTTCGCCCACCGCCCCGATAGCTGAGTCCATCTCCTTGTAGGCAATGACATACCAAGCATCCTGACCGTACTGAACAAGCAGATCCCGACCCAGCGATTTCCGCAAACCTCCGGTGCTCTTCTCGAATCGACGAAGCGAGCCTTCGAAGCTATCCATGTAGCCGCGCAGTGCCCTTTCTATCTCAGGGACGAACTCGACGGGGATCGCTCCATTCGAGACCTTCGACTCGAACGATCTGGTCAAACCTCTCACTTTCGTGACTGTGTCATCGATCGCTGCCTGGCTGAACTCTTCTGGCGGATAGATTTGCTCCAGATACAGACCTGCGTCGCGAAACATCAATTCGTGGTCCCGATAGGTGAAGCAGTACTCCCCCACTCCATACTCCTCGTTCCAACCCACCGCGTAGAAGTACGACTCGGCCAAAGACCTCTCCAACAGGGTGAGACCGAACAACCCATAGTGGCCATCGCTTGCCACCTCAGAAGGGCTGAACGGGTTAGGGATCAGGAGGTGACAAAGACCTTCATCCGTGAGAAGTCCTGCAAGGACGTCTAGGAACCTCTCGACACTGCTGACATGCTCTATGACATGCTCACATGTGATGATGTCGAACTTACCGAGCCCCGAATGAACCTCTTCGGACAGGATGTCGCCTCCAAGCAATTCAACATTCAGGTGCGGGTGATCACCAACGTTGACCAAACCCATCTCCAACCAGCTTGGAGCGATCTCGACTCCGACCGAAGTTGCACCAGCAGCTGCGAACGCCAACACAGTTCCTCCGTACGCCGACCCGATGTCAAGATGCCTCTTGCCCACCGGATCAGCGAACTTGGACACGGTCCGGACGACCTCCACCCCGCGATCGTTCGTATCCAGCGCGTAGTTGAGCCAGGTTTCATGCATCGGATGGCCCTCGGCACCATCGGGAAGGGTGTACTGCTGTCGGACCATCGCCTGAAAACGGCCCTCGGACGACTGCTTCCGTTGCGCCGAACCGTCTCGAGCGGTCCACCGATCCCGCACCCGTCGCACCGTCGTCCGTATAGGTTGTGGGGCGTACCGGTGGTACACCCTTCGGAAGTTCATGCCCACAATCTCCGAGCCTGTGACGGTTGCCTCCAATCAGCCTACCGCCACGAGGCGGGATCTACGGGCGTCGGAATGCCGAGTGCACCCTCGCCAGGAGGACATCACATGGGGCAGATCCGAGCAGACCCTCGGCTACCGATCCCAGGAGCACCATACGTGTGGCAGATGCCCCCCGGCTGCCGACCACGAGAAGATCTGCGTTCCGTTGGCGCACCACCTCTGAGACCGATTCCAGAGTCGGGCCGTCCAACACGGTCGTCCGAGCCACGCCCGTACGGCCGTGAACGAACTCGGCCATGCGGTCCCTCGCTACCTCGAGCCGACGGCTCCGGTCAGCGTCGAGTTCTTCGATGAACAAGCCGGCATCGATGAGAACAGGGTCGAACCGTGAGGTCAACGAGTAGACAACGGTGGTTTCCGCATCCGGGAACCGTGCCATCGCCTGATCCAATGCCGCCCTGGAGCCCTCCGAGAAGTCGACCGCCACCACGACCCGACGGTAGGGAACCCGCGGCTGTCGGCGAACTACCAGCACGTCGCTGGCGGCCATCCGTGCCACCCGTCTCGCCGTCGGCCCGAGGGTGAAGGCATCGAGAGTCGACGATCCCACCACCAAGAGGTCAGCGGTCTTGGCACGGGATACCAGTTCCCAGGAGGGAGAACCCTTCACCACCGTCAAGTCGACACCCACCGACGTCCGCTGACGAAACCACTCCAACAGTTCCGATGCGGTCCTCGACTGATAGTCCCCCATTAGCCTGGCGAGACCGGCATCTATCAAGGCTTCGCCGACCGGCTCAATCACATGAACCAAAGAGACGGCGTGCCCGGAATCCTCGGCGATGATCCTGGCGCGATCCGCCACCCGTCTCCCCAGGACGGTGAGGTCTACTCCTGCCACCAGGGCACTCATGGTTCCTCCTCGCACAAGGGCGGGACTCTAGACGTGAGTGCAGCGGGGAGCACTAGGCGAACATATCCGAGCGCTCGAGGGCGACGGGAAGACGTCGCAGATACTCGTCCCTCCCGATGACGACGGCCCCCATAGCTTCCAAGTGGGGGGTGAGCCACTGGACATCGAGCAAGCTGCCCCCGTTCTCGTTCAGGTACACGATCAGATTGATCAACGCCACCTTCGAGGCATCACTGACCCGATGAAACATCGATTCACCGGCGAACAGACCGCCGATCGCCACACCGTAGAGCCCGCCCGCCAATCCACCATCGGTGTCCCACACTTCAAACGAATGGGCCCACCCCCTGCGATGGAGCTCGACGTATGCGTTGACCACTTCGGGTGTTATCCAAGCCCCTTCTCTACTGGGGTCGGCACAACCATCTATTACGCCCTGGAACTCCATGTCCACAGTAACCGTGAACCTACGCATCGCCTTTCTCAGGGACCGACTCACCCGGAGGCCATCTAGGGGAATCACTGCTCTTTCGACCGGACACCACCACCCGAGATGCCCGTCGGGGAGGTGCATGGGAAACATCCCCTTCCGATATGCCTGGATGATGGTTCCCGGCGAGAGGTCTCCACCGACCGCCACCACGTCCCCATCGTCCACGGATGGCCGGGGCAGATCGAACGATGACGGGTCGGGTTCGACAGGCACTACGCGATTGTGTCAGAGCCAACCCACTGATGCAGCACGTAACCTGTTCTGATGCGTGCACTGATATGCGACAACTACGAGGGAATCTCTGCTCTCCGGGTGGGCGAACTTCCCGACCCTCAACCCACCCCCGGTTCGTTGGTTGTGAAGGTGGCGGCGACCGCAGTCAACTTCGCCGACACCTTGATGGTCGCCGGGCAATATCAATTCCGACCCGAGCCGCCATTTGCCCCTGGCTACGAGTTTGCCGGCACGGTCGTGAACGACGGTGGAGTCCCGGGTTTCGCTGCCGGAGACCGGGTGTGCGGATTCACATCCTTCGGGGCCATGGCCGAATACGTGACGGTCGCACCGACCGATGTCGCCGGAGTCCCCGACCCTGTGGGCCTCGACGAGGCGTCGGTTCTCCCCGCCACCTATGGAACCTCCTACCACGCACTGTTGGATCGAGCGGGGCTCCGACCCGGAGAGTCACTGCTGGTGCTGGGTGGGGCAGGCGGGGTGGGGCTAGCCGCAGTCCAGATCGGCAAGATGCTCGGTGCGAAAGTGGTCGCCGCCGTGTCGAGTGCGGAGAAGGCGGCACTGGTGACGGAAGCGGGGGCCGATGAAGTGATCAGGTACGACGAAGAGGATCTCAGGGCTGGCATCGCCAGGACCACAACCGGCGGCGGAGTCGACGTCGTGTACGACGCTGTCGGCGGCCCTGCCACCGAAACCAGCCTCCGCTCGACCAAGTGGAACGGCCGTCACCTCGTGGTCGGGTTCGCATCAGGAGATATCCCATCGATCCCCCTCAATCTTCCCCTCCTCAAAGGGAGCTCATTGGTCGGTGTCTTCTGGGGGCGCTTCAGCACCGAAGAACCGGAGAAGGCCAGAGCGAATCTCGCCCGGATCGTCGACCTGGTCGCAGCTGGCGAGCTGAAGCCCTCGATCAGGGACAGGTTCTCCCTTGGGGAAGGCATGAAGGCCCTGAAGATGGTCGCTTCCAGGCAGTCTCTGGGCCGGGTGGTGATCAATCCTTGATCGACTTCGTCGTCATCGGCGGAGGCATGGCAGGGGTCTCGGCGGCGGCGCATCTTGCGCCGCACGGCTCGGTCACCCTCATCGAGGCTGAAAACACCCTCGCCTTCCACACCACCGGAAGATCGGCGGCCGTGTTCGTGGTGAACTATGGGGCTGTCGGCACCAGACCGCTGGCGGTCGCCAGTCAGGGGTTCCTCGAGTCTCCTCCCGAAGGCGCCGCAGAGGGGCCACTCCTTTCGGACCGTGGGCTGCTGTGGATCGCCACCGAGGATCAAGCGGACCGGCTCATTGCGGAGGCCGCCTCAGCGACACTCCCCGGTTACGAGATCCATCCCATGGATGTCGAGAGCGCTGTTTCCTTGGTCCCTTCGCTGCGACGGGATCGTGTCGCCCTTGCCATGTATGAGCCATCGGCACGCGACATCGACGTCGCCGGACTGCACCAGGCCTTCGTTCGAATCGCACGGCGCCACGGTGTGGAGATACTCACCGGGTCGAGACTCAAAGCCATCGAACGCACCGACCGAGGGTGGGTGGTGACTACTGCGACCAGGACTCTCTCCGGTCGGGTACTCGTGAATGCGTCGGGCGCCTGGGGCGACCAGGTGGCGGCGATGGCCGGCATCAGCCCCCTGGGCCTGCAACCGATGCGGAGGACGGCGTTCATGGTGCCCGGATCGGAGTCATACTCCAGGTGGCCGATGGTGATCGACGTGGATCACAGGTTCTACTTCAAGCCTGACGGCACCCAAGTCCTCTGCTCGCTCGCCGAGGAGAACCCGGACGAGCCGGGCGATCCGAGGGCACGGATCGAAGATGTCGCGTTGGCGATCGAACGCATCAACGAGTCGACCACTCTGGACATACGGTCGGTGAACTCCCAATGGACCGGGCTTCGCACCTTCGCCCCCGATCGTGAGATGGTGATAGGTGAAGACCCCACGGCACCCGGGTTCTACTGGCTCGTCGGGCTGGGGGGCATCGGGATAGCCACATCTCCAGCCTATGGCTCCCTCACCGCCAGCCTGGTCACCGGCTCAGACTTGGCTCCCGCCCTCGCGATGGCAGGTGTCGATCCGGAGCGACTCTCACCCGCCCGGTTCAGGTGATTCCGGCGCCGGGTCTCGCCTGGTGAAACCTGCATCGACCACACAGAACCTGTTCCCTTCCGTATCTTCGAGGATCACGAAGTGACCACTTTCGGGGTAACGGTCCCAGCCGATGTGTCGGGCGCCGAGAGCGATCAGTCGCTCGATTTCAGCGGTCTGGTCGTCGGCATACAGGTCGAGATGGATCCGTGGTGGAAGGTGGACAGTGGCCCGGGTCTGCATGAGCGCCAGCGATGCGCCCTCGACACCCGGCGGAGGGTCCAGAATCACCCAGTCGTCGTCAGGCGGTCTCCGTGGCCGGTACCCAAGGGCTTCCGACCAGAACGCCAGCGCCCTCGGGATCTCGTCGACTCCGAGCACCGTGGTGCCGATCACCAACACGCGTCAACTCCTCCTCTGTGTCGACCTGCTTGCGCAGGTCCAGACACGGCATGAGAGGCCAAGCTAACCGATCGGGGAAGGGCTAGTAGGCGTCCAAGTCGTCGAAGGGCTCAGCGGTGTTGGCCAGACGGTCCGAGATCCAAGCGTCAATCTCAGCCCACTTGTCGAACAACCAGGCTTCCTGCTGGCCAGGGGGTGGAATCTGCTCCGAGGGAACGTGCCAGATACGCACCGCGATGTCGGTGTCCATGGGCATGCCCCGCCAGATATCGCCCGAAGTCTCGAACGTCTCCAAACCGGCGTGTCCGACGAAGAAGACATCCGACTTCGGCGGTGCGGCCGCCAGCGCGGTCATCGCTCCGGTGGAACGCGGGGGAAGCGTGCTTTTCAGCGCTTCGGCCCTTTCGGCCAGGTCAGGGCGACCGATCTCATGCAGCTTTTCGATCGACCGCAGGTGACGCTTTCTGGTGTAGTTGGCGCCCTCGGGGAAGATGACGAAGACATCATCAGAATCCATCGAGGCGGCCATCTCCGAGATCGTATAGAGCAGCTCCTGACCCTTCTCCCCGGTTCGCACAAAGGCCGACGGGAGTCGGTTGAGGAGGATGTCGATCGCGGGGTCCCACTGGAGGAATTCCTTCAAGACGATTCGTGGGTTCCTCTGGAACCGATTGGCAAGACCATCCATGAGGAGCATCGAGTCGCCAGGCCCGGCGTGCCGACTGAATACCAAAATCGGTCTCCGGCCCTCAGTGCTGGGTGGAGACCCTTCGATGAGGAGACTCACTTTGAAGGTGAATTTTGCCGATGCGATGATCCGGCGCAGGAGCCCGCCCAGCAGGTGGTAGTGGGCACGCTCCCAGAAAGGGCCTCGAATCCTCCATCCGAGACCAGAGGCCACCCAATAGAGGAACAGAACGAGGACGGCAGTGGCATTGACGACGAGATAGAGGAAGAGAAACCAGACGATCCTGAGGATCCGCCACTTCCCCGGAACATACCTGGACAGGAAGGCCGCCCCGACTATGACTATGGGGAGGGTTACCAACCCCAGAGCGACAGCGGCAACATAGGCTGGTTGGAGGAGGACCCGCCGGATAACGATGGGGGGTGGCCTCATCTGTTGATGCACTCCTCCAGGTACTTCCGTGACGCCTCGTATGCGGTCTCGATGAGGACGGCGGTGTCCCCGGTGTCCCTCCACTTGAGTTGTCGCCGATCATCGAACGCGACCGGGTTGCCCGAGGGGAGGAGATGGACCTCGACATCATCGGGAAGGCTCTGCATGGTGGTGGTGAAGCGGTGCCGTCGGGCGATCTCGAATGAGATGAGGGCAGACTCGTACAGACGCTGCGGGGGTCGGAGCGGTGCTTCGATACGACCGACCTGGAGGACATAGACGACTGTGGCCCCCAGTTCTATGGCCCGGGTGAGGGGGACGGAATTGACCAACCCACCGTCGTAGAAGTGCTCACTACCCACTTTCACGGGTGGGAACAGGGCAGGGACCGCAGACGAGGCCAGAAGCGCCTGATTGAGGGGCCCGCTGGTGAACCAATGCTCCGCCGCCCTCTCGATCGAGGCCGCCACACACTGGAATGAAACACTGAGGTCTTCGATCTGCCGATCGGGAGGGTGAAGCCGTTCCAGAAGATCCCTCAGATCGGACGTCTCGTTGATTGCCGGCCTCAGCATGGCGACGTTCTTCATACGATCCATGAGACCGTTTCGGAACAGCTCCGTCCTGGACATGTCGTCCCAGAAGCTGGCGAGTCGTTTCAGGCCGGCGGGACCTGGATCGTCTGCCACCACTGATCCGTTGAACGCACCGATCGAAGTCCCGAGGATCAGGCCGGGAGCGATGCCCCCCTCGTAGAGAGCTTGGAGCATTCCGACCTCTACGGCACCCCAACGTCCACCACCTCCGAGCACGAAGGCGGCACGGGTTCTGCCATTCGTGGGAGGTGCCATCGGGGAGAAGGTAGCGAAGTGCCGGAACTCGGATGCCGTTTTCAGCTGCGGAAGCCTTTGGAGGAAATTATCTTCTCCGCCCATAACCACCAACCAGCGCGGAAGGAGCGCCTTTGTTCACGAATCTGTATGTCGGAAACCTCCCGTTCAGCAGTTGGAAGCCGCGTTCGCCGAGCACGGCACAGTGCTCAGAGCGCAGGTTGTCTCAGATCGGGAGACGGGTCGCTCTCGCGGTTTCGGTTTCGTCGAGATGGAAACTGATGCGGCCGCCCAAGCGGCAATTACTGCCTTCAACGACCAGGATTACAACGGCCGTCGTCTGAGCGTAAACGTCGCCCGGGAGCGCTCCCGCTAGTCATTCACTCGCCTTCGAGGGGACGAGTGAATGCAATCCCATCCCCTGTCAGAGGTTCGATCGGTCGCGTCCAGGGCTTCCCACTGACCGGTAGATCACTCCTCAGGACGTTGGTATCGCAGCATGACTACGCCGTTGCCGAAGGTCTTGGTCTCGACCAGCCTCAAAGCGAGAGGAGCGTAGGAGAGCGCCAGAAGAGGTCGCCCGGTGCCGAGGATCACCGGGTGAACGAATATCCAGTACTCGTCGATCAGATCGTGCTTGGCGAAAGCGGACCCGAGTTGGCCACCACCCACTACAAGGTCCCCGCCGGGCTCGGCCTTCAGGACTCGAACTTCCTCTGGGACCACTCCTCGAACGATGGTGGTGTTCCACCCTGTCTCCTCCAATGTTGTTGAGTAGACGATCTTCGGCGTGTCCCGCCATATGTCGGCGAACTCCTGGACCACGGGAGTGTTGTCGGGATCCTGGTCGGCGGTCGGCCAGAAGTCCGCCATCATCTCGTAGGTGACTCTTCCTTCGAGAAGCACTCCTGCCTGACGAAGCCGGTCGTTGAAGAACGAATGGAGCTCGTCGTCGACCCTGTGCCAGTCGATCTGCCGCTCCGGCCCTTCGATGTAACCGTCGATCGACACCGACACCCAGCACAGGAGTTTCCTCATCGGAGGGAGTGAACCACACCCGAGCCCGCGACGGCGTGCTCCGGCGGATTCCGCACGACGAGTCCCCGAGCAACCAAAGTTCTTTGGTGTTTCCGGTTAGCTCTCGCCGGATCCGGGTATGCCCCTAGTACAACAAAAAGGAGTCACATGAGAAACGTATGGAAGGGCCTCACCATGGGGGCATTCGCCGGTGCCGCGGTCGGGATCATTCTCGACGGATTGCGCAAAGCGGGGGATATGTCCGCGCGGGCAGCGTCGGGAGTTTCCGCTCGGGCAAAGTCCGGAGCCACCCATCTCGCCGAAGTGGTCGGGGAGAAGATCGACGACATCGACACAGACGAATTAAAGAAGTCCGCCAAGAAGGGCCTCGACCAGGCAGTCGAAACGGGCAAGGATGTTGCCAAAGCGACCCGCGAGCAAGGCGAGAAGGCCTTGAAGCAAGGACGCAAGGTAGCCAAGAAAGGCTACGACCAGGCTGTCGACCGGGGCAAGGATGTGGTTGAGACTGTGATCGAAGGCGCCGGGGAGGCAGTCGACCAAACCAAGAAGGTATTCAGCCGGAACTGACCGCGCTGATGTCCTCCGATCGGTAGGGGTCTAGCCCCGGCCCTGACCTCTCAAAGGGCCGATAGCGTCGGGAAACCTCTAGGTTCGTGCCATCTCGGGACGAGATGCCTTGTGCGTTCAGGTATGGCTACACAAATGGCTACACCTGCTGTCCCCGTCCTGTGGTCATACCCCTGAGCGGGCTTGACATTCCACCTGACTGGAAGGTGTATAAAAGCAACCATGCCCCATGATGGAAGCCTATGAGTACCGGCGTGTTCGACTCGGTCGAAGAACTGTTGACGATTTGCGATTCGGCGATGAATGCGCTCGAGGATCGGTGCTGCTCGCCTGCTCGGAGTCCGAGGATGGCCGAACTGCGGTTGGCACTCGAGTCGACTC